>CAFBRK010000082.1 GCA_903231505.1 Olavius algarvensis associated proteobacterium Delta 3 | reverse complement strand
GGCACCGGTATACCCGGTTGAAAGAAAGGCTTGAGGCGTTGCTGTAAGGAACATTGTATTTGGTGTTTGGTGTTTGGTGTTTGGTGTTTGGTGTTTGGTGTTTGGTAATGAAATACTATCCCCTTCTGAGAATTGATACATAAATGCGCACTCCAAAAAAAAAT
>CAFBRK010000081.1 GCA_903231505.1 Olavius algarvensis associated proteobacterium Delta 3 | reverse complement strand
CTATAGCGATTGTCAGAATTCCGTTCCGATTCATTTTACGATCAACGTATCACCGCAAAGTTAATCCGTTGAAAGTCAAGAAAGAATTTTGGGTTAGGTCATGCCCACAGCCAATGTCAGATTCGAGTACGGAT
>CAFBRK010000080.1 GCA_903231505.1 Olavius algarvensis associated proteobacterium Delta 3 | reverse complement strand
TCGGTTACCTCAGTGCTCGAGTGGTTTATGAACACCTAGCAACTAAAACCATGCGATTCAATGGCTATTTGGGCAACAGCCCGGCAAGGTTTGACCCCTTCATCGAACCTTTTCTCTGTGCAACCAAACCTCACATAAAATCGCTATCGGCAAGCACCGCTGGCTTCACTTAAGTCGGTTGTGAATCCGTACCGTATGAGATTTTTGTTTAGCTACAGACAATAGTCAAATGCTGATTATCGTCTTAGGCTAAATTATCTTGAATCTATCTAAACCGTCAAAGGAGGTTGGTATGACAACATCCAAACTGTTTCAACCACTGCAAATGGGAGACTTAGAGCTCAAAAACCGAATCGTTTTGGCACCAATGACTAGAGGGCGGGCCGGTA
>CAFBRK010000079.1 GCA_903231505.1 Olavius algarvensis associated proteobacterium Delta 3 | reverse complement strand
TATCTACCGTAGACAAAGCGATTCTTTTATCTGCCCGGAGGGAGAAGAACTCAAGCGCAGAAACTTTAACAAAAAGCGCCAACAGTTCGAATACATGGCCTCGATGAAAACCTGCGGTA
>CAFBRK010000078.1 GCA_903231505.1 Olavius algarvensis associated proteobacterium Delta 3 | reverse complement strand
GCCCCATCATAATCGGTTACCTCAGTGCTCGAGTGGTTTATGAACACCTAGCAACTAAAACCATGCGATTCAATGGCTATTTGGGCAACAGCCCGTTGAAATCCCGACCCACGCAGTCGATGTGGGTATTCGAATCCCAGGTCTGATGGGTGTGTTCGGGGTACGGGTGTCCAAAGGCCAGATGAATGCCGGGCAGTTTCTCGTCCTGAAGGATGTGGCCGATGATGTTTTTTACGGCGATGTTTGTGCCGATGGCGAACTCACCCACCCGATCGCTGTTTTCATCGGTGGCGGTGTAGCGGGCAAATTCGTCCAGCAGGGCCTTGTCTTCGCAATCCAGGTGCTTGATGCGTGAGTCGACGATGTCGATGGTCAGGGGCGTTTCGCCCAGGTCGCCGTACTTCGCACACAGATAGTCGCCTACCACCCCGTCCACCACGAAAACGCCGTTGACCTTGTGCGGAGAGGTGAATATCTCCCCCCCGGGCAGGTTGCCCCATTTGTCCGGGGAAATGATGCCGCTGGTCTTGAGCCATTTCAGCGACGGGGACAGCTCGGCTTCGATGTCGGTGCCGCCCCTGGATTTGGCCCGGACAAAGCGCGACCGGCGTGCCTTCGCCACAAGCTTCGAGCTGAGCTCGTCCACCTTGATGAAATCCGCGCCCATGCCTTCGAGCATGATCTGCCGGTTGATGTTGACCATATGCCCATGGCGGATTTTGCGTCGGTTGACCACGTTGATCATCTCCCGGCGGGTGGGCAGCTCGCCGGTCTGGGTCACCGCCGCCAGGATGCTCACCTGGGTCGTTTCCAGGTCGTCGAGGATAACGGGGGGCATGTGCGCCAGGGGCCGGGGCGCATGTTCTTCAAGCACGTAAACGCTGTGGGGCGAACCCACCTTCTCGATTTCACGCACCAGCGCGGCGGCAATGTCCAGTGTGGCGGTATCGGTAATCAGGGTCAGCCGTTCGTCGGGCTGCAGCCGCAGGCACACGTTCACGGCGTTTCGGGCGCCCGTGCTCAGCTGCGGGTCGAATTCGATGTCCAGCGGTCCGGGAATCATAGAGCTCCTTTTTGCCATTCCGATTCAAGCTTCGGCTCATTATATCGGAAAAGCCTCTTTTGCGAAAGATGTGACGAATTCGCCCCAGGTGAGGTTGTTGACGCCCTCCCGGTGTGCCTTGGCCCTCCGGATGGTCATGTTGGCGGTGGCCTCCACCACCCACTCGAAATTGTCCGCCTGAACCGAGTGGTAGTCCGCATCCGGAGCGGGATTGCAGAAATCGATGGCGTAAGGGACACCGTCGCGGATCGCCAGCTCGACGGTGTTGAAATCATATCCCAGGGCCAGGTTCAGTTTCAGCACCGCAGCCTCCATCGCCTCCATCAGATCGGCCGATTCGGGCGACGGGGTGGCCACATAGCGCAGGTGGGAGGGGTTGCGCGGCTCGTAGGGCATGATGTGCACATCCCGCCGATCGACGCAGTAGCAACGGAAATAGTCGCTGAAAACGATTTCTTCCTGCAGCATCATCACCAGGTCTCCGGTTTGGTTGTAAACCCGGTAAAAATCTTCGGGATCGGCCACCCGGAAGACGTTTTTCCAGCCGCCGCCGGCAAACGGCTTCAGGTAGGCCGGAAACCCCACATAGTCGAAAATCGCCTCCCAGTCCAGTGGATAAGCCATGTTGCGCATGGAATTGGAATCGGTGTCGGGCGGGTGCTGGTTGGAGGGCAACAGCACCGATCGCGGGACGGCCACGCCGATGGTTTCCGCCAGGGCGTTGTTGAAAAATTTGTCGTCCGCGGACCACCAGAACGGGTTGTTGATCACGGCGGTGCCCCCAAATGCCGCGTTTTTCAGGTAGGCCCGGTAGAAGGGCACGTCCTGGGAGATCCGGTCGACGATCACCGCGTATTCACCGCCTCGGGCCTGAAGCACCTTGTCGATCCGCACGAACTCCGCCGTGATGCCTTTTGGTCGCTTGGC
The DNA here is from genome assembly GCA_903231505.1 of Olavius algarvensis associated proteobacterium Delta 3. Classification (GTDB taxonomy): domain Bacteria; phylum Desulfobacterota; class Desulfobacteria; order Desulfobacterales; family CAFBRK01; genus CAFBRK01. Next base: position 14,801 of record CAFBRK010000078.1, on the reverse strand, counting down.
GTTGACCCTCTCCACGAACGCCTGCGGATAGGTGTTTTCCTGGCCGAAGAGGATTCCGATTTTTTTCATGTGTGCGATTTCTCCTAGATGATTCTATTCAGGTATTCCGGGAACATTTCCCGCCACCACGGCCAGTCGTGGCCGACACCGCTGCGCACATCGAGCCAATGATCGATGCCTTTCGATTTCAGAATGTTGGACAACCGAACGTTTTCGTCGCGGCAGAAATCCCACTCGCCGGTGCCCAGCACGATCCCCATCTGCCGGATGCGGTCCAGGTACCAGGGGTCGCCCAGGTTGGGCATGTAATCGGGCGGATTGTTGTAGTAGCAGTTTTCGTCGTAGTAGCCGTCCAGGAACGGCTTGATATCGAATGCCGCGCCCATGGAAAAGGTGTACCCCACGCGGTCCGGGTGGCGCAGCGCCAGGTTCACGGCATGATAGCCGCCGAAACTGCATCCGGCCGTAGCCACCCGATCGTGGCCGGTCTCCTCGCAGGCCTGGGCAATGACGTCGTGCAGGATGACGTTTTCATAGCCCATGTGGGTTTTGACCCGATCGGCGGGATGAATGGAACGGTTGTACCAACTGTCGGCATCAGCGCTGTTGGGACAATAGATTTTGATCCGTCCGCTGTCCAGCAGACCGGCCACCGATTCGATCAATTTGAAGTCCTTGTTCTGGTAGTATTTGCCCTGCGAGGTGGGAAACAGGATAACGGGGGTGCCGGCGTGGCCGAACACCAGCATTTCGAATTCACGGCTCAGGTGGCCTGTGTACCGTTTGTGGTAGGCTTCTTTCAACTAAAGCTCCTGATTACAAGCGATTGTTGCTGAGGCATCGACAATATCGCCGAGGTTGTTCCCGAATCGAAGTATCAAATTTAACACAGGGCCCAATGGTGTCAAGCGCGGTCTGCTGTGCGGTTTCGATTGTCGGCTGCGGATGTCTCGGGGTGCCAGTTACGGTTTAAAAAATCAGCTCCAACGACCTGACGGGGTTGGAGCTCTCATCCTCAATGCAAAAAGACACTATACGGCGCTCTTTTATAGCCGTTACCATAAATATGTTCCGTTCTGTATGTTTGGACGGTCCAAGGACGCCACGAAGTGGATTTCGTCATCGAAGCGGGACGCTCCAGTCTTGCGCTGGAACTTAAAGCGGCAGCAGGGTAAATCTGAAAATGTGAAGAGCGTTCCGTAAATCCGGCCGTCAGACTGCACGGGCCTGAGGAGAGGGCGGCGTTTCAGGTTGTATTGAAACGCCGCCCTCGTATGTTGCTGACAGCCTCCGTGAGCGTTCAAAGCATCCGTTGATTCGTGGCAGTTATCGCTTCCTGATCATCGGATGTGCAGTTCAAGATAAGCTTCAGAAGCCCTCGATTGCGTTTATGCAACGATCAGACAAGGTCGAAGCGGTCAAGGTTCATGACCTTGTTCCACGCCGCTACAAAGTCGTTCAGGAACTTCCCCTGGGAGTCCTCACATGCGTAGACTTCCGCCAAGGCCCGGAGTTGGGAGTCCGAACCGAAGATGAGGTCGACACGGGTACCGGTCCATTTGAGTTCGTCCGTTGCGCGATCACGACCCTCGAACACGTCTTCGTCTTCCGAGGTTGCCTTCCACGTTGTGCTCATGTCGAGCAGATTCACGAAGAAGTCATTGGTGAGTGTCTCCGGCCGCTGGGTGAACACGCCGTGTTGGGACTGTCCGAAGTTGGCATTCAAGACCCGCATGCCACCTATGAGCACCGTCATCTCAGGAGCGGTCAGCGTCAGCAGTTGCGCACGATCCACCAGCATCTCCTCTGTCGATACGGCGTATTTGGTTTTGAGGTAGTTACAGAAGCCGTCAGCAGCCGGTTCGAGTACGGCGTATGCGACCTCGTCGGTTTGCTCCTGTGACGCATCCGTGCGTCCCGGTGTGAAGGGAACGGTCACATCGTGACCGGCGTTCTTGGCCGCTTGCTCGACACCCGCACAGCCGCCCAGAACAATCAGATCGGCCAGCGAAACCCTCTTGCCGCCGGACTGGGCGGCGTTGAACGCCTTTTGGATGCCCTCCAGGGTCTGCAGCACCTCCGCCAGTTGTGCCGGTTGGCTGACTTCCCAATCTTTTTGCGGCGTAAGACGGATGCGTGCCCCGTTGGCCCCGCCGCGCTTATCGGAGCCACGGAACGTGGACGCCGACGCCCAGGCGGTCGAGACCAGTTGGGAGATCGGTAGTCCCGAGGCAAGAATTTTGCCCTTAAGGTCTGCGATGTCCTGCGCGTCGATCAACTCATGATCGACGGCGGGTACCGGGTCTTGCCAGATCAGTTCCTCTGCCGGGACCTCCGGGCCGAGATAGCGCGAGCGGGGACCCATGTCGCGGTGGGTCAGCTTGAACCACGCCCTGGCGAAGGCATCCGCGAACTTGTCGGGGTTCTTCAGGTAGTTCCGCGCGATGGGCTCGTAGATTGGATCGAAGCGCAGCGAGAGGTCCGCCGTGGTCATCATGGGCCGATGCTTCTTTGACGGGTCGTGGGCGTCAACTATCATGTCCCTTTCGTCCACGTCCTTGGCCAGCCATTGATTGGCGCCGGCCGGGCTCTTGACCAGTTCCCACTCGTATTTGAACAGCACCCTCAGATAGCCCAAGTCCCATTTGGTCGGGTTCGGCTTCCAGGCGCCCTCGATGCCGCTGCTGATCGTATCGACGCCTTTGCCGCTGCCGAAGCTGCTCTTCCAGCCGAGGCCCTGCTCTTCGATGGGGGCACCCTCGGGCTCGGGACCGACAAGCGCCGCATCGCCGGCGCCGTGGCATTTGCCGAAGGTGTGCCCGCCGGCGACCAGCGCGACGGTCTCCTCGTCGTTCATCGCCATGCGCGCGAACGTCTCTCGAACGTCACGGCCGGAGGCGACCGGGTCCGGGTTGCCGTTCGGCCCTTCCGGGTTCACGTAAATCAGGCCCATCTGAACGGCGGCGAGGGGATTCTCGAGGTCCCGATCACCGGAGTAGCGCTTGTCGCCCAGCCACTCGTCCTCGGAGCCCCAATAAATGTCCTCTTCCGGCTCCCAAATGTCCTCGCGCCCGCCGCCGAAGCCGAAGGTCTTGAAGCCCATCGACTCGAGCGCGCAGTTGCCGGCTAGGATCATCAGGTCGGCCCAGGAGATTTTCCTGCCGTATTTCTGCTTGATCGGCCAGAGCAGACGGCGCGCCTTGTCGAGGTTCACGTTGTCGGGCCAGCTGTTGAGGGGCGCTAAGCGTTGGCTGCCGGACCCCGCGCCCCCGCGGCCGTCGCCCATGCGGTAAGTACCGGCGCTGTGCCAGGCCATTCGGATGAAGAGCCCCCCGTAGTGACCGTAATCGGCCGGCCACCAGTCCTGAGAGTCGGTCATCAGGGCATAAAGGTCCTTTTTGAGGGTCTCCAGGTCGAGTTTCTTGAATTCCTCAGCGTAGTTGAACGCCTCGCCCATGGGATTGGACTTTAAAGAATGCTGGTGCAGAATGTTAAGAGTCAACCGATTCGGCCACCAGTCCCGGTTTGACGTGCCGCCGCCGGCAATGGGTCTGCCTGTCCTGCCCGTTACCGGGCACTTGCTATCTTCACTCATAATGCTTCCTCCTTTCGTTGACTTAATTTATGCGCTGTGCAGCCGTGAATATCGTGTTTCGGTGCCCATCTTTCGGATTAGGTATAGCGGACTTATCGATCGATGTTGGTGACAATGGGAGACATGAAGAATCCTTATAAGAACCTTGCACCATTTTTGGAGCGCCACATCTACATTAAACTTTCTCTGCCATACAATTGCTGCATATACCGAAAAAGTCCAACCTATGGTTCAAAATTTTAAAATCAGTCTCAAATGCGACCTCTTTTTTCATTTCATCCAGGCTATCCAGGTCCGGATCGACGATATTTTTACACTTGATACAGATGACGTGTGGATGGGGGTCGGGCCTGTTTCCATCATACCGGTTGCTACCATCCGGGAACCCTAACTCAAGAACCTCACCAAGTGATTTAAGTAAGACAATATTTCTGTATACCGTGGCAAGACTCATTGTCGGAAAGTCTTTTTTTATCTGGACATGGATAGTTTCAACACTGGGATGGCCTTCACTTTTGGCAAGAATTTTTACGATAGCCAACCGTTGAGGCGTTATCTTATGACCATTATCCCTTAATTTTTGGATGATGATTTCAGATCTTTTTTTAAAGCTTTCCAACTGAAGCCCCTTCATCCTAAACAATAATAATTCTCAATTAATATTAATATTCTTTTCAGTTCAATCAACCCCCATTTGAATGTTCACATATGATAGCTTCATCGGTTAATCGGTATCAATTTGAATTGGATCCATGCGTCGGTTCACTCGCGAACATGTTCTCCCCAATTTTCCCATGCCCGGCTTGCAGCCGGTTCATGGCAATCACGCAGATCAGAATCAGCAGGCCGCCTGTCCAGAATCGCCAGGTGGCCGGATCCTCGAAATAAAGAATCCCCACAAGGGCGGTGAAAATCACCTCACTGGACATGAGCACGCCGCCCTCCCAGCCCCGGCAATAAAAAAAACCCTGGTTCATCAGCAATTGAGCGCTCAGAGAGAAAAACACAATGCCAAGGACCATGACATATTCGGAGGGCGTGGTCGGCAGGGTCGGCTGTTGTAGGAATTTGGGCAGGGTGACAAGGACCCCCATGGTACAGAAATACAGGTAGATCACCACGGGGCCGTTTTTTTGCCGCAGCTCGCGGATGAGCGTGACGGTCAGCCCGGCAAACGCCGCGCCGATCAGCGCCATGGCCTGCCCCAGCAAGCCCCCGGCCAGCTGAAAGTCGAACAGGACACTCACGCCGATCATCACCCCGGCGATGCAGAGCAGGTGAACCTTGGATAGGGTCTCCCTGTACAGCAAAAAAGAGAACATGGCGGCGAAGGCCGGAAAGGAATAGAAAATGACCATGGCCGTCGATACCGGCAGCATCCGGATAGCGGTCACCACGCAAATAAAGGCCACCGATCCGGTGCACCCCCGGATCAAAAGCAGGCGGACATCGTTCCCTTTAAAGGGATTGCCGTAGCGCCCGAACACGACGAGGATCATCACAAGGCCGCCGGAAAAACGATAGAATCCGATATCCCAGACACGGAATGACGGCCCCAGGGATTTGATGGTGACGTTCAGCAGTGTAAACAGCAGGGCGGCCGACAGCATGAGCAGCGGGCCGGCCACAGCGGCATCTATTTTGATATGCTTTGAATTGGGTGTTTGCATATGTCCTTTGTGTTGCCGTGGTTCATTTGTCGAGCGGCAATGTTCCGGAGGGACCCCTTTGGTTCGGTTACCTCCGGCGGCGTGCAAATAACCCGGAGAACTTTATGAAGGCCAGTTAATGCGTGATCATGCAAAACACAATATTTAAGACGCAACCGCTCTATCCCCTACCGGGGTTGCCTTGCCGGCACCACCAACAGGCGGGGGATCAGGACCTGTTCGGGTTGCTCCAGGATGAAGCGCACGCAGCGGGCGACGTCTTCGGGCTCCAGCATCCCCTGGGCCGGGTCGAACTTCTGATCCTCGGTCCAGTGGTCGAACAGGTGGGTGTTCGTTCGACCCGGCTCGACCACGGCCACCTTCACCCCGCTTCCGGCGAGTTCCATTCTCAGGGCGTCGGTCAGCGCCTCTACGGCGAACTTGGTACCGTTGTAGGCGCCCAGGTGCGGAAAGGTCTTGAGGCCCGCCAGGCTCGACGTGTTGATCAGAAAGCCGTTTCCCTGCGGCTTCATGTGTCGCAGCGCCACGTAGCTCATCCGCACCACCGCCTCGAAGTTGAGCCGGACCATGGAGCAAAGGGCCTCAAGGTCGGCCTCTTCAATGCTGCCGATGTTCATGACCCCGGCATTGTTGAACACGGCGTCGAGCCGTCCGAATTTTTCCAGGGCGGTGTCGACGAGCCTTTGCGGCAGGGCGGGATCGATCATGTCGCCGACGACTGCCTTGGCACCGGGCAGCCGTTCGGTCAGTCGATCAAGCTTTTTTTCGTCTCTGGCCGTGAGCAGGCACTTCATCCCGGCTTCGGCCAGCAGTTCGGCGGAGGCTTTGCCGATGCCGCTGTTGGCCCCGGTAATAAGGATGACTTTTCCTTCCAGTTCCATCTTTGCACCTCCACGTGATGTTTTGATTTTTTCGGTGTGCTTCCTGTAAAAAACCAAGCCGGTAAGAGTAATCCCACCGTCCCAATTCCATGTAATTTAAATATCATTCTATTAATTATGCAACCTTTTGGTTGACAGGAAACGCCAGGTGTATATATTCAACCATATGGTTGAATATAAAGACGATCACATTTTGACACAGCTTCTCAAGGCTGTGAGCGATGCCACGCGGCGCTCTCTATTAACGCAGCTCTGCCAGCATGGACCCAGCCGTGTCACAGACCTGGCTGACCAATACGAGATGTCATTCAATGCGATTTCCAAACATTTAAAAGTTTTAGAAAAAGCAGGGATGATAACACGCAGGACCATCGGAAGAACCCATTGGATTGAAGCGAATTTGGACCAAATCGGCCTGATGGAAGATTGGTTCAAGGAACTCAAATCGATCTGGGAATTACGTTTGGAAAGACTTGACACCATTTTGAAAAACGGAGGAAATTGACATGACGGATATAACACTGAAGATAGATAAAATAATCCATGCGCCAATCAAAAAAGTGTTCGATGCGTGGTTAAATCCAACAATATTGGCGAAATTCATGATCCCCATGCCGGACATGCCCACACCCGATGTGGAAAACGATGCGCGGGAAGGCGGCACGTTCACCATTATTATGCATGTCGGTGAGGATAACCTGCCGCACACAGGCGAATATTTGGAAATTAAACGTCCCCAAAAACTGGTGTTCACATGGGTGTCTCATAGATCCGTTGACGGCAGCGTCGTTACTTTAAATTTTACGAAGATAGATGATAACAGAACACATGTTGCGCTATCTCATGTCAAGTTTGTCGATGAAGAAGCTCGAAAGGACCACGAAGCCGGGTGGGGACATATTTTAGATACACTGAATGAACTCATGGAAGGCACACGTTGAATGTCGTGAATCCAACAAGGCGGCGTTGAATGCGGAGCATGCAGGCATTCCAATAAATCCCCTAATCCTTTTGATTGGGCAGCTCTCATGGTCTTCTTCAATGAGAAACGTATCAAATGAGCAACGTCTCGCAAATCTAATTTAATGTTAACGGAGGTTGTTATGGCTGATGAACATAAGCAAGACGGCAAGATGGACATGCAGGCGATGATGGAACTCTACCAAACGCTTGGAACACCGGGAACCCCCCACAAACTTCTGGAACGCATGACGGGGAGCTGGAATACAAAGACCACGTCGTGCACGGAAGCGGGAAAGCCGCCCGTGGAATCCACCGGTACATGTAAACAAGAGATGGTTCTTGGCGGACGCTTCCTGCATCAGGAGTTCGCCGGCGACATGATGGGCGCTCCGTTCACCGGCATCGGCGTTACCGGATATGACAACCATAAAAACAAGTATGTGTCGACCTGGATGGATTCAATGAGCACCGCCATTTACTATTTTGAGGGGACAGCCGACCCGGATGGCCGGACCATTACCCAAGAGTGCCTCGGTGACGATCCCGTCAGAGGGCCGATGGTTTGGCGTTCCGTGACAAAAATTGTGGATGACAATACCCATCTGTTTGAAATGTACGGCACCGATAAGAGCGGCAAAGAAGAGCTGATGGTGGAGATTACCTACACCCGTAAGCAAGAGCGATGATTCTGGTCGGTTGCATGCCCTGGCTATCAGGTCCATGTCAGAGGTCAGACAGGCGATAGTGGTTGTCCTGAATATGATCCGTTTGCAGACATATGGAAACGATGACCGCAGAGTCTCAGAGGACGCAAAGGAACTGTATGTTTCCCCGAATCCCTGAGAGGGGGATTCGGGGAAAGAGCCCCGGCAGCATATTGAATTTCTATGTACTTTTCCAGACGATCGTTTTGCATTTCGCGCTCTATGTCCTGCTTACCCTGAGTCCCGCCCTGGCGGGATCGAGGGGTTGTCCTGCCTGTCCTGCCTGTCCTGAGCCTGCCGAAGGGAGCGGAGCCGAAGGGAGCTCAGCCGAAGTCAAGCTGTAGTAAATCTACCGCGAACCTCCCATTCGCCGGCCCTGATGCGGGCCGTCGAATCAGTGAGGCGCGTTCCGTAAATCCTGAATGAAACCCAACGAGTGGACCAGGATTCATAACGGTAGGTTAAAATTGGAATTAACTTCGCTTTAGATATCGTGGAATGTGATGTCAGTTTCTTCTTCCGGCAATGGGATAATAAAAACAGGTTTTCTCACCCGGCGTAAAACCTTTTGGGCGGCACTTCCCAAAAAGCTATGCCTGATGATGCCCTTTCCATGGGTCCCCATGACGATCACATCGCAGCTCAACTCATCCGCCTGCCTGAGTATTTCCTCTGGTGGGTAGCCCTGGCTTACCTCTATGGACAGGATTCTATCGGCGTATTCAGGATCATCCTTTAGCTCCCTGTCACAGAAAATCTTTAACCGTTTTTTGATACGATCCATCGCTTCGGATATTTTTCTTTCGGAAATCATTTTCCGGCGCTCCTCCTCAAAGAAAGGCGCCCCTTCCTCAACAACGTGTAAAATAATGATGTCGGCATCGTGTTTTTTGGCAGAGTTTATGGCATAACGAAATGCATAGGCGGAATTCTGAGAAAGATCGGTAGTATAAAGAATCCTTTTGATTTCAGGTATCATAGCGTTAGCTCCTTCTTTTGATAGGGATGTTATAAATGATTATACCCCGCTGTTCTCTTTGTGCCTGCCGCGGTACCCGGCATCGATTCACGCTTGAGATAAATATCTTCATGCAATGTTCGGGCTAATAACTTCTGAATTGAAAAATGGGTAAATAGAAAATAGCGTATTTTGATTTAATCTCTTCGTATGTTCCGTCTTTTTTTATTGAAAATAATGCTTTTTTACATTTTTCCACCACGATATCGGGCGTTTGACTACTAAATGCCATATAGAGGTCCGCCGACATGTCCTTTATATACATCGTCTTTTCCAGATCGTTGAACGCACGTCCCTCTCGATGGGCAATATTGTATGCAACCAGTTCACCGATCGGAAAAATGTCGATGTTACGATGAAACAGGTTGCGCATATTATGGCTGTCATCCGGGACCAAATTTAATTGGTCCGCAACTCCCTGCTTTATAAGCCATTGCGCCCGAAAATCGTCACGGACGGCGCCTATTTTGTACTTTTTGATATCATCAAATGTTTTGATTTTTATATCGACGCGACTTTTCAGCTTAAAGAAATACACCTCGGTTCGGGCAATAACATCGACCCACTTGAACAACGGTTCTCTTTCCACGTTTCGTCCGATAGAATAGATTAATACATTGGGCTGTGACTGGGCCATCTCGTAAGATTTGGACCACGGATGAGATTGAATCGAATAGGCTAAATCGGCCCGTTTTAAAACTTCCTCAACAATTTCCGTACAGAATCCCAAGACGTTGCCGTTATCCGAGTAATTATACGGAGGATATTCTTCGGTCACGACCTGAATCGCCTGTCCAAATGCGGTCCCGCCAATAAATAAACAGGTTAGAAATAACATTGCGGAGATAATGCTCTTTTTCCTGGTATTCATTGTTAACTCTCCTTATTTTCTGACTTTATTATTGCGTCATCAGTACCCGTTAAACTGTCCCTTGTCCGGTGGATTCTATATCATTGGAATTAGAATAGCCCGAGTCCGTGCAAGAATACGATGGCGATGACCACCGGTGCTACAAACTTGGCCAAAAACATGAAAAGCGGCAGATAACCGGCTTTCAATTCACCTTCATTCGTAACTTCCGTTTCCGTTTTTTCGCGACCCAGATACCAACCGACAAAGGCAACAATTAAGAGACCGCCCAGGGGAAGCAATATGTTTGCGGCGATAAAATCCAGCCAATCAAAGAACGTCTTTCCCATAAACTGCACGTTTGACATCACTCCCATAGATAACGAACAGGGTATTCCCGCGATTGTGATGGCGACCGTAGCCATAATGGTGGCAGCCCGCCTTCCAAGTTTGAGCTCTTCCACAAAGTAGGCAACCACAACTTCGAGAATGGATATGGATGATGTCAACGCCGCAACGGCCAACAATAAAAAAAACAGCAAACAAAAGAAATATCCGCCGGGCATTTGCTGGAATACATTGGGCAGGGTTATAAAAACCAGACCCGGTCCCGCTCCCGGCTCAATTCCGAATGCAAATACCGCCGGGAATATGGCAATTCCGGCCAATAGAGCAATAACCGTGTCGGCAACGGTTACTTGAACTGCGGTGGTCGCAAGATTCTCTCGCTTACCCATGTAAGAACTGTAGGTAATTAAGGTACCCATACCTAAACTGAGTGAAAAAAACGCATGTCCCAATGCACTTAGCATCCCTTCGGCAGACAGCTTGGAAAAATCGGGTTTGAACAGGAAAGCTAAACCCTCCGCGGCTCCGGGAAGGGTGATCGCGCGAATATCGAGAATAATGATGATCATCAACAAAATCGGCATTAGTAATTTAGAGGCTCTCTCGATACCGCCTTTGATGCCGGCCAGGACAATCCAACCGGTTAATCCCATAAATACACATTGCCAAATGATCGGCTTGGTGACTTGGCTGATGAAGCCCCCGAACATGCCTTCCAAGTCGGCGGGATTTTTCCCCGCAAACGCGTTGAGAACAGATTTTAGCAAGTATTCAAGTGTCCATCCGGCAACCACGCCATAGAAGGCAAGGATCATAAATGCGGCCACAAGTCCCATTATTCCGGGCATAAACCAGAGCGTTCCCGGCGCCAGTTTTTTAAATGAACCCACCGCGTTTCTTTGGGCTTTGCGACCGATTATAAATTCGGATAACATCACCGGCAGACCAATTAGCGCGATACATATCAAATACACCAGAACAAACGCGCCCCCGCCAAAAACACCGGTAATATAAGGGAATTTCCAAATATTACCGAGCCCGACAGCCGATCCGGCCACGGCTGCAATAATTCCTATCTTGCTTGTGAAAGAATCTCGTTGCGTCACCGGTTGGGTCGCCATATTCTCCTCCTTTATTATCCCGCGAACGACTTAATGTTTGTCATCCATCAAAGTTATAGCTGTTGCCAAAGATATGTTCCGTTTACGTAAAGCGTGTTTCTGTCAACACAACACCGTGTCGAGAGAATGCGCACCCATAGATGCTCGGCGTCGGGATCGCTATCGGTATCGGAATCGAGACAGGACGGTTATCTTCGAAGTCGATACCGATTCCGATGACTCCGGTACGTTGGCATTCGTATACCATTTGGAAAGGATAACGTGTGTCCATATTCTTTTTAAGTTTCAATCAAGATTCAGGTAAAACAGGGGCATCCGGTGGACGGCGTCCGACAACGTGGTAACAATGGAAAAGATTGAAAGCGGGCCGTATGGAATGATTAGAATTGTATAATCTGCGAAAGAAAACAGAACATCTTGGGGCGGGGGAGGCCCTCCTCTCTGGATAAACTCATCGCACCGGCACCCGGCATTGTCAACGCCTATATTTTTTGACCGTCCGTCCGGCAAGTAATGTCTTCATCGACTCCGGATTTATGCCGCCTGCCCCGGCCGCGTCGCTGTAATACCGGTAATAGGGGATCATTTCAGCAGTCACAGCCATAGACCACTATGGCGAAGTCTGCCTGTTCGCCCGTGTTGGGTACATGGGTATTCATAACCGAGAGTGCATGCATATCCCGACGTCCTTTAACCCGGATATTTCACGCTCCCTGAGGAATCCATTGGCTGCGTTATCAAGGATTTGCAGTAGGTTGACTACGGCTTCACCCTTGAGTGCCTTGCCAATGGATTCCTCAGGGAGCGCCCAAAGGGGGAAATCTTTTCTGCTTTTCTGTAAAAAATCAAAGGTTACCGTCTTCACCCTGCCGATTCTGCTGTACTTTCGGTTCAAGTACCCAAAATTCCATAAATTTACCCATAGTGTAGAAAAGATTTCATGAATTGTTCGGGTTAGTGGGGCCACTCCAGGGCATCGACGTATTTTTTCAGGCGGCCGTCCTTGGAACGCTAGACCACCGAACCGGTTTACGTTTCTACTGCGGATTCAAACTCAGGGTGTGCTGGGTGTGTTCCTTGATGGCGTTATCGCTGAACCACCAGTGCACCTTTTCGCCGGCCATAAACGATTTGACCTGGTCGGTGAAGTGGGGATCAAATTGCCGGCCGGTGACACCGCCGGGCAGAACCGCCACAATTTTATCGGGATCCGCCAGGTCGGCCACCATGCGCAGGGACGCTGAGATCGTAATTTTAAAGGGGGCGTAGAAATCGTAGACTCCCCGCCAAAGGGTTTCTCCGGAACCGGGGGACGGATAGGAGCCACCGCCCAGCCATTCCTTGCCGGGTCCCGAGCGCCGGATGGGGCTGACAAACTCAAACACATGAACTTTGCCCCATAGCCATTTGGCAGGATTATCCCCGAATTTAGACGCCAGATCTTCGGCGGCGTTGATGGCCGCCTGATGGAAGAGATCGTCCCGGGTTTCCTTTGTGTCCCGGGTGGTGACGTTGTCAAACCAGGGAGAGTTGCCATTGAGCACCATTTGTTGAAGCCGCTCCTGCCAGAAATACCAGCTTTCGAGCATGGTTCTAGCGAGCGCTTCGCCCAGTTCGTCGGTATAAACCAGCATCGCGAAATGACGGTACACCGCCTGGAATACGGTTGGAGCGGCCTGGTCCGGATGGTCGATGAAATCCCATGCCGAGAGAATCCGGCCCATCTTGCGGGTGTCCTCACGGGCCAACAGCGCCCGGGCCATGACCGGAGCAATTTTTGCGGCCATCGGATTGACCGCGTCGCTTTGGAATTGCCAATGGTCGTCCACCGATTTTTTGCCGGGAGTATCCAGCAGCTCGATAAGACGCCGATATCGATAGGACGCCGCAGCATAGGTGGTGTAGTGATGGGGGTAATCCCGGCGGACGGTCAGGTGGTTGCAGTTGCCGATCCAGCCGCGGTCGGGATTGACGGCGTGGGGCATCGCTTGCCACGGTATCCAACCGGTCCAGTTGTCCTTTCCGTCTTTGACCGCATAAGGGACCAGACTTTCACCCTGGGTGCGGATGGGAAGCTTGCCGGTGGTCTGCCAGCCGATGTTCCCCCGGTAATCGGCAAAAACAACATTCAAGGCGATTTGATTGACATCTTGCAGCGCCTGACGCAACTCCGTTATGGTGCGACACCTCAGGACGCGCTCAAAGCCTAAAGTAGGTCCCATGGCTTCGAAACTAGACCACCTCAGCGATATCACCTTGTCGGTTTTCAATCCGGGCATGATACCGGAGATGACCGGGCCCCGGCGGGTCAGCCGGATCTTGATCTTCTCTTCCCGAAATCCGCCGGGAGCTGCATTGTCTTTGATTTTGAGCGTTTCTTCGATCACGTAAAACGGTGCGGATTGATCGCCTTCAAGGTAGTTTTGCGGGTTGGCGGGATCCACCGTTTCGATGTAAAGATCCTGGGTGTCCCCGTAGGCGTTGGTTATTCCAATGGCCATATGGTTGGTCCGACCGACGACCATCCCGGCGGTGCCGGCAATGGTTACCCCGACTGCCCGCGCATCGGGTGTGATCAAACCGCAAGGGTACCAGGGACCCGGCAAGATCGTGGCCGCCAGGTGGGGGTCGTTGGCCAAAATGGGTTTCCCGCCGGACGAAAGATCCGGACCGGTTGCCCAGATATTGCTTCCAATCTTCAGCGGGATGTCATCGAAATAAGAAAGCAGGCGTTGATTGAACTCAATACCCAGTCGGCCTGTTTGAATGGATGGGTCGGGAGTAGCAGCATCTGACCGGGACGCGTCGTCTGGGTTGATGTTGAGGGGAAAAATCTCGGCCGCCTTGGCCGCGCCAAGCTTTTCAACCAGCATCTGGGTGATGACTTCAGATCTGACGTTGGCCGCGCTATTCCACCCCATATAATATAAAATCGCCAATGAGTCCGCAATCTGCCAGGGGGTGGGTTTGATGCCGGCCAGCTTGAATTCCAGGTGAATATCTTGCGGGCGTGTCTGGATAAATGCGTTGACGCCGTCCGCGTATCTTTGCAGAAACATTCGCGTGTCATCATTGAGCAAGGCGGCATGTATTTTTGCGTTCCGGTAGAAGCCCAACGTTCGCATTCTGATGTCTAGATCTCTGGCTTTCTCTCCGGCCAGCTCGGATATTCGGCCGGATGCAAAAAGGCTGGTCAATGCCATCTGAAAAAGGCGGTCCTGGGCGGCCACAAAGCCCTGAGCAAAATATAAATCTTCCAAATCCTGAGCATAAATATACGCCATGCCTTTTTCATCGCGATGAACCGTCACCGGTGCCTTGAGCCCCGGTAGTGCTAAATCGCCGCTCCTGGTGTATTTGTTTAGAGGGGAAGGGCCCGAAGGGATTGATGATGACAAGGGCGGCAATGATAGGCCCGAGGATCAGAATTAAAACCAGCCCGAAGAACACGTTTAACCGGTTCATTTCTTTCCTCCTCTCAAAACAGGTTGAATCGACTACACAGGAAAATAGGCGCTTTGCGAAGTTTTTGAAACAGGGTTTAATCAGGCAAAAAAAATGGGGTCAGGTCTTGCCGGGCTGTTGCCCAAATAGCCATTGAATCGCATGGTTTTAGTTGCTAGGTGTTCATAAACCACTCGAGCACTGAGG
>CAFBRK010000077.1 GCA_903231505.1 Olavius algarvensis associated proteobacterium Delta 3 | reverse complement strand
CGCAATTAAATCATGCTCCCATGTTGGTTGAAAGAGCATGCGTCATGGAGCTAAAGACGGCTCGATAAAACCGGTTCGGGCAACAGCCCGTTGCATTATTACATTTTATATTGATGCTCCGGGATATCGTGAAATGCTGCTCAAAATGACCATCAATATCGGATGGTCGATGGTCGACAAATCAGTCACTACACTAAAGCCTGGGTGTGACTGAATTATAATGCAACGGGCTGTTGCCCAAATAGCCATTGAATCGCATGGTTTTAGTTGCTAGGTGTTCATAAACCACTCGAGCACTGAGGTAACCGATTATGAT
>CAFBRK010000076.1 GCA_903231505.1 Olavius algarvensis associated proteobacterium Delta 3 | reverse complement strand
GGTTTCAGGTTTCAGGAATCAGAGGGCTGAGAGCTGTCTTTAGCCGGCCGATTTTATAATCCCGCAGCCGGGGCTTGGCCTGCTATTTGACTCGATGCCCTTCGGGCAATTCCAGAATCCTATTTCGCGAAGCGATGACTTGTTTGAGCCGAGCATGCTTGTCCCGCCATAGCTAAAAGCGACGGAGGATCGCTCGGCTCAAATGTCTGTGTCTGTCTGCGTGTGTCC
>CAFBRK010000075.1 GCA_903231505.1 Olavius algarvensis associated proteobacterium Delta 3 | reverse complement strand
GGGATGTCATCATCCAGGTCATATCCCAGGAACCATAACCAGTCTAACCGCTCCGGGATGGTGTCCATTAGTTCCCGCTCGGAACGAACGTTGTAAAGCACCAGAAGCAGC
>CAFBRK010000074.1 GCA_903231505.1 Olavius algarvensis associated proteobacterium Delta 3 | reverse complement strand
TTACCTCAGTGCTCGAGTGGTTTATGAACACCTAGCAACTAAAACCATGCGATTCAATGGCTATTTGGGCAACAGCCCGGCAAGACCTGACCCCATTTTACCCAGATGAAAAATGGCGTCCTCCAATAGTCCAACGCCTTTCATTTTAGTTAATTTAGGCACTTCCGGCGTTTCAGGCATTTATATACCCAAAGTGAAACGGGTCCCATTCAGCAAAAACAACCACTTCCGGAACCCTTTTTGATACCCTTTTCGTGGAGCCAGGTATTGATGATCAGGGAGGCACAACCGACATCCGGGTTTACGGAAATCGCATCGACCGAAAAATTAGGGGACGTTGTTGATTATTACGACTTATTGAATATCTCAGTGACCCCTTATATATTTATATATTTGCCGTGTCGGGCAAATGCCTACAGCGTTTGTCAGATCAAGGTTACGCATAGAGCTCTTTGTTGGCGCCGAGGCTGTAATAGGACTTTCCTTGACAGGCCGGGCATCGTGAACCGTGGTGGAGCGTATAAGATTCTCCGCATTTGGAACAGCGGCCGGTAGGCATTGGACGCCTATTTTTGAGGGGGTGTAGAAGTTTTACTTCTTGACAGCGTATCAATTCCGGACCGGTTGAAAGTATTTCTTCCGCCAATTCTGAAAACGGGGGCTTTTCCCGTTTATACCCGGTCCGTTCGAACCAGCTATTTATGAGGGGATAGTCTGTCAACAGGTCATGGTTGAGCCACGCCCGGGCGCCGTCCAAACTATCACGGTCATAGGCGGTAAGCGCGAACTTGCCCCAATCCAGAACCTGCAAAAACCCGTTTCCATAGGTGCAGGGCGTCAATAACTGTACCGCATCCGGGAGACAAACGACGGTTTCGGTCACGACATTCAAATAGGGGACATGCCCTATGCGTTGCAAGGCCGCTTCCAGCATCAGGCTCCCGACCAATATCCCCGGCGAGCGGTATCCATGGAATTCTTCCATTCGAACAAAAAAATCTTCAACGGGTTCTCCGAGTATACAAATATCAGACTTCACTGTCTTCTCCATGCGGCATATGGGCGGCAGTTAGCAATTGCCGTGGTATATTACCGCGGTAACCATCAGTTTCCCTGGTCCTCCGGTGGTCTCTGTCGGTTTCGATAGAATCCCTGAAGCTTTCTGTTGCGGGCGGCATGCCTGCCGTTATCCCCTAACCGGGGAAACCTTCCGATTCCTTTTGCAGTAGCGCGACGGCAGTGCCGATATCCTCCGGCGTATTGACATTGAAAAAGGAATCAAGGCCCGGGTCGACCGTCTCGATCAACTCGTAGGGAATCTTTTTGACACGAACCTTCCGAAACAGACGGTCCACTTTCAGGTCGTTTTCATTGAGCTGGTCCTCGATAAATGGAATGCAGCTCTTTGAATAAACAGCGCAAAGGGGCTGATAAAATGTCCCGGTGGCGGGAACGACGATATCGTAATGTCTTTCAATCGCTTCCTCCAGCAGGCGGATGACACCGCTGCGTAACAGTGGCATGTCACAACTGACACATACCCCGAACGCTGACCTCAGATGGACCAGACCGCTATGGATACCGGTCAGGGGCGATCGCGCCTGAAAGATGTCCTCGACGACCCGGAGATTCAATCCCGTGTATTGCGCCGGTTCACGGGTTACCAGAAGGCACTCTGTCAATACCTCGGAAAGGGCGCCTGCGATTCGCTCCACAAACCGCTGTCCGCCGATTTCCACAAAGGCTTTGTTGCGCCCGTTCATCCGGGTGTTCTGTCCACCGGATAGAATTATGCCGCCGCACGAAGTTATCATTTTCCATAGGAACCCATGGACCCGCTTTGGATCGGGTTTCAGGCTAAACGTTGAACGGTTATGGATTCGCCATTAGCGATCCGGGTCCGTTCTTCCGGAATCAACAGCAGGCCGTTTGCCTCGGCAAGCTTTATCAGTCTGCTGGCACCTTCCAGCGGCCGGAATTCCGCACTGTTCCCTGTTGGGTCAAAATGACCGAAAATGGCCTGGGTCCAGCCGGAATGACCCGCTACCGGACAAGATAGTATTGCCGGGACCTTAACCAAGCCCGGCGAGGGATGGCCCGCGAGTTTCATTAAACCCGGCAGCGCCAGCAGCAGAAATGCCAATAGATTTGAAGGAGGCCCCCCCGGCAGAAGAAAGACGGGTTTGCCCTGAAGGATGCCGAAGCCGGCCGCCTTTCCAGGGCCCAAACGAACCCGGTGGTAAATTTTTTCCCATCCCAGCTCATCCATGACCCGGGCCATCCAGTCGCGGTCTCCAGTCC
Source organism: Olavius algarvensis associated proteobacterium Delta 3 (assembly GCA_903231505.1). GTDB lineage: Bacteria > Desulfobacterota > Desulfobacteria > Desulfobacterales > CAFBRK01 > CAFBRK01. The sequence continues at coordinate 38,328 of CAFBRK010000074.1, read as the reverse complement.
ACGCACCACCGCTGGTAATCACGGCATCGTGGGTGGCGACACTCTCCTCGACAGCGCCTCGCAACTCGGTCCGGTGATCTCCGACGATGTTTAGAGTACTCGACATGCCGCGTTGACGGCACCAGGCATCCAGAGTGAAGAGGTTGCTGGCGTATAGCTGCCCCGAGTCCAGGGGTGAGCCGGGCATGCGAATTTCGTTTCCGGTGGCCACCAGGCTGACCCGGGGTATCCGGATTGCAGCGATGCGGTGCAGCCCGGCCGCGGCCAGCAGCCCGATCCGTCCGGGTGTCAACAACACGCCTGCGCGCAGCACCCGCGTGCCGGCAGACACGTCGGTGCCCCGGGGCAGTACGTTCATGCCCTGGACCGAATCGGTCGGAATCGCCACGTGATGTTCCGTGACGGTTACAAATTCTTCGGCAACCACGGTGTCGGCACCGATTGGAAGACGTGCGCCGGTGAGAATTCTAGCCGCACACCCCCCCGGCAGCTCGAGCCTGACTCCGTCGCCGGCGCCGGCCAGCCCCTTCAGTTTCAGGGAAACCGAACGTTCGGAGGCCTCCGATTCGATGTTGCTAGACCGTATGGCATACCCGTCCTTCAGGGATACGTCGGCGGAGGGGGCGTCCACCGCGGCAACCAGATCCTGTGCCAGCACCCGGTTGAGGGCTTTTTCGATGGACACCTCAACCGGTGCCAGTGCCGAAATATGTGCCATGGTCAGGTGCAGGGCTTCATCGAATCCTATGCGCGCTGTCATCCCAATTCTCCCGCAGCAATAGCCTTGATCTGGGCTTCAATTTGATTGTCCGTGCTGTGTTTCAGGGTGATGGCCTGTGCCGGGCACTCGGCCGTGCAGATGCCACAGCCCCGGCATTTTGGCGGAGGAATTTCCGAAACCCCGTCTGTGTTGATAAATGGCGCCTCGAACGGACAGACGCGCACGCAAATCACACAAGCGGTGCAGCGATCCGGGTCGACCTCGGCCACGGTGGCCGACGTCGTTATTTCGTTTCGACAAAGGACCTTGATGGCCTGCTGGGCCGCCCCCGCGGCCATGGCGATCGATTCGGAAATAAAGCGCGGGCTGTGGGCCAGGCCGGCAAGATAAATGCCCGGAGATGAGAATTCCATCGGCTGCAGCTTGACATGGGCTTCCATGAAAAAGCCCTCGGGGGTCAGGGGAAGCTTCAGCAGGCCGGCGAGCTGCCCGGAAGCTTCATGTGGACGGATGCCGGCGCTGAGCACGACCATATCGGCATCAACGCGAAAGTCATGAAGTGAGCTCCGATCTGTGAAGTCTACGATAATTTTTCCGGTTCCGTTTGTTTTCACCCGAGGGGGTTCTTCTGGGATGAAACGGAAGAAGAGCACTCCCCGGCGCCGGGCATCCAGGTAATAGAGCTCCTTGAAACCGAATGTCCTCAGGTCCCGGTAGAGAACCACGACCTGGACATCCGGGTTGGCTTCTTTCAGGGAGATGCTGTTTTTCATCGCGGCACTGCAACACACCCTGCTGCAGTAACCGAAATCTGCGTTGCGTGATCCGATGCACTGGATCATCACCACCCGCTGAAGGCCGCGGACCTGATCCGGGTCGGCCTGGATACGGCGGGCCAGCTCCACCTGGGTGAGCACGCGATCGTCTTTTCCGTAACCGTGCTCATCGGGCTCATAGGCCTGTCCTCCCGTTGCCACGATGACGGCTCCGTAATCGACGGGCTCTGGTTGGCCTGCCTCTTCCACGACCCCGCGGAAAGCACCGACCTGACCGTCGTGGGCGGTCAGCCGGCTGTTCAGGTGAACGTCGATATTCGGATGGATCAGCACGCGGCGCTCCAGGCGACGGATTAACTGCTGTGGTGAATCTCCTTCTAGGGTCTCTGTCAGGCTGTGGGCGAACCCCCCGAGCCGCTGGTCCTGCTCCACCAGGTGAACCCCGAAGCCCTGGTCGGCGACTGTCAGTGCGGCGGTCATGCCTGAAATACCGCCACCGACAACCATTGCTGCAGGTGTTACGAGATAACGCTGGTCCGTCAGCGGCTCCAGATAGCCGGCCTGCCGCACCGCCGCCAAAATCAAGGAAAGCGACTTTTCTGTCGCCTGTTGGGGTTCTCTCGGATGCACCCAGGAACACTGGTTCCGAATATTGGCCATGGTAACCAGATAGGGGTTCAGACCCGCTCTGCGCAGGGCATCTCGAAACAGCGATTCGTGGGTCTTTGGAGAGCAGGCCGCCACGACAATCCGGTTCAGATGCTGTTTCCGGATCACCTCGATCAGTCGGTCCAGGGTTTCCGCAGAACAGGTGAACATGAAATCCTCGGCGTGGGCGACCTCCGGCATTTGACGGAGACGATCCAACACTTCGGGAATTCGGACCACCCCGGCGATGTTCGATCCGCAATAGCAGACAAAGACGCCGACCCGTGGCTCCCCGTCGGTTGTTGGATCGGCGGTGATTTTAGGTTGAGAGACCGCGGTGTGGCGGGCGTCTGAAAGAAGGATTGAAATTTCTGCGGCGGCGGTTCCGGCCTGGACGACGGTTTCGGGGATGTCCTTGGGCGACTCGATGCCTCCACAGACGAATACGCCGGCACGGTTGGTGGCCACCGGTTCATCAAAGGGTGCGGTGGCAAACCCGTACGGATTGACCGTCAGGTGCAGTCTCGTGCACAGATCGCGCCACGATCCAGGAGGCTGGAACCCGCTGGAGAGCACGACCAGATCGAATTCTTCTTCCGTTTTTCGGTTCAGCCGGTGATCGAAGGTTTCGATGATCAGGTTTTCGTTCTCGGGGTCCTGGTACACTTGGGAGATCATCGAACGCCGATACTGAACCCCGTGCCGGTATCGGGCCCGGTCCACATAGTCATCGAAGCCCTTTCCATGGGCGCGGATATCCATGAAATAGATCACGGCCTCGGTCTCGGGAAGATGGCTTCGGGTCAATACGGCCTGCTTGGCGGCATGCATGCAGCAGACTGACGAGCAGAACGGCCGGTTCCGAGCGGCGTCTCTGGAGAGCACACACTGGATCCATGCCACCCGCCGGGGCGTGCTGCCGTCGGAGGGACGCTTCAGGTGGCCGGCAAAGGGCCCGGTCGCCGACAACAGGCGTTCGTATTGCAGGGAGGTAATCACGTTCCTGTAACGGCCGAAACCATACTCGCCGTGGCGGGGTGTCAGTGCCGGTTCAAAACCGACGGACAGCACCGCGGCTCCGACCGTGAGGGTCATCGTCTCCGGCTTCTGATCGAACTCCACGGCATCTGTCGGGCAGATTTTCTTGCACAGACCGCAGCGGCCCCGCGTCAGATACAGGCAGTTCTCGGCATCCAGAGCGTATTTTAGCGGCACCGCCTGGGGAAAGGTCACAAAGGCCGCCTTTCGCAGGCCTAAATTTCCGTTGAATGCGTCCGGCACCTTCTTGGGGCATTTTTCGGCGCACTGGCCGCAAGCGACGCACTTTTCCAGGTTGATGTAGCGGGGCCCCTTTTCGATGTGGGCAACAAACCGTCCCGGCTCTCCTTCCAGTTCGAGAAGCTGACTGTTGGACAGAATTTCGATGTTGGGATGACCGGCCACCCGCACCAGTTTTGGAGAGAACATGCAGGTGGAGCAGTCGTTGGTGGGAAAGGTCTTGTCCAGGCAGGCCATGGTGCCACCCACCGTGAACGCCTGATCGACCAGATAGACGAAAAAACCGGTGTCGGCCAGGTCGAGTGCACACTGGATGCCGCCGCCCATGACGAGAACCTTCCCCTCCGGCCGGCGGCGGGTGCGATGCGCCCTGGGATCCGGGGTCATGGGAGCAGCCTTCTTGCCCGTAGTAAAGGGACCGGATCGGCGATGTGCGTGCGGAGCCATCTCTGGGATCGGCCCACGCGGGTCAGGGCCAGTCTGAGCACTTCCGTAAAATAAAAGATCGGGAGTTTCCGACCGCCGGCGTCCGCCTGAATGGAATCCAAGTTGGACTGACAGAGCGGGCAGGACACCACAATGGCGTCCGCGCCGGTCCGGACGGCCTTGGCGAGCAGCTTCCGGGTCAGGGCCTCCTGAATGTCCCGCCGGCCGATCCCGATGCTGGCCCCGCAGCATGTGGTTTTGTAGGACCAGTCCAACACGTCTGCGCCTGCAGCGGCCGCCAGCCGATCCAGAGTCTGCGGATTTTCGTAATCGGTAAAACCGGTGATCCTGGGAGGACGGACCATCTGGCAGCCGTAGTAGCTGATCAGCTTTAGCCCGGAAAGCGGTCTGAGAAGGCGCCTGCGGATTTTTTCGATCATGTCGTCCCGGGACAGAAAACGGGTCATGTCATGGATCCGGGTCTTTCCGGTAACCGACCAGGGAACGTCAAAGATCCCTTTTCGAATCATGGCCTGGGAAAAACGCATCCGGTTGAAACAGTTTGCGCAGGGCACGACGACATCGAGCCCCATTTTTTCCGCTGCGGCAATATTTCGAGCCGGCAGCGCCACGGCCATCATTTCACTCAAACTATGGGCGGCCGTCGCTCCGCAGCAGGACCAGTCGTCTATCTCAACAAGTCCGATTTCCAGACTGCGGAAAACAGCATCGATGGAGTCGGCATAATCCCGGGCCATGCCTTCAAGAGAACAACCCGGATAAAACGCCAGCTTCATCAGTCTTTCTCCGCGTAGCGGTTTCGATAGAGTGCCCGGATCCCTCTAACGGCCTTGCATCGGTGCGGGATGAGTTTCAGTTTCCCGAGGCGCCACAGCGTATAGCCCAGTTCGATCTCCTGTCTCAAGGCGCCACTTCGGATCTTGTCCTTCAAAACGCCGGGTTTTAGATTGAGGGCGCCCATCAGCCAGAATTCGTTCACACGGCCAAATCGTTGAAGTTCTTCCAGAAAGGTTTGGTGAAACACGGCGAGATGGGGCTCTTTCGGACGTATTGTCGAATGGGTGGCCATTTTGCGGAGGTGATTGATCGTCTCTGCCACACCCACCTCATTGGGACAGTAGGTGGTGCACATTTCGCACGACAGGCACACCCACACGGTGGAAGACGCCAGAAGGGTTTCTCGCCATCCGAGTTGGATATATCGAATGACCTGGTGCGGTTTGACGTCCATAAACGCGCTCACCGGGCACGCGTTGGTGCAGCGCTCGCACTGGTAACAAGCGGACAGGTTGGCCCCCGTTTCACCCTCCACGCGCCTGAGAAAGTGATCGCCCCGGTCTCCAATCCGATGTCTTCTGTTCACATCCGATCGGGCCGAGCGCCGGTGTGCGGCATTGTCATGCATACGCCCTCCGAAGGCAGCCTGCAGCCGGCTTCGTTGAATGTCCGAGCAGTCTGTCGACTTCTTCCAGGAACCATGGAAAGATGTTCCGATTCGACGCCTCTATCCGGAAAACAAGATCCCGGTCGACGGCTCCGCTTTCAATGGCTTCTGCCCGGAGCGACTGGATTATTTCGCATCCGTCGACGGTTTGAGTACACGCATCGGTACAGCGGCCACAGCCCAGGCAGAGCCAAAGCGCGGGCGAGCGGAACAGCTCCTCTTCGAGGCCCAAATGGGCCATCCGGAAAACCGTTCTTGGATCGAAAACATCCCTGTGGCAGGCAATCGGGCAGGCGCTGCTGCATTCGCCGCATGTGAAACAGAGCCGGATGTGCGCCCTTTCCATGGGGCCCCGATAGGTGTTGAACGCGTGAATCACATTCCCGGAGATGATCTTTTCTGAGAACACCGGCAGGGGGTCCTCCAGCCATCTTTGCCAGCGGTGTTGGGTCACATCCGCGACGTCTCCACCCAGGCACGCGGCGGCAGCGCGCCATCGCACGCGCTGAAACCGGGCGAACAGATCCCGGTATCGCTGAAATGTTTCCCAGGAGATCCACTCGCGGGAGATCATTTCCATCCGGAGGTATTCGATAATTGCCGACGGCTTCACGGCGTTGGGGCAGATCTGCTCACAGCGACGACACGTCAGGCAGTACCATATTTCAGAATGACATAAAAGTTCCTCCAGCATTCCCAAAGAGGCCATCCGGACGATGTTCCGGGGCCGCAGCCGTCCCGTGGCAATGTTCACCGGGCACTCGGAATCGCACGAGCCGCACGTCCAGCAAAGGCGGCTGTCCGCCTTGGCACCGGATTCAATGGTATGTCCCAACTCCGGCCGAAATCGGACGGGATCTTCCATGAAACGCCCCCTTTTTCAAAAGTACTGGAGAATGTATCTGGCTGCAATGATGAAAACAATGCCGGCCGTAGAGGAAAAAAAAGAGATGGCAAACGCCACGACAAACGGAACAAACACATAGGTGGTTACCCTGGATGTGGGAAAGGTAAACAGAAACTGGTCCAATGGCATGAATCCATCTCTTGCGTCGGTGTCCTGGTGAGCGCTTCCCACCTTCCCATTGCAGGGGGCCCTGTTCGCTCGTCAGACTTCGTGAGAAGGGGCGGCCGGAGGGGCCATCAGCAAGCCGCTTGGCGGCACGGGTTTTTCAGAGCAGCAAACAGATCGAATTGTCTGGCAATAAACTCGGAAAGCCCTTCGACATTATCACTGCCGAATCGGGGGACGTTCCATCCCAGCGGGGAATCGCAGACGACGGCCATCAGGTTCGGATCGTTTCGACATGCCGGCGGTTTGTTGCGTTCCGGGCGAAACACCTCGATTTTCGGCAATTGCGCCCGTTTGAATCCTTCAACCAGGACAAGATCCATGCCGCTTAGCATCGGCAGCAGCTCCAACGGATGGTGATCATGATCCGCATCCATAACGATGCCGACTTTTGTCGGAGAGGTGACGATCGTGGCCGCAGCTCCGGCACGCTTGTGACGCCAGCTGTCTTTGCCCGGCTGGTCCATCTCGAAGCCGTGCACATCGTGTTTGATGGTCGCCACACGCAGCCCGCGGCATGTGAATTCCGCCACCAGTCCCACAGTCACCGTCGTTTTCCCGGCACCGGAAAATCCGGCAATACACACAACAGGCGGTTTCCTGGAGACCGAGGCGATTTTAGGCGTATTTCTATATGGATCGGGTGCCGTTTGCTGAGACTGCATCTTCAACCTCCGATAGCGTCCATCCCGTGGTTGTTCCTTCGCATTCCGGTCGATGAGCTCAAATGGTGCCGCCGCGGTTTGCCGGCGACCGCTGTTTAAAACAGATGGATATGCGGTCGGATTTCATGTTTGAATCCCTTACATTCCTTTCCCGAAGGGGCAATGCGGATACGTGCACTCCGGGCAGTCTTTGCACAGGCCCCCGTGACCGATAAAGGCCAGCTCCTTCTTGCCGATATTTTCTCCGGCCAGAATCCGCGGCAGGACCAGATCGAGTACCGTAATCCGGTGGTGCAGTCCGCAGGCAGGGACCCCCAAAAGCGGTACGCCGCCGATGTCGGCCACGAGAAACATGGCGCCGGGAAGTGCTGCGGCACCGTAATGCACTTCGCCGGCTCCGGCTATCCGAATGGCTTTACGGGTGACATCATCCGGATCGACGCTCATCCCGCCGGACACCAGGAGCAGATCGCAACCGGACGTCAGGTGATCCTCAATGGCCTTTGCGATGACTGTTTCATCATCCGGAGCGAACCGAACACCTGTCACTTCAGAACCGAAGCCGGTGATCTTTTCGGTAAGCGTGGGAGCGAATTTGTCTTCGATCAGACCGTGGAAAACCTCGCTGCCTGTGATGACCAAACCGGCCCTGGCCCTTCGCAAGGCGTTGACGGACAGCACCCCCCCGTTTTGGGCCGCAATGGCGGCAGCACGCTCCACCGGCGCCCGTTTCATCACCAGCGGAATGGCGCGGGTGGCCGCAACCAGTTCACCTTTTTTGACCAGTGTGTGACTGTGCAGGGTGGCGCACATGACTTCATCGACCATATTGAATGCCGCCAGGGCGGCGGCGTCAATGGTCAGCAGGCCGTCGCATCCCGCGTGAAGTCCGATTTTCCCCTCCTTCGAGTTGTCTTCCCAGACGATACCTTCTCCGGCCAGGCTGTTCGCCAGAATCGATGCCGCCTGGTTCTCATGGATCTCGTCTTCGTCCAGATCGATGAGATACAGGTGGTGTTTCCCCAGCTTTTGCAGGCGGCAGATGTCTTCATTGCAGACTTCGTGGCCTTTTCGAAAGGCGGGGCCCTTGAATTCTCCGGGCCGGATTTCAGTGATATCGTGGGCCAGATGGGTTCCGACGGCATCTTCGACTTTGATTTTCTTTAACACGGCATGCTCTCCTCGTGTTTAAGATGTTATTCCAGCGCGAAAAAAAGCGTGCAACGCTTTTATGAAACGCGACGATGTCGCTTGATGTTCCGATCGCACCTTCCAGCGGTGGGCTCCGGCACAAAGTTCATTTCGGGCCACGCCACTTCCTGCGCGTGGGAGAAATAACAGGTTTTCGAACACGGCTTGCACAATGTCCGACCGCCTTCGACCAGCTCCCGCCGATCCCGGACCACCTGCCCGCAGCGGCTGCAGGAAACTTTGCTGCGGGTCGGCCCCGGCAGATCCCACTCGTTAAACTTTACGTTTACCCGCTGCACGCGAAACAGCACGCTGTCGGGCATCCGCTTGTAGGCCTCCAGCTGCCGGGCCGATTTTTCCTCCACCTCCGGCGCATAGAGGGCGGCGAGGCTGCGCGCTTCCTCGGTGGAAATCACCCGGAATGCCTGGCCCGTTTCCAGATTGACGAACGTCGCCGCCATGATCCCGTAATCCATGAATTTCAGGCTCCGGCGTCCCAGCTTTACGCCGGTGACGTGGGCCACCGCGTCGGCCGTGCAGCGGTCCATTTCGACGTATACGATCAATTTCTTGATCTGGTCCCGGCGGGTCGGTTCATCCAGGCCGATCAGCCGGCATCCCAGCATGGCCATGCGGACGCCCACGACCTGCCCCGGGCAAAGATGTCCGTGGGCTCCGGCGGAGGTTTTCAACAGTTCATGAAAGGCCTTCACGATCATCGTCTCCTAAATTAACGTAATGTAGATTCCTGCAGGGCTTCGCCGCCGGCTCCGGATGTGAGGGAGAGAAACCGATCATGTTCGACTTTGATAAACAGATCTGTTGCCAGAGCCAGATTTTTATAGAATCCGGTATCCGCATTCTTAAGCACCTGTTGGACGAACCGGGGGACCCAGACGGCAATATGGTTTTTTATAAACACGCTCTGCTGATCAACGTATTCGAAGGCCCGGTCCATATGACGAGTCAACGTTGCCTCAACTTCCTTGAAAACCAGGAAATGCATGAACTCGAGCTCCGCGGCAAAATATGATCCGGAGGTTCTTTGAACTGGGCAGAGAGCTCAAGCCCGGCGTCACTGTAAAACGAGCGTACATGCATCGTTGAGTTACCCATTACTCTGCGCTCGCCGTCCAGATATACCGACCCGTAGGGCGGCGCCAGCAGGGCATACGGCCCGATAAATAGCCGCGCAAAGTCGACACAAAGGTCATCGATGTCATCTGCCCGGCCGGCAAATCCGCTCCGCATCACTTCAACATGAGGAGAAACCTCCGAACCCAGGATCTCTGCCTGGCGTTCGAGTTCCATCAACGTTTCATGTAAACCGATGCCGGGCGGGTGATAACATGCTGCGATATTCTTGTAGGCGGTGCCGCGAGCTTTCTCATATTTCAGCAGGTCAGCATTATTCATTGTGAATCTCCGTCAAACTTTACAAATCAAGTTTGTCAGGCTCGCCGCCCTCGACTGTTCGGAGAAGAGAACGGAAGGACGGGACTACATAACTATGGAAATATCGAACCGAAGCATCATTCCGGAACGGCTTCGAGTTTCAGGTATCGCTCACCCAGCGTATAGATCAACAACATGACCGACAGCCCGAACAACGCCACCAGGACCTCGTATACGGTCGGTATATAACTTACGATTTCAGGGCGGCCTTCGGCCATCTGTCCCAGGGGCCGGACCACGCCGCTCAGCACAAATTCCAACCGCCCGGCAAACATGCCGACGAGCAATAAGGCGCTGGCGGTCAATTTGCCCCAAGCAGTGGCTCGAATTGAAGGAATCAGCATCAACACCGTCGGGACCACCAGACCCAGCCAGAACTCGATGTTATATGGTATGGATCCGATCATATGTCTGAAGGCCCCATATTCTATCGCGGTAGATGAAATCCCGCCGCTAATCGTGCGCCACAAGAATAACACCAGGACCATGCCTGCTGTGATACCCATCAATCTGGCAGCCTCGTTGTATAACACCGTGTGTCCTTCCGATCTCTCCTGCCCCGACAACTCTTCATCCAAAATACAGAACAGAATCAAAGCAGCCAACCCCGAAGCAAAGCCGGTAAGCGGAAAATAAAACGAGAAAAACGATGCATTTAAAGATGGTCTCGCATCGGTCATTCCCAACAACCAACCCAGGGTCGTGGATGTAAAAATGGCTATCAGAAACACGAGGGTACCGAGTGCTCTGCTCATCTTCCCAGTATGTATTCTCCAGAATGCGGCCACCAGAAGAACGAAGTAGACCATGTAGAGCACGGCCAGCCACCACAGTGGGGATGACGGATTGGGTGACAGAAGAATATAAACGACCTTCAATGGTGCGCCAAGGTGCAGAATAAGGCACACAAAGGAACCGAGCAGGACTGCAATTTCAAGGTAAACCGTACGTTTTTCAATTGCTTCGTACCGCTTGATACCGAAAACAACCGGGATTGAAGAAACAAAAGCCAGTCCGGCGCTTGTCAGACTCAAAAAGATATAGGTCGACAATGGCAGCGTCCATACCAGCACGTCTGTTTTTGCATACACCGTAAAGCCGGCCGTGTATACTTTGAAAGTCGTCCAAAGCCCCAGCAGGATGCCTGCGACAAGAATACCGATCCACAGTTGACGTTTCATTTAAATCCCTCCTTTTGTCCTTGGGTAACCGGCTGCGCTGAAATCTCTGATGTAAAACACCGCAGGTTCGGTCCCCAGCGCTTCCTTCAGTCGAAAAGGTCTGAATTTTCCAAGCAATTGGTTCACCTGACTTTGAGGATCGTCAAGGTCTCCAAAGATTCTGGCATCGGCCGGGCAGGATTCGACACAACTTGGCAGTTTGTCTCTTTTGAGACGGTGATCGCAAAAAGTACATTTTTCAACGACCCCTTTCGGTCGTATGCCGGGAAGCGTTTCGTCCCGTTCGGGATTGTAGTACGGCGTTCCGTTGCCACCCACCTTGCGCACTTCCTCGGCGGGGGAGCTGGTCGCCCCCTGTATCACCGCTTTGTTTCCCCTCCACGAGGGATGGGCGTCTTTCCAGTTGAAATAGATCACGCCGTAAGGGCAATTGATCATACAGTACCTGCAGCCGATGCACTTTTTCGGATCGTGCATGGTGATGCCGTTGTCGAGCTTGTGCATGGCGTTGGTGGGACACCCCTGGGCACAGGGCGCATTCGTGCAGTGATTGCAGAGCGTCGGTATGTAGTGATAACGGACGTTGGGAAATGTACCCGACGTCTCTGTGATTTTGTGTGACCAATAGATTCCTTCGGACACGTTGTTTTCATTTCGACACGAAATGCTGCAAGACCCGCAGCCGACACACCGTTGGAGGTCGATGACCATCGCATATCTTGGCATTTGTTTGCCTCCTTATACCTTCTCGATTTTTATCCGGGTTACGGCATAATATGCGGAACTGCCGCTCAATGCCTCATACTGCGCGGGAATCAGGTCATTGCTGCTGCCCCCGCGCGGCACCTTTCCAAATTCTTTTGAGGCCAGCTGGCCGTAGGCCCAGTGCCCCTGGCCGTAACACTTGGCCACTGTGCCGGGGCGAACCCCTTCCCAGAGTTTGGCCGTGCAGACCAGACTCCCGGTGGGCGATGCGAGCCGTATTTGATCCCCTGTCTTGATACCGAGTTTTTGGGCATCCATCGGATTGATCTTGGCCACGTCATCCCAGACGTCATCACCGGGATCCAGATCCTTGAATTCAAAATACCAGGAGCAATTGGCCGATCTGCCTTCACGATTGAGACGGGATTTATGATCCACATGGATAAACGGATAGGTTTTTTCATCTCCGAGAATGTAGGGCTCTTCATAATGGGGGATAAAGGCCTGTTCACCGCGCGCCAAATAATTTGTTGCCTCCATCACGTCGTCGACCGAAACGCCATGCTTTTCAGCGTGTTTTTCAAGAGCCGCCTTGAGCGTTTCGCTGTAGAATTCGAACTTTTTGGTTTTGGTCTTCATGTTTCCCCAGCGCTTGCGATGCGGATACGGATTCGAGTTCCACACGCCGACCTTCCGAAATTCCTCCCATCCGTTGAACTTGTCGCCGCCCTTGTACTTGGAAGGATCCCAGAGATTCTGGGTGGCGTATTTCAAGGCATACAAGGCGAAGTCTTTCTCGTTTTCCGGCTCTTTCCCGGTTTCCGGATCCTTGTACGTCTTGTAGTGTCGCAACAGGTTGTCGAACCCGCGCTCGGACAATTTCTCGGCGATCAACCAGGGGATTTCGGTTTCGTCGATTTTGTAATCCCATAGGTTTTTAACGATGGGCTGCATCAGCGTGACATGGCGATAGCCGTTGCCGATGGCTTTGACATATCCCCATTTTTCGAACATGTGGTGGGTATCCGGCAAAACGATGTCGGAAAACCAGGAAAATTCAGACGCGTTGGTGGTGATATGGACCAAAAACGGGATTTTGGAGAGGGCCCGTTCCCAGCGTTCCGGCTGGGGGGCGGAAAACGAAAAATTGTTCATGTAGCCGATAGCCACTTTAATTTCGTAGGGATCTTCGTTCAGGATGCCGTCGGCGGCGTTATTGGTGATGACCCCCGCGCCGGGTTTTCCGGATTTTATGCAGGGGATATGAAGCCGGCCGCGCTGATCGATCTTTTCGTGTTTCTTGCCCTTTTTGGCGATATCGTCCATGAACTTGTTCGGCTTCGGGAACTTCGACGTATACTCCTTGTTCGCTTTCATGGTGCCGCCGAAATTGTCTACCCCACCCACAATGCCGTTGAGCGCGTGGACCGCCATGGCCGTATATCCGCCGCGGACCTGCATACAGGGACCGCCGCCCAGCCATGATATGGCGTGGGGTGCCGCCACGCCGAATCCTCTGGCCACACGGAGAATCTGCTCGGCGGGAATCCCTGTTATGGCCGCCGCCCATTCCGGTGTCTTATCCTTTAATTCAAGGTTCCAGTATTGGACGATACCGTTGGTGTGAAGCTCTTCAAATGTGTCCTCATCCACCGTCTGCCCGCTGATGAACAGGTTTTTGCCTTCCTTGAAATCCCCGACAAACGGCTTGTACCAGAGCCCTTCGGCGAGCAACACGTGAGATAGGGCAACGGCCAGGGCACCGTCCTCGCCCGGTTTGATGGGAAGCCACTCATCGGCCTTGCCTGCCGATGCCGACAATCGAGGTTCGACGATGGCGATGGTGGCCTTGTCTACAACGTCCCCCCAGACTTTCGAATAATAGGAAACCTGCCGGTTGGCCGCCAGGGGATCGGCTCCCCATAGCAAGATGTAATGGGAATTCAAAACGTCGTACTGCCGGTAGCTCCAGATCCCCTCGGTGTAGTAAGGGCCGAACTTTTCCGCTTCGGCACACAGGGAACTGTGGGAAATGTTGTTGGGAGAACCGATGATTTTGGTCATTCGGTCATAAAGTACATCCCGCATATAGGAATACCGCCCTCGCATGAGCATGTACTTATGGGTTTCATTATTTTTCCGAAGCTCCATAATGTTGTCGGCGATGGTGCCCAGCGCCTCGTCCCAGGTGATCGGAACAAACCTGGGATCTTCATTACGGCCCTTTTTCGGGTTGGTCCGCTTCATCGGTGTCTTGATCCGATCCGGGTCATAGACCTGTTGCAGGGACAGGTGAGACCTCACACAGCCTGCTCCCACGTTGACATTTGAATTGGGATTTCCACGGATCTTGACGGCTCTGCCGTCGACCACATAAACTTGCTTGGAACACCATGACGTGCACCCCTGGCAGGTCGCCGGCAGCCACTGCCCCTTTCCGTTGGAAACGTCTCCTGCGGCTGCAAATGCCTTGAGTTCAGGCTTGAGTCCTGTTCCCAAAGCAAATGCGGCCCCGGTGGTCGCTGATGCCTTGATGAAGGATCTTCGCGACAGGGAAATATTGTCGAGAAATTCCTGCATCAGGTCGTTGCGTTTGATCTTCGAGTTTTCCATTTTACCTCCCCGTGATTGCTTGTTGTTGCGTCGAACCGATGCGCCGGCGCCAAATCCGTGAGGCCAGGAATTCGGCTTTAGCGCGGAGCCGCCGGTGGATCACTCGATTCCGCCTCGCTTTCCCGGATGCATCTCAACCAGTAAAGCAGTTCGTCCGGATCTACCGGTTTGTATAAACATGCGAAAATGTGAAAACTGATGGCTTCCTTGAGTTGGGGATGAAAACGTTCTCTTGATGTGCATAAAAAACCGACGGAAGGGAACAGGACCGTCAGTTCCCGAATGGTGCGGTTGTCCAGGGGTACGCTGTCGATGTCGAGAATCCCGGCGAGACAGGGTTCCGCACGGAGTTGATCCTTGAAATCGGCTATGGCTCCGAATGCCTGGACCAGGTAGTTCATGTGTTCAATCTCATGGATGAGGGTCTTGACCTCCTCTTCATCTGTGCTGAGAATTAAAATTTTTCCGTAAGATATCGACTGGTTGGACAATTTTTAGAGTCCTCCGACCACCACCGAGTCACATCGTGCACATGCATCCGCAAATTTGATGCCACAACAGCATGTCCCGATGTATCTGTTCGGTTTAACGGGGTTTCAAAATAGAATATTTTGTAGAAATTTTGATATGTTATGAATATATGGGATCGTGATCGCCGATTAGGTTGTTGCGCAGGGCATCACTGCCGGAGGAGGAGATGTGAATCTCAAACGCGTTTCAGATGTCCGATTTTCGGACATTGAAATCCTGAAGATAGTTAAAATGATATAATTTTAAATTGTTATGATGTCCGATATCCGGACGAACCTTTCAAACAACGACCGGACAGCAAGGGACGATTGCTGCAAACAGCGGGAAGATCCAGACCCCGGACCCGTACCTTCTTCAATCGGAACATTTATGACGACTGCTATAACAGCCGGGCAAGGGGTTATCCCAGGCGAAGGCTGCCATTGACAAGGAATTGACCTCCAGGGGATCAGTGGACCGTGGGATCCATGATCTGATATTTTTTTAACTTCTCATAAAGGGTGCTTCGACTGATACCAAGACGCCGGGCGGCTTCGGTCTTGTTCCATTGGCACTCCCTGAGCACTTTTTGAATCAGGTTTTCCTCGGAATGCACGATGCTGCGGACGGCCTTGGGATCAGGAGAGGTGGTTGCCGCGGCGACCGGGGCCGGGAGATCCTTCGGTTCAATCAGGGCACCTTTGGCCAGAACGACCGCATGTTCGATGGTGTTCTCCAGCTCCCGCACATTGCCCGGCCACGAATAGTCGAGCAGGCGCTTCATCGCGTCGCTTCGGAACCCCGTAATGGGTTTATCCTGCTCATGGGCAAATTTGGCCAGAAAATGCCTGGCCAGCAAGTGGATGTCCCTCCGGCGATCTCTCAATGGCGGTAGCTGTATCGGTATCACATTCAGCCTGTAGAAAAGATCCTCTCTAAAGGTTCCCCTGTGTACTTCCTCGAGGAGGTTCTTGTTGGTGGCGGCCAGAATCCGCACGTTGACCTTCATCGATCGGCCGCCGCCCAACCGGTTGATGGTCTGCTGCTGCAGAACACGAAGCAATTTCGTCTGGGCGGCCGGATCGATCTCCCCGATTTCATCCATAAAAACCGTGCCTCCGTCAGCCCGCTCAAACTTTCCCCTCTTGCGGCGCAGGGCTCCGGTAAAGGCTCCTTTCTCATGACCGAACAGCTCGCTTTCCAGAAGGGTGGAAGGGTAGGCTGAACAATTGATGATCACAAAGGGGCTGCCATGCCGATGGCTCTTATCGTGGATGGCCTGGGCGACTAGTTCCTTTCCGGTGCCGCTTTCCCCCTGAATTAAAACCGTAGTATCGGTTGGCGCCACGTCTTCGATCAGTTTGAATACCACCTGCATGCTCGGGTCCTTGCCGACCAGTCCGCTAAAGCCGGTATCTGCCTCCACACGTAGTCGAAGATCACGAATCTCTTCTTCATGGATCTTGGCGCGATGGATCGCACCGGCGGCTTGATTGAGGATCATTGTAACGATATCGAGCTCATGCCGGACGCATCGGCAATCTCCGGGGCAGGTCACAATCAAGGCCCCGAGCGACATATCGTGATATCGGATCGGAAACAGCGCAATCTGGTTCGATCGGTCAAGGGGTTCCGGCAAATGCAGCTTCGAAATGTCGGCCTGTCCGATAATCGACATTTCGGTGTGTCTGGCCAATGCGTCGTAGACATCGTCGTAGGTTTCGGAGTCAACACTCTGGAGGGCCCTGGGTGTCGCAAGGGTGATGCGACGTTCGGCACTGTTGAAAACCAGCAAGCTCATCTCACGGCACTCCACGATACCCGTTAAGGTCCGAAGCAGAAACTGGCATATCGGATTCAGCCCTGGAAGCGAGGCTAGTTTTTGTGAAATGGAAAATGAGGTCTGCAATTGCCGGTGGGCCCGGTCCAGTTCCAGATTTTTCCGCTCCAACCTGACATTATACTCCTTCAGCTGTTTCGTATACGTTTGGATCCGCAAAAGCATGCCATTGAAGGCGCGAGCCAGCTTGGTGATTTCCTCACGGCCTTCGATGTCAACCTGGCTGTCCAGCGTGCCCGCGTCAATTTCTTCAGCCGCTCTTGTCAGCCTGACCAAGGGCCAGGTCAGCCGATTGATCAGCAAATGGCTGACAAAAAGAGATATCAATACGATGACACCGGTCGTCAGGCTCATCCTCAGCCAGAGGTCTGCCACCTGCCTTCGAAGCGGCTCTTCAGAAAGGCCCAATCGAAGAATCCCGGCTTTGCCGTCGAAAATCGGCCAGGCAACGTCCAGAATATGTTCCCCGTCCTGGGTGATCAGTTTTTCCAGGTGCCCGCTGTTTGGGTGAAGCGGGAGATTGGCATCAATCAGCCGCACCGGCATTCCGTCACCGAAGGTGTGGGTGATGACACTTCCACCTTTGCTCACGAACAGGTAAACGAGCCCTGATTCGGCAGCCATCTGGTCGTCCAGAAGTTTCTGGAGGGCCACCAGATCGTTGATAAGCACCTTGTCCGCGGCGATAAGCGCAAGATTGTGTGCGATATATTTTCTGCCCGGGTGGTGGCTGCCCTGACGAGGCTCTGACCGTATCGGTGGGCCACAATCTGGGAGATCCCCGTCGCGCTGGCGACGATCAGCAGCGCGACGGCCAGCATGATGGACCGTTTAAGAGTCTTGGGCCTCATCGGATGCCTCCATCATGCGGTTCCGCAATTGCCGATAGATTCTGCGCGTCGTCTCATACCACTCTTCCTTGGGCGCAACAAACCGTTCAATCATCAATTCACCAAGAATCGCTTTTCCTTTTTTGTCGTCATGCATAGAGTACAGCAGATCCCGGATCCGGGCCTTCACATCTTCGGGCAAATACACGGATGCCACCAGTGGCGGGCTTCCGAAAGGCTCGGAGCGCCGGATGACACGCGTCATGTCCGTATAGTAGGGGTTTCGGATTCGGTAATATTCCCATTTGTGTCCATCGACCGCAGCACCATCGACAAGGCCTTTTGCAACGGCCATTATGGAATTGTCGTGGCTGTAGGTATATGCCACACTACCGAAAAAATCGGACGGATGCTCGTTCATTTCGCCGAGCCAGAAGTTCGGCACCAGGGTTCCGGTGTTCGACTCGGGATCGGTAAAGGCAAACATCCTGCCGCGCAAATCCGCCAGGCTTTTGTAGGGGCTGTTTTTGTTTACGATGAGATAGGATCGATAGAAAGGCTCACCGCGGACGATCGGGGTCGCCAGGGCTTCAAAACCGAACATATCCTTTCCCAGGGCGTAGGGTCCGGTGCAGATAAACGCCAGATCGACCTGGCGTTTCGGAAACAGTTCATTAACTTCACCGTAGGTCTTTCGCTGGACGAGCCGAACCGTGTATCCCAACTGATCGCCGATATAATCGAGCAGCTGCTGATAATAGACCAGGGTTTCCTTGGGGGAAATCATTGCCGCCACCGCAACGCGCAGTGTATCTTTCTCGGCAATGTAATCCTCCATCGCCTTGACCTTGATGGTCTGGGTGAGATCGACGGGCTTGTAGTCCGCGTCACCGCTGCAGCCCGCAACAAAAAGTATCAGAGTGGCCGCCAACAGGCAGATCGATCCGCAATACCATGTGAACGGTCGGTTCCTCACTTCCCCTTGCTCCTCTCTGTGATGGCTCAAGTATGTTGGTGCCTTGCCGTTTGTTTTTTATATGGGGATTGCGTTCCTACTCCAGCCGCCAGGCCGGTCAATGAATGAAGCTTTCATTGTCCATGTTGTGCTTCAAGCCTGTCGGGATCTGCATCCTCAGCGTTTGTCGGCAACATGGGGATACACTCCACGACGTCGAAATCGATCGATTAATTGCTTGCGGCCCGTTTGTGTACAAAGGGAGACAGGGGGGTCCGTTATGCCGATGGCTCACTCGAGCCGGTTCCCCGGGTCTCGCCGGTATCGAACACGTCACAATCCAAGGTGGTTCAGATTAAGGCGATCCCTTCGAGATCCTTCATGACGGTTTCAGAGACAGGGCCCACACTGTCTCGCAGAAAGACGCTGTGGGCAGCGGATCAATACGGCCGCAATGGTTTATTATTAAAGATATTGTAACTTATAAGAAAGTCAATGTTGGCCGATCCTAGTTGGGGAGACGTTGTTGAATTTAACGACGAACCGAAGAACCTCGTGACGCTTTTTACACTTTTTTATTGCGGGCTAGATCGAATGCGGATTTAAGAGGTGTACACATAAAATGGATATCCCCATTTTCTGCAAGAGCGTCTTCAGATGTATGAACTCATATCTATATTCCATACTGGTGAGACCGAGGATCTTCAAACAAAAACGCATGTGGGGGAAAATAGCCGTGTAACTGTAAAAAATCATCACAATAAGGACAGGCATCGCAAATAACCCGATGCTTTTTCCAACCCAGAAGTTATTCATCTTATCTCCGATAGAAGGGTACTCCTTCAATGCAACTAAAAGGTCCGGCCAGAACGCTAATTTGAGGTGTTCCCAAGTACTTTCGTGTACGGCACCGAATAATGCCACGATTTTCCGATATCCAGACCATTCGTAGATAAAGTGAAAAGCAGACCCCGCAAAGAAAATAAAAATGATTCCGAGAAGCTCAAATTTCAGGGGTAAGCTCATTTGATCAACTTCGCTAATTGGCCCGTTGTTTGTGACCTTTCTACATTTCTGTGAAAATTCAAACGTGAGCTCGATGTTTTCACTTTCATGGGAACGAAAATTTTGAATCCGATGAAGACGGGTGTCATTGAAGGGCTGATGCGTTGAGAAAAGGGCGTTGATATCCGATCAGGAGGTACGCTGCATGCCGGCAGTGAATATACCCGCTCCAATTAACGCAGTTCCGCCGCAACGGCTGAACCACTTGCGGACCTGTTTCTTTCTCATGTGCTCACCCAGTTGACCGGCGAATATCGCATATAGGGCGGCGTTGACCGTGGCCAGGATTAAAAAGGTGCCCCCGAGTAGGGTTAGCTGCGGAAGTGCTGGTTTCACCGGGTCAATAAATTGTGGAAGGAATGCGACAAAAAAGGCAATGCTCTTTGGGTTCAGGGCCGTGACGATATATGAACTGCGTAACAGGGATCCATGTGAGTCATTTCTTTTGTTATCCTGGACAGAATTGCTTTTTGGGTCTACTCTCCAGAGTTTGATTCCAAGATAAATCAAATAAAAGGCTCCTACCCATTTGAATATGCTAAAAAGGGCTGCCGATGCAGACATTATCGCCCCGAGCCCTAACAGAGATAACGTCATTGCCGTAAAATCCCCCAAAAGTACACCCGCCACAAGGGGTACCACGGACCTGCGCCCATGGGCTACCGCCTGACTGATGACCAGAAGGATTGTCGGTCCCGGTATGATGAGGATTATCGTTGCCGCCAGTACAAAAGGGATATAGAGATCCAGATTCACGAAGCGCTCCACTTCTCATTTTAGGCAATTTAGGCATTTCCGGCGTTTCAGGCATTTATATAACCGAAGTAAAACGAGGCCAATCTAGCAACAACACCCGCCTCCGGAACTTTTCGTGATCCTTTTGTCCTTGAGCCAGGTATTGATGATCAGGGAGGCACACCCGACACCCGGGTTTACGGAGATCGCATCGACCGGACAATTATGGGAACAGGCGCCGCATTCCATGCATCCGTTCAAATCGACAATCTCCATGACGTTTCCATCCGGTTCAAACACCCCATGGGGGCAGACCAGATGGCAAATGCCGCACCCGATGCACAACTCCCGATCCAGTTTCAGCGTCGTCACATCGGGAAGATATCGGAACTCTTTCATACAAGGACCTTTCTATACCTCAATCTCGAGTTAAGCGATAAACCCTGAAGTAATCCATACCGCCACTGCAGCCAGGGCTGATGCGGCCTGAATCGGGATGGCCCGGCGCATTTCTTTTTCTACCCCGGATGGAGATGTAAACGGCGTGGATCCGGTAAAGTTCATGGCCAGGTAGGAGCTGATGGCGGTGGACCAGAGTATTAAACCGACCATGCCCCAGCCGTTTGTATGCCAGGAAAAGAACAACGCGACCACCGCGCCGGCGACCACGCCCGTGATGGCGCCCTTGACGGAAAAGGCCCGTCCCGGAAGATAGGGCAGAAGTGCGGGTACCAACGCAGCACCGGCGATCACTCCGACAAGATAGGCGGCCATCGCCATGCCGCCCCTCAACAGGGCCCCCTGGATGGAAAAAATACTTGGGCCGATGCCGGAGATGATGAACGCCGCGAGAAGCACCCACAGCGTCGGTTTGGGCAGATAGGACAGTTCCACCGGTATCAGTACCAGCCGTTCCATAAAGGAAAATGTCACTCGCCGCATGGTGTCGTCCGCGGTCATCCCCTGATCCAGGAATGGAACGATATCTTTTGACCGTATCGGGCCCCAGACGACTTCGAAATCGCAGCCTTTTTTTACGTCCCGGCCGGATACGCCCGTTGCGCAAAGCTGCGGCAGGATCAGTTTTCGATGCTGGACCAGATGGGCCAGACCGCTCGTGTTTACCCGGGATATAACTTCCCGGGTGGAAAAGGTTCCTTTCCCCGCAGCACACCAGACATTGATGCCATGGGTGTCCAGCACCAGCAGCCATAGGTCCCGCCCGTTGAGATCCCGTCGCACCGTGTCGAACGTCAGTTTGAAATTTGCCGTGACCACCACCGGTGCTTCCGCATCGGGATGGCCGACCGAGTAAATTCCAGGAGCCACACGGTAGTCGTGTCGCCCGACGCCCAGGCGGGTGAGGATCGTACCGAACCGGTCGGCCACCCCCCATTGGGAATGGATCCGGGGAACAGGGCCCACGGCAGTGCCGATAAACTCCGCCACGAACCGCTGCACCCGGTAGCCGGGCTTGTCATAGGGACTGGTTTTGGGGGGCGGGGGGCCGCCGCAACAGACTTCATCCGTGTCACCGGTCGGATCAGCCGGCAAACAATCGCAAGCGGATTTCAACGTGGCGCCGCAGTTTCCGGTGATGAAGGATTCCTGCGGGGGACCGCCGCAACAGGGATCACCCGCATCACCCCCCGGATTCGCTGGGGAACCCTCACAAAGGGGTTTCGAAGTGGCGCAGCAGTCTTCGGTGATGAGTGATTCTTGGGGAAAGTCAGGTTTCATGTTTGGATACACTTCCGCTTTTAATTTAGAAAATATTTATGCCTTGAAGTTAAACTGTTTATAAGTTTGCGACGTATTGTTTAAATTGATCGAGCCTTTCCCGATCCAGGCAGTAGCAGGTGCGCGGCCCCTCGATCTCTCCTTTGACCAGGCCGGCGGACTTCAGCTGCTTCAGGTGCTGGCTGACGGTCGACTGGGCCAGGGGCAGGCTATCGACAATCGTGCCACAGATGCATTTGTCCATTTTTTTCAGGAATTCCAGGATCCGGACCCGCGCCGGGTGACCCAGCGCCCGACACAATTCGGCCAGGTCCTCAACATCGAGGGTGTCTTTTCTATCGGCAACCGCAGTTTCCATTCACCTTGTCTCCATGGTTCCACGGGGTGAACCCGTGGGCTCCCCCTGTGTTATTCATCGTTAATCGTCGATATACGATGGGGGTGTCCACCGTCAAGGCTTTTTCCATCCGGAGGCTGTCGGCGTCGGGATCGGTATCGGAATCGGAATCGAAACAGCACGACGATCTTCGAAGTCGATACCGATTCCGAACCCGATACCGATCCCGAAGATTTATCCTCCTAAGACAGATAAATCTTATGAGGGGCGGGGGGCGGGTCGAAACTCGCGGACAAGGCGGCTGAATGATCGGATGTCTTCGTTCGAGCCTCGTTGCGCATACCGGAGCCGAACATACAGCCGGATGATGGACTCGGCGCGTTCCCCCTGCTCGAGTTTCAGGTCGCGAATGGTCTGTAAATAATCCAGGGGTCCCTGGTCGGGTCGCCTGGGCACCCGGCAACGGGCCAGTTTTCTGCAAAACCTTTGATAACCTGCCTTGACAGGATCCCGTAATGAGGGTCGACGCCCACGAGACACCCACACGTAGAGCCATGTCGCCAAACCCGTCAGGAGCAGCCCCGCAGCCAGAAGGCGGAACACCCCCCCCGACGATCGCGTGCGGATACCGAATCTTGAAAACAGGCGTTGTTGCCGAAGGGCGGTATAGCCGATGACCTGACGGCGCCACAGTGAGCTGGCAGCATCCCACCCCAAGGTGAAATTTCGGAACACACGGGCTAACGGCCCCTTGAGGCCGGTGGACAGGGCTTCGGCGCGCTCATTTGGCGGCAGCGCCGCTGCCACACCGGATGTGATGCGCTCCGGAGCCACGACTGCGGTGGGATCGATCCGGCTCCAGCCGGTATTGGAGCTCCATATCTCTGTCCAGGCGTGGGCATCGGACTGGCGGACGATCCAGTAATCGCCGAACGGATTTCGCTCGCCTCCTAAATAGCCACCCACCACCCGGGCAGGAATGCCGGCGCTGCGCATGAGAAATGCCAGGGCTGATGCGTAGTGCTCACAGTATCCCCGCCGTGTCTCGAAGAGAAAATCATCGATGGCGTCCTCTCCCAGAAGCGGGGGATTCAAGGTATATGCGAAACCGTTGCCCCGGAAAAATGCCATGGCCGCCGAGACCACATCGGCCGGGCCTGTTGCCGAGGACACCCATTGACGGGCCAGCTGGCGGGCTTTCGGATTACCGAGTTCCCCGGGAAGTAAAAACATCTTTACCTCGGGCGGCCGCGGCCCGGTGTTAAATTCCGGATAAGACGACATGCGATACTGGAGCGGTCGGGTCCGTTCCTCTTTCCATTGCAGCGTGTGGTCATCGAAGGCGATGGCCCGGGGCGGCACGGTTGCCGGAAGGTCCAGTGCAAACAGCCATCGCTGCTGACGGGATTCCAACGTTATCGTATACGCGATGGGCCGCTTTCCGCTTACCACAGGCTGAAGAACCGGTGTCTGCCCGGTCGACCGCCATCCCCGGCCGTCGAATTCCGAAAACACCAGGCCCCGCCAGTAGAGATGTTCCGGTGGCGGCGGATTCCCTGAAAATTGCACCCTGAAGGCCACATCATCGTTTCGGACGAGCTGAGAAACCGATCCGGGAGACAGGCGCTCCGAAAAACCTGTCACTCCGGCGGTACCGGCGGATAATTGCCACAGACTGCCCTGTATTCGCGGAAACAGCACAAAGAAGACAACCGCCAGGGGTACGGCAAATAGCAGCATCCGCCCGGCAAGCTTTGTGTGGGCAGGGAAGCCGCCGACCGGATGATTGATGTGCACCAAAACCGCCGTGGTCAACCACACCGCCGAGAGCATATACGGCAGCATGATCAGGGCATTGGAATAGAGCAGGTTCGTGATAATCAGAAAATAGGTCAGGAATACGGCCATCATGCGGTCCCGATACGTGCGGGTTTCCAAGGGTTTCAAACCCACCATAATGACGAGAATGGTGGTTCCCACCTCGCGATCGAACCGGAATCCGGATGTGGCCAGAGCAGCGATGAATCCGGCAATGGCCAGGACATGGCGAAGCACTGCACCCGGCCAGGGAAATTGGCGGCGGGCACAGAGGATAGCCCATCCCCAGCATGCCAGGCACCAGACCGTGACCCACACCGGCAGACGGAACGCGTGGGGCATCAGCGCGACCGCCAACGAAGCGATCAGCAGGTGAAGCTGTTGCAGGCTATTTCTGCTCACGGCATGGCCTCCGGATTCCCAAAAAGCGCCAGGGATCGCAGGCAGGCACGTTTGTGGGTCTCTCCCCGGGCGGGTGGGATGCGTTGTCCCGGCAGGGCCAATCCATAGGCCATCCCAAGGCGATCTGCCTTCAAGACCATGTCACACAGACGGGAAAGTTTCCGTTCCGGAGCGGCCCCCCGGATAGCCCCCCAATCCAGTGTGATAGTCTCCCCTGACGGGTCGGCAAAGGTTTTGACGTAGAGCCCCTGCTCTCGGGAGAACGCCTTCCAGGATATGTGCTGCAAGGGATCTCCGGGCTGGTAGGCGGTCAATCCCTGGAAATCGGCAGAGCCTCTCGCCTTCGAAGGCGCGGTGCCGCTGCCAAGGGTATCCGGAGCGGGATCGGTTCGAAACGCTCCCGGTGCCGGTGCCGGATACACGATACAGTCGGTGCCGACGGCGATGAAGGCCCATGCTCGAAACAGGCCCAGAGGGTATCGCGTGGATATGCGCATTTTTTCCGGTTTGACGACACCTCTCCGGATGGGTTTCAAGGGCACCCGCACGCAGTCGATGCTGTCAGGGGCCAGATCGGCGAGCAATCGTTCCGGATATCCCGGAAATTGAAACGCCACGCTGCATCGCTTCGGACCGTGATTCCGGATCAGACATTCAAAAAATGCCGTTCGGTTCAGGAACACGGGGGAGGCGGTGATCGCTTGGATTTCCAGTTTGGTGAGGTTTTGATGGGTGTCGAAGATCGACACGAAGAGAATGCCGGCCAGCAGAAACGTCAGCAGGAAGGCGAAGTTGTTGTTGTGATTCACCGACCCCATCAGCATCGCTGCCAGCACTGCGATGAATACCAGGCCCGTGCGGGTCGGCAGCACATAGATGGCACCCCGGCGAAGCATCTGGGTGTTGTTGCGCAGTTGGCGGCTCATGTTGGTTCGTTCATGTAACCCCGGCGCCATGGGCGATGTCGGAGACAACCGATGCTACCTGAAATGCATTCAACCGGGGTGATGGAGTGACGGAGCAATGGATGCCACAAGATCTTTTTTTCGACACTCCAATACTCCAGAACTCCAATGCCCGGAAAGTATCCAGGACAAACCGGCCCCCTCTGGTGGAGCATCGGGTTGGGACATCTGGGCACGGGTTCTTTTTCGTCAGGTCGGTACCGGAACCTGAAGCAGAATTTCCATAAGTTTCTCATGGGAAAATTCGCGGTAATCTTCTCTTGAGCGGAGCCGGTGAGCGACGACCCAGGGCAGCACTTTTTGCACGTCTTCGGGAAGGACGAAATCTCGCCCCCGTAGAAACGCCCATGAACGCGCCGCCCGTAGTATGGACAACCCTGCCCGGGGCGACAGGCCAAGGGCGAAGTCGGGTGCGGATCGTGAAAACAGGAGCAGATCTTCGACATACTCCAGAAGTGTGTCGGAGGCGTGAACTTGCGCAATCTGTTCCTGGATGCGCATGACATTCCCGTTGGTCAGAAACGGTCTTAAATCGGAAAGCGCTTGCTGCACATCGCCCTTTTGCAGCAGTGTTTTTTCCGCTTCACGTCCGGGGTAGCCCAGATGGATGCGCATCAGAAAGCGATCCAGCTGGGACTCGGGCAGGGGAAAGGTTCCGGACTGCTCGAATGGGTTTTGGGTGGCGATGACATAGAAGGGTTCTTTCAGACGCCGGGTTTTTCCCTCGACGGTCACCTGACGCTCTTCCATGGCTTCCAGCAGGGCACTCTGTGTTTTGGGTGTCGCCCGGTTGATTTCGTCGGCCAGCAGCACCTGAGTAAAGATAGGGCCCGGATGAAAAATAAATGAGCCGTTCTTTCGATCGAAGACCGATGTGCCGAGGATGTCCCCCGGGAGCAGGTCGCTGGTGAACTGGATACGTTGGAAACGGAGACCGAGACATTTGGACAGTACCTTGGCCAAGGTTGTTTTTCCGATTCCCGGCAGGTCTTCGATGAGAAGATGGCCCCGTGCAAGGAGACAGGTCAGGGCAAGTTGGATCTGTTTCTGCTTTCCCAGAACCACGGTGCCGATCTGGCTGACGATCTCCTCAAAGGGTTCTCGCATGGTTATCCCCCGATCTGGAGGCGGTCGTAAATGCCTGAAGCGGCGGCATAAGACAGGATTACCAGGGTCAGCCCGGCGCAACCATGCCCGAGGATCCGGTGAAGGCGGCCCTCTTTTCGGCGTTCCCGATACCCCAGAAAGAAACCCAGGGCTGCACCGGCAAGGACGCCGCCGCCGTGGGCCCAGTTGTTGATTCCCGGCACCATGAATCCGAACAGCAAGATACCGACCGCCCACGCGCCGATTTGCTTGAAGAGCGCCTGACCGTAGAGTCCCCCCCGACTCAGACCGTAGTAAAGCAGGGCTCCGATCATCGCACAAACCGCCCCGGAGGCCCCGATCGTAAAGGTCACCCCCGCCCTGTAGGAAATCCAATATCCGGCAACGCCGCCCAGAGTGTAGATGCTAAAGGCACGGTAACCGCCGAACTCACGGATGACCACCGGCGCCAGTTGGCTCAACGCCAGCATGTTGAATGCTATGTGCAGGAGGCCTCCATGCAGGTACACGGCCGATATCAGTGTCCAGAGGCGGCCGAAGCGGTCGATGGGGATGGTTCCTGTGGCGCCCAATAACAGCAGGCTCCGGTTCTCCGGCGACAGCACGTGAAAGGGATTCATCGACAACCCGGGCATCCGGGAGTTGAGAAACAACGACAGGCAAAACATGGCGACGTTGGCGATGATGATGGTGCGCACCAGTCGATCCGATTCCGCCAGGTGGCGGGTGAGAAAGTTGTTTTTCAATCGGCTGCCGGGCCGCCGTTCACCGCAGTGGGGGCAGCGCGCTTCATCGGCGCTGACAAGGCGTCGGCAGTTCGGACACAGGATCGAGGTTCGGGATGTACGGTTCATGTCAAATGTGACTTTCGTTGAAGAAGCATGTGGCCAAATGATTGCGGCAGAACATGCATTTGTCAAATCCTGGCGTTACCCAGCACGCATGAAATCGTTTCAGCAGGTTGCGACGATATCCGGGTCCCATCGAGCCGCTTTCCCTTGACCCGCTGCAGAAGGACAGATATGGTGCTCATTTTCCGGCCGTCGCCCGGATGCGGATCAAGAGGATCATTTCCCGTCCGGTTGTGGCTTTTAAATACATAAACGCTGGAAATTCAACTTGCGTGGGAGTGATCCCTGGACCCTCTTCTCCCGCTCATCGGGAGAAACACCAAACAAGATAACGGCTTTCGAAAATTACCTCATGCAAACCACCACCCTAAAATCCGATGCACTGCTGCTGGTGACCGCCACGATCTGGGGCTTTGCCTTCGTGGCCCAGCGGGTCGGTATGGATCATGTCGGGCCGTTTACCTTCAATGGCATCCGGTTTGCGCTCGGCAGCCTCGTGCTGCTTCCAATGATCATCCGTAACTCCGGCAGGCGAGACCGCTTTGAATCGCCTCACGATCCCGTGGGTGGAAAGGCACTGATCGCCGCCGGCGCGCTCACAGGCCTGGCACTGTTTGCCGGGGCATCTCTTCAGCAGGTCGGACTGGTCTATACAACAGCCGGCAATGCCGGATTCATCACGGGATTGTATGTCGTCATCGTGCCGATTCTGGGGCTGATCTGGGGACAGCGACCGGGCGGCGGGACCTGGGTCGGTGCTTTTCTGGCGGCGGTGGGACTCTACCTGCTGAGCGTCACGGATAATTTTACCATCGCCTTCGGCGATCTCCTTGAATTGATCGGAGCGTTTTTCTGGGCCGGCCACGTGCTGATTATCGGATGGCTGTCTCCCCGCACCGACTCCCTGAAACTCGCCTGTTTCCAGTATGCCGCCTGTTCCGCCCTGAGCCTGATCACGGCCGTCATCTTCGAGACCATGACCATGGACGGAATTGTCAATGCACTTGTTCCGATCCTTTATGGCGGGGTTATGTCCGTAGGGATCGCCTATACCCTCCAGGTCGTCGCCCAGCGCCATGCGCACCCGGCCCATGCAGCCATTCTTCTGAGTCTGGAAGCGGTGTTTGCCGCCCTGGGAGGATGGATTCTTCTGGGTGAGCGGCTCTCCGCCAGAGGATTCACCGGTTGCGCACTCATGTTGGCCGGAATGCTGTTGTCTCAACTCTGGGAGCTTTATAGGCGGAAACCCGCCACATCTTCGCTTCCCGGCACTTCGGACAGCGTCACCGAACCGTTATCCTGACGGCCGCTCGCAAGGGATTAACACCCGCTGCGCTAAAGACGCAGAGTTCGCAGAGAAAGTATATTTCATGTGCCGCTGAGACGCCGGCACATGAAATGATTCGCAGCCCTTCGGGCATCCGAACGTGGCACTTGAGGAATAGCGTTTCGATTATATCGCCTCCGACAAGTTCTTTCAGGAAGCTCCTTTTATGTTTTCCGCCCTCCTTGCCCTGAGGCTCTC
This sequence comes from Olavius algarvensis associated proteobacterium Delta 3, assembly GCA_903231505.1. Taxonomy (GTDB): domain Bacteria; phylum Desulfobacterota; class Desulfobacteria; order Desulfobacterales; family CAFBRK01; genus CAFBRK01. Next base: position 9,452 of record CAFBRK010000074.1, on the reverse strand, counting down.
GAATGGGCAGCGGAAAACATAAAACAGATCATCTCTGCGACCTTTGCGTCTTTGCGATGGGATTTTATTCCTGCCAGACTTGGACGGAGGGGAACCGACTCGGATCCGTGTGGGGGAAGAATTTCGCAGCGGAGAACCGATTCATGAAGTCCTGGTTCACATTCAGTTCCATGTAAGTGATACGCTCCTGGATGGCATCGATCTCATCGACGGCATCTGTGGACATCAGGGCCATGGTCGCCCCCCCCAGAGAACTGTTTCCCAGCGGCTTGTAGCGGTCAATGTCCAGGTCCGGCAGCATGCCGATGGAGATGGCCGAGGCTGGTCGGATGAACGATCCAAATGTGCCGGCCACATAAAATTTGGATAAATCCTGCATGGCCACGCCCACGGTGGTGGTAATCGTTTCCAGTATGGTGAACATGGCTGCCTTGGATCGGGTGAGGCTGTCCAAATCCGCCTGGCCGATAGTCAGGTCTTTGCCGGTGCCCGACCTGTCGGCGGCGATCACGACCAGGTAACCCAAACCGTCTTTCTCTTGATACCGACCGTCGCAGCGTCCGGGAACCAGTTTGCCCCGCAGGTCGATCATGCCGGCCAGAAACATCTGAGCGGCCAGATCGATCAGCCCGGATCCGCAGATACCGATGGGTTTTTGATTCTCTATGGTGTGTACCTGAAATTGATGCGTTTTCGGGTCGATGTCGATACGGTCGATGACACCCGGCCCGGCCATCATCCCCATTTTCGTGACGCCGCCTTCGAGGGCCGGTCCGGCCGCTCCAGCGCAAGCCATGAGCCAGTTGTGATTGCCCAGCACTACCTCTGCATTGGTACCGACATCGACAAGGATAGCGGTGTTCTCCCGACGGTGGAGATCCGAGTACAGGATACCCGCAATCAGATCGCCGCCAAAATAGCTGCCGATGTTCGGAAAGACCAGCACACGTCCGCCGGGATGGATGTTGAGACCCAAATCCGATGCCCGTGTCAGCCCCGGCCGATTCACCGCCGGAATATAGGGCTCCCGAATCATCCAGTGTGGATTGGTGCCTAACAACAGATGGCTCATGGCCGTATTGCCGGCGATGGCAGCCAGATGGATCTGCTCTTGGGTGATGTCCGCCTGCCGGCACAGCAAGGCCATGTGCCGGTTCAATCCATCGACAATCAATTTCTGCAGGTGCTCCAGGCCGTCGGTGGTATCGGCATAATGGATCCGGGCCAGGATGTCGGCGCCGACGTTTAGCTGGGGATTGTCAAAAGCGGATTCGGCCAATGTCCGACCGTCTGCCAGGCCGACCAGCCGCAAGACCACACGGGATGTGCCCAGATCGACGGCCAGACCCGCAATGGGCCGGTCATCCGCCGGCCCGGTTGCAAAAATGACCTTCCACGCACCCCGGTCCCGGCAAACAATGCACCGAACCCGGTAATTGTTTTTTCGAAGCAGATCCGGAAGCGGCAGCAGTGCCGTTCTGTCGAGGCTGACGTTTGGAGAACCCAGCTGCTTCTGCAACCCGGCGACCAGCCGGTCCGCGTCGGCGGTATTGTCTCCCAGGGAAGGAGGGGTTAGCTCAAGGTCAATGACCCAACGGTGCTCGGTTTCCGGCATAGTTGCGCGGCCCTTCGGTCGATCGCGTTTCAATAATGCCTAAAATTCAAAATGCCTAAAATGCCTAAAATAAAAAGGATGCCGAATACGACATTCCATTTTAGGCATTTTAGGCAATTCAGGCATTCAACTATTTAAGGCATTTCTTTTAGTATTCGACTCATGACATCTCCAGCATTACCCTGAATCAGATAATCGCTGATGCTTCCGGTCAGCGGCGTCGGATCCGGGTTGACTTCGATCACCCTGGCGCCGGATTCTTTGGCGACCACCGGCATGAAGGCAGCCGGTTGGACCACGGCAGAGGTACCGATAACCAGCATGAGGTCGCACTGGGTTGCCGCCAGCTTCGAGCGCCATAAATGCCGGGGAGGAATCATCTCACCGAAGAAGACGCACTCCGGTCTCCATATTCCGCCACAGGCGCAACGCGGCGGGATTTCCCGTATATCGATGCCGGCGGATGCCTCCTGCTGCTCACAGGTCAGGCATCGGTACTGCGCAAAACTCCCATGAAATTCGATGACATCCGTGTTCCCGGCGCGTTGATGCAGTCCATCCACGTTCTGGGTAATGATGGTTTTGAGCGTGCCTCGTTTTTCCAATTCTCCCAGAGCGATATGGGCATCATTCGGTTCCGCCTGCCCCAGGAGGCGTGTCATGTCCTTGAGCAGCACATGCCATACCTTGGCCGGATCGTTCATGAACGCGTCAATATGGGCATACTCCATGGGATCGATTTTTTCCCAGACCCCGCCCTTGCCCCGGAAGGGAGGGATTCCGCTCTCCACGGATATGCCGGCCCCGGTTAGCGCGACGACATGGGTGGCGGCCGTCAGATCTTTGGCGGCTCGGGCAATCAGCTCATCCATAACATTCCCCGGTAGAAGTGATTTCAAAAATTCCCTTCATGCCCAATATCTTCGTTGGCAGCAGCATTCAATCCTCGAAATATTCCATTTATTCCTCCGGTACTGGGGAAGCCCTATGTCGTGTCACGCCGTCTGGCCGTAAAACGTAAACCAGGTGTTTTCATGATCCCATTTACTGATCACGCGGCGCCTTCGTTCGGCCACTCGGAATTCCAGCTCTCGGGCCTGGCTTCGCAGAATGCCGGACAGGATATAGCCGCGTTTTTGCAAAAAGCCGTCGGAAGCGACAATGTGTTGCATCACATCATAGTGGATGTTTGCGATGAGCAAATCAGCCGATAGGGACACCATCTCTTCCGCACGGCCCTGAACCGCCATAATTCGATGCTCCAGGCTGTTTCTCCGAATGTTTTCCGCTGCTGTTTGGACCGCCAGCAGATTGAGGTCCACGGCGATGGTTCGGCGGGCACCCAATCGCGCGGCGGCGATGGCCAGCAGCCCGGTGCCGGTCCCCAGGTCCAGAACAGTGGTTGCCTCTTTCTGCGCGAAGGCCGTCTCCAGTGCCGTTAGGCAGTCCCTTGTTGTCGGGTGGGTACCGGTCCCAAACACAACACCCGGATCGAGGAGGATCGGGAGGTTCCCGCCGCCGCTGATACTTGGGTGGGCACGCCGGGTCGGTCGGGAAGCATCTTCGGTGTCCTCCCACGGCGGTTGGACGTGAAACCGTCCTGCCGTGTAGGACGTGACCGCGCCGCCCTGCCACTGCTCGTAGGACATCTGATAGCCATCCAGCAGTGATACACCGGGATGCTGCGACACCCACTGCGTGACGATTTCTTCGGCCGGTTTCGAGAAAAACAAAAACGAGGTATCCTCTTCTTCCCAGGTGCCGATAAAGGATTCCGAGAATTGATCCCTGTTCAGAGGCAACGAACCACTCAAATGGTAGATATATAGCTGGGAATAAGGCGGAGTAGAAGATGGCGCGTCTTCATTGATTGAGGTCGCCATGGGGTCATTCTCTGTTGAGCTGCGGAAAAAAACCGGGGACTCCCATCAACAAACCGTCACGTAGCTGCCATTGAGGCTCGGATACTGGTCATGTCTCCGCATTTCAAGACGTTCGGCCTCATCTGAGGGGATTATTTCTTTACCCTGTCAAAATACCAATCCATCGGATCGAGCAGTTGAAACCCGAGCTCTTCCAATTTCTTCTTGATACGGCGCACGTTGTTGGTCAGCAAATAAGGAAATACTGCTCGTTTGTGTTCATCCCAGTATCGGGCAACCAGAATACTTCCAAGGGAGATGTTCTCTTCCGTGATGGCATCGACGATTCTTTTCAACTGGCCAACTTTATCTTCGACAACGATGCCCAGCAGGGTTCCTGGCTGCCCAATTCCGAGTACGTTGATAAATGCCCGAATCAGGTCCCGGACCGAGACAATTCCGACCAGGGTGCCGTCCTCTTCGGTAACAGGGAACGCCCCCACCCGATGCGCGTCGATCAGGAGCAGGGCATCCTGTATGGTATATCGGGCCGGGATCGAGATTGGATCGGGGGTCATGATGTCGGCGACCTTCTTTTTCGAAATGCGCTCACTCTCTTCGCTGGCGGTTGTCGGCTCCCGATAGATCCGGTATGGCATCGCACTTCGAAGGTCCCGGTCCGTTACGATCCCGATGAGCCGGTTCTCCCCGTCTACCACCGGCAAATGCCGAATATTGTTTTCCTTCATGAGATTACGGATTTCAAACAGCCCGGCATCCTTTTTGACGGTAAGTACCTTTTTTGTCATCGATTTGGTGACTAGCATGTTTTCCTCCAAAAGCCGGAGTCCGGCTGGTTATCCGCGTGGTCTACCCGGCCTGCGCTCCGTTTAGCAGTATCCCGACGTGTTGCCCCACGAGTTCCGGAAGCCGTTTGAGCGAATACCCGCCTTCCAATACAGAAATGATGCGCCCGTCTGCATGACGGTCCGCCAGTTCGACAATCCGGCTCATGATCCACGTAAATCCCTCCGACGTCACATTCATGTCCGCCATGTCGTCGTCCATGTGCGCGTCGAAGCCGGTGGAGACCAGAATAAAATCAGGTTGAAACCGGTCAAATGCCGGCACCAGATCCTGCTGGATCAGCGTATGGTATTCTTTATCCCCGCCGCCCGGAAGAACGGGGGAGTTTTTCGTAAAACCGAGGCCCTCGCCGCTGCCCTCTTCAAATTCCCGGCCGGTTCCCGGGTACGCAAACGATGGGTGCTGGTGGATCGAGTAGTAGAACACGGACGGGTCTTTTTCGAAGATGTGTTGGGTGCCGTTGCCGTGATGGACGTCAAAATCGATGATGCCCACCTTTTCAATATGGAATTCCTGCTGGAGATACCGGGCGGCGATGGCCACATTGTTGAAGTAGCAGAATCCCATGGCCTGATTCGTCTCCGCGTGATGGCCCGGCGGGCGAATCGGGCAGAAGGCATTGTCGATCTTGCCGTTCATCACCCATCGGATGGCACGAAGAATCCCGCCCACCGCCAAAACGGCGGTGTCGTACGTTTCGGCGCAGATCTGGCAGTCGGCCGAATCAAACTGTTTCCTACCGGAAACACACGCGTCATTTAAGCGGTCAATGTACGCTCTGTCGTGCACCGTTTCGATCCACCGAATGTCTGCAGGGATCGCCTGAAACAGAATCAGATCAGACAGCAGTTCGCTGTCCTTGATGCCTTTGTAGGCGGCAAGCAACCGGTCCGAGACTTCAGGATGGTAGCTTCCGGTATCGTGGAGAAGGTATCTCTGGTCGAAAAGCAGGCCTGTTTTATGCATGATTCGCCACTCAGGTAACGATTCTATTAAAAATATCGAATGCCGCCCGGACCGATGCACTGTTTTCCGGCAACTCGATGGTCGGACGCCCGTTCATGTCGTATTCGTAAACCGCTTCGTCCTCGGGAACGGTGCCGATTAATTCAAGCCCATTGTTGCCGATGATATCCAGCATGGATTTCGAGGGTTCCTGTCGGGTTTGGTTGATGATCAGAAAACTTTTTCCGACCCCGATTTTCAGCTCTTTGGCCAGCTGATGGATCCGCACCGCGGCCTGGAGCCCCCTTCTGGATGTGTCCGAGACGATCAGCAACACATCGACGTCGTGGGTGGTCAAGCGGCTGATGTGCTCCATTCCGGCCTCATTGTCCACAACAAGATAGTTGTAATTTCCCGTCAGACGTTCCAAAAAATTGGTCAGCAGGGTGTTGGCCGCACAGTAGCAACCGGCCCCTTCCGGCTGCCCCATCACCACCAGGTCAAAATGTTCGGTTTCTCCGATTGCCTCCTCGAGACGCATCTCCATGAAAACGTCCTTTGTCATACCGCTGGGGACCTGCCCCTTTTTCATCTCTTCCCGAGCATGGCCAAGGGTATCCGAAACCTCCAGACCGAGAACCTCGTTCAGGTTGGCATTACAGTCGGCGTCTACGGCGAGTACCGGGGTTTTTCCCGTTTTAACCAGATATTTGATCAACAGACCGGCAAGGGTCGTCTTTCCGGTACCGCCTTTGCCGGCCAATGCTATGGAAAATGCCATGGCACGTATGTCCTTTCCTCGAAATTCGAACCCCAAAAATAAGCAGCACTCCCGATCAGCGTCCGCCACCGGCGATCGGATTGCCGATCGAGTTCGTACAGAGACAGTCAAAGCTACATAGGTTACTCCTGCCGGACAGTCAAGGGGCATTTCAGTCTCCCCGAAGCAGCACCGGACATCGCATTTTCGGGATCGATGATGCTCCTGCCGGACGTCCTTCGAGCGCGTGCCTGTCTTGCTTTTGCATAGGCTGTGTGTTAGGTTTTTTGGCCGATACATAGGATTTTCAGGCCTATGCCCGTTGGTTTACCCGGATCGAAGAGGGAGTTTCAACGATGGATTTTGAATTGAGCAAGACACAGAAAGAGATTCAGAAAGCCGTAAAGGAATTTGCCAAGGGTGAGTTCGATAAAGAACTCGCCATGGAGCTGGAACAAAACCATGAGTTTCCCCGGAAAATCTGGCAGAAAGCCGGAGACCTCGGGCTGATCGGGGTCCATTTCCCGGAGGAGTATTCCGGCCAGGGGCTTGGGGCCATGGAGGATATTCTGGTTATCGAAGGCCTGTGTCGGGCGGATTCCACCATCGGCAGCGCCGTTTCCCTGTCGAGTTTTGCATCGGAGCTGATTCTGCATTTCGGCAGCGATGCCCTCAAGGAGCGGTTTTTGCCCCAGGTGGCCGAAGCCAAGGTGTTGTCCGCCGGTGCGTTTACCGAGCCCGACCACGGCAGCGATATCACCGTCATGGACACTACCGCCATCCGGGACGGAGATGAGTGGGTTATCAACGGCAGCAAGATCTTCATCACCAATGGCGGACTCGCCGGTTTTTACTCCGTGCTGTGTCAAACCGACCCTGAGGCGTCCCCTACCTATCGGGGACAGAGCGTCATCCTGGTGGAGGGGGACCGGCCGGGACTCAGTACATCCGATGTCGGTCAGAAGATGGGTATCCGGATGATGGCCACCACCGAGGTCGTTTTCAAGGATGTGCGGGTGCCGGCAGAAAACCTGATCGGCAAGGAGGGCAAGGGATTTTATCAGGTGCTCGAATTTTTCGACGAAAGCCGTATCCAGGTGGCGGCCCAGGCCCTCGGCACGGCCCAGGGTGCTTATGACCGGGCGTTGTCCTATGTCAAACAACGGGAACAATTCGGCAGGAAGATCGCCAAATTCCAGGTTACCCAACACAAACTGGCGGACATGGCCACCAAGATTGAACTGGCACGGTTGATCACTTACAACGCCGCGTGGAATTTCGACCAGGGGCGTATTGATCCGAAGCTGACCTCCATGGCCAAGATGTATGCCGCGCGAACAGCGGTGGAGGTATGTGATGAAGCGATTCAGTTGCTGGGCGGATATGGGTACATGACCGAATACGAGGTGGAGCGCTTCTACCGGGATGCGAAAATCACCGAGATCTACGAGGGGACACGAGAAATTCAGAAAAACACCATTGCCAGCGCCCTGTTGGGGAGAATGAAGTAAAGTCTCCCCCAGGTTAGCCTGTCACCCAGTTACCGTTTAACCAACCATGTTGAGCATTCGGAAAATCGGCGTCATCGGTAGAACCTACCGGCACCTGGCTCGGTATCGCCAGATCCTGGCGGTGTTGATCAAATACGGTTTCGGCGACCTGATCGAGCTGCTTCGCATTGATCAGTACATCGAGATCGGCCTACAAGTACTCACCCAAAAGCGTCGTGAGCCTTTGGATAAGCGCAGCCGGGCCGAGCGGATCCGGATGGCCTTTGAAGAACTGGGGCCGACCTTCATCAAGCTTGCCCAGGCGGTGTCTTCCCGACCGGATCTGGTGCCGGTCGACTTTGTCAAGGAACTGGCCAAGCTCCAGGACAAGGTGCCGCCGGCCCCGTTCGAAAACCTGCAGCATATTTTCTTCACCGAATTGACTCTGCCGCCGGACCAGGTGTTCGCGTCCATCGATCCGGAGCCCATCGCCTCGGCCTCAATCGGCCAGGTGCACCGTGCGCAGATGACCGACGGCGAAGACGTCGCTGTCAAGGTACAACGGCCGGGTATCCGAAAGGTCATCGAAGTCGATCTTGAGATCATGCTTCATTTGGCCACCCTCATGGAACGGCATATCGAAGAAATTTCCTTTCACAAACCGGTGAAGATTGTTGAGGAGTTTGCGCGCTCCATTGAGAAAGAGATCGATTTTACCGTGGAGGCGACAAATATGGAGCGGTTTGCCTCCCAGTTTCTGGACGATCCCTTTATTTACGTGCCCAAGGTGTTTCGGGAAGCCTCCGGCCCCCGGATTCTCACCATGGAATACGTGGACGGAATCAAGATCTCGAATGTGACCCGGCTGAAGGAAGCCGGACTCGACCCGAAGATTGTCATCGACCGGGGTGCTGATTTTTTTCTGAGACAGGTTTTCCAAAACGGCTTCTTCCATGCGGATCCCCATCCGGGGAATATTTTCGTGCTTCCCGATAATGTCATTTGCATGCTCGATTATGGCATGATGGGATCCATCGACCTGCACACCCGGGAGATGTTCGTCGACCTGGTGAGCTGCGTGGTCAACCAGGATGCGGCCCGGGCCACACAGGTGCTGCTCAAATTGACCCTGTGGGAAGAAGAACCCGACACCCGTCTGTTTGAAAGAGATGTGGGCGACTTCATGGGGCGCCACCTGTACAAACCCCTCAAGGATATTCAGATGGGCAAGGTTCTTCAGGAACTTCTGAATGTGGCGGCCCGGTATCATCTCAGAATTCCACCAGACCTGTTTCTGATGTTGAAGGCGCTTGCCACCATAGAGGGCGTGGCGCTTCTGCTGAATCCGGATTTTGAGATGATCACCAAAGCCACCCCCTTTGTCCAGAAGATCAAGATCGACCGATTCAGTCCCCAGCGGCTTTCTGAAGATGCCTATCGGATGGGGGCGGATCTGATCCGGTTCATGGAGCAGTTTCCAAAAGATCTTCTGGAGATTTCGCGGATGGCGCGTCTGCGGAAACTGCTCTTCAAGGTGGAGCACCGGGGCTTTGAAGACATGCTGGCCACCCACGATCAGGCCAGCAACCGGTTGTCCTTCTCGGTCATCATTGCCGGGCTGATTATCGGTTCTGCACTTATTGTCATATCCAAGATCCCGCCGCTGTTTTACGGCATCTCCATCATCGGTCTCATCGGCTTTATGGCCGCCGCGTTCATGGGTATTTGGCTGCTGGTGGCCATATTGCGGAAAGGAAGCTTGTAGGTACGGTTTGCCCGTTGGCCGGTTAGCCGGTTGGCCGGTTTGCCCGTTTGCCGGTTTGCCCCACGTAGGTATTTGGTATTGGGTATTTGGTATTCGGTAGGCGGTGCATCCTTTAACACGGCGGAACGTTAATTATGGTTCTTCTCAC
>CAFBRK010000073.1 GCA_903231505.1 Olavius algarvensis associated proteobacterium Delta 3 | reverse complement strand
TCTCAAGATGATGCTGCTTCTGGTGCTTTACAACGTTCGTTCCGAGCGGGAACTAATGGACACCATCCCGGAGCGGTTAGACTGGTTATGGTTCCTGGGTTATGACCTGGATGATGACATCCCCGACCACAGTGTACTGAGCAAAGCTCGGGCCAGGTGGGGGACCAAAGCGTTCCAAACCTTTTTTGAAAGAATCGTC
>CAFBRK010000072.1 GCA_903231505.1 Olavius algarvensis associated proteobacterium Delta 3 | reverse complement strand
GTTAGCGGTTTTCAATGGTCAACAAACCAGAGCCGGCTTAAATTAAGTCGGCTTTTTGACACGGCCTTAAAATAGAAAACCCCGCCGATAATGGCGGGGGTTTAGGTATCAGTCATAAACTAAAAGGTGTTCATTAATTATCTGGTTCGACGTCCTTATCTAAGCTGTCTGATGCTTTTCCTTTCTATATCGCTAAAAT
>CAFBRK010000071.1 GCA_903231505.1 Olavius algarvensis associated proteobacterium Delta 3 | reverse complement strand
TGAATCATGCTCCCATGTTGGTTGAAAGAGCATGCGTCATGGAGCTAAAGACGGCTCGATAAAACCGGTTCGGGCAACAGCCCGTCAAGGTTTGACCCCTTTTTCTTTTTGCCGCAGAAAGATTACCCGATACGTCTGCTCGGCGGCCGGCTGGTGATAGTGGCCGGCGAAGGCATCCTGCTCCTTGTGATAGGTCAAGCTGTAGGTGGCGCCGGGGTACCCCACATCTCTGAGTTCCACGTATACGCGTGTGTAATCTTCTTCCTGAGCCGCGTATGCCAGGGACACGTTGATGGGACGCGGAGTATAATAGGATGCCTGCAGTTTCCCTGCAGGGTCGACGCTGTTGATTTCCAGTATATAGCCGCCGTCGGGCCTGCGCCAGCGTCCGACGAGTTTCTGAAACCGGGCCCGAACGGATTTTGACGGGGTCGAGCGCACTGCATCATCTCCCGGCGCGACACCCGGTGTTTCGTTGGAGGTGGAAGTTCGATTGTCGGATACAAGCAGGGGTCCACCGATGGCAACCGCAACGATGACGGCAATGATCACGGCTATTGGGAACCACAGACTCTTGAGCCGGGACGATATGAGATGCACATTTGGTTGTTTAGGGTTCTTAGAAACCATGTTCGGTACCTGAAGTCAGCGCCATGCCGATGGCAGACAAAAAGATTCGGTTCGAAGCGCGTGTTGCCAGTGCCACGCTGCCTCTGGGGTTTGACACCACGGGGGGGTGTCGTCCAATTTAGAAACAGTGGCATCCCGTGAAGGCAATGCCGGAAAGAACATCGCCGGATTGAGGGTTCTGCGTCCGTGAATCGTTTACCGGATCGCAGTTATCCACGTTTTCAACTGCTTCACCGTTGCCTCAGTCGTCCTCAACGGCCGAACTGTCATCGGCGTCCTCAACCGCTTCAGAGTCACCGGCCTCCTCGACCGAAGAGGAGTCGGCGGCAATGGCGTAGGAGCGGAATTCGACATTTTTTTCTACTTTCCGAATGTGGGTGTGGGTGGGTTTAATGATCAGAGCAGCACCTATAACCGAACGGTGTTCCATTTGGACGGCCCCGTTACTCGTCCCGGGCAACGCCGATAAGAACACCACCACGCATACATAAATAGAAAAAGTTACGGATTTTTTCATGCCGTCCCTCGCCGTTTAAGGTAAACATGACCGGAATTTTTTGCGAGATCAATTAAAATATCGGGGTCATGGTTATTTGAGCAACTGCATCTGGATATTGGGTTTTTCAATAGGGCCTTTGATGTCGACGTGAATCTCGGTGAGGTTGTCGACCGGTTTGCCGAACAACGGGATGGCTTTCAGGATCCCGCCAATCAGGCCAAGGGTGCCCAGATTCATCCCGAGGTTCAACCGGTCGTTGACCATATCGATTTGTCCCTGTCCATCCACATTCATGGCATCCCCTCTTAACGCCAGGCTTTTGACATCCATAATGCCCTTTGAAAACGCGGTCTGGGTCGTAATGCGTTTGTAGTCCATTCCCTTCTTGTCGAAATCGCGAAACAGGGCTCCGGACAGAATGCCCTGGACGCTGGTCAGGGACAGGATGGATGCCATCAGCTTCCCGGAGGGACCGATCTTGCTGAAACTCCCCGGCCCCATCTGGGCATCCAGGTTGCCCTCCAGGCTCGCCAAGAGCTCTTTCCGGGTTCCGGTACGGCCGCTCAGTTGGCCTTTCAGGAAAACAGGACCGGTGACGGACGACTCCGGCAGGCCGATAACATCCGCCAACTGCTCCACGGGGATGGCCGAGACGTCCGGGGTCACGGAAAAGGGAATCTGATCTGGCCTGCGCACATCCGCCGACCCGACCAGAGCCACACGCCCCTGGCCGGATCCGAATTTCAGATCAAAGGTTTTTACCACACCGCGATCGTAGACCGCTTCGAGGGTCAGATTTTGAAACGCCAGGCCCCTGTATTTCCCCTTTTCGGCGGTCACTGTCACCTGGGCAACGGTTTTCTTGGCGATGGGCGGTAGATCGGCTTTTTTCTCGGCGGGTTTGCCTGTTTTCCCGGAAGTTTCGGACGGCTCTGCCGCAGTTGCCGTGGGTACCAGACGATCCAGGTTCAGATTTGGGGATGTAACGGCCAATTGGATATCGGGTGCTGCCGGATTCACGATTTTACCGGTGATCGACAGGGGCTGATCGTTCAGTTTTCCTGTCAGGCGTTTGACAGTGGCCGTGTTGCCGGCCATGAGCAGATCGGCATCGGCCTCCTGTATCGTGGTATCGCCCGCTTTCAGGTTCATCTGCCGTGCCGTCAGCGTGCCGCTGAGCCGGGATTTGGTTGGATCGCCATAGGGAATGGTTACATCCAGGTCCATGGTGACCTTCCCGGAAAGGTCGGTCTTTTTCAGTGCCGGGATCAATTCCCGCATGTTCCCCAGATCCAGGTTCTGGGTGTAGGCCTTGGCATCGATGACCGGATCGGGTGCACCCAGCCTGCTGAATGTTCCCGAGAGCCTCACCGGTTCGCGATTCACCCTGGCGGAAATATCCTTCACCGAGATGGTGGTGAACTGCTTCCGGCTGATGAACACGTTCCCCCGGAGGTCCTCCATCACCACCGAGGCGGGATAGGTTTCGGCCCGGACACCACCGAGACTTAGATTTCCGGTGGCCCGCCACTTTTTTGGATTGCCCAGGTCCAGGTTCACCGTGAGATCCAGATCGGCGGATCCGCTGAGAATCTTCAGGCCGTAGTTCTTCAATAGTTTTTCCACAGATGCCTGCCGGGTGGCTGCGATATCCATCGGCCCTTTTGCCACGACCGTGAGCTTTGGTTTTTCAACGACGTCGGTGACGCTGATGTTCATCTCGGGTAGAGAGACCGGGCCGATGCGCCCTTTGGCGTTGGTAACCGTCAGGGTGGAATTGCGAAGACCGATGATCCCGGTGAGACCTTCGATTTGAGGTATTGTCTTCGATGGCTGTAACGACAGCCCGGACACCTTTGCCGCCAGCTCGATTCGAGGCAGAAAGGCCTTAAACGTGTCGGGCGGGTCGGATAGATCAACATCCCGAAAAACGGCGCGATCGATCACCACCGATCCACCACCTTCCAACACCTGCCGGACCATGGCGGCATTGTCTCCCAACCGTTTCCAGGGCATCGCCTGAATCAGCGCCGACAACGGAAACGCGGTGCCAAACTCGGCCGTCTGGAGTACCGGTTGCTTGCCGCCGAGATCTCGAATACTGCCCTTGCCCGTCAACTCGATCTTCGGACCGATCCGCAACCGGCTGCCGGTAAACACCGCAGTGCCGTCTTTAAGGGCAATGCCCGTGGTGATGTCCTCGAAAACGGGAAGGTCCGACATCGGCTGCACGGAAACGCCGGCAGCTGTCGCAATCGCATCGATCTTTGACAGCCACTCCCCGGCAGATGCCGGGGGCTTGGCCAGGTCGATGTCTGCAATTACTGCCTGTTGGGTCGTGATTTTTCCGCCCCGCTCCATGGCCTTTCGAAAGCTGTCGGCGCCGGGCCCCATCTGTTCCCAGGGAATCAGGGGAACGACTTCCGGAAGGGACGCCAGATCCCCGGATATGCGGGTATCCCTGAGCACCGGGTTACGGTACCATGGCTCCAGCACACCGGAAGCACTGGCGGAGTTTGCACCGCGTTGGATGGTCAGTTTTTCCATTGACAATTTCTTTGGGTCGACGGCTACGCTGAATGTGATGGCGGTGTCTGCACCGGTAATCGGTTCTGTCCAGCGCGTTGGATCCGTGTAGGAGAATTGGGCAAGATCGATGCGCCCGCCCATCTGGTGTCGATCGGTCAGGTTGCCATCATAGGTCGCGGTCATGGATATAGCCCCTGCCAAGCCCCTTGCCACCGGGTGGTTCGGAAAGTAGGCGTTGAGGGCTTCGACATGAAGCGAGGTGACGTCGGTTTTGCATTGGAGTTCCGGGTTTTGAACGGTAAACGAGTCGCTCAGCCCCGTGAAACTGCCGCTGGCGGTCAGCTGACCAAGACCTCTGGGATTGCTGTCCTGGAACGATGTGCGGAAATCTACTTTACCCCCGGGGACCAGGTTGTCCGCGGTGAACATCACATCTCTGAAAACGCGTTTCACTTCCTGCTCCGGAAGTGTCATCGCATCGACCAACTCAACCCGGTCGAGGGTTATGGAAACAGATCTTATTTCCAGCTCTAGCTCCGGAGATGAATCCGACGGCGACGGCGTGGGTACCTGGCCCGGCTGTCCGGATTTAGCTACAGAAGATGCCCTGCGGTTGCCGGGGGCAAGCATCACACTGGCTTTCGGGCCTTCGAGGATGAGATCCGTCAGGACGAATTTTCTCGACAGCAGGGGTGGAATCGATGCCTTGACGTAGACGCGGGAGAGGGTCGCGCTTCCCGGAAAGGCATGGGCATTTGAAATAGCCAGGCCGTCCGCCTCCAACCAGACGCCGTTTGATATTCCCCAGGTCATCCGCCCCAGGCGAATGTCGCCGCCGACCGCCCTTTGAATCTCGGAGACGATGGCGTCGTGGTATCGATTGGGGTCGATCAGTATGGGCAGGGCGACGGCAAGGGTAATCGCGATAACCAAAAGGATGCCGGCGATGATACCGACGATTTTCCAGCTACGTGTTTTCATAAGATTTTCCAGCTAGGTCTTCTCACAATAGAAAAAGATAATACACTTAACCGGAGATCCAAACGCCGTGTCGTATCCGCCAGAGGACTGCAGGCAGCCCCGTGATCAGGCAAAACATGACCGTCGTGCCGACGAGACGGCGTGCGGCTCGTTGGATGCGAACCGAACATGCCCTTTCCAGCTCTGGATACGTTCCCCGGAGGGCGGCGGCGATCCATGCAAAGCCACCTTCCAACGCCACAACGGCGACACAAAAAAACAGGGGAATGCCGATAAAGCGGTGTTCGGCCAGAAACAGGCACCATGGGCAGCTGTGCTGTAAGACGCCATAGATATAGGCCGAAAAAATATGAATCAGGGCAAAAACCGCCACCGGAGCCCAAAGGATCGACAAGGCCCCCAGCAGGGCACCCATAACGGTGTTTCGGAACCGGCTGATGGCGGCAACGGACGTGCCGAAGCCTATCAACAGGGTGCTGAGCACGATAAACGCCCACACCGCGTAAGATTCCGGTACCCCCGGAAATCCCCACACGACGACCCCGGTGTTCATCTGATCATACACCAGCGTGCAACAGTCGACGGGAGCCCGGACATTCAGGGAAAGACTCCCGCGCAAGGTATCCAGGATCGCCATGACCTGAAGCGGAACGCCGATCAGCAGCACCCGGGCACCGAGCAGGGTCAGTGGTGCTCGGGGTCGACTGCGGTTTAGTCGATCCAACCCGAGCCATGTAAACAGTACCGCCATAACGGCCAATCGAAACATGATCGCGCGCCCGAATAGTCCATCAGCGGCCTGACACACCCCTGTCCCACACATGGCCCCGGGGACGATGTCCGGCAACACATTGGAGATACCGATCAGCAGAATGGTGGAGGCGAGAACAAAACCGGCCAAACCGAATCGGCCGGAAATGGCGGAAGTTTCGGCCCGGCGTTCGAGCCGGATCTGGTCTTTGCCGGCAGATCCGGGATTCCACTTGAGTAGAATTTTAAACGCAGTGACGGCCGCGGACAGCACCGCCACAAGGCTGATCATATCGAGAAGGGCAACGGCGATCAGTAATGGGTGGGCCATCATGTCATCAATGTTCCGTTCGCGATGCCGGAAACGCACTCGCGGGGAAACGCCTGTTTCAGACGGACGTCGTGGGTGGTGACGACAACGGTTGCCCGCTCCTCGGTGAGCTCCTCCAGAAGCCGAAGGAGGCATTCCAGGCCACGGGCATCCTGATGGGCCGTCGGTTCATCTGCCAGAAAGAACCGGGGAGAGACCGCCACGGCACGGGCAATCGAAATTATCTGCCGTTCCCCACCGGAAAGCGAGGAGACGGTGCGCCCGGCCAATCCGATTCCCCCCAACCGATCGAGGGCGCCAAGGGCCAAGGAGCGAACTTCACCGATGGGCCGTCCACGGGGAACCAGGGGAAGCATGATGTTCTCCAGAGCGGTAATCCGGGTCATCAGATGGGGCTGCTGGAAGACGATCCCCACCTTCCGCCGCCACAGATCCCGATGGGCACTGATCCATCGGGATACGGGTTCCCCGTCGGCAATGACTTCGCCACTGCTGGGTCGCAACAAGCCCCCCAGCACATGGATTAACGAGCTCTTTCCGGCACCCGTCGGCCCGGCGATAACCCGCAGCGCTCCCGCCGGGAAGACCGCATCGATACCGTCCAGAACCATATGTTCCTGGTTTTCGGCGTTTCTGCGCGACAGGCTGACATCGCGGCACACGAGCCCCTTGGTTGTCATCACACCGCCCCTGTTTCGAGAAACTCCTGAACATCCGCCGAAGCGCTGCCCAACGCCGGAAAGACAACGCCCGCCACAAAAGGAACGAGGACCAGGGCGGCCACCTCCAGGAGCAATACCGCCGCCCCGGATGCATCCAAGGCCAGGTGCACCGGCAGCTCCCGCCATCCAAGCAACCAGCGCCCGGCCCAGCCGGCCCCTGTCCAGAATACCAAACCGTAGGCGACGACGCTTCCCAACACGGCAGCCGGCACGCCGATGAACAGGGATCGATACAGGCTCATCCGAAAAACGTCACCTGTTCCCCAGCCAAGGGCCTTGAGCAACCCGATCTCATATCTTCGGGCATACCGGTCGCGGACCGTGGCCAGGACGACCAGCACCAGCGCCAGAATTGCCGGTAACATGACTATCGAACCGATGCTTCCCCGGCGAAACATACCTCCCTGAACAGCTTCCATGGATTCGCCTCGGGTAGTTATCTGAACCGGCCAGGGAAACGCCGTGGTCAAATCCGGCAGGATGGCGGATTCCTCTTCCGCATGGAATACGTCGATAACCAGATCGCTGGCGTATCCGCTGGGGATGTTGAGCAACTCCCGTGTGTCATCCGGGTAGAGCAGCACCACATCATGGGTAAACAGACTGGCGCTGGATTCGAACGTATCCACGACATCCACTATCTTTTCGCGATCCGATAGGCCCCGGAGCCGGAGTGTTGTCCCTTTCGGCGTCACGCCCACACCAACCACCGCCTGGCCGGGCCCGGGAAGGCGGTGCCGTGTTTCAGGAATCCGGCCGGCACCCAGGGACCGGGGTGACGCCACCACGGTCAGCACGCCCTCCGGCCCCCGAACCACACCCCACGTACGGGATTTGGCGTGAATAACGCCGGGTACCGATGTGGCCGCCGCAATGGATGCCGCTTCCGGCATGGGCGCCCATCCTCCGGCAGTGATGCGTCGAACAACCAGAGACGGGGCTTCCGCCATCAACCGGGCGGTGGTCCGTGCCAGCGACTCGGTCAGCATCAGTGTCATCGACACCATTCCGACGATCAGTGCCAGGGCCGCTCCGGTAAGAACCGCATCCCATGGCCGGCGCAGCATGTCACGGACCGACCAGATCAGGAGAGGGTTATTCAGTGGTGATGTCATGGCCAAAGCTTATTCCAACGTGGGGCAGGATGAACAGCGCCGGATCCGCACCGGGCTGAATCATGGCCGGGGTGTATCGAAGGTCCACTCCGGCCCGGGCAAACTCGGGGTGTCGCAGCACCCTCCCGGAAGGGACCAGGGCCGGGTAATGGAGGCCCAGGGTGCGAAACAGCGCCAGGTCGGCGGCGTGGGGCACGTCGACACGGAGACGCCCATCGACGGCAATGGTCGTCAGACATGAAGCGGTCAACAGCAGAACGGCGATGAGAAGTCGTCTGGCCGAATGGAGCCGGTCAACACCGCGGATCCGATCGTTCCATGGCGATGCCGTCGGTTGGTGAGAAACCGTCACTTTTTGGGTGCCGATCGTTTGCCCGTGATGGTCTGCCATTTCTCAGGATCCATTTCCGAAAGCCGAAAGAACGCCTTGCCGCCGTGGCGTTTTACGAACGTCTCCAGATCGCCCTGGCTGCGCAGCGGCACGAAAGCCGGTCCCATGGGGCCGACAATGTCCGACCCGGCCACCCAGAGTGCATCCCGGGCATCCATTTCCGTTCCGGTGAAGTAATCGCGGACAACGGGTGTTTCCAGCATATCCTTATGGACACCCAGAAACATATCCGGGTGCATCCAGGAGCGGATCATACACCCGGTGCCGCAGAAATAGTGCGTGGTGCCGTTTTTCAGCTGAATGGCACTGGCAAATTTTGAGTGATCTCTCACGTTCATGGCGCAAACCGGACACCGATCCCCATTGCTGATGTGCATGCGTCCCTGGTCGTCGAGGGGTTTGAGCCCCGCGGCCGGGCCGGCCGCTTTGGCCGTGTGTTGGGCGAAACGAATGGCATCATCCCCACCATAAGCGGTGCCGTTTGCCAAAAACACAGTCCCCGTTAAAGCCAAAAGCGCTGCCACTGCCACAATTCCATGCGGATAAAAAATCCAGAGCCGGTTCTGATTCATCTGCCCTATCTCCTTTTGCGAGGCACCCATCTTAGGAAACATTAAAATTAATATCCCGAAAATTTTCAGAGTTTCGCGTCCCTGTCAAGACAGGAAATCGAGTGATAATGCCTAAAATTTAAATTGCCTAAAATGCCTAAAATTGAGATGGTTTAAAACTTTATTTGATTTAGGCATTTTAGCGCATTTAAGGCAATTTAGGCATTCATGCGCTTTAGGCATTTTAGCTCATTTTAGGCATTTTAGGCATTTCAGACATGTTATCCCTGAGTTCCATCGACCTCTACGCGATGTTCCTCCTGGGCTTTCTGGGCACCGGACATTGCATCGGCATGTGCGGGCCGCTGGTGTTCGTCATCCCCGGCAGCTCCGGCAAATTCTCTCCCCATCTGTACTACCATGCCGGACGCGTGCTGACCTACACGGCCCTCGGCGGACTGATGGGCGGGCTCGGAGCCGGCATGGCCCATATCGCCGCCGCCACCGGGTCGGAACCGATGGCATGGATCGTCCGTACCCAGGTAAGTATCTCGATGGCAGCGGCGGCATTTCTGGTCTACTTCGGACTGTCCCGCATCGGGTTGTTTGCCGAACCCCGCTGGATGGGTGTTGCCGAGCCGAAGCGGATCCCCGGGTTCCGGACCGTTCTTCACAGATCGATGGCCAGCGGCGATCGCGGGGCCATGTTCCTGACCGGACTTACTCTCGGTTTCCTGCCGTGCGGGCTGTCCTATGCCGCATTTGCCCGGGCACTTCCGGCCGGAGGAATCCTTTCCGGTGCCGTTCTGGTACTGGTCTTCGGACTCGGTACGGTACCGGGTCTGCTGCTGGTTGGCGCCGGCTTCTCCGGTGTGGCGCGACGCTATCGCAAACAGTCCGATATCCTTTCGGGAATCCTGATGATCGGCATGGGGGTATTTCTAGCATTTAAAACGGTTCACAAACTTATATAAGTCAAAGGATTCGAGGGGCCAAGGGGTCAAGTGAAAGAAATGACTTGATATCTAATTCTCAGTTAAATCTTGTAAACTCTTTATTTTTCAATAATTTTTAACGTTCTCTCAAATAGTTGGAAAAGGATGGCGTCGATTTTTGCCTCAGCTTTGTGATTTTATTTTTTTGTGTTTCACTCGAACCCTTGAATCCTTGACCCCTTGGACCCTTGGGGAACGCACCGGCACAATGTGCAAGATATCCCGGACCGGTAAAAATTAACACCAAACGCTGAAATGAAGGACCGTCTTTCTTGACGCAAAATGATGTTCAATGATAGGTCTTCTTTTCCGGTGTTTTCACATGTGTCAGAATTTCGTTCCGACGGATATATCGTCCACCGGAAAAAATAAACAGGTATCCTCGCCGGGCATATCCGCTTGGGGCTTGTTTTGAACTCGAAATAGTCTTACATGGCATGGAAGTGATAGGGTTTTGATGGAAACATCCTGCAATCCATACACCGGCTTTGCCCGGATCAAGCTTTTCTGGGCCCTCTCCCGGACCCCCCATGGTCTGCTGGACATGGCGACGCCGGCGGCAGCGGCCCTGCTCTGGCTGGGGTCGATGCCACCGCTTCAGATCGTGGTTCTGGGCTTAATTACAACCTTCGCCGGCTACACAGCGGTATATGCGCTCAACGACGTGGTCGATCATCGCATCGACCGTGAGAAACTGGGTCTCGGAGTGGATCGGTGTGCCGAAAATTACCTGGATGCCGTCATGGTCCGCCACCCCATCGCCCAGGGGTTTTTGAGTTTTCGAGACGGTCTGCTGTGGGCCATTGCCTGGGGCGCCCTGGCACTCATCGGGGCCTACCTGCTCAATCCGGTGTGTGTCGTTATTTTCCTGGCCGGCTGCACGCTGGAGGCCGTGTATTGCCTGCTGCTGAAGGTCACCCATTTCCGTACGCTCGTCAGCGGCGCCGTCAAAACCACGGGGGCCATGGCTGCGGTTTATGCCGTGGATCCCAGTCCGTCCTATGGGTTTCTGGTCTGCGTCTTTGTGTGGCTCTTCTTCTGGGAAATCGGAGGCCAGAACGTACCCAATGATTGGGCGGACATCGAGGAAGACCGGCGGCTGCAAGCCCGTACCATACCGGTCATCTACGGCCCGGATCGGGCCACCGTCATCATCATGGGCACCCTGCTTGTCGCCGTCATGTTAAGCATTCCGGTTCTGATTCTTTCCCGGGCGGATTTTCATCCGGTGTATCTGTTAACGGCCCTCGGCATCGGTCTGGTGTTGCTGCTGATTCCGGCCATGCAGTTGTATAATTCGAAAGACAGGGCAGATGCCGTCGCCCTTTTCAACAAATCCAGCTATTACCCCCTGTCCATGCTTCTGTTGGTGGTGGCACGAATCACCCTTCCGTTTTAGGCGCGATCAGGGGCCGAAGCTCGCGCATCCCAAGGGTCTGGTCACCGTCCATTGCAACGCAGACACCAACCAAGGAGAGGTCTCGATGCTGCCGACGATTCGCCGAAACTTCCGTTTCATCCTGTCGCTTGTTCTCATTGTGGGGGTATTCGGTGTTACCGAATCCCTTTCCATGGCCGCCGATAAACAGGCACCGGTGGAGAAAAACGAAAATGTCCTGCGGGTCGGCATTTCTGCCAATGCGCCGCCGTTCGCCTATAAGCAGGGGGAAAAAATCGTCGGCCTGGAGCCGGAGCTGGCCGCGAATTTAGCTGCGCACCTGAACAAAACGCCCCGGTTTGTCGAACTGCCATGGGAAGAGCAGATCCCGGCGTTGCTGGAAGACCGCACCGACATCATCATGTCCGGGATGACGATCACGCAGATGCGCCGGATCCGGATTGCCTTTACCGATCCCTATCTGATCACCGGGCAGATGGCGTTGATCCGCAAAGAGGATCGCCGGAATTTCCCGACCGGATTCGCGGGCATCAAAGGGCTTTCGCCTGTCATGAGAATCGGTGCTGTCCGGGCCACCACAGGAGAGAAATTTGTCCGCGCCGGTTTCGGAAATGCCAAACAGATTAAAATCTACGGTACTGCCGGCGATGCCATTCAAGACCTGGTGTCCGGGCGTTTAAACGTACTGATCCACGACGGGCCAATCATCCTGCTTCTGGCCTCGGAGAACGATACCCGGGGGCTCATGGCGCTGCCGGATGTGATGACCGAAGAATATCTGGGCTGGGGAATCCGTAAAAATAACGAAGATCTGCTCAATGCGGCAAACGCCTACGTAGCCGAAATCAAGGCCGACGGCACGCTGAGACGTATTGTGAACCGCTGGATACCCCTTGAAGATTAATCCCGGGCAATTCGTTTATGTAAGAGCTAAAAAATTACGGATCTGTAAACAAAACTAAGGATGCGGAAATTGACCATTCATTCACCCCCCCCCGCACCTCCCCCATCAGTAACTGTGTCGTAATTGGTTAGACCGAACAGACATGACTTATTCTATGTCACTCCTTCGGAGGCAGAAATCCAGAAGTCATTGATATCTCTGGATTCCAGATCTCGCCCCGCCCTGCGGAACTCGTCCGGAATGACGGTTTGTGTAATTGTGACACAGCCTCTCAAGGGGGAGGACATATATTTACCTCCCTCCCCTGGTGGCTTGTGGTGAGCAAAGTCAAACCATAGGGATTCAAAGGGAGGGAGGGGGTATAACGAGATCATTCCTTATTTTTGTTTATAGTTTCGTTTATTTTTGACTTACCCTTTCTCATCCCCTACGATAATGCTTATCCTGAACTTAAGCCCGCACGATGTGACGCACACTGATGCCGCATATCATTCTGGTGGCCCGCGATTCCAGCACACTCCCTTCTGAAATCTGAACCGCGATAACAGGGCAGAAGTTTCTCCGATCCATTCCTGTCTGTGGAACCATCATGAAAGGAGGGGCCCATGATAGTCAAAGTGTTATTGAAACGTTACGTCCCAAAGGAAAAGGAATCCGAGCTCCTTGGACTGATCCGGGCGCTGCGGACGCTGACGACAAAACAGCCGGGCTATGTGTCCGGCGAGACGTTCAAACGCATCGACAATCCCGGAGAAAGCCTCGTGATCAGTATCTGGCAGTCTCTGGAAGACTGGGAAAGGTGGGTGAACAGCACCGAGCGCCAGGTGATACAGGATCAGGTAGACGGGCTCTTGGGGACAAAGACGGAATATGGGGTGTATCAATATGTCAAAAGCAGGTTATAGGGCGATGGTGAGACGTTCGTTCCGATCGTTGGATAACGTATTCGGGTAATTCGGCGGCACCTTCGGAATCAGAATCGCATTCGGTATCGCTGTCGAAGAAAGATACCGGGACGTTCCGATTCCGATAGCGAGCCCGACGTTGAAAATGGCTCATTTTGGATTTCATCGATAGGTCGGCTCCAGGGTGTAAACACTGCCGGTTCGTCCGGAATACCGTTGCCGCACGACCACCTCCGAAGCATTCATGAAATCTTTTCTACGCTAACATCGGGTCTGAAACACACCCAGGATACCCAACCACCGGTGTTCCAGTCGTCCGACAGACGTGAAACCGGTTTTCCGTAGTGCCCGACTCAGGTCGGGGCTTCGAAACCGGTCATGGGTCGGGTGTTCGAACAAACGACCGGTAATCGCGTTTTGATACGATTCCGGATACAGCTCCTCCATGTAGTACGCACCCCCCGGTTTCAGTACCCGGCGCACTTCCACCAGGGCCTGCCGCCAGTCGGGCACGTGGTGCAGGAAACCAAATCCGAATACGCAATCCACGCTTGCCGATTTCACCGGTATCGCGGTGGCATCTGCAACACCCCAGGTCAGCCGCACCCCTTCATGCCGGGACGTTGCGCCCATGCGTACCATCCGGATGTCCAGATCGAAGGCGTACACCCGGCTGGGGCGGAAGTTGCGGTGAATCAGCGCAGCCCCGGCGCCCCGACCACATCCGATTTCGAGCACTCGCTGGCCCGGGCTGCCGGGTCGTGTCCGCTTGAACCACTGGATCTCCACCCGTTGGGCCATCACCCGCACCGGATTGTTAACAACCAGCCGTTCGAACCAGTTTAACTTCACAGCAATACCTTCTCAGGATTTTACCCCGGTGTGGATGACCGCAATCCCATTGGTTAAACTGTGGTAGGTTACCCGGGCAAAGCCGATCCGGCGTAGTCTGTCGGCAAGCTCGTCGGGTGTGGGAAACAGCCGAATACTTTCGGTGAGAAGCATGTACCCGGCACGGTTTTGAGCAATCAGTTGACCGAGCAGCGGCATTGCATAAAAAGAATACAGGTCGTACACCCATCGAAAGAGGGGAAACGTCGGTTTTGAGAATTCCAGGCACATGAGTTTGCCACCATGCTTGAGCACCCGATGCATCTCCCGGAAACCGGTTTCCATGTGGGTCACATTACGGATGCCGAACCCAACCATGGCCGCATCGAAATAATTGTCCGGAAAGGATATGAACTCGGCATTTCCCTGGACAAATGAAATCCGGTTCTCGAGCCCTTCCCGGATCACCTTCGGCCGGCCGGCGTCCATCATGGTCCGGTTGATATCGAAGATCGTCACCCTGCCGATCGGCCCGACCCGGTGGGCTGCCATGATGGCCAGGTCACCGGTGCCGCCGCAGACATCGATCACCCGGTCGGCGGATTTCAGGCCCATCATCCTGACCGCCAGCCGTTTCCAGGCGTAATGGATGCCAAAACTGAGCAGGGTGTTCATCAGATCGTATTTTCGGGCTACCTGATCGAAATGCCGCGCCGTCTCGGCGGTTTTCTCATCTTCCGAAACCTTCTTAAAACCAAAATAAGCGCTTTTGCTGTTCCGGATATGCTCATCGAGCTGCTCTTGCCGTCCATGGGCGTCAGCCCAGGCAGATTCAGGTTTTATGATTTGGGGCATGGTTTTTGGTGTTTTGTGTTTGGTGTTTGGTGTTTGGATGTTCCGTTCGCCGGTTGGCCGGTTTGCCGGTTTAGCCGGTAGTTCAGGATACAAGATTCAAGATGCAAGATTCAAGAAACGATGACCGGACATTGATGTTTCAAGCTATGTATTCTGCATCTTGTATCCTGGATCCTGACACCCGAAACCTGAAATCTTGTATGTAAGTGACAGTTCTTTGAAAACAAGCTACTGAGTATAGAATTATATGGTTAGAGCGGTGTGGCAGACCGTTGAAACCTTGGTTTTTGAAAACCGTGATTCAGCACGGGTCGCCACACCGGCACCTGATTAGCCCGAACAATGGCCAGAACCTAAACAGTCCGCATGTCACAAGGCCGGGAGATGAGGTACTTTCATGAACTCAGAAGCTTATGTCGGTGTTGATGTTTCCAAAGATCGTTTAGATCTCAACGTACTGCCCAACAATGATGCCCATCAATTTGCCAATGACGATGCTGGCATCATCAGATTGATCAAGTTGCTCAAAAAGGTGGCTCCCAAGTTGATTGTGTTTGAGTCCACCGGGGGCTTGGAGATGCCGGCCATCAGTGGCCTCATTGAACATCAGCTGCCGGTAGTGGTGATTAATCCTCGCCAGATCAGAGATTTTGCCAAAGCCACCGGCAGACTGGCAAAAACCGACGCCATCGATGCCAAAACCATCGCACGCTTTGCCCGTGATGTTCGGCCCGAACTTCGCCCCGTAAAAGACGAACACACGCAACTGTTATCGGCCTTAAATGCCAGGCGCAGACAAATCGTTGACATGCTGGTGGCTGAGAAAAATCGTTTATATACCGCTCACAAGAAAAACAAAAAGAGCATCCAAAAGCACATCCAGTGGCTGGAAAAATCATTGGCCAATATCAACGATGATATCGACAAAACCATCAAAAAGAGCCCGTCCTGGCGTGAAAACGATAAGATCTTACAAAGCTTTAAAGGCGTTGGCCCGGTGGTGTCGGCCACACTGCTCTGTGATCTGCCGGAGCTGGGCACGTTAAACCGCAAAAAAATAGCTACCCTGGTCGGTGTGGCTCCGATCAACTGTGATAGTGGTCGCTACCGTGGAACACGTCGTATCAAAGGCGGCAGAGCCCATGTGCGTCGAAAACTGTATATGGCAGCCGTTGCCGCGGTTCGCCATAATCCGACAATCAAAGACTTCTACGGCCGACTAATTAAAGCCGGAAAACCGCCCAAGCTGGCGTTAACAGCCTGTATGAGAAAGATCCTGACGATCTTAAACGCAATGATGAAAAATCAATCGTATTGGATTGCTCCGTCTTGATTTTCTGTTGAACCCGAACACAGTGGCTGAAACCATTTTCCGAATACCCAGTACCCAATGCCTAATACCCAATACCCATTTTTAATCCGACTTCATCCAAAATAGGCTTCAAATAGTTGAGACTTTCCCGTCCGGCGGCTTCGGGGGTATCGACATAGGGGTATAGTTCCAGGCTGATATCTCCCGTGTATCCAAGGGATGCGATGGCCTGAAACACATCGATAAAATCTATGGCGCCGTGGCCAAGGATGAGATGGCGGTGCTCACGGCTCGACGCAATATCTTCCAGGTGCATGTGACCGACCCACTCGAAAAGCTCCTCCAGGGCGATTCTCGGATCTTCGCCGGCACAAAAGAAATGGCCGATGTCGAAGTTGATGCCCACGGCGTCGGATCGGATCCCTTTGATAAACTCTTTGAATTCACGGGAGTTCTCGATCATGAGGCCGGGTTCCGGCTCCACCAGGATGCGCACGCCCAGCGCTTCGGCGGCAGGAACGACCGTTTCGATACCCTGGTGAAAAAGCGCCATCGCTTCTTTTCGTGTGGCGGTCCCCATCGGTCCGCCCGGGGGAACGGAAATATTCGGGCAATCCAGCGCCTTTGCCACCTTCAGGCTGTCCAGTGTATGTCGAATCCGGATCGCCCGTTTGTCCCGATCCGGTTCGATCCATGACGGCAGGTAGGTGTCCCCCACGGCAAACAGGGTAAAGCTGTTGATGTTGGTCACACTCAGGCCGGATCCATCGACAATTTGCTTCAGACCTGCCAGTACCTCATCGGGATAGTCCGGCGGGTACAGATGGGGCCGATCGCCCATGATTTCAATGCCGCGAAAACCCAGGTCTGCGATTCGCCGGACGGATTCGTCCAGGCTGAATTTGACAAATGCGTTGGTGCTGTAGCCGAATACCATTGCTGCTTCCTGAAGTTCGATATTACATTGGTAACCGTAAAGATTTTGTAATGAACGATTACCGCAGAGCCGCAGAGTTCGCAGAGACGTTCAATTTTTTTTCAGAATCCCTGAAAGGGGGATTCTGAAAAAGAGCTGCCTCAAGAAAAGATTGAGCATGAGCGGGTCATTTCAAGAAAATAATATTGCCTTTCGCCCTCCTTGTCCTGCCTCTCCTGAGCGAAGCCAAAGGGAGGCTCTCGAATGGTCAGTGAAAGGCAATATAATATGATGTGCTTTGCGGTCTTTGCGGTCTTTGCGTCTTTGCGTTGTTCTTTTGGTCATTCCAGCTGGCCGACGCATTCCGACTCGAGACGGGAAAGGGCCGCCAACTGGTCCGGATAGGTGACCGGGGCGTTTTCTCCGATCGGTTTTTTAAAGTAAAAGCCGAGTTCCGGAATCGGTCCGCTCCGACCCAGCATCTGAAGAATGGCCATCCAACGGGCCAGGTCCAACACCATGGGGGCCGCTAAAATGGAATCCCGCCCCTGAAGATTGACCCGGATACTCATGGGCAGATCGAACAGTCCGAGCATATCGATGACATCCCAGGCCTCCTTGGCATCTCCACGCGGCGGATAATAATCGATATGAACGCGGTGGGTGTCGGTGCCGTAACGCTCTCCCACCGGATACCCCAGAGCCTGGTCGAGCAGATTCGTCTTGTTGGCGAGTTTTCTCCGGGCCCGGTCCGGATCCATCAGGTTTCTGCCGTCCTCATTGCCGAGGATGTTCATGCTGTACCACCCGTCCACATAAAGGTGTCGAGCCTTCAGGGCGGATGCCAGTACCAGCTTAAAGTAAGTCTGACCGGTTTTTCCATCCCTGCCGCACAGCGGCACCCGTCTCTCTGCCGCCTGGTTCAGCAAGGGGGAAACCTCGATGACATTCGGTGTAAAATTGACGACCGGTACGCCGGAGTGAACGGCCGCCAGGCCGTAGGCCAGGTCCGGAAACTGACCGAAGGACACATTATCGAAAATTCGGCCCAGATCCCGGCACGTATCGGCATCCGCCCCGGCACAGGCCGGAAGCAGGTTTACGAAGACAGGCAGGGCGTCCGGATGCCGCCCCCGGAGCTGGTCGATGTCGCCCGCTATCCGTTCCACCGATGTTTTCATGGTTTCATCGGCGGCCGGCGGCGCTATCATCGGAGTGACATCCAGCACATCGGCAAACGCCTCCCGAATGGAACCGGGAAGCACACGGTGAAATTTTGCGCAATCCCGAAGGCTTTCCGTTCGAACGTCCCAGCCGCCCACATGGACCGTCTCCAGAGGAATCACCTCGCTAAACAGCCGGTTGGTGTTCAAATGGTCGGCCACACCGGCAACCCCTTTTCGCAGCGCGGCAGCCGCAGCAACCAGGGTGGTGCCGATAGCCCCTTTTCCACCTGCAACCAGGATGAGCAAAGGGCGTGGTTCAAAATGGTCTGATATGGTCATGTGAGAGGTCCTGAACTTATCTTTTTGAGTCAGGGTATAAAATAACAGAGGGCCATGACTCAATTCGAATTGAAGCATTAACATCCGAAGCACGAAAAACGAAATCCGAAACAACGTTCAAAACAGAAACATGTTGGGGCATTGTATATTGGTGTTTGTTTCGAACTTCGAGCTTCGAATTTCGAATTTCAATGGCCAGCTTGCCCAGAAATGGAAAAACAGCAGAACGCAGCTGTTATTATTGCACGTTAATCAGCGCTCCTTTTTATGAGCAGCAGCGTGTTGCCGATGACGCTGAGGCTGCTCAACAGCATCGCCGTTACGGCCACCAGGGGCGACAGGAGTCCGCCCATGGCCACCGGGATACTGATCCCGTTGTATAAAAACGCGCAGACCAGATTCTGCCGGATCTTTCGGTTGACCCGTTCCGCCAGTTCCAGAAACTCGACCACCTGCTCGGGGTCACTCCGCATCAGGGTGATGTCTGCGGCGTCACTGCCGAGATGACCTCCTGAATGAACGGCGATGCCCAGATCCGACTGGGCAAGGGCCGGAGCATCGTTAATCCCGTCTCCGACCATGGCTGCCCGCCATCCGGATGATTGGAGGTCGGAAATCACGGCCACTTTGTCATCCGGTAATTGAGCCCCCCTGGCCTCCTCGATGCCGAGCGTTGTGGCAACCGCCATGGTGGTGGCTTCGCCGTCGCCGGAGATCAGGCCGGTTCTGAGACGCCGCTGTTTCAGAGCGATTATCGCTTGAGCAGCACCGTTTCGCAACTGATCGCCGAAAATGAGTATCGCGGCCGGCTGATCGTCGATGGTCATATAAACGATTGACCGGCTCGAATCAATGCCCGCCTGCAATTTTTCCCATATCCGACGCGATAGAGGGGATCCGGAACCGATGAAATCCTTCGACCCGATCCGCACCGTGCTCCCTTCCCGGATGCCGGAAACGCCGTTGTCCGCCACATGGATATCGTCCATGTCCAGTGCCGAGACACCGGCTTGCGCCGCATATTTCCGGATCTCCACAGCGATATAGTGATCGGCCCGTCGCTCCAACCCGGCGGCGAGCGCTGCCAGCCAATTTACCGATATCACACCGGCGGGCCTTAACTCCAGGAGTTGCCACTGCCCACGGGTCAGTGTACCGGTCTTATCGAACACAACGGCGTCGAGCTGTTCGGCCGAACTGAATGCGGCGAAGTCGTGGAGAAGGATACCGTGTTTAGCAGCCAGTGAAATACCGGCCACCCGGGCCAGGGGTATGGCAATACCCAGCGCGCATGGACAGGAAATCACCATAACGGTAATCATCCGGGTCAACGCAACATCCGATCCCATGCCGAGCAGCTTGCAGACCAGTCCGGTTCCCACAGAAAGGACAAGAATCGCTGGAACCAGAAATTTGAGAATTCGATCCGTTTTTCCTTCGAGGGGCGTTTTCTCCCCCAGGGCCTGCTCCATGATCCGGATCATCTGGCCGAGGGTGGAAGTATCGCCCACGGCCTCGGCCCGAACCGTAAAGCGTCCCCTGGCTACCCGGGTTCCGCTGCGAAGCCGATCCCCCGGCTGCTTCTGGACAGGCAGGGCTTCGCCGGTCAAGGAGGATTCATCAACGGTACCGGTTCCTTCCAAGACCAGGCCGTCGGCCGGGATAATTTCATCCTGCTCGATCCGGAACCGATCCCCTGTTTGCAGGTATACTGCTGACACATATCGACCGTGGGGATAGATGGCATCGATTCGCCGGACTTTGGTCGGTTTCAGGGAAAAGAATCCGGCAAGATCCCGTTGCACCTGATCTTTGGCCTTTCGCTCAAGGGTTTTCCCAAGGAGGACCAGGGTGATGAGCATGGCTGAGGTATCAAAATACAGGTGAATACTGCCCGCAAAATAATTGACTGTACTGTAGACATAAGCACTGATGGCACCGGCGCTGACCAGTGTCTCCATTCCATACGTGCCGTAGGGGATGCCCATGACGGCTTTCCGGAAAATACCGCTCCCGCCGTATATCAGCACTGCCGTGGCGAGTCCGAAAATCGGCCAGGACAATTTACGGATGCTGTCTTCCGAAAGTTCGCTGAAAAATCCGGAGTAGAGGGCAATGGACAGCATCATGATGTTCATGGTCAAAAACGTGGATATGGCAAACCGCATGAACTCCCGCCGGTCTTGCCTGCCTCGGGTTGATTCGCCGAATGGCGCTGCACGATATCCAAGCCTTTCGATGTCGCTCTGGATACGCGACGGAGAGGTTCCCACAGGGTTGTAGTCGACCGTGACCCGATCCGTGGAGAAATTGCAGGAGGCGGCAAGGATACCCGGTTTTTTTTTGAGTGTCTCTTCGACAACCCAGCCGCACGCCGGACACCACATGCCGTCGATGGACAAGTGCAAGCGCAACCCGGCAGCGGCACCCACCAGCTCGACAGTCGTTGAACCGTCCGGGGTCTCACCTTGAATCCGTTCAAGGTCGGCATCGCTCCGTGGGATAACACCGGCCTCCTGGCATTGCCGGTACAGATCACTGTGCCGGAACTCGGAAGGATCGGCGTTCTCAGCAGCTTCGGCCAGCATGACAAACACCTGGCGGCATCCCATACAGCAAAACCGGTATTCGATGTCGTTGGTGATCCAGGAAATGGTTTCTTCGCGGAGAGAGAGTCCGCAAAGATCGCAGGAAAGCCGGGGAGGAATCATCTCATTCGCGGACACCCAGAGACTTGACATAGGCGACGATACTCCAGCGGTCGGTGACCGAGATGGTCGTGGCCAATGCCGGCTGTCGTCCTTCGGGGCGGCCGAAACTTATCTCCTTGAAAAGCTGCCCGGGAGACTGGGACTGGACCTTCGGGCTGCGCAGATCGGTCGGCAGGGGGGCAAAGCTTTGTCCAACCGTACCGTTGCCGTCGTGAGATGTTCCATGGCACTGGGCGCAGAACAGGGAATACCCGATTTTTCCGCGCGCAACGCTGGTCGCAGCGGGGTCATCTGAGGGTGGATGCAAATCGGCCGGCGGTGTGGCCCGGAAGATGACCTCGCCGCCGGAAATCGGTACAACACCCTTTTCCATGACCAGAAGGGGTTGCTCATAGGGGCGCACGGCGGGAGTTTCCCACATGCGACCGACCTTTAATACGTTGTCGACGAGGGTGATGCCGTAATGGGCCCCGACGAATATCACGACGGGGATCAGGGCGATGATGAGCTTCTTTTTCATCTATTCCCCCTCAGCGTCCCGCGCTTGCTGCGAATACGGCAGGGTCACCGCGTAAGGGGATTTCTCCCCCTCGGCGTCCCTGACATGCTGCGGGTTCGGCAAAAGCTGATAAACGGCATAGGGTGACTCCGACGGTGTGTCTAACACGGGTCGGAAATCCCAGTCCGGTTGCCCGAGATCCCCCACGATCCAAAACGCATAAAACCCCTTGGCAAAAACCCAAAGCACGAGCAGTAACACCGCAATCCATGTTAAGGACGAAGATTCCTTGTGCATCGTATGCTCCACTTTAGATCTGTATCTCCATCACGCCGTGCCACAGGATGTAGAAAAAAACCCAGAGCACAGTGCCGATTACCGTCAGTGTAATCCCTAATGGAAACGGGGCCTCCCGATCTGCAAGTTCCTCCGGAAATCGATTGACGGTTTTATAGGTCCGCTCTTCGGAATCCGCATTATGAAAGTGCGAAAATCTCAAGAACACCCAGAAAACAACAATAAACACAAGTGTCGGAAACACGTAAAGGAAAACATGCTCAAGATTGATTAAATGAAAAAGTCGCATGTCATCACTCCTCAGCCCGCGGGCTGCCCTCCATGGATAATGGCAAAAACAAGCACCGCCGCGCTGGCCGCCAGACCGGCGATGGCCAGCAGAAACAGGGCATATACCTCAATCCGACGGATTTTGGATGCCTTTCCCGCGGCCGGCTCCGGTTCCTCTTCCAGGGGCAGAAATCGGGCCCGCTGCTGATCCGAAAACTGACCGCTTTTCAGGGCCCACAAGAACACCACCAGGGTGATGGCAAACCCCACGGTCATGTATGTTATAAAATACGGGAAATACATAAGTAAAATTTCAAATTAGAATTCGAACGTTGTCATTTGTCAATTATTCTCGGTGTCCATAGGGCGACGGGTAGTCCGCCTTGTTTTCGATGGGAAACTCTGGAATTCCGTCGTATGGCGTTTTGCTTTTCGGCTCGTAGGCGGCATCGATACCGCGGGGTTCGGTGTTCGCATCACTGTCGTTGATAAAGTACACCGCCACGTAATTGCCCACATCCCAGATTTTCTCCGATTCCAGTTCCCTCTTGAAATAGGGCATGGCCGTGCCGGTAATCCCGTTCATGATCTGGTAGTAAAGTATGCCGCCGGAAATTTCCCGGTTCTTAAGGATCGTAAAGTTGAGGGGCGGCGGATAAATCCAGGGCTGGGCCGGTCCCATGCCGTCGCCCACCGGGCCATGGCATCCGATGCATGCGTCCTGGTATATTTTGCGGCCCCGCATCAGCCCGGCCGACGTGGTTGGATAGGGATTCGGCACATCCCGCCATCCCTGGGGAATCTTCTCGTTCAACCATCGGATATTTTCATCCGGACCGGCCTCATAGGCCTTGATCGCGATGGCTTTCCAATAGCGCTGCCGCTCCATCCGGTCATCCGCATCTTTCATGCCCAGGCTCTGAACGTACTGGGTGAGTGTATTGATCTTCTCCATACCGAGGAACGCGAATGCCGGCATGATCGAGTTGGGCCGGGTGTATCGCGGGTTCATAAAATGGGCGATGTGCCAGTCGTCCGGATGCTCCCCCCCCGCCTGAGACAGATCCGGCCCGGTGCGCTGGGAACCCAGCAGGATCGGCTGGTCCGCCACATAATCCCCGGCCTGGGCAATCCGTTCCGCACCGAGGCCCCAGTCCCACGCACGGATGGATTGACTGTGGCAGTAGACACACCCATTGCTGATATAGATCTGCCGCCCTTCTTTTTCGATCTCCGATCGGGTGCGAAAGATCTCCGAAGGGATCCGCGCCTCGTCATAGGTAGCGTACGGCACGTAAACCACCATGATGATAATCGCGAACAGGATCAGGAGACTGCCGACCACAATGGCAATGGGTGTCATTTTCATGACGCGATGGTTCCTCGATTAGAGAACATGGTGCGTATTCCATTATAAAACCCGAGAACAGCGGCCACAAAAATCACCAGCCCGATCATCGCCCGGGTGACGTAATAATACTGCAACTGGGGAAGTACGCGGTAGACCACCTCACCGTTGTACCAGGCGTTGCCCTGGATCAGGCCGACGATGGTCAACACGATGGTGAAGCCCACCACCCCGATCAGCACCAGCCAGTACTGAAGATCGGCCAGCAACCGGCTGTAGAGCGGTCTACCGGTAATTTTCGGTAAAATGTAATACATGCCGCCGAGAGCGATCATACCGGCGAATCCCAGCACGCCGACATGGGCATGGGCCACTACCCAGTTATTGAAATGGGTAATGCGCTGAACTACTGGAAGGGCCATCATTGAGCCCTGGATGCTGACGAAAAAGTACATGATCGTGCCGGTAAAGACGAACTTGGCCCCAATATCGGCATGAATGGCACCCAGTTTCCCTTTGGCCGTGTACCAGATGTTGATCAGGAACGCCATCACCGGAATCACCATGGCCACGCTGTCCACAATGGAAATAACCTTCAGCCAGGTCGGCACCGGTACCTGGAGCAGGTGGTGGGTGCCGATATGGGTGTAAACGACAATCAGGGACCAGAAACCCAGCAGCGAGAGGGTATGGCTGTACAGCGGCACCCGGACTGCTCTGGGAATAACATAATACGCGACGCCCGCAGACAGCGGCGTCAGCAGCAGCCCGAACACATTGTGCCCGTAGAACCATAGAAGAATGGCGTCCGGGATCCCCACCAGTGCACCGGTGTCCGGCCTCCAGATCACGTTACCCAACGAAAACGTCGTGGCCGTCAGGACGATACCCGCACATACGTACCAGACCGACACATACAGCACCTGTTCCCCGCGGTTTTTTACCGTCATAATCATGTTGATGAAACACAGGACGAACACGACGACGACCCCCATGTCCACCGGCCAGATCAGTTCGGCGTATTCCCGGCCCTGGGTATATCCGGCCATGAGGCTGACCACGGCGCCGACAAGGGTGATGTTCCATATGATTACCGTCACCACACCGAGCCCCTCGCTGAAAAGCTGGGTGCGAAGCAGGCGGGGGATGTAATAAAATGCGGCGGCCAGAAGACCGGGGGTTACAAAACCGAACAGTACCAAGTTGATATGGATCGGCCGGACACGGCCGAACACGAGCCACCCGACGTTCTCCAGAAGATCCGGTGCCATGAGCTCGGTGGCGCCCAGAAGTCCCATAAACGTTGCGATCATCATCCAGAACAGGGATGTCAGACAAAATGCTTTTGACGTCGGGTAACCGGTATGTTGTGTTTGTTCCGTTGGGTTCATGACGGGTCCAACTTCGTTAACTATGACATGCCAGCCAGCAGTCCAGGTTGGCATTTTTCTTCCGGTGACATTCGATGCAGAATCCCATCTTGAAGCGCTCTCCCTTCAAGCGGTCCTGGGCTTCCACCTTCCCGTGGCATTCCTGGCAGGCAATTTCCTTCCGTATATGGCGCTGATGGTTGAACAGCACGTGCTCGGGCAGATACCAGACCTTTTTCCACGGCGTGGGTGTCTCCGTGTTGAAGTATTCATGCTCTTTCAAAATCCAGGGATGTTTAGCAATAATATGGTTGTGGCAGTAAAGGCATTTTTCCACCGGCGGGATTCCCGGATTGTTGGATTCCCCCACGTAGGGATGGCAGAAGAGGCACTGAACGGCCTTGTGCCCGGCGTGGAGTCGGTGGCTGAACGGGATCGGCTGTTCGGGCCCCATGCTCGATCCGGGATACACATAAAATGTGTACAGAAACAACACCGTCAGCACCACCGTCAGGAGTGTCAATAGAATCGGTCCCCTGTTTTGAGCCACCCAGGACTCGGGGGATGTCTGAGGTGTCATGTTCTCCATCAATTGCCTTCGCCTTCAGAAACCACAGCCGCCTCCGGAAACTGATCCAGGAAGAACATCACGGCAAATGCCATGAGGCCAAAAAAGCCAAGTGTGATCAAGACGTCCGATACGCCAATGGTCAATCCGTGGGCACCGTGACTGAATGCCGGTCCCAGCAGCAGAAAATGCTCGAGCCAGATCCCGGAAATCGCCACGGTGCAGATCGCCACCATGGCCATGGGGATGGTTTTTATCTTCTGGTTCAGCAAAATGAGAAACGGGAAAACGAAACTGACGATCAGTACGATCCAGGCCAGGCGGCTCCAGGGAAAGATCATCACCCGTTCGATAACGAAGGCGGTTTCCTCGGGAATATTGCCGTACCAGATCACCACGAGCTGGGCATAGAAAAAATCCCCCCACACGAAAACGAATCCGAAGAAGAGCTTGCCGAGATCGTGAAAGTGTGCCGATTTCAGACCGGTCGCGTCACCGTTTCGGATATACAGAATGGATGATAGAATAATCAGGGCAGCGAATCCCAGGTAGACGGCTTTGACAAAGGTGTAGGCGCCAAACAGGGTCGAAATCCAGTGGGGATCGGACGCCATGACCAGATCATACCCGATCAGGGACAACACGATGGCAAAGCAAAAACAGTATAGAAACCCCAGGAAGGTCATCCGTTCCCGGATGCGTTCCGAGGAGATGTCCCGGTCCTGCCATCGGCGGTACAGATTCTGCCGCAGGTTGCCGGACGGATCGGTTTCAGACCCGTATTTGAGCTGCAGAGAGTTGTACAGATAGGCGAACCCGAACCCGTAGAGAACCAGCAGGGCGACGACATTTCGTGTGAAGAGAAACGGTATGTTCAACCAGACGTCTTTCCCATGGAGATCGTGATGCAGCCATGGAAAGACATAGGATTTACCGAAAAACAGGATCAGAAACAACATGAAGGAAACGGGGAAAAAGGCGGAAAACGATTCGGCAATGGCGGCCATCCGCCCGCTCCACTTCGCTCCGGTCACATGCATGAGGGCCGAAAACAGCACCCCGCCGGCGGCCATTCCGGTCCACAGCAGGAAGTTCACCAGGTAAGCCTGCCACGCCCGTTCGGGATGATCCCCGGCCAGCCCCACCATAAATGAAACGGTACCGATGACCAGGCAGACGGCGAAGATGGCCTGGATCGTGGTTCCGGTCAATTCTTTGGCGGTTTTTGTCTCTGTCGTCATGATGACCTTTCGCGGAGACTCATGGGCATCCCAGATCGATGATCAGGAGGCAAATGCCCTTACCTCCGCCCCCTGCTCTGTGAGCAGGTCTTCCAGATCCTCCTGTTGTGCAGGATCGCAGGTGGCCAGGATACCGTATTGGTCCCCGCTCAGTCGCTCGTCATAGTGTGTGGACCAGTCAAA
Source organism: Olavius algarvensis associated proteobacterium Delta 3 (assembly GCA_903231505.1). Classification (GTDB taxonomy): domain Bacteria; phylum Desulfobacterota; class Desulfobacteria; order Desulfobacterales; family CAFBRK01; genus CAFBRK01. The sequence continues at coordinate 7,417 of CAFBRK010000071.1, read as the reverse complement.
TCGCGGCAGATCCGCCTGAAACAGGAATCCGATGATATTGCCGAAAACGGCAAACAGAACCGTAAATTCGAATCCGACAATCAGAAAGGGCACGAGAGCCACTACCGGTTTCCCGCCGACGATGAGTTCCCAGCGCAGGGCGGTAAACGACGCAAGGGCGAATCCGGAGAAAAACCCGATGATTCCGCCGACCAGCGTGTACCAGCCGACTCGGCTCTTTTTCAGTTTCAACGCATGGGATAGCCGGTGGCTCGGGATCGGGCTGTGTACTTTTTCAATCTTGAACGGGGAGTCTGTCAGGGACTCCACGGCAGAGACCGCCTGGTGCTCGTCCCGGAACAGGCCCATCACGTATTGCTTATCCGCCATGGCCGCCCCCTTCTTCCAGTGTTTCCTTCATCTCGGTCATGGAAACCGATGGCAGATGTTTTACAAATAACAGATAGAGCAGGAAAAACAGGCAGAATGCACCGATCATGATCCCGAATTCGATCACGGTCGGTGCGTACAGGCCCCATGCGTGGGGGATGAAGTCGTGGCCGACGCTGGTAATGATAATGACAAAGCGCTCGAACCACATGCCGATATTGACCAGGATGGAAATGCCGAACAGCCACACCAGGCTGGTGCGGACCTTTTTAATAAAGAATAACAGCGGCGCGATGGTATTGCACGTCACCATGATCCAGAACCCGACCCGGTAATTGCCAACGGCGCGCCACTTGAACACACTGATCTCCACTTCATTGTGGCTGTACCAGGCGATAAAAAACTCGGTGGCGTAAGCGTACCCGACAATGAGGCCGGTAAAAATAATGGTTTTGGCCACGGCCTCCAGCACCTTTACGGTGATGATCTTCTCATAATGAAATATTTTCCGCAGCGGGATCATCAGCGTCAACACCATGGCCAATCCGGAATGGATAGCCCCGGCAACAAAATACGGGGCAAAAATGGTGGTGTGCCAACCCGGGGCGATACCCAGGGCAAAGTCCCAGGAGACCACACTGTGCACCGAGATGACCAGTGGGGTGGCCAGAGCGGCAAAAAAGAGATAGATCCGGATGTAGTGTCGCCACACCTCGTGCTCGCCGGTCCAGCCCATGGCAAGAACGGTAAAAATCTTTTTTCGAAGCCCGGTGGCCCGGTCCCGTATAATCGCCAGGTCGGGAAGCATTCCGGTATACCAGAACAGGGAACTGACCGTCAGGTAGGTGCTGATGGCCACCACGTCGAACATGAGCGGTGACTGAAAATTGGGCCACAGCGTGCGCTGATTGGGAAACGGAAGCATGTAGTACACCATCCACACCCGACCCAGGTGGATGAAGGGAAAGAGACCGGCCGTGCAGACGGCAAAGACGGTCATGGTCTCTGCTGCCCGGGCGATGGGATTCCGCCATCCGGCGCGGAACAGGTGAAGGATGGCGCTGATCAGGGTTCCCGAATGGGCAATACCGACCCAGAAAACGAAGTTTATCAGGTAGGTCCCCCAGTGAATCGGGTTGTTCATGCCGGCCACACCGATGCCGACAAAAATCTGGTAGGCCCAGCAGGCGACACCCCCCATCAGTCCCAGAAACACTAGAAGAATCATTGCCCAGTAATTTTTGCCGCCGGGTTTCAGTGTGTCGAGAACTGTTTGGTCGATGCTGGCAAACGTGAGCGCCATGGATGTCGGTCCTGTTGTTATCTTCGGTTGCAACCGACCGCGACTTCGCGGTTGGGGCCTTGGAAACGTTAGATCTCGTGCACTACTTTTTTCAGATAAATCACGGCCGGTTTCGTATTCAGATACCCCATGACCTGATAGGCCCTGGCATCTTCCACCAGCCGGCGGACCCGACTGTTCGGATCCATCAAGTTGCCGAATACGAGGGCCGTCGTCGGGCATGTCTGCACGCAGGCCGGAACGATTTCGCCATCCCGAATCTGTCGATTTTCGTTCTTAGCCGCATTTCGCGCCGCTTTAATCCGCTGAATACAGAAGGAGCATTTTTCCATGACCCCTTTGCTGCGCACGGTCACGTCGGGATTCAGTTGGAGATGCATCGGTTTCGGCCACTGCCAGGTGAACCAGTTGAACCGCCGCACTTTGTACGGACAGTTCTGGCCGCAGAAACGGGTTCCAATACACCGGTTGTAAATCTGATTGTTGAGGCCTTCGGCGGAATGGTGGGGGGCATATACGGGGCAGACGGCCTCGCAGGGTGCATTGTCACAATGCTGGCACATCATGGGGAGAAATGTAATTTTCTCCATCTGCTCCGGATCATGGTACCGTTCCACCCGCAGCCAGGACATTTCGCGACCGTTGAGAACCTGCTTCTCACCGACGACCCCCAGGTTGTTCTCCGCATAACAGCCTGCGGAACAGGCGCCGCATCCGATACACCGGTCCAGATCCACCACCATCGACCAACGATAATTCTCGTATTCGATGACCGGATAAAAATCCCGTTTTCGATCATATCCTTCGGGCAAGGGGAGAGTTATCGGGAAATCCCACATGGTCAGCCCGCCGCCAGGGTCCCGCTGACCGCTCTGGGCATTCTCCAGGGAGGTCGACAGCGCAATTTTTCGGCCATGCTGAATGCGGCTGCCGTCGGTGTGGGCTAAATCTGTCCGATGTCCCGTCCGATGCATGGATACCGGGTGGATAAAAAATCGCGGGCCACCGAACCGGGGTTCGGCATCGGGTGGAAAGAGTGACACGGGATTGATCCCCTGGTTTTCGGCATAACGCCCGTAGGTCCCATGGCCCTGGCCGATACTCATTGCCAGAACGCCTGGGGTTACCGTTTCACTTTCGTAAACGGGGGCTTCGATACTCCCCTGCTTGGACTGGATCTTGACAACATCCCCCTGTTCGAGTCCTTTTGCCGAAACGGTTTCCGGATGGACCAGAAGCGGTGTCTGCCATGCCACTTTGGTGATCGGGTCCGGAATTTCCACCAGCCATGGCCTGTTGGCCCCCCGGCCATCGAAAAACCGAATGGACGGCATGCCGATAAAGACCAGCTCCTGGGTTACCGGGTCGGCCACGGAATGGAATGCATCGCTGACGGTATAGGGGATAAACCACTTGGTGGCGGAGTCACCGGAACCGCTGGTAACGCCGCCGGTTCTGAGCGCTTCGAGCCAGGTTCGTTCGTCCTGGATCAGCCCTGCCTGTATGAGGCGGGCCATAAGATAGGATTTGTAACTCCCTGCCGGTTTGTCTTCGGTGAACGCCGTGTTCAGGAGGACGTCGCCAATCTGCGGAGCATCGGTAAGCTGGCCTATGGCCGGCTGAAGCATGGAGACGAAGCCCTTTTTGCCCTCGTATTCATCCCAGGACTCCAGGGGCATCCGGGTCGGGAAAATCAGATCGGCAAGCCGGGAGGTATCATCCATGAAATTGGAAAAGCTGACAACAAAAAGCGCATCCCGCTCCATGGCTGCCCTGGCACCGCTGCCGGGAGGCAGTTGGAACACCGGGTCGACGTTGTGAATCATCAACACATCGGCTGCCCCTTCCGTCAGCTCTGCGAAAAGTGCCAGGATCTCGGATCGTCGGGAGGCCATTTCAACCCGTTGTCGGGATTCGAAGTCAAACTGCGCAAGTTTCGGATCGAGGACGGCATTGAGCAGGTTGACAGCCATGTTGGTTTGAAACGAATTCCCCCCGGTATCCCCTGTGCCGGTGCCCAGGACCAGTGGCCGCCGGGCGGAGAACAGGCGCTCCTTGAGGCTGTCATACTGGGACGGGGAAAGCCCTGACACTTCCATCACCCGGGCTCGCGAATACGGTTCCGCCGCCCGCTGGATGATGTCTCGGACAAAATCGCGAACGCCCGTGCCTCTTCCGTTTTGGAGGGCCTCGCCGATCAAGCCCAGAACAATGGCTGTCTCACCTCCCGGTCGGCAGGGCAGCCAGGCATCGGCATTCGCCCCGGTCAGGGACATGTATGGGCCCACGGCCATGAAAACGCCCTTGTCGCCATTGCGAAATGCATGCATTTCCTTGAACTTCCGCGCGTACTCCACCGGAGACAGCCATGTTTCAAGAAAATCGGCACCAAAGGCCACGAGCACATCGGCGTCTTCCATGCGATAGGATATCAGGCGGTCCACGCTGAAGACATCTTCATTGGCCTTTCGCAGAGACTCGTAGGCAAAGGGTTCAAATACTACAGCGCGTCCGGAGTTCCACCGGCCCAGGGCGCCGTTCATCAACTGATAAATGGAGTCGCCGGGGGTGTCCGTTACCATGCGAACCCGATTTCGGCCTTTTTGGGCGGCCTCCCCGGTCTTTGACATGATGAGCCTTTGGGCCGCTTTGAACGATATGGGGCGCCATGCGCCGCCTTGTTTTAAGAGGGGCGTCCGAATGCGATCGGGATTGTATAACGCCTGGAGCGCCGCCTGCCCCCGCATGCAGATCGTGCCGATATTGATCGGGTGAAGCGGGTTGCCTTCAAGCTTGATGACGCGGCCTTCACGATTTTTGGCCAGTATGCCGCAGCCGGCGGGGCACTCCCGGCAGGTGGACGCATACCACGTGGCATTGCCAACAACCATGTCATCGGGGGCTTCAACAAGGGAATAGATAGATTTCTGAGGATCGGAACAGCCGGCAGCAAAGGAAAGGCTTCCCATACCGGCTAGCTTAAGGAACGTCCGCCGCTTCATAATTTACCGCTGCCTCTTTGATATCTTCGATGTGGAGCTCTCTAACAACTGGCGATTCCTCAAACAGGCTATGGGACGTGATCTGACGGTGAATCAGATATTCTCATGGGATCGGTCATTCATAAAAAAATGCCGTGCTTCTGTCAAGGGATGTTGTTGATGAGCAAATGCTCGAATTCCTTTAGAGTTGGAGGCGACGGACAAAATTTTTCCGATTCGATTGCAAAATTCCCGAAGAGCGGGTAAAATTAAGACCTTCGAGCATTTAAACTATGGCATTTCCGATAAAAAGAAAACATCTTGCCGTTCTATTTCCCCTGGCCCTGCTCCTGCTGTCCGCACTGGGCGTTTGGAAATGGTCACTCTTAACCGGCTGGCTTCAGCGAACTGCGGAGCTGCAGGCGCTGCTGACCCTGTTGCCGTATGTGCCTTACCTGGTGTTAATCACTGCCGCGGCCATCGCGTGGCGATTCAATAATACCGGGGTGCTGCTGTCGGCAGTGGTCTTGAGCGTTTCCTACTGGCTGTTTAGTTTACCATCGGCGGCGGTGCGGGTAGATATTTTTCGCCTGGGGATGGCCATCTTCTTACCCATCAACATCCTGCTGTTTTCCCTGCTGGCCCGGCGGAGAATCACGAGCCCCGCCGGGATTGTCTGCATGGTCGTGGTCGGGATCCAGACACTTCTGCTGGTCATCGTTGCCGTAAAATTCGGGGCGTTGTCGGTTGCCGGACGCCCACCGGCCACGGGGTCGATAATCAACGCCATCAAACCCTTGCTGTCACGCCCGTCCCTCTTTGAAGCATCCTTTTTGTCTTACACGGCGCTGGGTTCCTTTGCCGTTACGGCAGTAATTCAGCTGATCCGTTGGATCCGGTTCGTCCAACCGGTTTACGCAGGGTTTTTCTGGGTGATCATCTCTTCCTTTTTTGCGCTGGCGGTTCGGCCGTCCGCCCCGGCACTGAACCTCTATACTTCTGCGGCCGGAATTCTGATGATCGGGGCCATTGTGGAGACCTCATTTACCATGGCCTATCATGATGACTTGACGGGACTGCCGGGTCGGCGGAGTTTAAATGAGGCCCTTTTGAACCTGGGCAGGAAATATACCATCGCCATGATCGACGTCGATCATTTCAAGAAATTCAATGACACCTACGGACATGATACCGGAGACCAGGTGCTGAAACTCATCGCTTCTAAACTCGGACAGATGGACGGCGGGGCCCGGGTGTATCGGTATGGCGGTGAAGAGTTCACCGCCCTGTTTCCGGGCAAATCGGTACCCGCTGCCAAACCCTTCCTCGAGAGCTATCGGGAGGACCTTGCCGCTACCCCATTCATTGTTCGCGGGAAAACGCGAAAGAAAGGCAACCCGAATCAACGCAAAAAGACCAAACCGCCCGGTAGTAAAAAGGTAAAGGTTACCGTGAGTATCGGCGCCGCCGAACCGGGTAAAAACCTTCAGGATCCGAAAAAGGTCATCAAGGCGGCCGACAAGGCGCTTTACCGGGCAAAGAAGAAAGGCCGAAACCGGGTGGCCATTTGACAGAAAAGACAATGCCTAAAATGACTAAATTGCCTAAAATGCCTTAAATGAAAATCGGATTTCCATCCACATATCCATTTTAGGCATTTGCTGTTTTAGGCACTTTAGGCATTTTTATTCCCCTCCTCTCGCATCTTTACAATCCAGGCTGCACCTCTTATCTTCATCCAATCTTCGACCCCAATCGAATTCTCAGATATTTATCCGGCCGAACGAAACCACCCACAGGAAAGGAAGGAGTTGCCATGCGGTACGATTTTAATGCGGACGATGTTTTTGAGATGGCAGAGCAGATGGAACGGAACGGCGCGAAATTTTACAAAGAGGCCGCCGAATCCATTGACGATCAGGACGCCAGGGCCATGCTGCTCAAATTTGCCGATATGGAAATCGAGCACGAGAAGACCTTCAGCGACCTGCGGAAAAACCTGACCACCGATGAAAAGACGCCCACCGTCTTCGACCCCAACGGCGAGTCCGTCCTGTATCTCAGAGCGCTGGCAGATACGCGGGTGTTCTTTGAAAAGACGATCGACTTTTCAACCCTGGAGAGCATTTTGAAGGCGGCCATCGAGGCCGAAAAGGATTCCATCGTGTTTTACCTCGGTATGAAAGAAGCCGTTCCGGATAAGATGGGGAAAGCGCGGCTCGATGACATCATCAAAGAAGAAATGGGGCATATCCGGCTGCTCAGCAGAGAACTGGTGGCCCTGAGATAATTTTCATCGCCCATTCTTCTCAAAATTCTGAACGCGATTGCGGCGCCCCAGAGTTTCGAGGCGCCTTGGGAGAGGCCGGGAATTATAGAATTCGAAGCACGAATCTCGACGTCCGAATAATAAATCCAAGAAGTGATCTGAAAACGGTAGATCGCGCCGAAGCTTGTCTGCCTCAGGCATGGGTCAAGGCGCGGACCGGCGAAAAAGCGGAGCGTACACGATAGTACGTGAGCATTTTCCGGAGGCCCGGAACTCCGGATCTCGGCATTATCGTGGTTGTCCTAAATATGTTCCGTTTGCAGACATATGGAACCGATGACCGCAGAGTCGCAGAGAACGCAAATGCAAAATTAAAATCACCTCTGCGACCTCTGAGCCTCGTATGTAAAAAGAGAAAACACCCTGGGAGAAGGAGGCTCCGCCTTCCCATCCCGGATGGCGCATCAAAAGCTTTTGTTTATCGGTAAAACCATT
>CAFBRK010000070.1 GCA_903231505.1 Olavius algarvensis associated proteobacterium Delta 3 | reverse complement strand
TGCTGATCCGCAATCCTGCCGCCGCCCGGCTCCTACGATCTTTGGCATACCGAACATAGACCAGTATATTTTGAACCGTGGCCGTTAACAGCTCTTGAATCTTAACGCGCCAAAGCCGTCGCCAC
>CAFBRK010000069.1 GCA_903231505.1 Olavius algarvensis associated proteobacterium Delta 3 | reverse complement strand
GTATCGCTCTCACAGAGGCATCCGGCCACTTAAAAAAATAACCGACGACATGGCGAAAGGTGTTTCGCTATAGCGATTGTCAGAATTCCGTTCCGATTCCGATTACGATCAACGTATCACCGCAAAGTTAATCCGTTGAAAGTCAAGAAAGAATTTTGGGTTAGGTCATGCCCACAGCCAATGTCAGATTCG
>CAFBRK010000068.1 GCA_903231505.1 Olavius algarvensis associated proteobacterium Delta 3 | reverse complement strand
GATATCCAATTCGTTCTGTCGCAAATGGCGCTTGAGCGATCTGCCGGTTTTACTGCGCGTGCATTGATCCAACAGGTGACATTTACCGCAGGTTTTCATCGAGGCCATGTATTCGAACTGTTGGCG
>CAFBRK010000067.1 GCA_903231505.1 Olavius algarvensis associated proteobacterium Delta 3 | reverse complement strand
TGCGCCTCGTATGTAAAAAGAGAAAACACCCTGGGAGAAGGAGGCTCCGCCTTCCCATCCCGGATGGCGCATCAAAAGCTTTTGTTTATCGGTAAAACCATT
>CAFBRK010000066.1 GCA_903231505.1 Olavius algarvensis associated proteobacterium Delta 3 | reverse complement strand
ACGGGCTGTTGCCCAAATAGCCATTGAATCGCATGGTTTTAGTTGCTAGGTGTTCATAAACCACTCGAGCACTGAGGTAACCGATTATGATGGGGCGTGT
>CAFBRK010000065.1 GCA_903231505.1 Olavius algarvensis associated proteobacterium Delta 3 | reverse complement strand
TCTGCCCTCTGCCGTCTGACATCCGACATCCGACATCTGATCTCTGTCCTCTGTCTTCTGTCCTCTGTCATTTGCAAGCCCGGCCCCCATTTTGTCGGCT
>CAFBRK010000064.1 GCA_903231505.1 Olavius algarvensis associated proteobacterium Delta 3 | reverse complement strand
TTGGAAGGCGTTGGTTCCCCATCTGGCCCGTGCTTTGCTCAGGACACTGTGGTCAGGGATGTCATCATCCAGGTCATATCCCAGGAACCATAACCAGTCTAACCGCTCCGGGATGGTGTCCATTAGTTCCCGCTCGGAACGAACGTTGTAAAGC
>CAFBRK010000063.1 GCA_903231505.1 Olavius algarvensis associated proteobacterium Delta 3 | reverse complement strand
AGGCACTTCGAGGTGAAGCTGTAGTAAATCTACCGCGAACCTCGAATAACGCCGGCCATGAAAGTCTCCGTTTGGCCCGAAGGGTGAAATCTTTTCAGTCAGTTTTAAGT
>CAFBRK010000062.1 GCA_903231505.1 Olavius algarvensis associated proteobacterium Delta 3 | reverse complement strand
TGTCAACGGGCTGTTGCCCAAATAGCCATTGAATCGCATGGTTTTAGTTGCTAGGTGTTCATAAACCACTCGAGCACTGAGGTAACCGATTATGATGGGGC
>CAFBRK010000061.1 GCA_903231505.1 Olavius algarvensis associated proteobacterium Delta 3 | reverse complement strand
ATGGGGTCAGGTCTTGCCGGGCTGTTGCCCGAACCGGTTTTATCGAGCCGTCTTTAGCTCCATGACGCATGCTCTTTCAACCAACATGGGAGCATGATTT
>CAFBRK010000060.1 GCA_903231505.1 Olavius algarvensis associated proteobacterium Delta 3 | reverse complement strand
TTATAGGGATTGCCAAAAATATGTTCCGTTTCACGACCACATCAGGCCGGTACGGTGACCGGCCCTACATTGCGCTGTCCTTCTGTCTCGTAGGGCGGGTCACCGTACCCGCCTGCAAACTT
>CAFBRK010000059.1 GCA_903231505.1 Olavius algarvensis associated proteobacterium Delta 3 | reverse complement strand
GAGGACAGAGGAAAGGTGTCGGGTTTCAGGTTTCAGGGGACAGGGATTGGAGCTGAAAGCTGAAGGCTGAAAGATGAAAAGAACAGATGCAAGCTGCAGGATACAAGATGCACCCAAAAGAGATCGAGAACTCATTGATCGCTAGCAGTCCCCTTAATCATGTATCCTGAATCTTGAAACTTGTATCTTGACCCAACCGGCCAACGGGTCCACGGGCAGACGGGTCCACGGGCCAACGGGCCCACGGGCCAACGGGCCAACGGGCGCACAGGCAAACGGGCAAACCGAGAAATGGTAATCCTCAATATTGTCTTCATGGTACTTGGCCTCCTGATGGTGTACACCGTCGTCACACTGGTGTTGATGGTGGTCGTCCATCGCATGCCTCGAAGACCGGTGACGGATCCCCCGGACTGGGGAATCGTCCAAGATACGCGAATACCGGCGGTGGACGGAGGATTGCTGGAGGCCTGGCGCATTGACCCGGATACGCCCAGCCGTGGGATTGTTGTACTTGCCCATGGATGGGGAAGAAATCGGGACCGGATGATCCGCCGCGCCCGAATGTTCGGCCAATGGGGCTTTACGACCGTCATCCACAGCGCCAGGGACCACGGCGGCTCCAGTCCAAAACGTTTTATGAGCGCACCGGCGTTCGCCGATGACATCGAGAGCGTGATGGATTGGATTGGAGAACCGGTCATTTTGTACGGCCATTCCATGGGGGCGGCCGGTGCCGTCATCGCCGCCTGGCGGCGGCCGGAAAGGGTTCAGCTTCTCTTTCTGGAGGGATGTTATGCGCGCACCAAAGAAGCCCTGCTGAGCTTGTATAGATGGTTTAACCGGTATTTCGGCGTCTGCCTGGCACCGGCGGTTCTTGCCTGGATGGACATTTTGCACCGGGTGCCGGGCACAGCGATTCCAGCCTCACCCCCGGATACACGTATGCCGTGAAGGCATTCATGGAAATGAATACGCAGGCGTATTCGAAAACGGCCTGAATCCCGTTCTATTGGGTGTACTCTGTAACTATACGAAAACGCGGATTCATCGGTATCGGTCTCGGAATCGGTATCGCCTTCGAAGATGGTCCTCCTGAATCGATTCCGATTCCGATAGCGATGCCGACCCCGAGCATATCGCTGTGAGAATTACCGCGATACGTTATGAAGCTTGTAAAAACAGGGTATCTTAAAACAGAAGCGTTTCTTTAAATCGATCATGATTGAAACTATAGCGGTTGCCATAAATCTGTTCCGTTTGCAGACATATGGAAATGATGATCGCAGAGTCGCAAAGAACGCAGAGGAACGGTTTTTCCCCGAATCCCTGAGAGGGGGATTCGGAGAAAGAGCCCCAGCAGCATATTGAATTTATATGTATTTTTCAGACGATCGTTTTGCATTTCGCCCCCTCAGCGAAATGCAAAATTAAAATCACCTCTGCGACCTCTGCGCCTTTGCGATGATAGGTTGATCGTAAAATGAATCGGAACGGAATTCTGAAAATCGCTATAAATACCTGTATTTGACTAAAACCTTCAATGGAACGATGTGACACCCTCATCCTTGCAGGCTGGCTGATCGACGGCAGCGGCGGTCCGATATGCAAAGACATGTGTATGGCCGTTCGCAATGGCCGAATCGAACAGCTGAGGAAACTGGAAAATGCCGATCGGGAGCATCCCGAGGTGAAGGATTTTTCCGGTTGCACACTCCTGCCACACCTGGTTGACAGCCACGTACACCTGTTTATGTCCGGCAGCCAGGACCCCTGGATTCGGGAGCGGCAGCTGACGTCGGACTACAACCACGCCCGAGAGTTGATTGCCGCACACCGACAATCCCACGTAAGGCACGGTGTGATGGCGGTTCGGGACGGTGGCGACCGGTCCGCCCACAGTTTGCGATACGCTTTAGAAACGGGCTCCTCCCCCGGCCCTGTATTGTGCACCGCCGGCAACGCCTGGCGGCAGAAAGGCCGATACGGATCACTGATCGGCAGAACGCCTCCGGAGGGGATGACTCTGGCAGGGGCCATTGGGACGGAAAACCCAGGCGCGGATCATGTTAAAATCGTCAACTCAGGATTAAACAGCCTCACGAGTTTTGGTAAGACGACGCGGCCTCAATTTACCCTGGCTGAATTGAAACCTGCCGTGAGGGCAGCCGCCCGGCAGGGTTTACCGGTGATGGTCCATGCCAATGGCGCGGTGCCTGTCGATATTGCCGTGGAAGCCGGATGCCGGTCCATAGAACACGGCTTTTTTATGGGACCTGAAAACCTGGCCAAGCTTGTCGAGCGCCAGGTGTTCTGGGTCCCAACCGCTGTCACCATGAAAGCGTATTCGGAAATGCTCAGCCCCGGAGATCCGGGCAGGGAGGGTGCGTTGCGAAATCTGGAGCACCAGCTCGAACAGCTGCGACTGGCCCACGGGATGGGGGTTCGCGTGGCGACTGGATCCGATGCCGGAAGTCCCGGGGTATATCATGGCCAGGGGGTCGTCGAAGAGATGAAGCTCCTCGTGGACGCCGGCTTCTCTCTTAGCGAGGCGGTTCAGTGCGCTTCGGTAAACGGCGCCGAACTTCTGAATCTGAAAACAAACGGGATTCTGGCTTCGGGACAGACGGCTGATTTTATTGTGGTAAACGGATCTCCGGAAGGCCTTTTCGATCAGCTCCGCCATTCGGCGAGAGTTTGGAAACAGGGAGCGTCTGTGTGATCGTAAAACGATCTTGCTTGCCGCGCGCTATTCGCGTGTGCGCCGGAATTTTTCCATGAGATCGGCAAGCGGGCGGATGACGTCCACCCGTTTTCGGCCCTTTGCACGGAAGATTTCCTGAAGGGACAGATGGGGATCCTTGACCGGATTTCGTAAATAAAGACGGATGGCGTCGATACGATCGGTAATCTCACTTTCCAGCCGGGCCCGAAGAGTATCCTTCTTTGACAGGATTTGTTCCTTGATACCCCGCGGCGGGACCATCTGACGGAATTTTTTCACCTTGTATTCGATGCGGAGCTGAATAAGATCCAGCAGCACCGACTCGTAATCCGGTCCCAGCCAGACCACCTCGGGGACCAGATCACCGAAGTGGGTCACCCCCAGCACATCCTTATCCTGGTTCCAGTAGGCCATCAGGAATTCCATTTCCAGATCCTTGTAGTTTTGCAGGGGCATGTACATCCGACGGAGGTGGAGAAGCACCTTTTCGGTTTTCTTTTTGTGTCCGCCAATGATAACGGAACCGCCGACCTCTCCTTTTTTAACGCCTTTGGTCCAGGGCGCCCCCGTGATGCCAAAATCGTTGTACACCGGAATGTGCAGCAGCGCCGACAACGTGTTCAGCGCCAGGGCATAGCCGGCGGAAGGGCCGCCCACGTTGTATGAGGCGGATAGCAGCTGGTGATGAATCGTGTATTTGTCGAGAAATTCGCCAAGCAGTTTGGCGAGGCTGATTTTCGGCGCCAAACCCTGGAGGTAATTTTTCACCATGGTCAGGGCCTCTTTGGCGGATTGCTGCGTCATCTGGACCGCCATGTCCAGTTCGGCAGCGGCCGACGATGCCGAAGATACCGCCCCGGTCACCAGCACCTTCTCTGCGGTCAGGCCATAGGTCAGGCTGGTGGCAATGGGCAATAGCATTCCGGAGACATCATTGGCCCCAACGCCAATGATGAAGCCGACCTGGGGTTCCTGGCTCAATTCGGCTTCCAGGAATTCATCCAGCTGGACTTTCCCCCTTTTCACGGGGCTTTCGGAGATTTCCCGGCGGGCGGAAAAGAGGTGCGGTTCCACCAACGGATACCCGTCCTCTGATTGGATCGGTTTCAAAATGGACACGATCTCCGAATATCGACGTTCAAAGGTTGTGGTGTCTTTTTTGGTTTCGCTGCGGAGTTCGTCCGGAGCGCCTGCCGCATCCAGAATGCCGAGCAGTGTCTTGTAATTGAATTTGATGAAATTATTTCGATCCTGAGGCGCTTCCTTGAGCAACGCGCGGAATCGTTGAAGGACTTCATACTCGGCCACTCTCAAACTTAATGCCTTCTCTACAAAGGCCGCATAGTCCGCCGGCGTATGGCAGATGCCCTTGGCAGACTCGATGATGGTTTCCTCGTCCAGCCCCTGGGACAGGGGGACTCCTTTGAGGCTGTTTTTCACGATCTCGGAGATATCGTCATTACCGAGATGTCCCGAAACTTCCAATACTTTGAGACGTTTCGAACGTATCAGGGCGGGATCCAGAATATCCAGCCGGTTGGTCGTCAAGGTGGTGAACACCCGATTCAGCGGGATCTCGCCGTCGATGATATTGAGAAAGCGGTTCGTCAATTTGTCGGATGGTGATCCGCCGGCGCCGCTCCGTTTCGGCGCCAGGGCATCGCCTTCATCGAAGAAGACGACCGACGGCGCAATCATCTTGGCGATGTCGTATATTTTTTCCAGGTTTTCGATGGCCCCGTCGACGGGATTCACGGGGTCCTGGAGTGCGCTCGGACTGGCGGAGATGTCATGCACATCCCCATTTTCGCTGAGCCAGGCGCGCACCAGAAATGTCTTGCCGCTTCCCGGAGGACCATTGAGGACGACCCCTTTCTCTTCACTGACACCGTAATAGAGGCTGTTGTTGGCCATTTCCGAAAAGGTGTTTTTGACTTTCCCGACATAGGATTCCCATTGCACCTGCCGGTCCATTCTGTCGACAAATTTCTTGTAGAGATCGCCGAAGGAATTTTTAGCCACCAGTTCAAAGGCCTGGCGAACGAGAACAGCGTCTGAAAAGTAATCCTGGGAAAAGTCGCTTTTAATTTGGATCACCGACTGAATCAGCTTTCTGACGTAAGCGGGAATGATTTTCAGGGTGCGTTCGGTGAAAATCGTGTAAAGCCGCTCCACCACATGGTCCAGGTCTCCGTGTGAAATGCATTTAATGTTCCAGTTGCATTGGGTTTTATCGGAAACGCCCACGTAAATGTCATTTCGCTGGAGTTCCAGCCGAACAATTTCCTTGAGATTGTCCGGATTTTTCCAGTATTCGGAGATTTCGATGATAACGCCCTTTTCGACAAATCGACGGTAGATGGCCGAATCAAAGCGCTCGGGCTGATCGGTGGTGGCCAGCAGGAGGCAGTCCCGCTGACCGTTTATCACCTCGTCGATGACGATATTGGCGGTGTCGATCAGCGTCCGTTGCTGCCGCTCGACGCCGGACTGCCGGCCGTCCGCCTTACCAAAGGCACTGTGAGCCTCTTCAATATGACGGATGGAGGTTTTTTGGGGGTCCCCCATGGCCTTCTTGAAATAGTTACCGGGTTCTCCGGCAAGAGCGGTTTGATAATCGTTCGGGGTGACCATGGTGTAATCGACCATCACCCCCTGTTCCTCCAGTTTGGACAGATTTCGTCCAATCTGGCGTTTCAGAATACGACGCAGCAGCGGGATCCGGGTAAGGGATTTGTAGAACTTTAGCTTTTTGCGTCGATCCATTTCCATGGAAAGCCCGGGGTTGACATCGTCAAGTGATTTCCAGAAGGGCTCGTCCGCCAGCAGCTCTTCCTTTTTCTTTCCCAGATCGATTTCAGGAAGTACTTCGTTTCCAAAGATGACTGCTTCAACGGCCTCTATCAGGGTCGATGTCTTCCCGCTGCCGCTGGGACCGGTGATCAGGACCAAGGGGGCCTTCGGTACCTCCGGATCCGAAAGATATTCTTTTCGGATATGGGAACGGTAAATCTTTTCGAAAAGATTTCGAAGCTCCCAGGGAACATGAACGTCGGTCAATTCTTTTTCCAGCAACGACAGGAGATACGCGTAGTCCCGTGACGATACCTCTTTTTCGAGTATCTTGCCCCAGGCATCCTGAGGGTTGGTCTGGCCGGAAATTTCAAACCGGCGCTGCCAGTCGGTCAGAATGTCCGGATCCTTCAGGATCTGAAAGGTTCTGTCCGGCGCCGCCATGAACAGGGATTGTAACGAATCCACAATCCGGCTGATAAAATTTGACGGTGGTTTGTGCTGGTTGAGGCGGGAACGCATGAACGATTTGGTTTCATAAGGCCAAGACGCAACAAGCTCCTCGATTTCCTGAATCCGTTGTTCAGGAAGCCGCACATAGACCTTCTCTTTTGTTTTGCTTCGCGTCATAGGTCACTCTTTCGAAGGTTCGGACGGCACCGGAGGGGCTGGAAGCGTCAGCGCCGGTGCTCCCTGGGTATTTTGAATCACCACGGTATGTTGCCCCTCCTGGTTCTTTTCATATGCGGTTGCCCACTTTTGTTGGGTAAGAAACTGGAGTAGCGCGGTATCCGTGGTCCCGTCCGTTCTGCCGACGGCGCCCTGAAGGGACTGGATACCGTCCAGGTAGGCGGCATACAGCTTCCGGATGCGGCTCGCCTCCTGGTCTGCGGCATAATTCTCGGCTTCCGCAATGAGTTCCCGGCGTTTCTTCTCCTCGGTGGCTGCGACCAGTTTGTCTCCAAACCGGGTTTCTTTGAGCACAAAGCTGACAATCTCGATCCCGAATTTTTCTTCCAGGGTAGGGCCGCCTTCATTGATCGGTCGCGATTTCAAGGCCGTAAAGATTTCTTCCTTGATCGTTTCCCGTTTGCTGACCAGATTGTCTACCGGCTGGGCCTGGAGGATATCTTTGACAATGCCGTCGTAATCTCCCTGCAGAATGTCCATCGCTTCCAGGTTCTCTATGGCCCATATCCGGAGGTCCCGTATCCGATAGGTCAGCACCGCTGAAGTCCATAAGGCAACGTTTTCTTTGGATATAATTCTCATTGGGTCGATGCTTCCGGCCAGGAACAACATCTGGTTCATCAGCGACACTTCCTGCTCGATTCGGGTGAAAAACGGCAGTCGAACGTGCCAACCGACCCCGGTGATGGCCTCCCGCTTGCCCCCGAATTTCTCCAGAACCACCGCATAGTTCATTTTGACCTTGTAAATGGTTTTCGTGGCATACACCAGGGCCGCCAACCCATAGATCAAACCGCCGATCGTCAGGATCGCCAGCGTTCGCCGCAGCACTTTTTTTACGAAGGCGCGTCTTACGAATCGTTTCGAAACATCTTCGGCCATTGGATATCCTCTTCTATTTCTGGTTCACCACAGAGAAGCAATTTTTCACCACAGAGGCACGGAGGAAACGGAAATTATTTTCTTTTTTGTCCGATTGAGCAATACCAATCATCCCTGCGTCCGGGGAGACTCAGCTCCCCATGTATCATTTTTCAAAACCGGATTTAGACAGGCTATTGATGCTCAGCCGCACGCAGTGCCGGGAGGGTTTCAAGAATCGGTATCTCCCGATTTCTGAAACAATTCAAATTCTCTGTGCTCTCTGTGTCTCTGTGGTGAATCATCTTTTCGTTTATGTGATAGATTAAATCAAAGCTATTTCCGGAACGTAAATCGTTCCTTGAACCAATCGGTGGCTCTTTTCACAAATTCACGCTGCAGGTCCGGATCACTCATCCGGTGATCGCCGCCGGGCTGAATCCACAACCGCTTGGGGGCCTGCGCATTTTCGTGTATCTCCCCGGCATCGGAGACCGGCACGACCTCGTCCGCGTCTCCATGTATAACAAATATGCGACCGACCCTGGACAGGCGATCGGAAATATCGAAGGATAGCATCCGTTCGTCCAGGATGGTCCCGGTCTGCCTGTGGTGGGCCGCCGCATTGATCGTACGGCTTCGGGCAGGCGCTGCCACAGTGACCAGTGCATCCACCGACAAGGCGTCGGCGATCGATATAGAGACCGCCCCACCATAGCTGCTGCCAAACAATCCAATCTGTCGCCCGATGGATTCGGTGTCCTGGAGCCGGGCCACGGCTGCGCGCAGATCATCACACCGCGCTTTCAATGAAGTGACTTTGTGAAATACACCGTCGCTGTCACCGCAACCGCGGTGGTCGAACCTGAAATATGCAATTCCGGCCGCATTGCAGGATTCGGCCAGAGCGATCTGTTTCGGGGAACGGCATGTACTGAGAAGACCATGTGACCCGATCACGAGGGGTGGATGGTCTACCTCCGGTAGGTGCAGTATTCCCCGCAGTCTAAAACCATCGGCCCGGAACGTGATGCTTTTGACGTTTGTCATCGTAAACACACCTGTCATGGGATTTCAAATCATTTTTCCAGACCGAATCGCGTGTCGATGCCGCTGATATCACGGCTTGCAAGGAGGACTAAATTAACATACAAGACAAAATTCTAAAACTCTTTTAAGCGTTCATAGACGAAGCATACGTTTTATTTTTTCATGGAACATCAGTGGCGGATACCTATGGCGGTTCAAAAAGGTAAGATCATCGAGCTGAACATCACGGATATTGCATTCGGCGGAAAAGGGCTGGCCAAACCCGACGGCTTTGCCGTGTTTGTTGATCGTGCCGTTCCGGGGGATGTGGTCCGGGCTCGAGTCACACGGAAAAAGAAAAATTATGCCGAGGCCCGCATCGTGGACATGGTGCGCCCGTCACCCCATCGCGTGGAAGCGCCCTGCCCGTATGTCGGCTGGTGTGGCGGGTGCAAGTGGCAGGATGTCCATTATGACGCCCAGCTCGAATACAAGCAGCGGCATGTGGAGGATGCGCTGCGGCATATCGGTCTTATAGACAAGGTACCGGTGCATCCCACCATACCTTCACCCGATCTGTTCCATTATCGCAACAAAATGGAGTTTTCGTGCTCGGACAGACGCTGGCTGCTGCCCGAAGAGATGGATCACGCCGACATCGACCGGACGTTCGCCCTGGGTCTCCATGTCCCGGGAACTTTTTCCAAGGTGCTGGATACCCGGATCTGTTATCTGCAGCCCGAGCTCGGAAACCGGATTCTCGAAGTGGTCCGCGACCACATGAAATCATCCGGGCTTCCCGCCTATGGCCTCCGCTCCCACGCTGGATTTTGGCGGTTTCTCGTGCTTCGCCATTCAAGGGCCCATGATCAGTGGATGGTGAATATTCTCACTGCCGCCGAGAATCCGGAAGCGGTATTTCCCCTGGCCGAGAAGCTGCGGGCCGAATTTCCCGAAGTCGTTTCCGTTCTCAACGGTGTCACCGCCAGAAAATCCGGCGTTGCCGTCGGTGAATCCACGGTCATGCTTTCAGGGGGCAACACGATCAGAGACCGGATCGACACGTTTGAGTTCGAAATCTCGGCAAATTCGTTTTTTCAGACCAATACTCGCGGGGCGGCGGTGCTCTACGATACGGTACGCCGGTTCGCGGACCTCGAAGGCGGGGAGACGGTGCTCGACCTATACAGCGGTACCGGTACGATTGCCATTTTTCTGGCCGCATCGGCTGCATCGGTCATCGGTATGGAGATGGTCGAGAGTGCCGTTCTGGATGCCGAAAGAAATTGTCGCCTCAACAATATTGGAAACTGCCGGTTTGTCAAAGGGGATATCCGTGAGGCATTGTCCGCAATAACGGACTCGCCCGATGTGATGATTATAGATCCCCCGAGGGCAGGCATGCACCAGGATGTCCTTAAACAGGTTCTGACGATAGCTCCACAAAAGGTTGTCTATGTTTCCTGTAATCCGGCAACACTGGCCAGAGATCTTGGTGTGATGCAGGAAACCTATGGGGTTCATGAGATCCAGCCGGTGGACATGTTCCCCCACACCTATCACATCGAGGCGGTCGCGCGGCTTTCGAAGAACTAAAGAACGGTTTGCCCGTTAGCCGGTTCGCCGGTTTGCCGGTTGTATTCGGATACAAGATCCAAGATTCAGGATTCAGGATAAGAAGGGTGATCAATCAGCGCCCACCCAATAAGCGGTGCATCTTGCATCCTGGATCCTGCATCCATTACATTTATCTTTCAGCTTTCACCTTTAAACTTTCAGCTCAAGCATCCAAAATCAATCTGGTTGTTTTTGGAAGATGTGGGGATTTCGGGGGTGACGAACAAAGTTGAATTCGGAGTCCGGCAGCGTTTCATGGGCGCCGATTATCAAAAACCCGGACGGAAAAAGGGTATTTGCGATCTTTTGAAAAGCCGGGACCTTTAAGGTGTCCCGATAGTAAGTCAGTACATTATTGCGCAGAAACAGCAAGTGGAACCCGGTGTCCGGAGGGTCAGACAGCAGATGGTGATGCCGCCACCGGATATGGGATGTAAACTCTGGTTTCACGGCATATCGGTGCCGGCGGACGCTATCGAAACAGCGATCCCGGAGATCATGGGACACCTCTTTCAGGCTGCCGGCAGGATAGAATCCGGACCTGGCACGATCCAGATTTTCCGGGTTCAAGTCACTGGCGAGAATCCAAAGGGCTGCCCGACACGGTTTCGATGTCGCGAGCCGGTCATGGATGATTTTCAGGCTATAGACCTCTTCGCCACCGGCACAGCCCGCCGACCACGCCCGGATGACGGATATGCCGCTGTTGTCCAGTCGAGGTAAAATGTCCTCTTCAAGGGTCCGCCAGAGCTCGCGGTCTCTGAAAAAACGGCTGATCGACACCGACATGGCGCGCTCACATTCCTCCCGAAGCCGGGGGTTGACGTCGATGAGATCCAGATATTCGGACAGATTACGGCAGTTCAACACATGCATGTGGCGAACGACACGCTTTTTAGCTCCCTTTCGGACTTTTCGGTAGCCTTTCCAGGAAAAGCCGAAATAGTCCAGAAGTCTTCGAAACTGGGTATCGTCCATGTGGTCTGCCGTTTCGATTGCGGATGTTTATTACAAATTCACCACAGAGTATCGATGAGAGAAAAAAATCAGGATCGCATGAGATTTATCTACAGACGTATAAGTAACATAATCGAACCCATCGGAAAATGACAGGAGCGGTGACATGGCCAAAGCCTATGATCCGAGAATGCATACCGCCGAACATATTCTAAACGCGGTGATGGATCGAACCTTTGGGTGTGGGCGGTGTTTCAGCGCCCACATTGAAAAGAAGAAATCGAAGTGTGACTACCACATGTCGCATGCGGTTTCGGAGACGGATATCCGGAATGTCCAAGATGCGGTCAACGACGTTATCCGTTCCGATCTTCCGGTCACAGAGGAGGGGCTCTCCAAAGAGCAGGCCGACGAACAGTATCAATTAGACAAACTTCCTTCAGATGCCGGCGGGACCGTTCGCATCATTCAGATCGGTGACGTGGACGCCTGCCCATGCATCGGGCCCCATGTGGTGTCCACCGGCACCATCGGAACGTTTCGTATTACATCGCACACATTCAAGGACGGGGTGCTGCGTATCCGGTACAAACTTTCAGCTCCGAATACCGCTGGATAACTGCCATGACCTGGCTTTGGTTATCCCTGCTGACCGCGCTGGCGGCCGCATCCCAGGACGCCTGGATCAAACGGTATTTTTCCGATTTGACCCCGTTCGAGATGACGGCCATTCCCGTTTTCTACAGCATTCCATGTTTCGCCGTTTTCCTTCCCTTTGTCACCGTGCCGCCTCTGGATCCGATCTTTTACCTGTGTGTGATTTCCGCCCTCCCCATCAACGCCGTCGCCGTTGTGCTATACATGAAAGCCATCAAGATGTCCCCGTTGTCTCTGACCATTCCCTATTTGGCGTTTACTCCCGCATTCATGATCCTGAGCGGCAGCCTCATTCTCGGAGAGATGCCGAACCAATGGGGAGTCCTGGGAATCGGTGTGACCTGCGCGGGAGGGTACGTGCTGAATCTGGACGGCTCCCGCGGCCATGTCCTGGATCCACTGGCTGCGATTTTCCGGGAGACAGGCTCCTGGATCATGCTGGTTGTGGCCTTTCTGTTCAGCTTTGCGGCCGTCATCGGCAAGCTGGGTATTCTGCATTCCTCACCGATGTTTTTCACGGTGTCCTTTTTCCTGATTTTCAGTGTCGCCATGATTTGTCTCTTGCTGGGTACGGGGAAGGTGCGGCCGATGGTGTTCAAAGATTATTTTTTCAAAGGACTTGTTGTCGGGGGCATTCTGTTTGTCCATGCCGTTCTGCACGGGTTTGCCATATCCATGGCAAAGGCGGCCTACATGATCGCCATCAAGCGTCTGAGTATTCTGTTCAGCGTTCTGTTGGGAGGGATTTTGTTTGACGAAAAGGCCATCCGGATTCGATTTTTAGGGGCGACGCTGATGATATGCGGGGCGGCCGTAATAATCCTTATAGCCACATAGCCCGAACATTGCATGAAATCTTTTCAGCATATGTCTTAAGATAAACGAGATCGGTTCCTTAACGTGAAAACTGACGCATTGGGCTGCGATGCAATTGGTCACGTTGAAAAACGGATGAACGGCCTGAAAAGATTTCACCCTTGGGGCTTCGCTCTGCGAGCTTCGACCTCACATGCCGGGCCAAACGGAGACCTCCATGGTCGGCGTTATTCGAGATTCGCGGTAGTCGGACTACAGCTTCATCTCGTAGTAAGCAGCGAATCGCGAAGCGAGGCGCCTTGCCGGCTCTGTGTAGCGGATAGACGGCAAGGGGTACGTCAGTACCTGTGTAACCCCGTCAGGAACTGCCTTGCCCATGAAGGTCTCCATTTGGCGCAATGTCCGGGATAAAAACCGTTTTGAAACCCCATGGAAGATAATCCAAAGATGTCCGCGGCGCAGAAGACTATCCGTTATGGCTTCCGGGAAGGAGGGGACCAGCGTGCGCGGATCACATTGATGATACGACCGATGGATGCGGTGAGTATCACGAGGATCACCAGAAATGCCAGAGGGATCACTATGGCGGCGCTGAGCTTAACAACGAAAAGCAGAACTGGAATTGCCACAAACACAATCAAGGATACCAGAACAAGGGACAGACATCCAGTGAAGAAATCCCTCGTAAAACTCGGCGATTCCGAAAACTGTGGAGGGTCGATATACACGGATTCAGGCGGTTTATCATGCGCGGATTCAGACGGGTGCTCGATGTCCTTGTTTACTTCCCCGGAGTTCTGGTTGTCTTCGCTCATGGTCTACTTTACTCTTTAGTTTCGGAGTCGGTTTCCGATGGCGTCATAGTGGTAACAGGAGAAAATCCCGTTTGCGGGAGCGCATCTTCCATAGGGGCGCCATCTAACATCCTTTCCATATCATACGTGCATACGAGGGTCTTTTCAAGTCGCTGAAAAACAGTCAGCGCTATGATACGTCGCATCAGTTTACAGTGCCCCGATTAAAAGTTATCATAGATGCTCCGCGCTGCATTGCCGGAATCGATTTCCAAGATGAACCAATGGCCCGGGAAAATGTAAAACGGCCCCGGGAAACAAAGCCAAGAATCCTGTCCCCTGCCATCGACTATGGAGCGTATGCCCCATCCGATAACAAAGGGATCCATCGGCGTGAGAAACAATCAACATTTGGGCGCAACCCCGGGCACCGCCTCATGGCCTGACGGCCGGAGACCGTTGGATGCGGGAACGGCTATGGATCCACACCGACGCCTGTCGGTCCTGCTGGCGCTGCTGCTGGCGGTCGCGGTTTTGCTTGTCTATCGGCCGGTAAAGAACTTTGGCTTTGTGGATTTCGATGACCGCGGCTATGTGACCAACAATGTCCGCGTGACAAATGGCCTGACATGGGAGAATATTTACTGGGCGTTTACGACGTTCCATGGGGCCAATTGGCATCCCCTGACCTGGATATCCCACATGGCCGATTGCCAGTTCTTCGGCCTGAACGCCGGTGCGCACCACCAGACCAGCGTGATGATCCATATCGTCAATACGGTGCTGCTTCTTTTGCTCTTGACGCGGATGACCGGTGCCCTGTGGAAAAGCGCGTTTGTCGCCGCATTGTTTGCCCTGCATCCCCTGCATGTGGAATCGGTTGCGATGATCAGCGAGCGTAAGGACGTGCTGAGCGCCTGTTTCGGGTTCCTTGCCGTCTACTTTTACATCCCATATGCACGGGAAAAACGTCCCGGCCCCTATGTGCTATCCCTGGCGTGCTTTGCCCTGTCCATCATGGCAAAGCCGATGATGGTGACACTGCCGTTTCTGCTGTTGCTCTTCGATTTCTGGCCGTTGGGACGGGTCCCTGACATCTCGCTGCGGTCAGGGAAAAACGTCCGAAAACTAGCCGCCCTGGTGGTCGAAAAAATCCCCTTTTTGTGTTTATCGGCCCTGTCTTCCATACTGACCGTCTTCGCCCAGGGACAGGCCGGTGCCGTGAAAACACTGGAAGCCTTTCCATTGGATGTGCGAGTCTTTAACGCCATTGTGGCGTACGTGTGGTATGCCATCAAAACCGTATGGCCCCGGCACCTGGTGGTGTATTATCCGCATCCCAGATTCGGTCTCGGCCCCGTGGAGCTTTTCGGCTCGCTCATGATCCTGGCCGGCATCAGTTATCTGGCGGTGCGCTATGCCAAGCAACGTCCCTATCTTTTTGTCGGCTGGTTCGGCTATCTGGGAATGCTGGTTCCGGTCATCGGCCTTGTCCAGGTCGGCAGTCAGGGAGTGGCCGACCGCTACAGCTATGTCCCTATCATTGGGCTGTTTCTTATCGCGGCCTGGGGGCTGCCCGAATTGCTTGCCGGCCGGCGCCGTCGGAGAATGATGCTTTGGTGCGGCGGTATCCTTGCACTGGCAATACTCGGCGTGCTTTCGGCACGCCAAGTCGGTCACTGGAGAAACAGCGCGGTCCTGTTCGAGCGGGCACTGGCCCTGACGGAGGACAATGCCCGCGCCCACAGTTGTTTGGGATTAGCCCATTTTCGAGACGGACGCATCGAGGACGCCATATTCCATTACCGCGAATCGATCCGAATCGATCCCGACTACGACGCGGTTCACACCAATCTGGCCAGTGCGCTTTACTCTGTCGGAGATGTCGGCCGAGCGCGTTACCATCTCGAGCGGGCACTCCGTCTCTATCCTCAGAACCCGGTTGCCAACACGAATCTGTCGATCATCCTGCTTGCCGACGGAGATTTCGAGGCGGCGATCGCGCGGCTGCGCATCGCCGTCGAAAATGCCCCGGATAGCCCGAAGAGCCGGGAAGTACTGGCACAGGCCCTCTTGGATACCGGCCGGGCAAAGGAGGCGGAATCCCATCTGCGGCATGCCCTTCGGTACACATCCACACAGCGGGAAACCCGGCTTATGTTGGCCCGTTCCCTTTTGGCCCAAAACAGGTCGACGGACGCCATCGGCCTGCTCTCCCTGATGCTGCGCGAGGACCCGGAGGATCTCGATGCTCTGGGTCTTTTAGGGGAAGGCATGGTGAAGGCAAATAACCCGTCCGGTGCCGTCGCTGTTTTCGAACGGCAGTTGACACTGAGAGACAGCCCGAATGTCCGAAACAATCTGGGAATCGCCCTGGCAAGCGCCGGTCGTTTACACGAGGCGGTCCGACAGCTCTCCGAGGCGGTGCGCCTGGCCCCCCAAAACGATGTATTTCGAAATAATCTGGAAACGATACAGCAGGCCATGAGAAAGACGGAGTGATACGGGCCGGAAAAGTGCATGCACGGGGCATTACCAGCGGGGCATGGGAACGTATGAAGGTGCCACCGGCACCGGCTGATGACGCCGGCTCGGGGACTTGGCAGACAGAGGAAAGGGCATGGTGCCGGGTACCAAGGATATGTGGCGGAAGTGCATGGGAATCGAACCAAAGCACTTGCTATAAGTGTTTAATTATATCATATAATTAGACATATAAAAAAATATGTCCGGAACTTATCCGGCGCCTTTTTCTTGATGTGCCATTATCAAGGATTCCGGCAACTCCTTTTCACCAACCGTAGCACCCAACTTTTTGCGGTGGCTAATCGGCCTGATATAGAAGATAGTCTGTTGCCATGAGCACCGAGGGTAGTGTTTTGACGGTGCGCACTGTTGGCAATAGTAGTCAGTTCAGATATCCTAAAAATGCATGCAACTTACGTGAAGTTAGCCGATATTGGAAAATATTGATTGTTTGAAGTTTTCGGATACCAATACCATTCTAGACCGCGTAACAGCAAAATGACAGTTTCGACTGATGCGGGTATGCATGAGTTTAAAACTTTAGCAGAATCATGGATATCCATTAGCGTCGTCATTTTTTATCCTGTTTGGTGATTCAGGGGCAGGCAGATCTGACAATTCTCAGCCTTTTTTGTGGAGCGGGGAGAAGCTTGAATAATGGATAAAAACCTAAAGGGAGATCTTCCGGACGACGACACCGGTACTGAACTGGCGCGTGAGCTTGGGCTCGGTGCTGCGATGTCGATTGGCATCGGCACAATGGTATGCGCAGGAATCTTTGTGCTGCCGGGGATTGCCGCAGCCAAGGCTGGACCTGTCGTGGTGCTCGCATTTGCTCTCTGCGGGCTGGTCGCTGTCTTGATAGCCTTCTGCATGTCCGAGTTAGCCACCGGCATGCCGTTGTCCGGGGGCGGTTATCTGTTCATTGTGAGGGCCTTTGGTCCCATGATGGGTACAGTCATGGGGTGGTGTTTGTGGCTGAGCCTTATATTCGCCTCTGCCTTCTATATGATCGGCTTCGGATACTATGTAGGGGATGTCTTGTCCATATCACACGTGTGGCTGGCACTGATTATGACGGGTTTGCTCACAGGGCTCAATTTCATCGGCGCCAAAGAGACCGGGGGCACCCAGAACGTGATCGTCGCAGGGCTTCTCATTGCGCTCACCGTGTTTTTCGTGGTTGCCGTATCGGAGGTTGACGTGGAGAACCTGCGTCCATTAATCCCCCCCGAGATCGGCATTTCGGGGTTTTTGGTGGTGACCCCCGTTCTGTTTGTAACATTCATGGGTTTTGCTGAAATTGCTGCGGTTTCAGAAGAGATAAAAAACCCGCACCGGAATCTGCCGATTGCGGTGGTCGGTTCGGTCGTCGTTGTGACCGTGGTATATTGTCTGGTAGAATTCTGCGTTGTCGGACTGCTCCGGTGGGACGATCCCAACATGGCCACCGAGACGATTCTCATGGAACTGGCCCGAATGCTGATGGGGAAGACAGGCTATTATCTGATTTTGCTCGGCGGCATATTCGCCACGGTATCCTCGGCCAATGCCAGCATTATGGCCGCCTCACGGATCAGCTTCGCCATGGGACGGGATCGCCTGATGCCCGATTGGTTCAATACAATCCATCCTCGATTCAGAACGCCGTACCGATCCATCTTCGTCACCGGTGGATTGACCATGGTCCTACTGGTCATTTTAGGCTCCCATCTTGAGCTGATTGCAGAGGTGGGTGCATTTCTGAGCCTCTTGCTCTACGCGTTCATCTCCCTGGCCTGCATGGTCATGCGGCATGCGGAATTGGACTGGTACAAGCCCAGCTTTAAGACCCCGCTGTACCCGGCGGTACCTATCCTGGGGTTGCTGGGCTGCCTGTTTGTGATGGGCATAACGAGCCGGCCGACGATCCTGATCGGATTGGGCCTCATCGCCGGCACCTTGATCTGGTATGTCTTATTTTTACGCGAACATACGCAACTTGTGGGCGTATCCAATGATCTGTGGGAGAAGAAAGTTATCAGGCCGCTTGTGGCCAAAGCGGAAGAATATGCGGCGGCCCGGCGGGATGCATTCCCCGTGATCCTCTTGCCCCTTTCCAATCCTGCCACGGAAGAAGCGCTGCTCCGTGTGGGCACGGCGCTGGCCAAGGCCAGAAGGGCTCGTCTGCATCTGGCTCACGTTGTGAGCCTTCCGAGGCAGACGCCTCTATAGGCCGGCCGTATCGAATTCGAGAAAATGCGCCGCGAACAGGAAACGCTCCTGGATGTGGCATCCAGGCGCGCCACCGAACAAGGGATCCGCGCCCGAGCCAGTGCCTTGGTGGCCCACAGCGTACCATCTGCCCTGCTGAATATTGCTGATATCGAACAAACGGACCTCATTCTTATGGGTTGGCGGGGCGAGGTCCGCGGTCCCCTTCTGCGTGGCACCAATGTGGCAGGAGTGGCCAAAGTTGCGGACCGCAATATCCTGGTCCTAAAGGATAATAGCTTAAGCAAGGTTGACCGGATTCTCGTACCTGTCGGCGGCGGTCCGCACACTAAGCTGGGGCTGCAAGTAGCTCAACAACTGGCTGTGCAATGGGGGGCCACGATAACGGCCATGACGGTTCTGTTAGACCGGGACTATTCCGATGCCGTATCTGCCTTTGACCCCGAAAGTCGGCAATCTCATCAAGACTCCGGCGAAGAATTCGTGCGCGACATTTTGAAAGAAGTGGGCGTCACCGCTGAAATCGCCGCCGTTATCGACACCGACATCAGTCATGGCATCATCAACATCGTCGCCGATTACGATCTCATCATTATCGGGGCGTCGGACGAATGGGCTGTTCGACGGTGGCTCTTCGGCTCCGTTCCCGACAAGGTGGCCAATCAAGCATCGGTGTCGGTATTGATGGTGCGCTCGAAGGATTGATCATTTCAACCCGTCGAGACCAGTCACCATATCGCCCTCGGTGAATCCAGACACGTTTAGCTTGTAAGCAACGATAAGTAAGATTAATTACTACGGCTGATGGTGCGATGAAGATGGTAAAATCGGCTGACGAGGCGATCAAGGCTTGATGCTGCGGTTGTGATATCGGTCGACAATCCTCCTCTGGACCACGGGAACCATCGCGTGGCATCGTTCCCCACTATATTATAGATGATCCGCAACTCCGTTTGTTTTATAAGATATTGTTATAATAATTAAAATGGCGGAAGTGCATGGGAATCGAACCCACCCGGGACGGTGTTAACGCCCCACACCGAATTTGAAGTCCGGGAGCCGCACCAGCTAGCTGCGCACTTCCGAATGAAACGCCCCTTTCTATAGGTCCCGTCTCCTGTTTTGTCAATAACATCTCATCGCGGAAACCGGCCCCGGCTCTGATGTCCGAGTCGGGTCGGCGTTTCCTCTTATTTCGTTTCGGGACATATTTTGCTATACAGCTGAATAGCTTCCGGAGACAATCGGTTTCCCTTGATCCACCCAAGACATTCGATTGAGCGATGCATTCATCAGTGATGGATCCGAAAAAACTGGCCGACACATTTCAGCGACTGGTCCGAATCGACAGCATTTCAAAGGAGGAGGGGCAACTGGTCCGGATCCTTCGGCCGATGCTCGATGATCTGGGAGCGGAAACCATTGTGGATCACGCCGGGGAGCGCATCGGCGGACAGACCGGCAACCTGATCGCACGGTTTTCCGGCAACCGGGATGTTGCCCCCATGCTCTTGAGCGCCCATATGGACACCGTGGAACCCGGACGAGGGATCCAGCCGGTTTGCAAAGACGGTATATTCTTCAGTGATGGGGCCACTATCCTCGGGGCCGACGACAAGAGCGCCATTGCCGTTCTGCTGGAAATTCTTCGTGTCCTGGTGACCCGCGATCTGCCCCACGGGCCGATCGATCTGGTATTGACCATCTGTGAGGAGATCGGACTCCTTGGCGCCAAGCATCTGGATTTCGGCCACCTGCGGGCCCGGTTCGGTTACGTGCTCGACTCCAGGGATACGGAGGCCGTGGTGATCCGCGCACCGTCGGCAAACCGGTTCGACATCGTGGTTCACGGCAGGGCGGCCCATGCCGGAGCCGCCCCCGAATCGGGCATTAACGCCATTGCGCTGGCGGCACAGGCCATTGCCGCACTGGATGTGGGACGGATCGATGCGGAAACCACATGCAATATCGGGCTTATCGACGGCGGAATTGCCACGAATATTGTACCGGACCGCGTCTCGGTGACCGGAGAAGCCCGAAGCCACAGTGACGAAAAACTTCAACGCCTGACCCGCCGTATCACGGAAGCCTTCGAAAATACCGTGGACGCGCATCGATCCGAACCCGGGGACGGCCTTCCCCGGGCGGAAATCCACGTGTCCGAACAGTTTGCACGCACCGACGTTGCGGATGACCATCCCGTTGTATTGCTGGCCCGACGGGCAGCCTCAAACCTGGGGCGGAATATGGCGACCAGGTCCACCGGCGGCGGGGCTGATGCCAATATCTTTTTTCAGAACGGGATTATCACCGGTGTGCTCGGCACCGGACCCCTGGACATTCACACCGTACGGGAATCCATTGCCCTGGCGGACATGGTCAGGGCGGCGGAGTTGGTGATGGAGATTATCCGCTTGCACGCGGAGGCTTGATACTGGATACTGGATGCTGGATGCTGGATACTGGATGGAAGATTCAAGATCCAGGATACAGGATACAAGCTATCTGGTGGGGTGAGGGGACTGGATGCTGGATACTTGATGAGCTGAAAGCTCAAAGTTGAAAGCTGAAAGGATTCAGGGCTCAGGGCACAGGGCTAAAGGCACAGGGCAGGGGGCTTAAGGTACAGGGCTTGCCCGCCTTTGGCGGGTCGGAGGTCAGAGGGCAGGTGTCGGGTTTCAGGATTCAAGACCCAGGATACTGGATGGATGTCTCATGGGGTGGAAACTGATTGATTGTCTTTCATATCCTGAATCCTGAGTCTTGGATCTTGTATCCGAGTACAACCGGCAAACCCTTCGACAGGCTCAGGACAGGCGGGCTAACTGGCCAACCGGCCAAACCGGCCAACGGGCATACGGGGCCGCGGGCCCACGGGCAGAGGGCTCAGGGCCAAAGGCTCAGGGCACAGGGCTCAAGGTTAAGGGCTTGCCCGCATTTGGGGGGCTGGATACTGGATTCTGGATTCTGGATGCTTGCCCGCCCGCCAGCGGGTTGGAGGTCAGAGGTCGGAGGTCTGAGGACAACGAATGACGATCCGCGAAGCGGTACAAATGACTGAATGACGCTGCCGACAGGCGGCAAATGACATGTACTACTGGCCAACGGGCAGGCGGGCCAATCCGTCTTCGCCTTCCGGACTTCGCCGGACAGGCGGGCAGACGGGCCCACGGGCAAACGGGCCCACGGGCCAACAGGCCAACAGGCCAACAGGCTAAACCGGCAAACCGGCGAAACCGGCAAACCAAAGAAATTAATCTCTGTGAACTCTGGGCGCTCTGTGAGAGATTATATAGCTTCTAAAACCTGTGAGAGATTATGATCGCTTACTTCGATTGTTTTTCCGGAATCAGCGGAGATATGACCCTCGGCGCCCTTCTCGATCTGGGTGTTTCCCGGGACTGGCTGACGGATCAACTGGACCAGCTGCCCCTTGCAGGCTTTTCCCTGGAGACCGAGACCGTCCTGCGAAACGGGATCACCGCGTGCGATCTCAACGTCCGTGTCACGGATGACAGCGGGCCACGCACCCACGCCGATATCCGGCACATGATCGCGTCCGGCCGGCTCCCCGATCGGGTGAAAGAGCGGAGCCTTTCCGTATTTAAAAAGCTTGCCGAAGCCGAAGCCAAAATCCACGGGTGCCGGGTCGATGATGTGCATTTTCATGAAGTCGGCGCTGTGGATGCGATCGTGGACATTGTGGGCACCGCGCTGGGCCTGGAGCACCTCGAGGTCGACCGCCTGGTGGCCTCGCCCCTGCCGCTGGGTTCCGGTTTCGTGACGTCCCAGCACGGGCGGTTGCCGATCCCCGCCCCTGCCACCGTGGAGATACTCAAAGGATTACCCGTTTATGGATCCGGCGTTGACGCTGAACTGGTGACACCGACCGGCGCGGCCATTGTGGCTGCCCTGGCCGAGTTGGTGGGTGACATGCCCAAGATGCGTATTGAGACGATCGGGTACGGGGCAGGTCAGCGGGTGCTGGCAGATCGTCCGAACCTGCTCCGAATCGTCCTGGGACACGGGGACACCCACGAGCCCGGAGACGAGACCATCGCGGTTCTGGAAACTACTGTTGACGACATGAACCCGGAGTGGATCGGATATCTTATGGAAGCCCTGTTCGAGGACGGCGCTCTCGACGTGTATTGGACGCCGGTCCACATGAAGAAAAACCGACCGGGCACCGTGATCCATGTGTTGGGCCCGCTGCCGCTGAAAGAGAAGCTCATGGGCCGATTATTATCGGAAACCACCTCCATCGGTGTTCGGCATTCCATGGTTCAGCGAAAATGTCTGGATCGGGAACCGGTGACCGTTGACACGCCGTTCGGAAGCGTTCGGGCCAAACGCATCGTTGAAGCGGACGGTACCGCGCGCATCGTTCCCGAGTTCGAGGTGTGCCGAAAGATTGCCCGAGAGCAGGGGATCCCGATCCGCCGGGTCTACGAGGCCATCCTGAGAAGCACAGGCAATTAGAGCCTTTCCGAACGGCAGCACACATGGGGGATGCGGCTCTCTTCAACTGTTTGGCCTTCCGGCGGATCTTCTGCCGGACGGTATCCGGTATCTGGAATCAAGATTTATACGTGGCACGGGCACTGGATGCCGGATCATGTCCGGCATGACGGGCACACTTTCAGTGTCTCTGCGGATTGCAGCACAGCCGGCCTGTGAAGGCACGACGGAAGAGATCCCTGGTCCCATGAGCGGATATGAAATGTCTGGTATAAAATCGCTGTGCGATTTTATACGGATTGACAAACATGGGCCCAACCTATAGAGACGGTCCATGAATTTTAGGCACCGCCTCGTCCTGATACTTGCCACGGGAGGTTATGTCGGCCGGATACCGATTGCATCCGGGACGTTCGGGTCTCTGCTTGGAATACCCATTTGCTTTGCACTGTCGAAGACCCCATGGATGGCGGCAGCGCTGTTTGTGTTGGCGTTTACACTCGCTTCCATGTGGGTAGCCGATGAAGCGGAGAAGGCGCTTGGCCGAAAGGATCCCGGCGACATTGTCATTGACGAGATCGCCGGTATGGTGATTTCCCTGTTCGCCTTGTCGTTCACAGCGTCTACAGTGGTCGTCGGCTTTCTGATGTTTCGCGTTTTGGATATCATCAAACCACCTCCGATTCGCCAGGCAGAGCGGTACTTCCCAGGCGGCGTGGGGGTGGTCATGGATGATGTGATGGCGGGAGCCGTGACCAACATCCTGTTGAGGATCGGGCTGGTGTGGATTCCCGTTTAAGCGACGTTAGGCAGCACCTGGAAAGGATCCAACAGAAATCTTGAAGCAAAAACCGGAAAACGATCAGGAAGCCCCGAAGGACAAAAAGAAAAGCGGGCTTCGCGAAAACATCGAGGCGATTCTCATCGCCATTGTCCTGGCGCTTTTTATCCGCACGTTTATCGTACAGGCGTTCAAAATCCCCTCAGGTTCCATGAAAGAGACCCTCTTGATCGGTGACCACATATTGGTCAACAAGTTCGTCTACGGCGTCAAAATCCCTTTTCTCCAGAAAATTCTCATTCCCGTGAAGACGCCCCGGAGGGGGGATATCATCGTATTCCGGTTTCCTGAGGAGCCGGACAAGGATTTTATCAAGCGGGTGATCGGAATACCCGGGGATGTGGTTGAGATCAAAAGCAAACAGGTCTATATAAATGGAAAACCGATGAACCACGACTTTGGGATGCATAACGACCCGCGGGTCATTCCGGGGATGATTCAGCCCCGGGACAATTACGGACCGAAAACGGTCCCCGATAACGGCTACTTTGTGCTTGGGGACAACCGTGATCACAGCTATGACAGTCGGTTCTGGGGCTTTGTCGATCTGCAGGCGGTAAGAGGCAAAGCGTTCATGATTTACTGGTCCTGGGATAAACAGGACTTTGGGGTACGCTGGGGCCGGATCGGAAATACGATCAGGTAATGTCCGGGCGGTAGCTGAGTTTCATCCGGAGGGAACTGCGCCGGAAGGTCCGCCGATGTTGAGAACAAGCAGGTGATCCATGCAATTTTCAAAAAAGGATGTCCTGGATATCGCTTCCCTGTCCGCCGAGGACATCAACATGGTTCTGGATACCGCGGTCGGCATGAAGGAGATCTCGGAACGGCCGATTAAAAAGGTACCGACCCTTCGCGGGAAAACCGTCATATTATTTTTTTACGAACCGAGCACCCGCACCCGGATGTCCTTCGACATTGCCGCCAAACGGCTCAGCGCGGACAGCCTGTCTATTTCCGCCAGCACCAGCAGTCTGGTCAAAGGCGAAACTCTCATCGACACCGCCAAGAATCTCGAATCCATGCACCCGGATGTGATCATTATTCGTCATTCCTCGGCCGGCGTGCCCCGTATGCTGGCCCGAACGGTCCGGGCGTCGGTCATCAACGCCGGGGACGGCATGCACGCCCACCCGACCCAGGCCCTGCTGGATATGATGACCGTGCGCGAGCGCAAAGGTCGGCTCTCCGGACTTCGGCTGGCCATTATCGGGGATATCGCCCACAGCCGGGTGGCCCGGAGCAATATCGTCGGCT
Source organism: Olavius algarvensis associated proteobacterium Delta 3 (assembly GCA_903231505.1). GTDB lineage: Bacteria > Desulfobacterota > Desulfobacteria > Desulfobacterales > CAFBRK01 > CAFBRK01. The sequence continues at coordinate 35,582 of CAFBRK010000059.1, read as the reverse complement.
TTACCAAGATGGGCGCTTCGGTGGTCGTGGCGGCACCCCCCACAATGATTCCACTGGGTATCGACGCCCTCGGTGCCGAGGTCACCCATGATATTGGCGAAGCCGTTGCCGGGGCGGACGTGATCATGATGCTCAGGATTCAGAAAGAGCGCCTGCGAAGTTTTCTGTATCCTTCGGACCGTGAATATGCGAGATTTTACGGCTTGAATATAAAACGCCTGGAAAAGGCGACAAAGGATGTGTTGATCATGCATCCCGGGCCGATGAACCGGGGGGTGGAGATTTCCCCGGAAGTTGCCGACGGTCCGTTTTCCATCATTCTGGATCAGGTCACCAACGGGGTTGCCGTTCGAATGGCGCTGCTGTATCTGGTGGCAGGGGGGCAGCGTCATGCGGATAGTGATTAGAGGCGGTCGTATTATCGATCCGAGCCAGCCGGAAGAAGCGGCCGATCTTCTCATTGAGGACGGCATTATCCGCGACCTGCGTCCTTCCGCCGGATCATCCGAAACCGATTGGCCCGGCGTGGATCGCCTTGTCGATGCGACGGGCCGCCTTGTTTTGCCCGGTCTGATCGACACCCATGTGCATCTGCGGGAGCCGGGCCAGGAGTACAAAGAGACCATTGCCAGCGGGTGTCAAGCCGCCGTATGGGGAGGCGTTACGGCGGTCTGTTGCATGCCGAACACGGATCCGGTGAATGATAATGCCGGCGTGACCGAGTTTATCCTAAAAAAGGCGGCAGAAGCGGCCACGGCCCGGGTCTATCCCGCCGGGGCCATCAGCCGGGGACTGCAGGGACAGGAGATGTCCGAATTCGGGGAGCTGAAAGCAGCCGGTGCCGTTGCGGTGACCGATGACGGAATGCCGGTCATGGACGCTCAATTGATGCGCCGCGCCCTGGAATATGCCAGAGGATTCGGGTTGATCGTCATGGCCCACAGCGAGGATCTGGCCCTGACCGGCAGTGGCGTGATGAATGAGGGGCTCGTGAGCACCCGCCTGGGGCTCAGTGGCATACCCAATTGTTCCGAAAGTGTCATGGTAACTCGTGATATTGCGCTGTGCGCCCTGACCCGGTCGAAACTCCACATTGCCCATGTCAGCACCCGGGAGTCGATCCGGGCCATCCGTCAGGCAAAAGATCAGGGGATTCCGGTCACCGCCGAAACCGCACCCCACTATTTTACCCTGACCGATGAGGATGTGGGAGAATATGACACCCATGCGAAGATGAACCCGCCCTTGCGAACCCGTGAAGACAAAGAGGCCATCCGGCAGGCCCTGGCCGACGGCACCATCGACGCTATCGCGACGGATCATGCACCCCACAGTTCCATTGAAAAGGATGTGGAGTTTGACCGGGCAGCCAACGGTATCATTGGATTGGAGACATCGCTGCCGCTGAGTCTGGGTCTGGTCCGTGACGGGGTACTCACCATTCACCAGCTTGCAGAACGGATGTCCCTGGCGCCGGCGCGGATTCTCGGTCTGGATCGGGGCCTTGGTCCGGGAAAACCGGCGGACATCACCATTATTGACCCGGATGCCCCCCATCGGATCGATTCTCGAACGTTTCAGTCCCTGAGCCGAAATTGCCCCTTTGACGGATGGAATGTTCAGGGATGGGCGGTCATGACGATTGTCGATGGAAACATTGTGTTTGATCGGAAAGCAGAAGCACCATGAGCAACGAATCCGCCCGCATTCTGGTTGTCGACGACGAGCCGAGCATGCGCGAGGTGCTCGAATACATGCTCCAGCGTGAGGGGTATTCCGTCATCTGCGCTCAAAACGGCCGGAAAGCCATCGAATTATTGACAAAAAATAGAGTGGATTTGATGCTCTGCGATATCCGCCTTGGAGATATCACCGGGCTGGAGGTGTTGAGATCGTGCAAGTCGACAAACCCGGATACGGTGGTCATCATGATCTCGGCGTATGCCTCGACAGAAAATGCCGTGGAGGCCATGAACATTGGCGCCTACGACTTTGTCCCGAAACCGTTCGACATTGACGAGATCAAGGCAACGGTCGCCAACGCGCTGTCGCGCAAGACCCTCGACCGGGAAAAGAAGTTTCTGGACGAGGAACTGAGAAAGAATCTTCATTTTGGGAAAATCGTGGGCAACAGCCCGCGGATGATCTACGTATACAATATGGTCCGACAGGTTTCCAAGACCAGCACCAGCATTCTGATTACGGGTGAAAGCGGTACCGGCAAGGAGCTGGTCGCACGTGCCATTCATGATGAGAGCGACCGCAGGGCATTCCCGTTTATGGCCATTAATTGTGGTGGAATTCCAGAAACCCTCATGGAAAGCGAGCTGTTCGGCCACAAGAAAGGAGCCTTTACCGGCGCCACCCAGGACAAAAAGGGGCTCTTCGAGCTGGCAGACCGGGGAACTGTTTTTCTTGATGAGATCGGGGATTTGAGTTTCCCGATACAGGTCAAGCTGCTTCGGGCCGTCCAGGAGAAGGTTTTCAAGCCGATCGGCACCGGAGAGGATATCAAGGTCGATATCCGTATCATATCCGCCACGAATAAAAACCTCGAAGAAGAAGTGATCGCCGGGCGTTTCCGGGAGGACCTGTTTTATCGTCTCAATGTCATTGAGGTCAAAATACCACCGCTGAGGGAACGGAAGGGGGACCTGAAGTCGCTGGCCCAGCATTTTCTGGAAAAGTACTCCAATGAGATGGGCAAGCAGGTCACTAAAATCTCTTCCTATGCCATCGACCTTCTCAATAAATACGATTTTCCCGGAAATATCCGCGAACTCGAAAACCTGATCGAACGCAGTGTGGCGCTTTCCAACACCAATATCCTGCTGCCGGACAGCCTGGCCATGTCGGTCCACAAAAATAGGTGGATCGAAGGCGTTAAGGATCGACGTTTCGATCTTGACGAGGTCTCCAAGGGCGTTGCGCTGGATGAAATCCTCGCCGAGATTGAGAGGGCCTACTTGAAAAAAGCCCTCGAAGAGAGCAACGGCAACAAAAATACGGCTGCTGAACTTCTGGGCATCAGTTATCGATCCTTCCGACACCGCTACACGAAGCTCGCCATCGACACCTAGCCCGCTTCTTCGATGACCACTCCCGCTCGACACAGACACCTGACCGAGTGACATTATTTGGCAGGGGGGTGACATATTTTGTCATGCCCGCTGCCCTGAGTGTGCGATCGAAAACCGATCGCCACCCTTCGTTTAATTTTTATATAATATTTACAATAAGTTAATGTGGATTTTGATTCCGTCATCTCGGGTGGCACGGGTGTTGCTTAGGTACTATGCCAACAACGTTGAAACAGCCATTACCAACATCAACGTCGACCAAACAAAAAGGGGGTCAAGCGCTCGACGGCAAACGACATCGGTTACATGAACAAAAAATTTTTTAACAAAAACCACATAAACATCAATTAACAAAAGGGGGATTCAATGCTTAGCAAAATGAGACACACCAACGAAAAAGGTTTTACCCTGATCGAGCTCATGATCGTTATCGCGATCATCGGCATCCTGGCGGCCATCGCCATTCCGAACTTTCTGGCCTACCGGACCAGAGGCCAGGATTCCGCCGCCATCGCGGCCGGCAAGAACTTTTTCAACATGAGCATGGCCTATTTTGCCGACACCAGCACCACTGGAACCAACGTGACCTGTGCCAATACGGTCTCCTTCGAAGCGGGTAACGTATACAGCCCGGGCCAGCAGGTTACCTGTGGCGGGACCATCACCGACACCGCCGGCGTGGTTGCGACCAACGCCACCTTCAGTCATAACAGCAGCACCCGCGTCTTTACCTTGCAGAACGACGGCGATCTGAGCTCACCCTAACGGGTACCAATTAGCCTAAAAAAGGGGGGGAGATTTAAATCTCTCCCCTTTTTTTATGACCGGAACACCCCCCGCCTTTGCCTTCACCCGGAAATTAAACTAAACTGGGTCTGTAACCTCCTGCAAGCAACAGGGAAAGACCAACAAAAAAAGACAACGGTAACCTGAGAGCATGGCGTCTGATTCTCGTTACATCCGTCCCGAATTTCTGGTCTCCGTGTTAATCCTCGTGGGGACCGTTTTTGTTTACGGACAGGTCGTCCAGTTCGATTTTCTCAATTTCGACGACCCCTTGTATGTGACGGAGAACCCCCATGTTCTGGGCGGGCTGACAGTGGAGGGCGTGGCATGGGGCTTCAGCAATTTCTCCGACGGGAACTGGATCCCCCTGACCTGGCTGTCGTTGATGCTCGACGGCATGCTGTATGGTTCCGATCCATTCGGGTATCACCTGACGAATGTGCTGTGGCACGCTGTCAATTCTATTCTACTCTTTGCGGTATCTCGCAAGATGACCGGGGCCTTATGGCAAAGCGCGTTCGTCGCCGCGATGTTTGCCCTGCATCCCCTCCACGTGGAGTCGGTGGCGTGGGTGTCGGAGCGAAAAGATGTCCTGAGCGCCTTCTGGGGTATTTTGGGGCTCTTGGCCTATGATCGGTATGTGCGGCAGCCATCCGGCTTCAGGTATGTGTTGCTGTTCATCTGTTTCTGCCTGTCGCTTCTGGCTAAATCAATGCTGGTGACGTTTCCCTTTATCCTGCTTCTGATGGATTTCTGGCCGCTGGGCCGATTTGGCCTCGACATACCTGATCAAGGCAAAAGCAATTGGGTTATCCGGTTGTTGCCTCTGGTCCGGGAGAAAGTACCCCTGTTTGCCGTGGCGGCAGTGTTCGGCGGGGTGACCTTCTGGGCTCAGAAGAGCGGCGGCGGGGTCTCATCGCTGGAACTCTATCCCCTAAGCGTGCGTGCCGCCAATGGCCTGGTTGCGATGGTGGCCTACCTCAGCCAGGTAATCTGGCCTCTCCAGCTGGCGGCATTCTATCCCCATCCCGGGAACTCACTGCCTCTCTGGCAGGTTCTCGGCTCCGGCGTCCTGATTGTCGGAGCCACTGTCATCGCTGTGGTCAACGCCCGAAAGGTTCCCTATCTCACCGTCGGGTGGCTGTGGTTTGTTGGGACCCTCGTACCGGTAATCGGGCTGATACAGGTCGGCGGACAGGCCATGGCGGACCGTTACATGTACCTTCCGATGATCGGTATCAGTATCATTCTCGCCTGGGGGGGCGCCGACGCTGCAAAAAAACTCAGGCTGCATCGCGCCCTTGTGACCGCCGGGGTGATGACGCTGCTTTCCCTTTGGACCCTTCAAGCCCACCGGCAGGCCGGCTATTGGCGAAACAGCGTGACCCTGTTTGAACATGCCCTGGCGGTGACCCATGGGAATTTTGTCGCCCACTCAAATCTCGGAAACGCGCTCCTGGAAACAGGGAGTGCCCATCGGGCCGTTTCCCAGTTCAGACAGGCGGTCGCCATCCGCCCGAAGAGCGCCATGGCGCATTACAATCTGGGCAGGGGTCTCACCGACGTTGGGGCATCCGGGATGGCCATGGCCAGTTATCGTGAGGCCTTAATCCGCGATCCAGACTATCCCGGAGCCAACGGCAACCTGGCGAATTTGCTGACCGCCGAAGGTCGTTTTGAAGAGGCCCTGGTCTATTACCGAAAAGAAATGGATATCGCCCCGGATGCCCCCGGTCCCTTGGGCAACATGGCCAACCTGCTGGCGATCCGGGGAGAATTTGACCGGGCGATACCCCTTTACGAGCGCGCGATATCCCTGGATCCTCAAGATGCCGTTGTTCACGGTAACTACGGTTTGGCGTTAAAGGCCGTCGGAGCGCTGCCCCAGGCAGCCGCCCACTTTGCCGAAGCGATCCGATTGGATCCGTCATATGCTGCGGCATACCTTGAAACCGGCCGTATTCTTCTTCAGCAGGGGCATTCGGGGGCGGCAGAAAAATTTTTCAGACAGGCCCGGGAGTTGGATGGATCCGCGGGAACATCGGATCCGTCGGTCGGAGGAGCTTCGGTATCCGCAACGGAAAACCGCGCCGGCTCACACTGAATACGGGTTGGATGTTAACCCTCAAGGGACAGGTTCTCCGTCCAGAAAGGCCGCACAGAACGCTGAAATCGCCTCGCCGCACGTTCCTCATCTGCCTGACCCTTATCGCAGCCATCCTGGCCTGCTACGGCCACGTGCGCCATTTTGATTTTGTGAACCTGGATGACCCGGTTTACATTGTTGAAAATCCGAAGGTCCGTGCCGGACTGAACTGGGAGGGTATCCGCTGGGCTCTCACCACCACGGAAGCGGCCAATTGGCATCCCCTGACATGGCTCTCGCTCATGGTCGATACGACAATTTACGGACCGCAGCCCGGAGGGTATCACATCACCAATTTGCTCCTTCATGCTGCCAATGCGCTCCTTCTGTTTGTTATTCTGTTCCGGCTCACCGGTGCCCTCTGGCCCAGTGCGCTTGCGGCGGGTCTGTTTGCGCTGCATCCCATTCACGTGGAATCGGTCGCCTGGATATCCGAGCGCAAGGATGTGTTGAGCGCATTCTGGGGATTTCTGGCTATCGGCTGCTATGGGATCTATGTCAGGCGTCGAAGCAGGGCAGCCTACGGGGCGGCAGCCGGATGCCATCTCTTGGGGCTCATGGCAAAACCGATGCTGGTGACGTGGCCCTTTCTGTTTCTGCTGCTCGACTATTGGCCACTCCAACGATGGTCATTCTCCGATTCCGGCGGGAAATTTCCGTTGCGTCGGGTCGGCGAGCTGTTCATCGAGAAAACACCATTTTTCATCATGGCTGCCTTCTTTTGCTGGACCACCCTGATGGCCCAGTCCGGAAAAGGCGCGGTGCTGTCGATGACCGCACTTCCCGTGACGGACCGGCTGGCCAATGCGGCACTGTCCTACCTCTGGTATATCGGAAAGATGCTGTGGCCGGCAGGGCTCAATGTATACTATACCCATCCGGGATTCATGGTCAGTGTTCCGGCTGCCGCCGGCGCCGCCCTGCTGATAGCAGGTCTCAGCTACGGGGCTGTTCGTGTGGCAGGGCGATATCCATTCGTACCGGTCGGATGGCTCTGGTATCTGGGGACCCTGGTGCCGGTCATCGGCTTGGTACAGGTGGGGCTGCAGGCCCGTGCCGACCGGTACACCTACATTCCGATGATCGGGCTCTACCTCATCATCGCATGGATGACAGCGGAAATTGCCCGGAAGAGAAAATGGAACGGACGTGGGCTGTGGGTTGCCGCTGTCGCGGTCCTTCTGGTCCTGGGTGCGAGAACCTACATCCAGGTGGGCTTCTGGAGAGACAGTGAGAGCCTCTTTCGCCGCGCCCTGCATGTGGATTCGGAAAACGATGTCGCCCACAACAACCTGGGCGCGGCGTTGTGGGCCAAGGGCGACCATCGGAACGCGGGAGAACACTATCAGCGGGCCGCGGAGATCAATCCGCGGAACCACCAGGCCTGGAACAACCTGGGCGTCCGGGAGGCGGAAACAGGAAAGCCTGAAAAGGCGAAGCACGCATATGAAACGGCGATCTCTCTGAACCCGAATGTGGCATTGTATCGGTACAACTACGGCAAGTTGCTGTTTGCAACGGGAGAACCGGATGCGGCCATCGCCGAGCTTGCTGAAGCACTGCGCTTACATCCGGGATATGCAGATGTCTACAACTTGATGGGGACCATCATTGAGGGGCGGGGACGTCTGGAAAAGGCTGAGGTTTTCTACCGCAAAGCCGTGGAAACCGATCCTGATTATACGGAAGCCCGGAAAAATTTAAACCGGGTCCTGGAAACCAAGCCATGAGTCTTATGCGGCAAAACCCATGAGGGAACGTATGACACACGTCATATTGGAGGGGGCGGATACCCTGAGAAACGGTCAACGATCCGACACAGCGGCGGATACCGCTATCCGGGTCGAGGGGAAAAAACCGTCGGTGTGGGGCGCGGGCATCTCCCGGCACCGAATCCTCTTGTTATGCATGACGCTTCTGCTGGTTGCGGCTATCGTGCTCGTCTATCGACCGGTGAAGGATTTTGAATTCTTGGATTTCGATGACGATGGCTATGTCACCGGCAACGTCCGGGTACCCTACGGATTGACATGGAAGAATATTCGCTGGGCGTTTACGACATCCGATATGTCCAATTGGCACCCCTTGACGTGGATATCCCACATGGCCGATTGCCAGTTGTTCGGCTTGAACGCCGGAGCGCACCACCAAACCAACGTGCTGATTCATGTTGTCAATTCGGTGCTTCTCCTTTGGCTGGTGTATCGGATGACCGGCGCCGTATGGAAAAGCGCATTTGTGGCGGCACTGTTTGCCCTGCATCCCCTGCACGTGGAATCCGTGGCGTGGATCAGCGAACGCAAAGACCTGTTGAGCACCTTTTTCGGGTTCCTGGCGGTATATGTTTACATCGGCTATGCGCGCCAAAAACGCGGCAGTTCATATATTATTTCCCTCCTTTGCTACGCCCTGTCCATCCTGGCAAAGCCGATGATGGTGACCCTGCCATTTCTGCTGTTGCTGTTCGATTTCTGGCCTTTGGAGCGTGTCCATCACGTCTTCCAGCGGACAGAGCATACGCTTCGAACGTGGACCGGCTTGGTGATCGAAAAGATTCCTTTTTTTTGTATATCGGCCCTGTCCTCGGTGATGACCGTCTTCGCCCAGACGCAGGCAGGTGCGGTGAAAACATTGGATGCCTTTCCGTTGGATGTGCGTGTCTTTAACGCCATCGTGGCGTATCTGCAGTATCTAATCAAAACCGTGTGGCCTCGTCAGTTGGCCGGATTTTATCCACACCCCGGATACAGTCTCGGCCCTGGGGAGGTTTTCAGCTCGCTCATAGCTCTGGCCGGCATCAGTTATCTGGCGGTGCGCCAAGCCCGGAAACGCCCCTATTTTTTTGTCGGCTGGTTCGGCTATCTGGGAATGCTGGTTCCGGTTATCGGCCTGGTTCAGGTGGGAAGTCAGGCAATGGCCGACCGGTACAGTTACCTCCCGTTAATTGGACTGTTTATCATCGCAGCATGGGGTCTGCCGGAGCTACTTGCCGGCCGGCGTCATGGAAAAGCGATCCTCCGGGGCGGCGGCATTCTGGCGCTGATAATGCTCGGCGTTTTGTCGGCCCGCCAAGTCGGTCATTGGCGTGACACCAAAACCCTGTCTTACTACATTCTTTCGGTGACTCAGGATAACGTGATCATTTTGAATAGCCTCGGAGCCTTTTACACGCGAGAGGGCAAATTGGAGAAAGCAGAGGCGTATTTACGCCGTTCTCTATATCTAAAACCGCAATTCGGACTGGCTCACAACAACATGGGGATCGTACAGTCACTGATGGGTCGCACAAAAATGGCAATATTTCATCATCGACAGGCGATCCGCTACGATCCACACAGGGCCATGCACCAGTATAATTACGCGGTCATTCTGGTCCGTCAAAAGCGATTTCAAGAGGCCTTGGACCGTCTTTCCGAAACGCTTCGCATAGATCCGAATTTTGCGGACGCGTATGTCGTTATCGGAATGCTCCTGATGCAATCGGGGAAGAACGATGATGCAGCGGACCTTTTCCGTCATGCCCTGGAAATCAATCCCATACATGCGGATGCAAAACGATTTCTCTCGAGCATGGAGTAACCCGACATGAACCGCAAGATAACGTCAACATCACCGCAAGGGTCCTTGTCCCGAAATACGTCCATACGGCCTTCGGACATGGCGAATCCCCGGAGCCGGGAACGGTCGTTGCTCATCACGCTGCTGCTGGTTGTCGTTATCCTGCTTGTCTACCGGCCTGTGAACGACTTCGGCTTTTTGGCTTTCGATGACGATGGCTATGTGACCCGCAATCACCGCGTGCCCTATGGATTGACATGGGAGAATCTTCGCTGGGCCTTTACCACATCCGACATGTCCAACTGGCATCCATTGACGTGGATATCCCACATGGCCGATTGCCAGTTTTTCGGTATGAACGCTGGCGCGCACCACCAAACCAGCGTTCTGATTCATATTGTCAATTCGGTACTTCTCCTCTGGCTGTTGCATCGGATGACCGGCGCCCTGTGGAAAAGCGCATTTGTGGCCGCACTGTTTGCCCTGCATCCCCTGCATGTCGAGTCCGTGGCCTGGATCAGCGAGCGGAAGGACGTGTTAAGCACCTGTTTCGGGTTCCTCGCCGTATTTTTCTACATCCCCTATGCACGGGAGAAACGCGGCGCCCCTTATGTGCTTTCCCTGGTTTGCTTTACCCTGTCCCTCATGGCCAAGCCAATGATGGTCACTCTGCCGCTTCTGCTGTTGCTGTTCGATTTCTGGCCCTTGGGGCGGGTCCCGGACATGTTGCCGCCGACAAGAAAAAATGTCCGAACACTGTCCGGACTGGTGGTCGAAAAAATTCCCTTCTTCTGTTTGTCGGTTCTCTCCTCGATAATTACCGTATATGCCCAGGGACAGGGGGGGTTCTTAAAACTACGGCTGCGTTTCCCATGTCTGCGCGGGTCTTTAACGCCATCGCGGCGTATCTCTGGTATCCCATGAAAGCCATATGGCCCCGGCAGCTGGCCGCATATTATCCACATCCGGAATACAGCCTTGGCCCCGCGCAGATTTTTGGCTCGCTTATTGTCCTGGCCGGCATCAGTTATCTGGCGGTTCGTTATGCCCGGAAACGCCCCTATCTTTTTGTCGGCTGGTTTGCCTATCTGGGAACGCTGGTTCCGGTCGTCGGCCTTGTCCAGGTGGGCAATCAGGGAATGGCGGATCGGTACAGCTATGTCCCGCTCATCGGGCTGTTTCTCATCGCGGCGTGGGGGATACCGGATTTGCTATCCGGTCGGCGCCACGGGAAAGCGATGTTGTGGACCGGCGGTATCCTTGCGATGGCGGTACTCGGCGTCCTATCGGCACGTCAGGTCGGTCACTGGCGAAACAGCAAAACCCTGTTTCACCACACGCTGTCAGTCACCGAGGACAATCCGGTCATCATGAACAGTCTGGGGGCGATTTACACCGGTGAGGGAGACCTGGAGAAGGGGGGGCCTATTTACGCCGTGCTCTGCAGCTGAAACCGGCCTTCGGGATGGCACACAGCAACATGGGGGCGACCCTGGCGAAAATGGGTCGCATGGGTCCGGCGGCATTCCATTATCGCCAGGCGATCCGGTACGATCCGAACCTGGCGGTTCCCCATTACAACTACGCCGCCGTTATGTTCCGTCAAAAAAGAATCCAGGAGGCGATGCATCATCTTTCCCAGGCCATCCGCATCGATCCGAATTATTCCGACGCCTATGTATTTATGGGATTTCTCCTGATGGAATCGGACAGAAACGACGAAGCACGGGATTATTTCCATCGTGCTCTGGAGATCAATCCCGTTAATGTGGATGCGCGCCGCTTTCTCTCGAATATGGAGTAATTCCTTATGATTCCAAGGAGATATGCGATAGCGCTGCATGGATCGTTATGGCTTTTGCTGGTCGGATTTCTCGCGGTCGAAGGTCTGGTGAACCTGACCCCGCCCACATCCCGGGACGCGTTGATCCACCATCTGGCCATCCCCAAGATATGGATCTCGGCGGGAGAGTTTGTGGAAACTCCGTGGGCCGAATTTTCCTATTACCCCATGACCATCAACCTGTTGTATCTCCCGGCGCTCAATGCCGGCATCGATGTTCTGGCAAAATTCATCCATATGGCCTTCGGGGTCGGCATCGGTCTGCTCCTGTTTTTCTATCTCAAAAAACGCCTGGGAGTCTTGTGGGGACTGCTGGGGGCGGTCATTTTTATCACCACACCCATTGTCGTTTGGCTCGCCACGTCGGCGTACATCGACTTGGGTATGACGTTTTTCACCACCGCCGGCCTCATCGCCTTTTTTCATTGGCGGGACTCGAACTACCAACGCCTCGGATGGCTGCTGCTTTCCGCTGTCTGCATGGGGCTGGCCGTCGGTTCCAAATACAATGCCCTGATCGCATGGTTGACTTTCATCCTGCTCACCGCGGCCGTGGCATCGCCGTGGTACGTCAAAAACTTCGTACTGACCGGCAATCCATTTTATCCGCTCTTTCAAAGTGTCTTCGAAGTGGCCCGGCAGGAGTCGCTTCCGGCCGCCATTCAGACCCAGGCGGTCGAGGAGTCACGCAAACTCGGTTTTTTTGAAATGCGCCGTATCCTTTATGGCGAGAGTCTGATCGAAACCCTGCTCATTCCGCTCCGGATGTTCTTTCAGGGAAAGGACGACAGTTACCAGTACTTCCAGGGGGTGTTGAATCCGATTCTCATCGTTTTTCTCCCGTTTGTCTTTTTGATCCGGAAGATGCGGCGCGACGTCCTATTTCTTTTGGGATTCTGCGGCCTTTTCGGGGCAATGGCCTATTTTCTGACATTCTACCAGGTGCGCTACCTGCTTCCGGTGTTGCCCTGCCTGGCGATTGTCGCCGCTGTCGGCATCCACCATCTCGTTTCGCGTTTGCAGTCATCGCCACGCTCGGTGTTGGTGCGGACATCGGTATATGCGGTTTTCTTGTCGGTGGCCCTGTTATTGTCGTTGAACGTTATCTATCTCGTCGATCACGTGAAAAAATTCGATCCGATACCGGTTGTCAGCGGCAGGGAAACCCGTGAGGCGTATCTGAGCCGCATGTTACCCCACTACGATGCTGTCGAATATGTGAATCGCAAACTGCCCGCGGATGCCTCCGTGTTTACCATGTTCCTCGGCCGTCGGGGATATTACCTGGGCCGCCCTTACCGCAACGAACTCCGGTTCGGCGCACCGACCGTGCACCGGCTCATCATAGCGGCCGAGACACCCGAAGCGTTCTCCCGGGCGGTTCACGATATCGGGGTCAGCCACCTCCTGATCCGGACGGACCTGTTCCACCGGTACCTCAACGACAATTTTTCTGCCGGACAGATCCGTCAACTTTTCGAAAGGATTCAGAAAACATGGGATTTGGTGTATAATGCGAACGGTTACACGATCTGGAGGGTAGCGGGGGACCATCCGCCGGAGACGGCCCACAGCGAGAAAGGGATTACGTGATCCATGTTTAAAGAAAAAAAGGTCATTGTCGTGATGCCGGCCTACAATGCGGCCAAGACTCTGAAGATCACCTGGAAGGAGGTCATGGACCAGGAAATCGTGGATCTGGTGATTTTAGTGGACGACCGGAGCCAGGATGACACCGTGTCCATTGCCAACTCCCTGCCCAACACCATTGTGTATACCCACCAAAAAAACATGGGATATGGGGCCAATCAAAAAAGCTGTTACCGGCTGGCTCTGGAGGCCGGCGGCGATATCATCATCATGGTCCATCCGGATTACCAGTACACTCCGAAACTGATTCCGGCCATGACCTCGATGATCGGAAACGGTCTGTACCACTGCGTACTCGGTTCCCGGATTCTTGGCGGCTATGCCTTGAGAGGCGGCATGCCGCTGTGGAAGTACGTGGCCAACCGGGGGTTAACCCTTTTCGAGAATTTACTTGTCGGTGCGAAACTGTCCGAATATCATACCGGCTATCGGGCATTTTCCCGGGAACTGCTCGAAACGCTTCCGTTAGGAAAGAACTCGGATGATTTTGTCTTCGATAATCAAATGCTCGCACAGATCCTGTGGTACGGGTACACGATCGCTGAAGTCAGCTGCCCGACGAAGTATTTCGCGGAAGCATCGTCCATCAATCTACCCCGGAGCATCAAATACGGTATCGGATGCCTGGTGACCGCGGTCCAGTTTCGATTGCAAAAGCTGAAGTGGGCCAATACACTCATTTTTACGGGTGTTGGGCAGCCTTCCAGGGAATCGGGACCATCGCCTCCCTGACAGGAAAAGCTCATGGCCGCCAAAACCGGGCTTGGATCCGGGAGATACCGTGAATTCGTGGTATGGAAATTTCCATAACGTTCCCCACTTTTGCCAATCACACGGTGATTATGGAACAGCCTACAGTATCGATCATTATCCCCGCCTACAATGAAGCACAGAATATCGGCGCGATTGTCTCCCGTATCCGGAATCGGTATCCGGATTACGAAGTGATCGTCATCGACGACGGTTCCACGGACGGCACCGGTCAAATTGCGTCCTCGGCAGGCGCTACGGTGTATCCCCATCCATACAATATCGGTAATGGCGCGGCGATCAAGACCGGTATTAAAAATGCCGGCGGCGATATCCTGGTGCTCATGGATGGTGACGGGCAGCACGATCCGGAAGACATCGCAGCGCTGCTGCGGTTTCTGCCGAAGTATGACATGGCTGTCGGGGCCCGATCGATCAAGGATCAGGCATCGCTTCACAGGGCCCTGGGGAATATGGTCTACAACCGCTTTGCCTCGTATGTGGCCAAGTTTCCCATCGAGGATCTCACATCGGGATTTCGTGCCGTCAAGGCATCCGTGGCGCGCCAGTTTATCCATCTGCTGCCCAATACGTATTCTTACCCGACCACCATGACCCTGGGAGTTCTGAGAAGCGGCCTGAGCGTCAAGTATAAGCGGATCAAAATCCACAAGCGCCATCAAGGGCACAGCAAGGTCAGTATCGTTCGTGACGGCGTCCGTTTTTTCATGATCATTACCCGAATTTGCACGCTTTTTTCCCCGCTGCGTGTTTTCCTGCCGGTCAGTCTCCTCATGTTTATTCTCGGGTTTGTGCGTTACATCCACTCCTTTTGGACCCAGGGCAGATTCACGAATATGAGCGCGTTGTTGTTTGTCACATGTGTGGTGATCTTCATGATGGGTCTGATTTCCGAGCAGATCACCCAGATGCGCTATGAGCGCCGTGCGTGGCCCCGGAATGTAAAGAAACTGACATCCGAAGCCTACAGACAGCCGGACGCTCGGGACCGATGAGTTCTCGAATCCTGTTTATCAGCCGGAATTACCCTCCTCAAGTCGGCGGACTCGAGCAGTTCAGCTATCATCTGATCCGCCAATTCGAACTCCGCGGTGAAGCTGATAAAATTGTTCTTACCCGCGGGCGTCGACATCTCTTCTGGTTTCTTCCCCATGCCGTGGCCAGGGCCGCAGCATTGATATGGCGATATCGCCTGCACCAGGTGCACCTGTGCGACGGGTTGTTGTCACCGGTTGGCATGGTGCTAAAGCGACTGACCGGCGTTCGGGTCTCGGTGACCGTGCACGGATTGGATGTGGTCTATCCCAATCATCTTTACCAGACCGTGATTTCGCGCTGCCTGGCCCGGGTCGATCGTGTCGTGGGTGTCAGCCGGGCCACTTGCCAGGCATGCCTGGACCGCAATGTTCCGTCACGGCGATGCCGCGTCATCCCCAACGGCATTGATTACGATGCGTTCACCGAGCCCATGGCGCCGCAACCGATCCGCTCCGAATTGGCGCGGCGGCTGAATCGGAATTTGGACGGGAAAATCCTGCTCTTGACGGTGGGGCGATTGATTGAACGGAAAGGGGTGGCGTGGTTTGTGTCCGAAGTGCTGCCCCGGCTGGGTGACGGTTTTCTGTACCTGGTGGCCGGACGGGGGCCGGAGGAGGGCGCTGTTCGAAGGGCAGCCATGGAAAGCGGGGTCGGCGGACGGGTGCTGTTGTTGGGGCGTATTTCGGATCGGTTCCGGAACCGGCTGCTGTGGGGTTCCGACATCTTTGTTATGCCGAACCTCACCGTGGCCGGGGACATGGAAGGCTTCGGTATTGCTGCGCTGGAGGCCGGCTGCTGCGGCTTGCCGGTCGTGGCAAGCGATATCGAGGGGTTGAAGGACGCCGTCATCCAGGGTGTTACCGGCTACCGGGTGCCGAGTCGCAGCGCTGTCGGTTTTGTCGAACGGATTACCGGAATGGATCTTGACCCGTCGATCGTGCGGGAAACAATCCGGGAACGGTTCTCATGGGGTCGCGTATACCGGCAGTACCGGCAACAGGTTTTCGAGTGAGACACCGGTTGGGAGGCTCGGACTCAGAGGATCAGCCGGTTACCCTGCGACAGAGGTGGTACACCTGGTACTGCCATTTCAGGGGCCAAAGGAGAAGCAAAACAGCCTGTAGCAGACGGGCGGGAGGGGCATACCAGGGTTTGCGTAGCATCCACGCAAAACTGAAGACGTGGAGGTCCTTCCAACGTTCCTCCACGGTCAGCCCCGCCCGGGAAAACACGTTTTCCCACTTATCCAGGCTGTAAATGGTTTCCCGGTGGGTGACTTGGTGCGTCCCCCGGTAAAGACCCAATCGATAGGTCAAAAACCCGGCATTCGGAACGAGTATCAGAAAGCGACCCTCCGGCGCGGCCACCCGTACCATTTCCGCCAGGGCCTGTTGCTGATCCAAAAAGTGCTCCAACGCACCGAGACACGTCACCACATCAAACAGACCATCGCGGTAGGGAAGTTGTTCGGCAGTACCGACCATCACTTTGTCCGGACCGATGGACCGGGCACAGGTTGCGGCCGCGTGGCGAGAAATATCGATGCCGTAAGGTAACGCCCCAGCCCCCTGAACGGCGCGCAGCCATGCACCGGTGCCGCAGGCGATGTCGAGCAGCCGAATCCCTTCACCCAGGCCAAGCTTTACAGCCAGCCGGCGCAGGTGGCGGGTCATCGGGGGGCTTTGCGAAACATCCCGATAGTACTTGCGATCGTAGTAATCAGCGGACTTTTGAAATTCGTGTGGGTTGGGATGTGTTGTCATATTTTCTTCAACCGGGGGAGTTCGTCGGCCTTGTTGCAAAGCCCTTCACGGAACATGTCATCGATAGACTCCGCATCTTTATTTGCTGACCGGCACTCCCACCCTGAGGAGATGCCCCCGTTGCGCTGATCAAGCCCGGGGGGTCCTATGCATCAGATTCGCGAATAGCCTCCGGTATGCATGGACCGTGGTTTCCATGGAAAATAAACGTACGGCTTTTTTCCGGTTGTATGCACCCATGGACCGGCGCAGACCCGGATCCCCGACCAACCGGGTAATCGTTTCGACAAATCCTGCCACATCGCCCACCGGACAGAGAAATCCCCCTTTGCCGGAATCCACCAATTCCGGTATGGACGAACAGTTGCTGGCAACCACCGGCAGCGCCGAGGCCATGGCCTCGGCGACGGCCAGACCAAATCCTTCCCGAACCGTCGGCATGAGAAGTAAATCCATGCGGCGATACACTGCCGGCATTTCTCCATAGGAGACGGCCCCCAATGGTCTAAGGGCGGGGTGTGACGGGAGGCGATGGCGGGTGCGGAGGCCACCCGTATAGTAGATGCATGCGTTTGAGGGGATCTTGCGGGCGATGTCAAAAAGCCATTGGGCGCCTTTGCGCCGGATCAGATTGCCGGAGAACAGGATGCGGCACGTTTTTCGGCGACTCGATCGCCCCGGTGCCGGTTTGAATCGTTGGGTGTCGATACCATTGTAGATGACAGGAATCTGCCCTTCAAAGCCGATCTCCCGGCGTATCAGACCTGCCAGGAAGTGGCTCACCGCGGTAACAGCTGTTGCCTGTTTTAGCGCCATACGGGTCCATGGCAGGAGAAAACACTGATAGTAAACCTGCTGGGGCACTGAGCTGTAGTTGGCCATGTATCGATCCAATACATAGTTGTGAAATGTGATCACCGACGGGATGCCCTTTCTCCGGAAAAGCGGTGCACTTTCCGGCGTGGTGTGAAGCATGCGTACGCCTGTTGCGTTGGACTCCGGAAATAGATTGCCCGGCGCCAGGGCGAGCCACGGATGATAGCCGGAGAGCTGGTAGCCGGGAATCTGCTCGGAGAGCATGCGATGCACGACGAATGCTCCGCCACCGCGGGCGATAGGACTAAATATCATTCCGGTGTCAGACATGGTCGCTCCAGGGGCGAAACGGAGAGGCGAGTCACCGCATCCTGTTGCAGAAATCATCGACAATAATGTTACCCGCCGTAAATCGTGTAAAATTTGCCTCTCAGGAATCCCATGCCGCTTTTCATGGCGGCGAAATATTTCGTAAACCCGGCATAGAGGAGGAGGCGCCGTGACAGCGGCAGCCCGTGGTCCAGCATAAACACCTGGAAATATCTCACAAGTGCACTCAACAGGTTGGACGGCGGCGTTGCCGGCGGCTGGGGCGCCGGCAGCGGCGGAAGGGGGGTATTCTCGATGGCCGAACGGAGGCGCATGGCCGATACCTGCCGCTGGTGCCGAAGGGCAATGAACACCATGGAATCGAGATACCGGTTTTTGTGTCCGTAACTGGCATCTGCTCTCGGAATTCCATTCACAAAATGGGCATGTTCGAAGATGACCTTGTCGAGAAAAAACATCCGGTTGTGGCCCATATGCCGGAGCCTCAGAAACACATCGTAAATGTGCTGATCGATATTGAGGGCGTCATAGCCCATGGGATACGGATCCGCCAGGAGCTCGCAGGTGCGGCGGGAGAGTATGGGAAATGTACACATCCTGCCGTGGGATTCCATGTCCTCGGGATAGGCCAGAAAGATGCCGTCCGGAACGGTCCGAGTGAAGCTTCGTATCCGGTTGTCCCATAACGGGGTGCGGACGACCAGGTCGTCGTTCATGAGGATCATGATATCCCCGGAGGCACGGCGCATGCAATCGGTGTTGTACGCCCCCATGGTGTCTCGCGGACCGACGATTTCAACGATGTCGATATTCCCGGCACGGATGCCGAGACTCCTTTGATCATCCTCATCCACCCGGAGTAGAATTTCTACATTTCTCGGATCCTCGGTGTTTACAGCAAGGCTGTGAAAGAGCCTCCGTAACAAATCCGGGCGGTCCCGCGTTGGAAGCAGCAATGATATTTTTTTCTTCATCGTTCGGTGTATTTCCGGTCGAGTTTCTGGTCGCTGATTTCCTTGATGTGGTCGACCACCTGTTCTCCGAACGTTTGCCGGATCATTTGGAGATACCCTGGATTGGAAAAGTAGGTATGGAAGGCGGAATCCCGGAATTCCAACACTTCCGGGCCGGACAGATAATTGGTCGGCAGCGGTAACGTATCGTAGGCATGCTGTGAGTAGCCGGTCCAGTTTTCGGGGAGCGGCAGATTTTCCGCCAGGGCGCGCCTGTACAAATTGGAACCTGGATATGCCATCGCGCAGTAGAAATTGGCGAACTCGCAATTGAGCTCCATGGCCAGAGACAGCGTCTCTCGCATGCTTCCTAAATTTTCTTCCGGAAGGCCGAATAGGTAGTTGGCGATGATGTAAATGCCGGCTTCGCGTATGGCTTTCACCGCGCGGAGTAGATCTTCGCTCCGATACCCCTTCCGGACGTCATTGCGGACCCGGCTGCTGCCCGACTCGATGCCGAGACACAACCAGTTGATGCCAGCAGCTTTCATTCGGGTCAGCATTTCCTCCGTCCACGAATCAACCCTCGCGTAGGCCCAGATATTGAGATCGTATCCGCGTTGAATGATGTGATCGCAGATGCCCATAACATGCTTTTTATTCAATACAAATAATTCATCGGCGAATTTAATGTTTTTTACACCGTAATCGGTGACAAGTGTGTCAATTTGATCGATGACCGAATCCGGATGCCAACGCCGGTAGCTGTTGACTTTAGTTTTATACCCCAGTGCCTGCTCTCCGGTCTTGAAGGGAGCCTGAATACAGCAGAAATGGCAACCGAAGGGACAGCCCAGGCTCGTGTATAACGTTGCATAGGGCTCACGCTCATCGAGGTGTTCGAAGCAGTGCCAGTTATGGGCACGGTACCGATCCATGGGCAGTAGATCCCAGGCCAGCCCTGGCATGAGGCTCTCCAGATCGGTCACCAAAGGCGCCGGTTCATTATGAACAACCCGCCCCGCCTGCCGGTAGACGAGTCCTTTGATCCTGCTGAAGTCTTCCCCCATTGACCTGAGTGCCTGAATGAGACCAAGAAGTGTATAGGGCCCCTCGCCGTCGCATACAAAATCCGCCGATTCTTCTTCCAATGTCTTTTCCGGAAGTGCGGCCACGTGGCCACCGAGAAGGAGCAACTTTTGTGCGGGATCGAGCTGCTTGATTTCGGTGCAGATGGCTCCTGCCGCCGGCATGACCATCGTGGAGGCCGAGGGATTCTGCCCGTAGACTACAATTGCGGTAAGAAGGGGGTCGATTTCCGAAACCCGCTGGGCGGTTTCCCGGGCATCGAGTTCTTCCGCGTTGGCGTCCAGGATATCGACGACATACCCCTTCCGGCGGATGAAACTGGCCAGCAGGCCGGCCCAGATTGGCGGTTCGATAGCGGCAATGTGGGCACCCAACTGTTGGTATACTTTTTTACGGGCTCCCGGATTCACCAGGAGTACATCGATTTTTTTTGTTTCCATCGACGTCCTGCCTTTATGGTCGTTGTCAGAAATATGCTCCGATCTCGATGACACGGAACAGACTGTTCACAAGCACCCTTAATGTCAATCGAGCGTCGTCAGTTGAGAAGCTCCTCAGCCGTCCGAAGCAGGCTTTCTTTATCCAACCCATACAGGGATTGTATGTGTTCACGACCGCCATACCGGTAGCAATACTTACGGCTGAAATCCATGCCAACACGTTTCACGGGCTTTAGCATCCCATGATCTGCCATAATTTCGCAGACGGCCGAGCCAAGCCCCCCGGCCAGATTGTGTTCTTCCAGGGTGATGATCCGTCCAGCATCCTGAATCGCCTCCAGAAGGGCCTCCTGGGGGATCGGAAAGGTAAATACGTCGGCCACACCGATATCGGCACCGTTTCCCCGCAAGGTTTCGGCCACTTCCATAGCCCGGTGCACCATATTTCCCGTCGCAACGATCATGGCATCCTTTCCGGGAAGCAGTGTTGACATTCCGGCAGAAAAATCGAACCCGTCCTCGTAGATATCCGGCAGCCACTTGCGATCCATCCGGAGGTAATTGGGATATTCGATGTCACAACAGATATCGGCAAATGCTCTTGCCATTACCGAATCGGTGATATTATGAATCCGCAGGTTCGGAAGGATTCGCAGGGCGGACACATCATCGACGGCATGATGGGTCGGGCCGGAATCATCATAGCTGGTCCCGGCGCCCACCCCGACCAGGGTGACCGGCACGTTCATCGAGGCCAGGTTCACCCGGATATGCTCGTAACAGCGCAGACTGATAAACGGGGCGATGGCGTAGGCAAATACTTTTTTCCCTTCCATCGCCAGGCCCGCGGCTACGGCAAGGGCCTGCTGCTCAGCGATGCCGACGTCGATATATTGTGCATTCAATTCGACCCGAAACGTGTCGAGCGCCGGTGCCCCCATATCTGCGATAACCAGCAAAACATCCTTGTTTTCTTTGGCCAGTTCAAAAACCCGTCCCCAAAATGCGTCTCGTTGAGAGATATTGTTCATGAGGTCACCTCCTTGGCTTGGAGCTCGCTGCAGGCACAAACAGCCTCATCTCCGCTGGGTGGAATGCCGTGCCAGAGAGGATTGTAGCACATGAACGAAATCCCCTTTCCCTTTACCGTGTCGGCGATGATCGCCAGCGGCCGAGAACTTTTACGGGATCGAACACCTTCCAGGGCACCGAAGATTTCATCGAAGGAATGACCGTTGATGGCCTTGACATTCCAACCGAAGGACCGCCATTTGTCTTCGAAAGGTTCCAGGGAGAGCATATTTTCCGTGAAATTGGTCACGCAGAGGTAATTCCGGTCAATGACCGCCACAAGATTGTTGAGGCGGTTGTGTCCGGCAAACATGGCCGCTTCCCAGATGGATCCTTCGTAGCACTCTCCGTCCCCGAGAAGAGAAAAGACCAAATGAAGCTTTCGGTCTTTCTGTGCCGCCAGCGCCATACCGGTAGCCAATCCGAAGCCCATGCCCAGAGACCCGGAAGTAATCTCTGCCCCGGGCACATCATGTTGCAGGTGCACACCGAATTTTCCATCCGCCTGGCAAAACCGCTCCGTATCCTCTTTGGGAAAGTAGCCCAGGTCGGCCAGAATCGGATACAGGAGCACACTGGCCTGCCCTTTGCTCATGATGAACCGATCCCGATCCGGCCAACCGGGATTCGCGACATCGTAGCGCAATATGCCCCCATAATAGAGGGCGACCAAAATTTCGATGCTCGAAAACGAAGACGTGACGTGGCCTGTTCCGGCCCCGCAGCACATGTTCAGAACATCCTGGCGTATCTGTAACGCTTTTTTTGTCAGTCCGGCTGTGTCTAATTTTTCCATTACCAACCTCCGTTAATCGTTCAACGCATGACGGGAAATGAACCTCATGGCTTGGGAAAAGCCTTCCCGGACAGATCTCGATACCGTCTCGAAAGCACGTGTTATTATGGCTCAGGGAACGGCTGTCGGTTTATGTCGAATCACCCAATACCGGTTTTCCGTATTCAGCATAATTCTGTAATGACTGTACTTGCGCCGCAATCGATCCACCGTCAGGGGGTTGGAAAACGATGGCGCGCTCTGTGGGACACCGCCCGTGGGTGTCGAAAGATGGTTGACGGTGACTTTTCGCTTAAACGGATTTCTTTTAATGAGGCGTTTCATGAAACGATAGGTGCGCCTGCTGAAGCCGGAACGGGTCATGTCCTTGGCGATGAGCCTGTGGGCTTTCTTCGAAACATATAACCCGATCCCGAAAAACGTGCGCATTTCGTAATAGGCGGAAAGCAGGATGGACCGCCCGCGAGAATGCCACCTCCGGGAAGCGTTAAGATCGCCGCCGGTGGTCGGGCTGGATGTCACGGCATGTAAAATTTCCTCATAGGATAGGGCGGAGAGCCGGGGGCGATCGCCATTTTTGTGGATTCGTGCAACATCGAAAACCGGCTCCGTCGCGGGGATCGCGTAATATCGGTTCGCGCAAAAAATGACATGGAAACCCATGAAATCGGCCTTCATCAGTACCGGGTGCCCTTTGAGGCCGAATAGGAACACCAAATGTCCTTTCTTTCGGTGTTCCGCACTTGGAAATTCCCCGGCGAGTTCTTTTTCCGCATGGTCGAACAGGTACTTTTCCAGCGCGGGATAGGGGGCTAATTTAGGGTAGATCTCAGTTGCTCGCCGCCTGAAATCGGAAAGGGATTCCGAAGACTTGCGGTGCAACAGCGTGTTCACATCTTCTGTGAACTGAAAAAGGTCTTCAAACTCAGAAACCCTGGAGAAAACCTGTTCCTCAAGTGACTCGAATCGACCGGTGTCGTGCCATTCGGACTCGAAATACTTCCGTTGTTTTTCAAATAAGAGGGAGGAGGACAGACTCTCCTGGGAAAGGGTGCCTCCGGCAAGATGGGTGACCACCGTTTCCGGCGCACATACGACACGATAGCCTGCTTCCCAGATGCGAAGGCCATAGTCAATATCGAGAAAGTACTTGTGATAGACTTCATTGAACCGGATATGACCACATTTGTTGACATCGATGAGAAGACAGGCGCTGCACAGGGTCATGGTGCTGCGGACCTCCTCCGGGCGTGAAAAAATGTGGCCATGATGACCGGATTGATCCGGTCGGAAGACGATGCCACCGTAGGAGAAACGACCTGCTCCATCTTTGTGAAGCGGGGTTACCACCCCGACATCGGGCGCCATACATCGGAAGAGCCCATCCAGCCACCCGGCGCCCACGAAAACGTCATCATCCATGAGAACCAGAAAATCCGTTTGGACGATCTCCAGGACACGATTCATTTCCCGCGAATGATTAAATCCCGGGCCGAAGTTGTTGTCCAGCAGGATCAATTCATAGTTATCGGTATGTTGCTTGATTCGGTTCAAGCAGGTTCGGGCCACCTCGGAACGGCTGTCTGCACTGACGACGGCTACCGTGACACGGGTGTTGGCGCTGGACAACGTAAGCGTCTCCGGTTGAATATGGATGTGCTCGGTTGTCCGGATGGAGAAGGAATCTTCCACGGCATCCATTTTTTGTCGTAATCGGTCTGTGCGACCCTTGCGGGCAAACCGATCGATATATTCCATGAGCTTTGCCGCCGTCTGCTTTCGCTGTGCTAAGAGTTCGTCGAACAGAACGGCATCGTCTTCCACGATCTGATTGTCCAGTCGATATATCCGCTTGCCCGTTACCGAAACCACATAATGCTCGTGTTCAAAAACGACATCGGGCAGGTAGACGATTCGCTTTTTCCCCATTACCCCGAGAAGGTTGAAAATATTGTATATGTGATCGTCAATGCGGTGCCGGTAGTATCCCTTTGGACACAGTTCTCCGGTAATGTCACAATAGGTTCTCGAGACAAACGGAAACGTGCAGAGTTTTTCTTTGAAAATGAGATCGTTCACATGAACCAGGACGATATCGTCAGCGTATGACTGAAAAACAGAGAGTATTTTTTCATCCCATCCGGGGGTGCGAATCACCACATCGTCGTTTAAAATCATGATATATCTGCCGGTCGATGCTTCATAGGCAGCCATGTTCAGCGCGCCCATATGCAAGCCCGGAGTGACCGTCACTGTCTTGATAGGGACGCCGTCATAGTGGAACCCACGCATCTTCGAGTCGTCTTCGTCGACTACGAGGACGACTTCTATCTGTTCAATACACCGGGTCATCTCCTTGAAACTGTCAAGCAATCGACAGAGGCGATCCGGTCTGCCACGGGTTGGAAGGACAAATGAAAACGTCGGTATTCGCCGGTTATCCATGGATACGCCCCTTGGGGAGGCGGTCGATATGGGGGGGCCTCCCTTCATGTCGGACCGGTTTTGCAGCCCTGATAATCGGTTGTCCTGTGATGCCGCCGCTGTCGTTTTTTCGGCCCATAACCTGGAGTCTTTAGGGGGTGTCATCCTTTGTTGCCTCTTGACCGATCCAATCTGCCGCGAAGGTGTTGCACGAATCGTCTCGTGGTTCTCTTCGGATGCCGAAGCTTCTCCGGAAGATTGATATCATGTAAGAAAGCGCCGATGGTTCCTTCCCGGGCCGTTTGCCGGGTGATGATCCGCTTTAATTCGGTCAGGCTTTCCGCCTGGGGAAGTCCCGCTAGAGAATCCCGTTCAAAATCGACCGTTGTTGGTATTGGCCTTCCGTAGTATCGGCGGTGGTACACGACAATATCGTGGCCCAGATAATCGTATTCCACAACGATCGGCAATGATCCGTAGTGCTCTTTTCCCAGTTTCACTTTTCGATTCCGAAATTCTTCGATTCTATTTGAGAACACACCATCCTTTCCATCGACATCGATGGTGTAACCGAGAATGTCCATGAAGTCCTGTGGTAGTTTCCTGAATTTCGACATCGCCTCCGGGGTGAACTGCTGCCGATATGCCCCGATCTGTCCTTTACGAAACGTGGGTGACGATTCGTTGTAAATCCGTTCGGCAATATCTCCGGGGGCCCCGGGAACATGTAGCTTTAATTGGAGGGACCATACGAGCCGCTCCAAGAGCACATCTTCGCCGCCTCCTTTGCTTCCCACCATTTCCTCGAAGGAAACCGGGATGACGTTGGGAAAATCAAGCCAGGCGATAAACTGGCCGATCCGATCGCGAATGGTTCCCAGAAGCCAGGGATCGTCAATCAGGCGCAACAGGCGACTGGCGAAGTCGAGATCGTTCAAATAACCACCGAAGCTTGTTTTCCCGTCTTGTGAATAGTAAAACGCTTCAGAAACGAGCATGTCGAGAGGATGGCGGTAATTGAACAGGGCCGGCGAGGTCCGAAACGGATGGCGGCGATTCCCGAAAGTCGCCCGGCGGACAGAATCGATGAAAAAATCCCGCGCCGGCGTGTGGGCATTGGAAAATTCAAGAAAATACCAATGCCCGTTTTGGGGAGGATCCGACAATACCAATCCGTCAATATATCCCAGCGCGCGAGCCAGTTCAAAAAGAAGATGGGTGCCGGATTTTTGGGGTGAAATTAGAAACAGCACATTCTTTTTCCAAAATCTTCCGGTGACAGGAGCCACAACAACCCCGGTGTGCAAATCGATGCAATCGTGCAACAGTTCGGAAACGTTTCCAGCCCCATCGCTGCATATGACAGTCAAATCCATTTCCCCACGGGATGGGATCTGTCGCACGTCTGAATGGAGGGGCACCCGGCACTCATCCCCCAATGCGAAAAACGTCACATCATCGGGCGTATTCGAGCGTTTCAACGCTTCGATCAGATTTACCGATTTGTCATTGAACGGACGGAGGAGAATTTTTTTAGCTCCTCTTTTGATATATCCGAGGAGCGCCTCTTTTGTGCTTTCGGTGGTACCGGCGACAAAATCGAGAAAAAGAGACATGTCCTCAAACGGTCGTGCCCACGCAGAAGAGGGGGCGCTGCCTCCGGCAGGTTCGGAGCGAACCTCCAATTGCCGTGCGTCCGCAAATACCGTGCGCAATTTGACGTTGCCCATGGACCGGACCACATTCTCGTGTCGGAGTTCCATAAGCGCCAGCCGATGGGGAATCTTTCCGGGATTCGTCCAATCTTCGTCGGCAATGTCGGAGAGAAGACCGACGATTCTTTGAACCGCCTTGTCGGCTGCTTCACAGACCCGGAGAGGGACATCGTCGTCTGTCATGCACGAGCGCTCGATGCGCGTCCAGCGATTCCACGGATACGCCCTGAAATCGAGAAGACCGTCCCATTGGATATTGCTCTTCTGAAAATCGAAAATGAACAAATCCCGGTCCGGGTAGTCATCGAACACTTTCCCCTCCCGGATGTAGGTATCCATTTCCTGCTGGTACGGCGTGTATGTGTCTTCATCGAGATATTCGATGGGTGGATATCCGTAGGGCCGCATCAACGCGTCGAGACCGCTATTTTTAATAATGTCGATATGGGCATTGACCAAGCTGTTTTTCCAATCACCGACGATGCCTTTCCCCTGTCGATAGTTATGCCGATGGGGACCGGTCAGGTTCCGATACCGCATGTCTCGCCACATTGCTTCGGCTTGGGCTTTCGCGATGGGTATGCCGGCACTGCGACCCAGATTCAGAATGGTGTCCACCGGATTCCGGATCAGGTCCTCCCAGCGCATGACAATGAAGTGTTGGCGGCACTGGTTGAAATTCTGCATGTAGGCGACGTAGTAATTTGCCAAGCCCTGGAAAAATTCGAGATTCGTCAATTTGAACTTGGCAACATGTTGTCGCAGCAAATCGTTGTCTTTTTCAGGAGGAAGGAACCGTTGAATGTACTCGCTGGTGATGGCGTTGATGGAAAAAACGGCCGAGTTCAGCGCGCCGCAGGGATTTCGGACCGAAGCAAATCGGGTGTGCTGCTGAAATTCCGGGAATTCCAGCCACATACTGGGATGGGGGTGGGAATGCACCACGGTGTCCAGTTCCATAAATTTTCGCGGCAGCCGGACGATGAGCGTGAAATCCCCCATACCCCGAACGCCGATATATTTACGAATGCACGCATAGCGGGGATCATCCTCCAGAATCCATTTGGGGCCCCCGATCAGCGGATGAAACATGGGGCTGAAGACCAGATCTCGGTCGATGCCGTTTTTCGCGAATGTGGAGATAATTTCATCGGCGACGTAGGATCCAAGGCGATCGGCAAAATACCGCATTATCCGTAACCGGTTCGATGTTTCCTCTCCGGCAAACGCATATAAATTTCGGGCGATGGTGATCAACAGGGTAAAGCCGGTTCTCGGTGCGCCCACTACAAGGGGGAAATAATCAGATTGCCGTGATGTCATCGATACATTTCCAATCATGTTATCTGTTTGTCATGGATCGGCACTGCTGAATCGGTGGTCTATGACGCAAACCGGTGTTTTAATCTCCCGTCGCAGGGCAAACGGATTGCATTCAATGATGTGGAACACACCCGCCGGCTCCCAGGAATCGGCGATTGTCATTTCCGTTCGCAGTCTCAAAGACACGGAGTATCGACCGTTGGTCATCGTCAGGGGGCCTAGATCGATCCGGACTCGTCGGGTGTGGCAAGAGAAATACATATCGTGCATCAGGCAGGAAACCCCTGTCGCCACATACTCTCCTGTTTCCTTGTGGATGCGAAACTCAAGGCTGTAGGTGTCGAATTTACACGTACCGCCGACCTCCACGACCCAACTCATGCGGTCACCGTGGGAAAACACGTTCACCGGATTGCCGATCTGGTCATACATTTCCAATCGCTGAAGGTAAAACGTCCGCTTTTGAATCTCTTCATCGGATCGTATGACAACCGGAGCCGAATCGTTCAACGCCTGAAGCGAGTTTTCCTCGTAATGTTTGACCACCTCGAAGGTCGGTCCGAGTTCGACAATCTGTCCTCTATCCAGCCATGCCACACGGTCGCACAGTGTGCGAACGGCAAACATCTGGTGGCTTACAAATACGACGGTCCTGCCCTGCCCGGCGACGGTTTGCATTTTTCCGATGCACTTTTTTTGAAATGCCAGATCACCCACCGCCAGCACCTCATCGACCAACAGGATTTCAGGCTCCATATGTGCGGCAACGGCAAATGCCAAACGGACATACATACCACTAGAATATCTTTTTACGGGCGTGTCGATAAATCGTTCCAGTTCGGCGAAAGAGACGATTTGATCGAGGTTTCTGGCAATCTCACGCTTTCTCATTCCCAGAATAGAGCCATTTAAGAAGATATTTTCTCTTCCGGTCATCTCCGGATGAAAACCGGTTCCAACCTCCAGCAGGGACCCGACTCGGCCGGACATCATGGCGCGCCCTTCGGTCGGTTTCGTGATGCGAGCCAATATTTTGAGTAATGTGCTTTTTCCGGCTCCATTGGCACCGATGATACCGAAGATTTCTCCCTCATCGATGGTTAATGAAATATCCTTCAAGGCCCAGATCGAATCTCCGGCAGGCATGGACAATTCATCTGTTTTCGAACGCGGACCGCTGTGCTTATCGTTTAATGCCCCGCGTGCGACCCGTTTCAGGATTCCGCTCAGATTGTCCCGAATAGAGTGCTGCCGGCCGTGAAGCAATCCCAGTCTGTAACGCTTCCCCAGGTTTTCGACCCGGACCGCCGGTTTATGCTTCATCGGACCCTCGTGGTTCCGATTCCCGGGAGCGGACCCCGGCTGGGTTGATGCCGACTCCTCCCGTGGTTTCATGGCCCCGCATCGTTCGGGTATGTCGTCAAATGATATCGGCAAATTCACTTTCATACCTTCGAAAATAATATAAGCCGCCCACAAAGAGCAGCAGTGAAATGGCCGCGGTCATGATCAGGTGAAACGGGTTCATATCCCCCACGCCCAATAGGGACCACCGAAACCCCTGGATGATCCACGTCATCGGGTTGAGATGGAAAAAGAGCCGAAGATGGGAGGGAACATTTTCCAGCCCGTAGGCCACCGGCGTAATCCAGAACCACATCTGTATGAAAAAAGGAATTGCAAATTTAACGTCATGGTAACGGGCGCAGAGAGCGGAGGTAAAGAGCCCGATTCCCACCGCCAGAACCAGTGCGGCGGCAAGAAAAAACAGAAACAACCACGCGGTCACTCCGGGCACGTAACCATAAAACACCATCAGTATGGCCAGGATGGCCAATGCCACGATCAGGTCCATGAGTCCCCGGCCCAAGCTGGCCAATGGCAACACCAGGCGGGGGAAATACACTTTGGTCACCAGGTTCGTGTTGGCGATCAGGCTGATCGTCGCCTGATCCAGTGATGTGGCAAAGAGACTCCAGGCAACGACGCCGCACAGGGTGAATAATGGATAGGGGATCCCGCTCGAAGATAATCCGGCCACCTTACCAAACACCAGGGAGTAAACGCCGACGGCGAAAACGGGTCGGACCACGGCCCATCCCACCCCGAAAAAGGCCTGTTTGTATTGGGCCATGATATCCCGCCGGGCGAGAAATCCGATCAACTCGCGGTGGGCTAAGAGCTCCTTGAGATGCAAGCGAAGCCAACCGTTATCCGGTTCGATAATAATCTGCTGGGCCATTGGGGGTCCTGTGCCGGTTTACGTCGGAATCATGGATCGATCCGTTCCACTGGTGATGTTGGCGAAATGTTCCGTTACCGGACCGAATTGAACATCTCGCAGAGTTGAAGAATTCTGTCTTCACGCAACTCCGGGTAATTACCGATGTAATAACCAAAAAAATGAATGTGTTCGATTTCGGGATGCCGCTCCCATTCACCTTCTGCAACCACTCCACGCAGATACGGCTGTCGCAGTTGATTACCGCCGCCGGAACTTCCCCTTCGAAATTCAACGCCGGCCTGCCGCATAGCGGCCTCCAGCCGGTCCCGGAACTCGGGATCGGGTTGTTTCAACACGACATTGAATGCGTAGTTACAACTGCCCTCCAGATCGAAATCGGTCCGGTACGTCGATGCATCCAAATTGTCGATGAAAAGTTTGAAGTTCCGTCGTCGCCTGTCATTGTTGGCATCGAGCCGCTTGAGCTGGCTGCGGCCGAGAACCGCGGCGATTTCGGTGCTGCGCACGTTGTACGCCGGATAGGCGAAGATAAAATCCGTGGATAGATCCGGATGGCGTCGGGCGTATTCGGCCTGGAGAGCGTCATCGGTGGCTTCCCGGACCATGCCGTGGGACCGGAGCATCCTCAGGGTCTGATAGATCTCGTTGCTGTCGGTGCAGACCATGCCGCCTTCGATGGTGCTCATGTGGTGGGCGAAGTAAAACGAGAAGTTGGACATCAGGCCGAAGCTGCCCAGTTTCCGGCCCTCGAAAGTGGCTCCGTGGGACTCGCACACATCCTCGATCAGGAGGATCCCGCGGCTGTCCAGCGCGTCCAGAAGACGCCGGCTCAGTCCGTTGAATCCCTGCACGTGGGTGAGAAATACGGCGCGGGTGCGGTCGGTGAGGGCCGCGAGGACGGCGGTTTCGTCCATGCACAGGTTCCGGGGGTTGATATCGACAAACACAGGGGTTAACCCATGTTGAAGAACCGAGGCGATGTCCGACACCCAGGTCAGGGTCGGTACGACCACCTCCCCACCGCCAAAATGGTGCCTGAGCGCCGCCATGGTGATCAGGTTCGCCGATGCACCGGAATTAACGAAGACACTGTGTTGAACACCTAACCATTCGGACCATTCCCGTTCAAAGGCTTCCACCTGGACCGATTGGGTGAGGCGAGGCAGGTCTTGGAGAAATTCAACGAGAACCTGAATGTCGTCCCGGGTGATGTTGTTTTCCATCAAAGGCCAGTTCAGGGCGTGGGCCTTATTTGGGCTTGCCATGGGGTTTTCTCCTGTCGGTTCCAGTCCGTTTCAGCGACGCCGTTTTTCCACCGGGTTTCAACCTATTCGATCAACTGATCGAGCTCTCGAAATTGGCAGATGGTGCGTCCGTCGCGGTCCTGTTCGGCTGCCAAGTTGTACTCGTCCAAATGGGGTTCATACACGATGACCTGGGTGCCGCTGTAATCGAAACGGAACGGCACGTGCAGCAGTTCCCCCAGAGCTCGGCGAACCAGGGCCTGTTTTTCCGGAGGCACGAATAACAGCAAAAATCCGCCGCCCCCGGCACCGGTAATTTTACCCCCGATCGCACCGCTGGACCGGGCACGTTCATACATGTCGTCTACGATATGATTGCTCACCGTGGTACTTAGGCTCCGTTTGACAGTCCAGGCTTCGTGGAGAAGCTCTCCGAAGCGCAGAATATCGTCGTTGCTTTGAAGAATGTCGATCCCCGTGTCCACCATGGTATGCATCCGAAAAAGCTGCTTTTCTTTTTCGTTAATGTCGTGCACATAGGAGTCCGCCACATTGGACGCCGTGCGTTTAATTCCGGTGTAGAAAAGCATCAGGTGGGCGTTGAGTTCCTCGCAGCGGTGGGTCGTCAATGTGAGATGGCGCAGTTCGATTTCGCCGTTGGTCTTGAACAGAATGTGGTTGATGCCACCATAGGCGGCGGCGAACTGGTCCTGGGAGCCCACGGTCTCCTGAATCATGTCTTGCTCGACATGGATGCTTTCGGTGGCGAGGCGGTGTTTGCTGACCATCTTTCCTTGCAAGGCATAGCAGGCATGGAGCATCCCCACGGTAAATGAGGAGCTGGATCCCATGCCGCTGCGGGCCGGCAAATCGCCGTCATGGTGGATTTCCAGGCCCCTGTCCAGATTCAAGAATCGCAGCGTTTCTCGAACCGCCGGATGTTCAATTTCACTGTAATGCCGGCATAGTTCAATATTCGAATACACCAGACGGATGCGGTGTTCGAAAAACGGCGGCAGATATCGCAGGCTGATATAGCAATACTTGTTAATGCTCGTGGACAGAACACATCCGCCGTGTTTAAGGTACCATTCCGGATAGTCTGTTCCTCCACCGAAAAACGACAGACGAAATGGGGTTCGGCTGATGATCATATGCTGTAGCTCCTTTCGAGGCTATCGGATAACACCGGTAAACCCGGCGACGTAGTCTTGGATCGGTCGTACTGCCGGAGCCGCCATTTCCCCGGGCAGTCTTTCCGGGGGGAAGAAGGCCAGGTCGATACTCTCGGCACTGGTTGTCGGTGTACCGTCGATCCTATCCGCAGATAGAACGATATCGACCAGCTGCGCGACATCACCGTTATCCGGGTAGGTGACAATGCGGCCGTCGGAAGGGGTCGAGTAGACGCCCACCAGGCCTGAAATACGGATCGTCAACCGCGTTTCTTCCCACACCTCCCGAAGGGCCGCTTCCGTGACGGACTCTCCAGGTTCAATGGCACCTCCGGGAAGACCCCACAATCCGTTGTCGCTCCGCCGTTCCATCAGAAGATGCCCTTTACCGTCGGAAATAATGACCCCGACAACGGCCTTGACCCGGACCCCGGAGGGATCCCCGTCGATGGTTTGTGCATACATGGAAGCCATTTGAATCTGTTTCCGTTAGCCGCCCGCGCATTCCTGATTCGGCTTGGTTTCATCCACGGTCGATGGATGTTGCCCCAATTCCCGGAAAAACCGGGAGGCCCGCCGGTAGGACTCGGGGGTGCCGATATCGATAAAGGGATCTCTGCAGCGATAGCCGTAAAGCCCCCGCCCGATGAGGGACGGGAAAAAGTTATGTTCCAGGGAATAGGCTGTTCGGGGGGGGATCTCCGAGAGGAGCGATTTTTTCAACAGGTAGACCCCGGCACTGATCCATCCTGGACGGGAATCCTCCCCCTTTTCATCGAAGCGCCGGATCTGGTCCCCGTCGTCGATTTCGATTTGGCCGTATCGGGCGGTTTCCGACACCCGTGCCAGCAGCAGTGCGGCGTCCCTGGATCTTTCCCCGAACCAGGAGCGGAACCGATTCAGATCCGCGTCGATAAACGAATCACCGTTCATTGCCAGCAGAAGGTTCGAATGAACCGCATCCATAGCCAAACGCAAAGCGCCGCCGGTTCCGAGGGGCCGGGATTCCTCCGAGTATACCAGGGCCATCCCCCGATAGTGCCGGCCGAATACCCGTTGGATATCGGACCCGCGAAACCCCGTGCAAAGCACTACCCGTTCGATCCCGGCCCTTTGCAGCTGATCCAGCAGATAGGCCAGGAAGGGTCGGCTGCCGACCGGAGCCAGGACTTTGGGTCGATCGTCAACCAGGGGGCGCAGTCGGGTGCCGAGACCTCCGGAGAGGATGACCGCATCGGTAGAGGGGTGTTCTTCCACTTTATACCACCCTATCGTCAATATACCGCATGTTGATGATGGGGAATTTTATAACTGTATCCCCGTGTCCGGGCGCCCTGCGTGTGCCGAACGCCTCCTTCCGAATCGCTTTACACATTGGCAAACCGATTGGGTTTCAAGATGTTGTATCCCTTCAACAACTCGACGATTCCCATGTCGAGGGTGTGGTCCGGACGCCAGCCCATGGCCTCGATTTTCTCGTTGCTGACCAGGTAGTCCCGCTTGTCCGGGTCCTCGCCGATGGGAGATGTCTGGATATCAAAATCCGGAACGTACTCTTTGATTTTTTCACAGAGCTGACGCTTGGTCAGGTTCGCCGAACTCAGCCCGACATTGAAGGGCCCACCGCGCATGTGCTCCATATGGTCCATGCCGAAGAGAAAGGCCTTGGCCACATCCCTGACATGGATGTAATTTCGGCGGAAGTGTTCTTCGAACAGAACGATGAACCGGTCCTTGAACGCCCTGTAGACAAAGTCGTTGACGAGCAGATCCATGCGCATCCGGGGGCTCATACCGAAAACCGTGGCGAGTCGAAAGGTGATGGCGTTGCCTCGGGACAAAAATGCCTCTTCGACAGCCACCTTTGCCCGACCATATCCGGAGATGGGGCGCAGGGGGCTTTCTTCCGTGCAGTAGGCGTCTGTTTCCCCAATTCCGTACCCGCTGTTGGTGGTCGGAAAGATGACGCGTTGGGATACCGATGTGCGCTCGACAAGCCACAACTGGGCTTCGAGGTTCACCAGTCGGGTCAATGGCGGATTCGCCCTGCAGGCCGGAGCTCCCACGATGGCCGCCAGGGGAATGATCACATCGAACTGATCGACCAGTCCGTCCATCAGGGAACGATCACAGATGTCCCCCCGAACAAATTCGAATTTCGTGTCTGCACAGCATTCCAGCAAAGAAAACTGGCCATGGATCAGAGAATCGAGAACCGTGACCCGATAGCCCTGTTTTAACAGTTCGGGCACGAGGATCGAACCGATGTAGCCGGCCCCTCCGGTAACCAATACCTTTTTCATTTCCACAACAGCATCTCCTTTCTGAATGCCGTCCTCTTGCGGTTGATTCAATGGCGTCGGCGACAGTTACCGACCGGCCTTTACACGGCTATCCGGCCCCTCTTCCAGCTTCCAGATCATCAGTCGGGGTCGCTTTTCCAATTCCGGGAGAAAATCCTCGAACTCTTCCTGGCTGACCACTAGACTGCGGATCTTCCTATTAATATATCGTTCGGTTTTTCTACTCAAATCATTGAGATGGTATTGATCAATGTCGCCGACGAGGACCAGGTCGATAATGCCGGAGTCCTTTCCTTCGGCGTAATCATCGATGAGATAGGCCCGTTCCAGGTGTCCCAGCCGGGTAACGATACTGTCGATGACCTGGTCCACCCCAAGGACCTTGCTGACCATTGATTTAAGGTCCGGAAAGAGCGGATGGTCGGTGTTGGCCATATAGTGAACCTTGCGGCCATGCTTTTTGGATTTGAGCAGGTCGGTGCGGGTCAGCTGGTTGAGTTCCTCCCGGACGGCATTGGTCGATACCCCGAACTCGTTTGACAACTCCCGCAGGTACGAGCGGGTGCGTGGGTTGAAAAAAAATCGCATGAGCAGCTTGACCCGTGTTTTCGATCCGATCAGTCCGGTAAACAGATTGTCCATGATAATATCCATTATGAGTAGTTTACCTACTCATATAACAATTTTGTCGGAATGTCAATTTAGCGGCTGTTTTTGGGGGGAATCTTGATGCTGGATGCTGGATGCTGGATTCTGGATTCTGGATTCTGGATTCTGGATGCTTGCCCGCCGTTGGCGGGTTCAGGGCTTGCCTGTCCGCCTGAGGCGGATAAACCTTTGGCGGGTCGGAGGGCAGAGGGCAGAGGAAAGGTGTCGGGTTTCAGGTTTCAGGGGACAGGGATCGGAGCTGAAAGCTGAAGGCTTAAAGATGAAAAGAACAGATGCAAGCTGCAGGATACAAGATGCACCCAAAAGAGATCGAGAGCTCATTGATCGCTAGCAGTCCCCTTAATCATGTATCCT
>CAFBRK010000058.1 GCA_903231505.1 Olavius algarvensis associated proteobacterium Delta 3 | reverse complement strand
CATGACGCATGCTCTTTCAACCAACATGGGAGCATGATTCAATTGCGATCTGAGTCGCATTAGATTGCGTCGGTACCAACTGACAGAGGCAGAGGTGGTACTGATCCGCAATCCTGCCGCCGCTCGGCTCCTACGATCT
>CAFBRK010000057.1 GCA_903231505.1 Olavius algarvensis associated proteobacterium Delta 3 | reverse complement strand
ATGGGGTCAGGTCTTGCCGGGCTGTTGCCCAAATAGCCATTGAATCGCATGGTTTTAGTTGCTAGGTGTTCATAAACCACTCGAGCACTGAGGTAACCGAT
>CAFBRK010000056.1 GCA_903231505.1 Olavius algarvensis associated proteobacterium Delta 3 | reverse complement strand
TGATAAGAACCATGATTGACATTCCGCCGTGTTGAAGGATGTACCGACGACCGAATACCAAATACCCAATACCTAATAGCTACGTGGGGCAAACGGGCCCACGGGCCGACGGGCCAACGGGCTAACGGGCTAACGGGCAAACGGGCCAACGGGCAGCAAACGCCTCATGTCACAGGCCTCTGACGAGAGGCTACTTGATGCAAGGTCCCCGATGAAGTATCCTTCTGTGAATTAACCATTTTCTGTTTGTCCAACGGACCGGTTATGACCATGTTTCCCGAATCATTTTTTGCATACACCGTGGTCGGATCGTTGCTCGCCGGCCTGGTGATCGCCTGGATTATTATGAGATCGCAGGTCGCGAGCACACGACAGGAAGGGGATCGCGAAATCGAGCGGTTGGCATCCGATGCGGACGAAAAAGACGGCGCGATCCGGACCCTGGAAACGGAGCTTTCCGAATCTACAGCGGGCATAAGGCGTCTGGAAAGCGAGCGCAACGACCTGGAAAAACGGCTCGCGGTGGCCGAGCACGACAATGAGACCATCCCCCACCTGAAGGAAGAACTTGCGGGGCGCTCTGTTCGGGAAACCCAGCTGCAACAGGAGCTCAGGGAGCTCTCCGCCTCCCTTGCCCAGGAAAAGGAGCGCACCGTTCACGTAAAAGACATCACAGACAAGCTCGCCGAGCGCGAACTTGCCATCGACGCCCTCAAGGAGAAGATGGCCCGGCAGGACGCACGGATCAGCGAAATGAATGCGCGGATGGAGGAAGAACGGAAGGCGGCAGAAGAAAAATTGACGCTGCTCAATGGAGCAAAATCCGAACTGACCAACCAATTCCAGGTGCTGGCCCAGGAGATTCTCGAACAAAAAGGCAAGGTGTTCAGCGAACAGAGCAAGACAGGCCTCAAGACACTGCTGGACCCCTTTCGGGACCAACTCAGGGAGTTTCGGCAGAAGGTCGATGACGTATACGTTCACGAAGCCAAAGAGCGGGCGACACTCAAAAAGGAAGTCGAAACCCTCCGCGATCTGAACCAGCGCATCAGCCAGGAGGCCATCAACCTGACGCGCGCCCTCAAGGGGGACAAAAAAGCCCAGGGGTCCTGGGGGGAATTGATTCTGGAGCGGGTGCTCGAGCATTCCGGGCTTCGGAAGGGCAGGGAGTATGAAAGCCAGGGCTCCTTCCGGGATGGAGAGGGAAAACTGCTTCGGCCCGATGTCATCGTGCACCTTCCCGAGGAAAAGGATGTGGTGATCGATGCCAAGGTGTCCCTTCTGGCATACGAACGTTATGCCAGCGCCGAGGAAGAGTCGAAACGTGCATCTGCACTGAGCGAGCACGTACGGGCGGTGAAGGCCCACATCGATAGCTTGAGCCGCAAGGACTATTCCGGACTCAAGGGGCTGCGAAGCCTTGACGTTGTCTTTATGTTCATGCCCATCGAGGCGGCATTTGTGGTGGCCTTTAAG
The DNA here is from genome assembly GCA_903231505.1 of Olavius algarvensis associated proteobacterium Delta 3. Taxonomy (GTDB): domain Bacteria; phylum Desulfobacterota; class Desulfobacteria; order Desulfobacterales; family CAFBRK01; genus CAFBRK01. The sequence continues at coordinate 132,053 of CAFBRK010000056.1, read as the reverse complement.
GAAGACGAAAACCTGTTTGCCTATGCCTTCGAGAAGCGGATCATCGTGGTGACGCCGTCCACCTTATTGGCGACGCTGAAGACCATCGAAAACATCTGGCGCTATGAGCGACAGAACCGGAACGCCCAGGCGATCGTCTCCCGGGCCCGAGCCCTTTATGATAAACTTCGGCTCTTTGTCGAGAGCATGGAAAAAATGGGGAAACAGCTGGACACGGTTCATGGCACCTACGAGGACGCCATGAACCGATTGGTGCGCGGAAAAGGAAACGTGATCAGCCAGGCAAGCCGGTTCCCGGAGCTGGGGGTATCGGTAAAAAAAGAACTTCCCCGCACCGTCACCGATACTGCAGAAATTGAAGGGCTTGGGGTCCCCGAGCCTGAAGAGGAAATATCAGATTAGCAGGCACGCCTCGACACGCGCCGGCATGCATGGCGTTATCCGGCAAGAGGATGTGCTGACGCCGCCGGTATTTTATTGCCGTTTTGCTCGCCGTCAGCAACGACCCGGCATGTCGTCAAGGTCATCGAGCGGACGCCGGCCAAACAGAAGCGCCATCGTAGGTGCTGAAACCGGGCGGCCCGCAGGAGCAGACCGCTGTTCTGTGGTTACTCGGGTGTGAAAATAGTGGATCCGGTTGTTTTTCGATTCTCGAGGTCCCGGTGGGCCTTTGCGGCGTCCCGCAGAGCATAGGTCTGGCGGACTTCGATCTTCACGGTGCCGTTGTCAACAACCTCAAACAGGTCCCGGGCATGGGCCAGCAGGTCTTCCCGGCGCTCGGTATAGGCCATCAGGCTCGGGCGGGTCAAAAACAGCGATCCCTTGGCGGCCAGCACGGCGATGTCCACCGGCGGGATCGGACCTGATGCCTGACCGAAGCTCACCATCATTCCCAGGGGACGCAGGCAATCGAGCGAGTTCATGAAGGTCGCCTGGCCGATGGAATCATAGACCACATCAACACCCCGGCCCCGGGTGATTTCATTTACACGTGCTACGAAATTTTCTTCATTGTAATTAATGGGATGATCGCACCCATGGCTGCGGGCGAGTTCGGCTTTTGCCGCCGTTCCGACCGTGCCGATCACCGTGGCACCCAGATATTTTGCCCATTGGCAAGCAATGGTACCGACCCCGCCGGCGGCAGCATGCACCAGTATCCAATCGCCTTTTTGAACCTTGTAACAGCCGTGGAGCAAATACCGGGCTGTCATGCCCTGCAGCATCATGGCTGCCGCCTGTTGAAAGGAAATGCGTTCCGGAAGTGCTACCAGGCGATGGGCCGGAATTTTTCTGATCTGGGCGTAGGCTCCCGGTGGAACGCCGGCGTAGGCCACACGATCACCGGAAGCAAACTCGGTGACATCTTCTCCGACGGCTTCAACCACACCCGCGCCTTCCATTCCGGGTATGGCGGGCAGGGACGGCAACGGATACAGCCCGGTGCGGTGGTAGACATCGATAAAATTAAGCCCGATCGCTTCGTGCCGCAGAAGGACTTCGCCGCTTTCGGGTTTACCCGGGTCATGCTCCCCCCAGCGGAGTACTTCGGGGCCTCCGGTATGTTCCATGATGATGGCGTTCGGCATAGCGTTCCTCCCCTATTCCAAGAATTTTGTGCCATGATCCCGCGTTATTCCATGGATCCCTCTCATCGGGTGTTTTGGATATCGGCGTCATCCAGATGCCTGATTTCGATGTCGTCTTCCGACGGTGGCCGCGGTACTTGCTCCCACGACCCCTCGAAAAGATTGTATCGGTACCCCCCTTCGGTATCCCCCGGTACCAGGCGGCCCCGATCTTCCGGCATATTGTAACTCACACCGAATCCGCCGCCGAGGCACCCCAGAAGAGTAACCATCACGGCGATGGCCACCGCTGTGCACAATGCCCGGGCGCCCCGGAGGGTCATTCCACAATCCCGACGTACGTGCCGGCTTCTTTCAGTGCTGCGACAAGAATTCTGGATTCAGGCATCACACTCATTTCCTTTCTATGGGAAAACATCCGTCCAGGGGCAGAAAAACAGGTCCGAGACCAGACATCCGCTGATGACGGCCCAGATCACGACGATCCAGGTGATGAGGCGGCGGGATTTGTCCATGGATTTCACGGGCCACTTGTCATTGTGTCATGAATGGGGGTCTACACAACCAACATAGGCATCCCGCGACGTATGGCAAACCCATACCTGCCGGGCTTCGAACCCCAGCCGGGCGGCGCGTTTTCATGGCGGCTTCCGACAATCGTAACATGAATCAACACCAGAGGAGGATTCAGCCCCGAGACGTTTAACACGTCGCGACCGGTGTTGATTTTTGATTGCTATTTTAGGTATTGTGCTTGAATCGGGACCGTGCTTCGGTGCCCACTCAAACAGGGGGAATATCGTGATCGATATCGTTAACCGGTTTTTTGGAAAAACCGTATCCGACGGCGGGCGGCAGGCCACACCGGGAGCCGGGCACGACATCCGATTGGCCGCATGCGCGCTGTTTCTGGAAATGGCCCGAATCGACGGCTCGTTTACCGAAGATGAAACACGGGAGATTCTGTCCATCCTTGAAGGCAGATATGGATTATCTGCGGACGATGCCGGGGAATTGATGGCGGCAGCCGACAAAGAACTCAACGACAGCGTTGACCTGTGGCAGTTTGCCCGGTTAATCAATGAGAATTACACCAACGACGAAAAGCTTGAAATCATCGAAATGCTCTGGCGAATTGTGTATGTTGACGGCAGATTGGACCAGCACGAGAACTACCTGATGCATAAACTCGAACAACTGCTGCGCCTTTCCCACAAGCAGCTCATCGATATGAAGTTGAAGGTGCTCCACGGCCAATAGCCAGAGGCTGCCATATCGCCTTTCAAGGGCTGGTTATGTTGCAGCATCACGCGCGGCCCTCCCTTTTTCTCCTGCGCTATTTTTTTCTTTTATTGAATTTTCATAGAGTTACGTTCTTTTTGAGTATAAAGCGCCGGTGGGTAGCAAAATGTTTATCATTGGTGTATAATTAATGATTGAATCTTTCCCCAACACCCCTGAATCTGGAGGTTGTCGCACGGTGGGCCGAGATCACATCGACGAACTGGTGCATGCGATCGAACGGGTGGTGACGCCGGATACCGCGTCATTGAGGGAGATTCTGTTTGTTTCCGGAATGCCCGAAAGAACGCAGAACCTGCGGTATCTGGGTTACAATCGCCAGATTATCACCGAAGAGTTCCGCACCCTGGAATTTTCGGCCGTTGCCGTCATTAACAATCGGCGCGCCGGCAAATGGCGGTTGACGGGGCGGAAAAAGAAGCTCAGCCAGATCATATTCAGCGCCCGATGGACGCGAAATCCCTTGGACCTGTTTATGAACAACCTCAGGTGTCACTCGGAAATGATGGACATCCTGGCGTCGGCGAATACCGACTATACCCTGCTGGGCATTATCCAGCTGGACCAGCTCCAGGGGACCGATGTGCTGACCCACAATTATCGATACATCCGCCCGGTGCTCGCCATCCCTGATATCGAAGACCATGCGCTGAAGACGGTCAAAGCCTTTGAGGCGGCCAACGAGATGAGAGAGTCCCGAATAACCGGCATGCTCCTGTACCGGAAATCCGGCCTTCAAATGCGCAGCCAGTAGCACTCAGCCCCTATCCTATAATCAGATTCTGTTCCAGGCCATTCGTTCGCATTTCGCTTTAATCCTCGAATCCTTTCCTGTTGAACATTCAGGGATCACTCCGACTCTATTTTAGCCAGTGTCGGAATTCCGTTTCGAATCCAGACCCTGCCATACTCGGTATCGGGATCGCTATCGGAATCGGCATCGAAACAGGGTTGCCGTCTTCTCAATCGATACCGAATCCGATTCGGGTTCCGGTGGTTGCGCTACTTTCGTGTTTAGTAGAAACCAGCCACACGGAATTCTGATATTTTCTCTATAAGATATCCACGCTGGATCAGGTGTCGGAATGCCGGTTGCCGAGAATCACCCGTTTCAGGGCGTCGGTGATCCACCGGGCAGGACGACCGGCGAGGGAATACCCGATGGTCGCCACCATCACGTAGACCAATGCCCGAGCGATTGAAGAGAGCTCCGGAGGGAGTATCCGCGGGGTCAGCACAGCGGCGAAAATAAACCCCAGCACGATCCGCCAGGTTTCGGTTGAGAACAGAATATAGAAGACGATGTAGCCCGGTGTCACAGGACGTTTGGTCACGATGGGTACTCCTGAAAAGAGTTCATGAAATAGCCGGGTCAGAGGTAGCCATGCTTGGACCCCGCGCAGCGAACAATGGACTCCAGTGAGTCGTTTCGATAGCAGGCCATCACCGGAATCGCCTGGGCGTCGTTTACCCGTTTCAGCTCTCTGATATAGGCAACGGTGGCCTCGACAACCTCCCGGGTCAGGGAGAACATCTGGGCGAACTCATCAATGGAATATCTGCCCCAGTCGCGAATGATTTGTTCAACCTGTTCCACCGTGGGCAGTTTTTCATTCTCAATTCCGGTCATCACATCTCTCCACCATCATCAACGGGCATTTTGGATGATATCGCATCCGAACGTTAATAGAACCGCCGGAAAGAAATTAATCGATATCCACGATCGGGGGCCCCGGTTTCGGTCTGTCCGCGACGGTTGTATCGGATGCGGCACGTAGCGGCCGCCAATGGGCGATGGCGTTCGCATAATAGTCCATTAGCGCCTGTTCCTTCGGATCCATCCGGAAGGTATCGTTTTCAGCGATCAACAGTCGTCGAAGATGCAACAGATGGACCGCTCCGGCGATCACGTGGGTCAAGGAACTGCGTGAAATCTCGAAGACCGGGCCGCCGGCGGCCTGCAGCGCGCGAATCAGTCTGCCGGCACGATCCTCGATTTCCGGAATATCGAGAGGGGTTTCCCCCGATTCGAGAAACACCGTCGCCACCAGTGACACCGGAAGCGCCGGTATCACCTTCTGAACGGCGTCCATCAGGGTGTCACATAAACGCTGGATTTCAGGAAAGCGGGCATCCCGCTCCAGCTTACTGAAATCGATTGCGTGATCCTGGCAAAAGGCCCGCATCGAGACCGGGTTGCCGAAATTCACGCAGGCATATCCGTACCGCTCCCATCGGTTGAGCACCATCAGGAAAAGGCCTCTGCGAATAAAGCGGACCGTGGTCCAGAACACAAACCAGCGGCTGCGTTTCTCAGCGGAAGGGTCCAGATCCCGCAGCAAGCTTCGATCCTCCAAGGCCCTGTCATAGTTGACGCCCACCGGAATGAAGACGATGTCCCGGTCCGAGGTCGGGGCATAGCTTCGCAGCATGTAATCCACCAGGCCAAGTTTGGGCGCGCGCAGGAGGCCATCACGGCTTAATCCTCCCTCCAGAAACACGGCCTGGCAGACACCTTCCTTGGTGGCCATGTGAACATAGCGTTCGAGGATTCGGCGATACAGTGGATTGGTGCCCGAATTGCGCCGAACAAAGAACGCACCCATGGCCCGTATCAGCGTTTGCAGCGGCCAGATGCGGGCCCACTCTCCAACAGCATAGGACAACGTGGTCCGCTCAGCCGCAAGAAATGCCACCAGAACGTAGTCCATATTGCTCCGGTGGTTCATCACAAACACCACGGTCGATTCCGGATCCACAGCCGAGAACTGATCGTTGTCCAGCAGGCCGACCCGCACCCGGTACAGGCGCCTGGCCACCTTTTTCGCTATCCAATAGCCGATCCTGAAGTAAAGATAGGCGTTGAACGACGGCACGATTTCCCGGGCATAGGTCAGGGCTTTTTTTTGGGCGACCTCAAGGGGCATTTCGTGGTTTTGGGCATGATCCTGGACCGCCTGGAGAACTTTGGTGTCGTAGACCAATCGATCAATGAGCACCCGACGCTGGGTCAGCTGAAAGGGCCTGATTTCGATATCCAGCCGGGTACTGATTTCGTTCAGGACACGATTGATTTTCCGTCGAATAAACCAACGGGTGCTGGGGATGAGAATTTTGTCCAACACCGCCAGCAAAGAAATCCCGACCAGCACCAGAAACAGCCACAGTGAAATGGTTACCTGATCCGCCATTATGAAAATCTCCGCTTACCCGAACGTTTTATGGAATGTTCAGGAAAATCGATATCTGCCGGTCTCGGCAGTTGTCACGTATATGGCCGAATAATTCAAGAAATATCGGCAGCCGGATTGGCTTTGAATCGAAAACCGGGACAGTTCCGCGGCGTGTCTTGCCTGACCCGGGGTGTACTGATATAGTCTGATTGTTCACGACACATCGCCATCACATTGGATCGGCCAGAAACCGGGTCGCAGGTCTTGATCTTCCCATATGGTCCTGCCCCTCACGAAACCGAACAGGGACTTCTCCCAACCGAAGTGACTTGAATCAGGTTACACCGTGAAGCGTCCGGTCTGGCGAAAGGAGGAGGATAACATGATCACGGCCAGCCAGATCATGACGACGGAACTGATTACATTGACGCCGGAGACAGAAATTACCCGGGCGGCCGAGATCCTTTTGTCAAATCGTATCAATGGCGCTCCGGTGGTCGACGAAAGAGGTCGACTGGTCGGCATCCTCTGCCAGAGCGATTTGGTTGCCCAGCAAAAGAATATACCGGTGCCCACCGTCTTCTCTCTCCTCGAGGGCTACATTCAACTGTCGTCACGCAAAATCGAAAAGCAGGTGCGAAAAATTGCCGCTCTTACCGTGGCCGAAGCGATGACGCCGGATCCCGTTTCCGTTCGACCGGATACGGGGATTGATGCCGTCGCCGCGTTGATGGTGGACAACAGTTTTCATACACTTCCAGTGGTCGATGAGAATAAACTGGTGGGGATCGTCGGAAAGGAGGATGTTCTGAAAACACTGATCAACCCGGACACGTTATAAATCACTCCTTTGCCGCAATCTGGATCTTGTATTTCACAGATGGTCTGAGTGCGGTAATTGTAGGCTTTGACTTTCAGCAGAGGCATAGGTCCGCCTTACAATTCGTCTTACCTCATGGCAGTAGCCATACACATATCCCGATAGAATCCAGACCCCGGACCGAAAGTTCGGTTTCGGAACGGAATTCTGGCAATCGCTTTAGAATCCTTTCCTGAATCATCATTGGTTTCGTCAAATTTCGATCACCGGGTTTCAAATCCTATCCTTACCGACAGCGGTCTCCGAGTATATCTACGGGGTCCTCCGGCAGTCGACACCGTTCAATTCCCCTGTTCCGGCCGTTATCCGACGACAATTGGTGTCATCGAAGGGATAAAAATGTTGCCACCTTGTCATAGAGTACCCCGCATGGTGGTTCTTTATATATTAAGTATAATATTATCGATATGTTAATCGCGAAGCCAGGGTTTTTTGGGTTTGCCGAGAAATCGGGTACAGAACTTGCAAATCCCAACGATGCAACGGCAATCATGTATCACCAACAGCCAGCTGTTCCTTTGGTGGCCCAATCGACGCGGCTGCCGGGAAACAGGGGTTTGATGGCGGAGGGAAAACATGGGTAGAACGACGATGGATATCTCAGATTTGACGGCCTTATACCCGGTACCGGAAGAAGAATTGCTGGAGAGGCTGGTGAAAGCCTGCTGCAAGGAGTGTGACCATGCGGCCTTCACACGCCAGAGCGCAGCCGAAGAAACCATGGGTGCCGACCACCTCCATGAACCGAAGGGCCACCACGAGAGGTTGCTCTGGAATCTCTTTCGCGAGCTGGTTCAGGAACGATCGAAGGGAAAGTTTCTACAACTGCGGGAGTTGATCATCGAAAGCGGCAATTACACACCCTACGCTGGCATGATAGAAAATATGGAGCGATGTCTGATCATGGACGGGTTCCCCCAGGCGATCGACCTGTATAATTCCTCCTGGCCCAATTGTTTGCTCAGTCCCCGGGCCCACCTGTTGCTCAGCCGTATTTTCAATATTCAAGGTGACGCAGATCAGCACAAATCCGAAGAAGCCCTCGCTTTTACGGTCCTGGATCTCATTTTAAAAAGTGGCGATGGGACCAAGAACAGCCCCTATAACGTCCTGCATCTTGCCGATGAAACGGATGTGCTGGTTGCCCTTGAAAAGAATAAGGTGGGCGAGGAATTGATTGAATGCAACGGTAGATACCTGGATTGCGTCATGACCGACGACGAACAGGAGATCTATTTCGATGTCACCGATATGATTTTACGGGGTCAGGATCTGGACGACGATTTGGATCAACAAATTGCTATTTAAGCGGAACACACCTCCTCATCCGGCTCAAAGAACGGCCGGGTGACACATACGATTCCCTGTAATGCTTCTTTTCGCTTATGTGTCCGATGGGGATAAGGCGTTTCGGACGTCATCCTCATGTATACGGGCATGTTCATAGGCCCAGCGAATGAATCTCCCCAAACGCCCCGGACCGTGAAACGCATGCCGACCCTGTCGGTCCAGATCCTGTTGGGTCATTTCCTCCACCATCCGGATTGTGTTGCCACGGACGGTCTCGAAACGACGCACCAGGTCTTCCATTGACAAGGCGTCGAGTTTTCTGGGCTGTGTGCGGTTGAACCGTTCCACGTCAAAATCCTCCGGGGAGCCGGGGCCGCCTTCGAGAATGTTTTGAAACAGCCGGTGCATGGATGTTTCTATCGTGACCAGGTGGGCAAACACCTGACGGACGGTCCATTGCGGCCCATCGGTATAAACACGCGTACGGAGCTGATCCGGTTTCAAGGAGGTAAAGAATGAGACGGTTTCACGGCCACCCGCGCTAAGTTCCCGCTTAAGCTCGGCTTTGGTGTCGCTCACAGTGGCTCCTTTGTCTGGCGTCGTCGTCCCCATCTGCATTAAAACCGGGCGATCATCTTCAACGTCGGTATCACTCCGATGATTCCGCTGTTTTCAACAGATTCATCCAAGGGCAGTATCCCGGTTTATTCCATGAAACGGTATGTACCACATCCAGGACACGAAAGACAGATCCGGGCGAGTGGATTATTGAACGCCATCGGACCGCGCTCGGTGTGTCACAGAGAAGATCCGCTCCCAGAGTAAAAATGGATCCCGCGCCGGGGGATGGACACGGGATGCGATACCTAATCATGCCTCCTAAAGCGCATATCCAAGTTGACAAAACCGGCGCGGACCCCAAGACGGAAGTCTGCGCCGGTTTCGGGGATAACGGAGTGGGTATCAATCTGGAATGATGACCGTATCGATGACATGAATAACGCCATTGCTGGCAACAATATCCGCCTTCACAATCTTAGCGTTGTCGACCATCATCGGGCGGCCGTAAGGGGCACTGATATGAAAGCTCTGACCGTTGACGGTCTTGGCAGAGCGCAGTTTCATGGCGTCCTTAGCGTAAACACGACCCGCCACCACATGGTACGTGAGTATCGCCTGCAGCTTCTCTCTATTCTCCGGTCTCAGGAGATCCTCGACGGTCCCCGGCGGAAGCTTTGCAAAGGCCGCGTCGGTGGGTGCAAACACGGTGAACGGTCCTTCGCTTTTGAGGGTATCCACAAGGCCTGCGGCTTGAACGGCAGCGACCAGGGTGTTGAAATCACCGGCCCCCACTGCCGTGTCCACGATATCATTTTGGTTCATACCACCCGATGTATGCGATTTTCCATAACCACCGGCAATCAGAACAGCAGGAATTCCGAGCAATAAGGCTGCAGTAACAAGCATTTTCAATGTTTTCATGGCACTCTCCTTTACACGACCCTGAACGCTGCGCATCAGGAAACAGGGATTATCGGATGTCGATTGATGAATGTTATTCGGTGTTGGACAATAAAACCAGCCTATACATAGACATGTTATTAACAAAATCTATCTTGTCAATAAAAATAGAATATTGTCTAGATAATAAGCCGGTTATCGTATAAATTATATAGACAAAAAATAGACTTATCTTGATAGTCATGAGGATTGTCAGCCTCTGTTACGCGGTGCATTGATTGCCATTTACGTATCGCGACCTATGTTCCCTGGGTGTGCCGGATACAATTCCACTCGTGGAGCCATGCGTATGTTTCGAACCGTATTCATCGTCACCCATGTTCTGCTGGCCAGCCATTTCGCCAGGCTCGGGTTTGCCGCATATAAGCCGGCACACCCGGCATGGGATGCCGGAGTGATCCCAATATTCTGCGCCTTCTGGTTTCTATTTGCCGCGTTGAGTTTTTATCTGAAAAACGCATGGATGGTAACCATGTTCACCTTTGCCATGGGCGGAACCAGCTCGTTGTACCTGCTGATCGGCGGCATAACAGAGTTGAGCATGTACGGCCGCGCCACCGAAGACGGCGGTGCGACCATACCCATCGTCGGCGCGTTTTTCATTTTCCTGATGATCGGCCAGATATACGCCGTGTACATGGATGGTAAGGTAAAACGTGACCAGGGGTCCGGGTAGATAGCCTGTATATCTCGGCCCGGAATCCATTTTCGGGTATCCACCTTTTTTCTTTCGGTTATTCGGGATCTGATGTATGACGTGGTGTCATGAATTTCTTAAGTGGGATCTCATATAATTTCCGGGGATTGAAACTCGGATTGAAGACCCCACGGCTTCTGGTGCTGGGCCTGGTGCGGTTTGGGGTGGTTATCGGGTTGACCGTTCTGGGCGCCGGGCTGGCCCTGGCCTACCACGACGATATCCTGTTGGCCATGTGGGCCAAACCGGAAAGCTGGTGGCTGGTCTGGCTATGGTATGTGACGTCCTGGGTTTTGGGGTTGCTGCTCGTGGGCCTTGCCACAGCCGTCGCCTATCTGTTGGCCCAGGTGCTGTTCGCCGTGATTATCATGGACATCATGTCCCAGATCACGGAGCGACAGACTTCGGGAGACGTGCAGACAGGCGCCGCAATGGCCTGGCTACCGTATTTCTTATTTCTTCTCAAACAGGAAATTCCCAGGGCCGTGCTGCCGGTGCTGCTCAGCCTGCTGGTTATGGTGGCGGGCTGGCTCACCCCCTTTTCTCCGATAACAACGGTTATGGCGTCCTTGGCGGCGGTTGTGTTTCTGGCCTGGGACAACACCGATCTGGTACCGGCCAGGCGGCACGAGCCGTTCGGCGCCCGCTTCAGATTTCTGTTCCGCTATTTTGCTTTTCATCTCGGTTTCGGGCTATGGTTCCTGATCCCGGTCCTCAACATTCTGTTTCTCTCTTTTGCGCCAGTGGGTGCGACGCTCTTTTACGTGGAGCGCATCGATGGGAAGAAAAAACCGTAATATGGAGACCGTTTTGACGCGACGCCCCGGGAGGTTATCGATGATTCGGCAGCTCTTGTCCCAGGGTGTCCGGTAACCTCCGAGGTATGCGGGTCTTTCTTCATCCGTAACGTTTCAGGTGAAAGGGGAAGGAGCCATGCGAATTAATTCCAATTTGCCGGATCACCCTACCAAAGAAATCCCGGTGCACGTGGACATGCCGGAACTCGATGTTGCGGCGGCCAGAGAAATCGCCAGGGATGCCGTAACGGAAACAGGGGCGGAGGCCATGCTACTATCCTGGCACAGCAAAAAGACAGGCGAATTCTATCCCAGGGCGGAGTGCGGCGGTGACGACCGGCCGCCATGGGTCGTTTTCGCCGAGTCCAGAGGAGCAAACCTGATTGTCGACATCAATGACGGCGATTTTCGGTTTTATTTTCTTCTGTTGTAACACAAGAATACGGTTATTCGGTACTGGGTATTGGGTATGTGATGGGAAGCAGAAATTCAGAAAACGCTTCAGGCAGCAAATACCCAAAACCTAATACCCGATACCCTGGATCTGTATTTCAAATCAATGACCATGGGCAGGCCGACATCCGACACAGGCATTACGGGCAGTCTCTGGGAGACCATATTGCAGGAGTTGGTCCGCCGGTTTCCAGTTTGCCTGTCCAGCGACGAGTTTCATTACTTCCCACAGGATCAGACAACATCTCTGGACGGACATGTCTGGGATGATTTTTCTCCGGAATCGGTGGGGGAACTCGTCACCCGACTGTCACGCTGGGCATCGGATTTGTCCGAGGCGGAGAAATCGGCCGGCAATATCCAGGCTCGCATCGACGCCGATATGATCGGGCGGATTGTCAGAACGCTCAATGATCAGCTGACGGCCGTGTGCTTCCATGAAACCCAGCCGACGTTTTACCTTACGATTGCCGCCATTGGTCTGGCCGAGGCTCTGGAAGCCGGTCCGGAACCCTGGCGGCTGCGGATCGATGGTCTTCCCGGATTCCTGGACCAGGCACGGAAGAACCTGCAACACATTCCACACCTGTTCTGCGAGCTGGGTCTGGAGATGATCGGAAAGTTGACATACTGGCTCCGGTCGATGGACAGATGGGGCGTGGATCTGACACCGGCTCTGGATGCCTTCGATCGTCTCGAAGATTATCTTCGGCAAGCGCCTCTCATCCAAGAGTTCCGTCCGGCCCCGGGTGTTTATGCGCGAATTGCCCGGGACCATATCGGCTGCGGAATGGGGCTGGAGGAAATATCCGAGCTGCTGGATGGGGAGATCAGCGAAACACGGCAACTGCTCGAGAAAGCCTCATCCGTATTAAACCCCGGAAAATCTTGGTTGGAGACGTTTGCCGAAATCCCGGTACCTGCCTTTCGAGACGGGGTGGCCGGGCTGTACCGATCCACCATCGACCACCTCGGCCGGCATTGCCTGCAGCAGGGGCTGGTGAGCTGTGGTATGCTGGCAAACTGTCCGATTCAGGTGGCCCCTGTCCCCGATTATCTGTCACCGGTCCGGAGTGCCGCCGCCTACAGTATGCCTCCCGGCCATCCTCCGGAAGGCGGGACGTTTTTCATCACTGATGCGGACGACAGTGCTTCGGCTCCCAAAGACTGGCGTTTGTTGACTGCCCACGAAACCTTTCCCGGACACCATCTTATGGACACCCATCGGTGGAGCCTTTGTAAAAGACTGCGGCGGCATATCGAGTTTCCGCTGTACTACGAGGGATGGGCCAGTTTTTCAGAAGAGCTGTTATTTGATACAGGTCTGTTTCAAGGAGCAATTGATCGTCTTCTCATGGCCAAACGCCGGTTTTGGCGAGCCATGCGCGGGCGGATTGATTTCGATATACAGACCCGCAAAAAGACGTTGGAGCAGGCTGCCGCGTTTATGACCGACGCCGGACTGGCGCCGGAACCGGCCCTGGCGATGGTTCGTCGGTATACCTTGAAACCCGGCTATCAGCTCAGCTACACGATCGGCCGGATCCGCTTTCGCCGACTCTATGATCGTTTCATCGGAAATAGGGGGTCTCCGGCGGAGTTCGCCCGGCATGTTCTGACCGAGGGGGAAATCGGCATGGACAACCTGGAACATCTGTTGTTTAACCATCAAGACAATATCGGATAGAGGGGGAGACATTGGACAGTTTTCTTGGATATCACTCGGAATGGAACCTGGGCAGCCCGGGCGGATGGGATTATCAGCGCATGACCCAGGAGATCGCAAAAGTGGTCTGGCAGAGGCTGAACGAGATGACCGATGTCGGCGTAACGCTCAATTTCGACCATCCGTTTCTCTACCCGGTGGAGGGATTTTCCCGAATGCTGGTTGACGCCCATCGCCAGCGGGAAGGGACTCAACCCGGCGTAGTGGCTGTGGTTGCAGAGGAAGAAACCCTATCCGATGTAACCGAGAACATCAACCTGGCCGATCGGTTGGACCGGATAGAGGGGATTCGTGGAGTGCTGGCCGCCCCTCACCATTTTGAACTGAAAGACGGCCGCACCTGCTTCCAGGGAGAGCCGGTGTCTCTGATCTTTATGGATTTCAACAACGATGTGCTGCTTCGGCTGCACCGGCAGCATGACCTGTCGCCGGTGCTCAAGGCCGTACGCGACAATCGCGTCATAAATCCCAGGGGAACGGAGCCGATCAACGTCAAAAGTATGTTCGAAGTGTTTACCGGCCCCCTCGCCGGCAATTTCACAGCCGAGACCCAGGCGCGCACGCCCTGGACAAGACGCTTTTTTGAACGACAGACCACCGGCCCGAGAGGGGAAGCCGTCGCTGACCTGGTGGCATGGACCCGTGAGCACTGGAACGATCTGGTCCTCAAACCGGAGCGGGGGTATTCAGGCAAAGGGGTCCGGGTGGGAGAGGTGAACCCGGACAGGGACGAGGCCATCGCCCTGGCACTGCAGAAAGGCCACTATATCGTTCAGGCGCGGGTGCCACTGGGGATATGGGCCGAAGAGATCCCGGAGTTGGATGCCGACCGACAGGGCATATGGCTGGCCCGTCGCCAGACCGACTTTCGATGTCTTCTCGGACCCGGCGAGGTCTTCGGCTTTCTCGGAAGATATGGAAACATACCGACCAATGTGGGCAGCGGTGGTGGTGTGCAGCCCATCGGTGTGCTCAACGCCGGTCTGGAGGTGCGTGAAGCCGTGGATCGAATCAATCGGGCGGTGCTGGACCTGGATTACAGGCATGCAGCCGAGCTTCAGGAGATGCAGAATGAATTGGCGCTCCAGAAGAAATTCACCTATCTTCTGGGACCGATAAAGATCGCCCTGCGTCCCCGGATTGTCACGACCGATCAGTTGAACGCTTTAGAGAAGTACTGCTTTGCCATGTGGAAAGACTGCCTGACCCTGGAGACCATGTGGCTTGCCGGAGAATTGGACGAGTATATCGATATCGAGGAAGAAGAACTTGAAATTGCCCGAATGCAGCCGTGGGCCGGAGGGGCGTCTATTTTCGCAGCGGACGGGCTTTTTGGGTTCGGTGCCGAGCTGGAGGGTGTATGAGTATCGAGGTAAATCCGGATTGGTGGAAAACCCTGTTTGACGATGTCTACCTCACGACCGATGCCCGCTCGGTGTGCAACGACGACCTGACACGACGGGAGGTCGATGTGTTCTGTGAACTGGTCCCCTTTCGTCGACAGGACCGTATCCTCGATCTGTGCGGCGGGCACGGACGGCACAGTCTGGAACTGTGCCGGCGAGGGTATGGCTGTTGCACGGTGTTTGACTACTCGCACACGCTTCTGGAAAGGGGGCAACGTGGTGCCTCCAAGGCCAGCTGCGCGATCTCGTTCGTCCAGGGGGATGCTCGCAGTACGGATCTGGCAGATGGCTCCTTTGATCGGGTGATGATATTGGGGAACTCCCTGGGGTATGTTCCGGACGGCGAGTCCGATCTTCAGATTTTGATCGAGGCCTTTCGATTGCTGGTTCCGGACGGATGGTTGCTGGTGGATTTAACCGACGGCCGTCAGGTTAAGGGACGCTTTTCACCCAACGCCTGGCACGAAATCGAACCGAACGTGGTGGTCTGCCGGCAGCGGGAAATCGACGGTAACAGGATCTGTGCCCGGGAAATGGTGCTGAGCAAGCATACGGGGCTGATCCGTGATAAAACATACTGTGTCAGACTCTATGAACCGGAAGCCATTATCGCGCTGGTTCGTAGGGCCGGTTACCACGATGTCCGTGTCCACCGCGGATTTCGACCGCACAGAGGCAAAGGGGATTTCGGATTCATGGATCAACGAATGCTGGTTACCGCTCGCAAACACCAGCGCAAGTGATGACGAACGTGATGCGTGGTGAAAAGGAAGGATCCTACAACGGAGATACCCGTTCACAATCGGGAACACGGAGGGTCCACAGGAAGGTCACATTATTCCGGCCGCTGGTCACTTATTCCACTGGGATTCCGTAAACCCGCCCGACGTTCCTGTTTGACCACCCGTCCCCTTGATGTTCTTCGATCACTGCCGCTTCTCCTGTCATTTCCAGATCGCCTTTCCGGGAAATGATAGGTATAGGAAAATTGGCGTCGATCCGGTTCTTGCCGCCTGCCCCCATTATCCATATCGACGAATTACCTTTCAAGTACGAGACCTCTCAGGAAAGTATGCAAGAATCGTACTTATCGTTAAAAAAATAAAATAATAACGATTCAGGTTGGTTGCAACAGTATGGGCAATTTCGAATGAGAATAATCTTCGCCATTTTTGGTAATGTATTCCCCATCTGTTATCTATACTACACCGCGGAAAACGGTGAGGAAACCCGGGATGGAGAGCGGCATCTGTTGATCAGCGCCGCGGTGTCGCCGCGATTACCGTCGGCAGCTCACGATGCGCTCGGCTACCAGCCCAAGACGGGAATGCCAGATGGTCGCCGGGCTGTAATGATCTTCTTCCATCAGGTCCCGAACGGCTTCGCGCTCGTTGTTCATGTCCATTTCTCGACGTTCCAGAGACGCCCGGTAGCACCCGTACAACTCCAAAGGATCGGACCATCTCTCTGGAAAGGGCTCGTCCAGGGCCCGCGGGTGCTCATTTGTAAGCTCGTCCATGATCCCAAATATTTGCACATCGCCAACCGGATTTCCGTTCCGGCGGGAGGGCTCGGGTGTTCGATCCGTCATCACGCAACCTCCGATCTCACTGTTTTCTTCCCGATAGAGATATCCGCTTCTGAATCAGGGCAAAAAAAAACCTCCCATCGGGAGGTCTCACCGTACCACTGGTTCCATTGACCTCATGGGTCCCCGGGGGGCTGGCATTGGCACCTTGCTTGGTTGGTTGCCGGGCGATCCGCGGGCCAGTTCCCTCACGCCGCTCAGCATGATATAACAGCGGTCTATTATCATTGCTGACTCAAAAATCAAGGGTTTTGTGAATGAGGCCAATCGAGAAACCCCGGATGGCACGGGCATGTATGGTCGGATATCTTTAACCTGAAATTTCCCGGCGACGATCAGTTCGAGGAAACCGTCAATGCCGTCGTACGCTACCGGATTGCCCACCTCGGGGTGTCCCACCGCACCGGGCTGGATAAGACAGCACTGCTGCACGCCCGGCGGAAGGAGCGGTTCTTCTTCGGCAGCGTTGGGGCCGTCCTCGAGATATCGGATTCTCGGCCGGCAAGTTCATGGTTGGTGCAAGGACCGGCTGGAAGCAGACCCGCGGTGCAGCATCAGTTCGTAAGAGGAACAGATCCGTTCGGCAAGCGCGTTGTCTTCGAGTATCTGCTGCATCTCCGACACCAGGGCCTCGGCGATATGCGATGATACGCCGACACCCGTCCAGAGCCCATAGTAATCCCCGGGCGCGAGATGATGCTTTCCGCTGTAGGTATCCTGTATGAGTCTGTTGTAAGCGTTGATTTGTGTGATGTTTTCCCCTTGCGGGGCCTGTGCATACGCGAGACAGTCCAGAAGGGGATCCAGATCTATTTGATGCATGTCATGCTGGTCCTGTACCATTTTCGCGGCAGCCAGGCGAACCCACCGGGACAGCTCATCGAGCTTCAGCAATCCGGGAACCAACCGGTTGTAGAGACCTGCCTGGAGGTGGTCGCAAAGGCAATGGACATGCCATCCAAAGGTGAAATCGCTTTCGGCAAAACTTCTCTGGAGATGGATTCCGGCGTGTGTCTTCTTCCTGGGAATGCCGGTAAACCGGCGGCTGTCGGGATACACGGCTCCGGAAATGTACGCTTCCAGGCGGTGAATCGGATAGCGGTCTGCCATGTCAGCGGCAAAACGGATATGGGTGGCGGGAAGTGCCATGGGAGCCACAGGTTACCGGGTTCATGTTAGGCCAGCTGTCAGAATTCCGTTCCGATTTGTGGATTGTTGACGCAGTTGAAAGTTGTGGCGTCTTCGGAATCGGTATCGACTTCGAAGTTAGCCATTCTGTCTCGATTCCGATGCCGATAGCGATACCGATACCGAGCATGTCCATATCCGGACTCCCCCGAAACGGTATCCGGTTAACAGAAACTCACTATGTTCAAACGGAACATATTTATGGCAACTGCTATAAACCGATATCCCGAAATGCTCCGGTCAGCCGGCGCTGTGAATCATCATGGTGTCCATTGGCAGGTGGGCGCAACCACTCCGTAATTCCACGGTATCACCGCCACGGTTTTTCCAGATTTCGAAATGAAAATCCCTGAGACGGGCATAGAAGGCGTCGAAAATTCGGGCTTGGGTTTTAAGGGATATCTGATGGCAAGGCTCCGATACCATGTGCTGGGAAAAATGCTGCACCAGCAGAACGAAGCAGGCCGCAGACAGGTATTTGGAATTCTCCCGACGCATCAGCTCCGGAAAAAATTTGCTGATGTGCAGGCGCTTTGCCTTCCGGTCATGCAAGAAGACGATGGCGTAGGATACCTGACGCCCTGTGCGACGGCTGGTGATGATGTATTGCGTTGTATCGTCCGTCCGGCGGTATGAGATAGAAAAGCGTCGAAGCAGACGCGTTACCTGCGCCCGGATGAAATCGGATGGGATGTGGTCAAGGCGATCGCCGCTCATAATGGGGCTTTTTCGGATGCCCATGCATTTGGCACCTGATGGCCGCCGTGGCCTCCTCCCGGCCGGCAAGCCAGAAAATCCTGTTCGCGGTGCGGACTCCGAAGGGCCGACCCTATCGATGCTCTTGCCCGAAGTCAACCGAATTTCTGCTCGGTGAAACGATTTGATGAAATGGCCGGGCTATGTCGAACCGGCCAAAGCCGGCGTTCGCAAGCCGCCCCGAAACACTCCCGGCTGGAAGATACGGCGCAACAGATTCCGGTGCCGCGGTATTGAGGCCATGCCCTGGGCCATCAACAGGTCGATTTGCCCGGGCATCCCGCCGGATTTGCTGTGGATGGTCCGGAGTTGCCGAGAGGAGCATTGGAAGGATCTATCGTCATCGGTATCGCCGAATCGGAACTGGAGGTAGGCTTCGGTCTCCGTCTCACTCAGCGGCGGCAGATAGAGCGTATTGATCACGTCGGCCTTGGCACCGGAAGGCCGGCATCGCTGGATGTCCCGGTACATGTCGGGCACTCCGAACAGGACCATGCTGCGTATCCGGCAACGGCGCGCTGCGGATTCCGCAGCACGCAGCAGGTAGTCGAGTTGCCCGTGATTCAGGGCGTGGGCATCGTCGATGAGAACCACCGGTGCCTTGCTGAACCGAATCAGGTAGGCCGGCCGATCCGTTGACGCAATCGGAATGTGCCGCCCGTTCACACGATTTTCAGATACCGTGATTCGGCATCGGCTGTATGGTTTGCCGGATTGTCTCAAGAATTCGCCCAGCAGTGCGGTCTTACCACTCCCCCTTTCTCCCGCCACCACATGCAGGGCGTCGTGCCCGTCGACCAGATTGGACAACATGGCCAGGGTGCGCTCAAATGCCGGATATGTGAAGATCTTCGGTTTTTCGGGCTCTGTCGCTGGAAGGCCAAGAACCCAACGCTCGTCTGTCGCTACGCTATCCCGGAACGTTTGGTCGTTTGTCATGGGTCAGTACCTTTCCCAATACTTTCCGGACAAAAGTTCGATCAACTGGCCAGAATGTTATCCAGACGTTCGAGGTCATTTATCACACGCCATTCGCCGCCGCCATCCTCTACCCGCTGCTTCCAGAAATCCAGACGCTCCATGTATTCCCGCGGATCTATGTTGTCCGTGCGCAGTTTGGTAACGTTCAGAGCGACTACTTGAACCCCTTCCATCTGAAAGGGAATGTCCCGGACATACCCCTTCACCAGATCTTCCTCGAGATCCGAGAAAATCAAAATATACTTTTCTCCCGCACCGGTTTCGTTCAGATATTCCACCGCCTGAAGAATCCCCCCGGTAATGTCGGTATACGGACTCCCTTTGGCCGTCGTGATGAATTGATCGATTTTATCCTTGAATTCCCGTTTTTGGCTATTTGCCACCGACGGACGCCCGTCGAAGTTCATTTTCGCGATGATGTCTTTTTCACTGAAACTTCCAGTGTCGATTCTGGCAACTCCGAAGGAATCCCCCGGTTGCAGCGTTCCCAGAAGATAATTGATGATCGACTGGGCCTTTGTCAGCTCATGACGGTACGTCCCGGATGTGTCCAGCAACATATACACACCTTTGGCGTGGCTGGTCGTATCGGCACACCCCGTGGTGATTGCGGCAAGACATACAAGCAGGGACAGGCATGCAATGATTCTCATGTCGTATCCTCCTGGGGCTCCATTTCTATTTCCGGGGTTTCCCCCCGCGCGGAAAACAGCTTTTCAATCCACAATGGCGGCACGATCATCAGATCGTACAGGTGCACCATCAGGTTGCCGAAGTTCCTCCCAAGATTGGCGAGCAAGTGAAGGAAGAAGGCCAGTGCTCTGAGACAGGCGCAAACCACCGTTCCCAGAACGGTCCGCGAAGACTGGATAAAGGACTCCAGCGGGATCGCCACAAATGTCAGGGCAAATGGCAGGATAAATCCAAGGGCCATCTGCCCAACGGTGGGGATCCAACTGTTGACGGCTTCGGGCCCCTGACCGTCGACCAGGGATTGGCGCAGCGCATGAAGGTCTGCGGCGATGGCGTCCCGCATGAAAGCCAGCGCCGATTCGACGCTCGCCAGGATAAGCAGGATGGTGAACGTGATCCAGACCATCTTGATCCGCATCCGGTCATCCATGGAACCGATGACCGGAAACAACCGTGTAATCCGAAGAGACTCCATCAGGTAAAGTCCCATGGCAACCTCAACGAGAATGATGACCAGGGCGGCCACATTCGCCGTTTTGAACGAACCGATATAGCTGCCGCCGCCCACCATTTCCGACATGGGCAGGGCAATGAGGTTGAAATTGATGATGGCACCCCCGACCGCGATCAGAAGCACGAATCCGGCAATGACAAACTGGGTCATGGCCGATGATCGGTACATGCGTTCGGACTTGTCCGATCCGGCACGGATTTCTTCGTATTCCGCCATGTGTCTGTCGATGATGGTGGATCGCTCATGCAGGCCGGTGATGGTTTTCCCGACCTCTTCCAAGGTGTCGGTCATTTTCCGCCAGTACTGAATCATGCGTTTTAGGTAGGCATGGCGATCGCTGACGCTTTTCCGATAATCCGCCATGGTATTCTTGTACTGATCGTTGATGATCACCTTGATTTTGTCCAGTACCTGGACAACGGTCGGATCCCCGTTGGCCGGTATCTTGGCCACCGCTTCGACTGCATTGACCCATGTGGGCGGGGGCGGAGACGGTTCGCTGCTTTGACGATAGTCTTCATCGATTTGTGCGATCTGGTCGGTCAGGCTTCGCTGCAACGTGGGATAGCCGCTCAGGTCGCGCTTCACGACGGCGTCTACCCGGTGGAACTCCCGATCGATGATCCGTTCTAGAGAATCGCGGCTGGCTTCCAGCAACACCTCCTTGTTTCGTGCGGCCAGGCGTTTTTCGGCAAGCAGCACGGATCGGGCGGACATGCGGAACGCGTTGTATATGGTCCATCCGAATGAATGCAGCGCCCGGTGCGCAGGCTCCCGGGCAAAATAGAGCAGACCGACGATAAGCCCCACCCAGACGAAAATGGACAGAATGGGGGGACCCGGTATAAAAATAAAGAGTTCAGCGAACTGCATATAACCCTCCTTTCGTTGCGCCGGGTCGGACGCCTCCCTTTCCGGCAGGCAGTTGGCGACATGTTTTGCGGTGACTTCCTGTGGTATTCGACGACCTGTTGACCGCCCGACCCGACTGACACACGGCGAGTTCCGAATGCAATGGAAACGCCGATGGCTTCATAAGAGGAATGTCCGGACGTTTTTCTAATGGGCGGCTGTGATACGATGTCCGGAATACGCACCGCCGGCGCCGGCTATCCGCCGGACCGTCAGCATGCACGTTTCGTGTGAATGGTGGCTCTGGACCCCTTCTGAAAGACAAAACGCCTTTGGGGCACTTCTACCCAAAGGCGCAAAGCGTGGAACCTTCGGCGGCCCGGCGGTCGTGACCTTTCGGCGTTAGACCCGTAGCTTTGCGTCACTGCCTTTCAGCAGCGTTGCCCTTTCGATGTTCGGTTTATTTCTTTTTGTGAGGACTATTTTACTCGCAAATTAAAACCCTGTCAAATTTCTGCCCAGACATTAAAAAAATTGTTGAGATAACGGTTGGTTGGGTATTGCTTCGGGATTGGTATGGATCTCGATC
Organism: Olavius algarvensis associated proteobacterium Delta 3; assembly: GCA_903231505.1. GTDB lineage: Bacteria > Desulfobacterota > Desulfobacteria > Desulfobacterales > CAFBRK01 > CAFBRK01. The sequence goes on along the minus strand of CAFBRK010000056.1, from coordinate 110,058 downwards.
GCTCAAATGTTCCGATACCGGGTCGCAATTCAATTTATTGGGACAGGCGGGGGGCTACCATAGCCCCCCGATATATGACGGGATGAAGTGCGGAGTTGTTGGCAGGAGTTTACAAGACTCCAATCATGCATCGAGCTTTTGCAGCATCGCATCCGCGTATGACACAAAGGATCGCAGACTTCCGCAACACTGAATACCCAGTGCTTCAACATGGTTCCGGTGCGTCTTAATGCCGCCGCCACCGACGATTACAGGGATTCCCGGGCTTAAACTTCGGATAAGGCGTTTTAATTCCCGGATCAATCCGAGTCCGTCCACGTTGCTGACGATACTCAGTGCAACGGCTTTTGCCTGCTTCTGGACGGTGGCCGCCGCAATCTCTTCCGGTGGCAGGTTGGGGCCGAAGTAGTGGATGTTCCACCCGACATCAGCCCCAACCAAGGAGATCATGAGGGCACCCAGCTGGCACCATTGCCCTGTGGGTGTCGCAACTACCATCCCCGGTGCCGTTTCGCCGGGATCGGCACTCCTGAGCACGTCCCATAGAAACGCCTGGGTAACGGTGGACGCCATGTGTTCCTGAACAATCTTGATGGCGCCATCTGCCCACTGATCCCCGATATTTTCAAAAAATGGTGTAACCACGTCCGCCATAAAAGACAGTCTCGGCAGTTCCACGGAAGCCAGATGCAGGCGCCTCTCAAACATTGCGACGTCCAGCTTGCGTGTTGCCTGCAGAAGACCTTCGATGTGCATGCCTGCAATTGCATCCGTGGGCTCCTTTTGCCATGACTGGACGGACGCCTCCCCATGGGTTTGTTCGTTTTGTAGCAAGGATGCAAGGTCTGTCCCCGGTAGATCCGCGATACTTGAAATGGTGTGGCCCGACGCCACCGCTTTTTGGAGCTGAACCAGGTGAACGATGTCTTCACGCGAGTATAGTCGACGATTTCCAGAAGAACGCAATGGACGGACTGCCCCGTAACGTCGCTCCCAGGCCCGAATGACATGGGGGGACAAGCCGGTCTTCCGTGATACATATCCGATCGGAAACATTTTTGACGATTCCACGGGGCTGCTCCCTCCTTACGGTTAAAGCGTGTTATCTCCTAAATGCTGCCTTACCGACCAGGCATTCCGTACTGTCAGCCCTTGTAGCAAAGCGGCTTGAATCCTGAGCATATCCCTTGCGTTCATTGCATTAGATTTTCCAAAGCCAAAGCGCACGCATGAACGGCGTCTTCAGGACCGTCGAGATTGATCACATGGGTGTCAAAATCCACATCGACGATGGTACAGCCATGTTGCTCGACGGCCTGCTTCAACAAAGTAAAGAATGTCGTGTCATGGAGTGTCTCGACCATATTTAGTCTCACGTTGAAAATGGTTCGTGTCGAACTATCGGTTCACATCACTTTCCATGATGGACTCCACACGAAGATGCTGCGAGCGCCAGACGTTGTTCTCGTTGGCGAAGGTTTCGATGTTTCGGTTGGTCAGGTGGGCAACCATGGCCATGTCTTCGGTTGCCATGTCCTCCCGCCCCGTTTTCGTTCTCAACGTGGCTCTGCTGAAATAGGCCGCGCCATATTCCGGCGCGAGTTCAATCGCCGCTCCGAAGTCCGCCTCCGCGCCGGCATCATCCCCCTGGGCTTCACGGGCGAGTCCCCTGAGATGATAGGCCCGGGCATATGTTGGATCCAGTTCGATCACCCGGTTGAAGTCCTCAACCGCATCTCCGGCGGCATTCAATTTCAGGTTGCCGGCACCGCGGGCCGTTAAGGCCTGGGTGTGTCCAGGGTCGAGTGAAAGCACTTCAGAGAACCTCTGCACAGATTTTCCGTAGTCTCCTGCGACATATTCGGACATTCCGCTGGCATAAACCTTTTTTATTTTTTCAGTATCACCCATTGTTTACCTCCGCTGGCTGTTTTGTCAATAATTTGTTTATGTTTTATCACAAATAATTGGTTCCTCTGGCGCAATGTCAAGGTTTTGTCTAATATTTTTTTAAAAGAAAGAAACGGTGAGGCGTTCCGGGAAATTATGGACGGATCTCGATCTTTCCGGCGAGGTAGGTTTTGACCCGGGAGATGGGCACATCCTGTCGGTGGAAAATACCGGCTGCCAGTGCAGACTCGGCCCCGGTTTGTGTGAAGACCTCTAAAAAGTGTGCTTCGCATCCGGCTCCGCTGGACGCGATGACCGGTATGGTTACGGATTGCTTTACCGAGTTGATGAGCTCGATGTCGAAACCGGCATTGGTGCCGTCCCGGTCGATACAGTTGAGTAAGATTTCACCGGCTCCAAGGGCTTCACAGTGTTTTGCGAGCGTCACTGCGTCCAGATTGCGGCCCTCTCTGCCCCCCTTGATGGTGCACTGGTACCAGCAGTATCGCTCTCCGGATGGTCCCGGAATCGTCGTTTCGATGACGTGATGGGGCACGGACTTCGGCGAATCGACGTACACCCGCCGCGGATCGATGGAGATGACCACCGCCTGGCTCCCATAGACCCGCGAAATTGTTTCGATGGCACTTTGCCCGGTGGCCTTGCCGGAATGTAAATATGCCTCGACGATCATCACCGCATCGCTGCCGATGGAGACCTTGTCCGCCCCGGAGCGGAAGTATTCTGCTGCCACGGTTAACGCAGAATACCGTTGACCGTCCTTGTCCGTGTAGTCCCTGATACCACCGCCGATGGTCAGGGGGACGAAAACATGTTTCGATGTCTGCCGGAGCACTTCCAGCATGGGCATATCTTCCAGTGGGAAGTCCCGAAATCCGGTAATATTCAGGAAGGTGATTTCATCGGCCCCTTCACGGTAATAGCGTCCGGCCAAATCGACAGGTTTGCCGAGATTCCGTACCTCGCCCTCTTCACGCACGTCGTACTGGTCGCCCTTGGTAACGACCAAATCACCGCGATCGTTGGTTCGGACATCCAGGCAGGCAATAATCCGCTTGGACAGGCGGGTCGGGGCGGTGTGGATCTCAGGAAGCACCGCTTCCTGGCCGGAGCTCAGGAAATTGTCCAGGAGTGTACTACCGGCTTGCCCGCTCTTTTCCGGGTGAAACTGGGTCGCCACCATATTTCCCGTCTGGATTCCGCTGACAAACTCGACCCCGTAATCTGTCGTGGTCATGACCACTGCCGAATCTTCCGGGGCCACATAATAGGAATGGACAAAGTAAAACTTTTCGTCCCCTCGAATATCCTTGAACAATCGGGACGGCTGACGGGCATTGATCCCATTCCAGCCGATGTGGGGCACCGCCAGATCAACATCAAACCGTTTGACCCGGCCACGCAGAAGACCGAGTCCCGCGATCCCAAAGGCCTCCTCACTCTCTTCAAACAGGGCGTGCATCCCCAGGCAGATTCCCAGGAAGGGCCGGCCGGAGGCCAGGTACGCTTTCAACGGCTCGACATACTGCTTCTCACGGAGGATGGTCATCATGTTTCCGAAAGCACCGACGCCTGGGAAGACCAATTTCGACGCAGAACGGATGTCTTCTGCGGTATGCACCAGCCGGACGGTTTCTCCTAATTTTTCGATGGCGTTGATGACACTCCGAACGTTTCCAGCGCCGTAATCGAGCAGCGTGATCATGATCCAACCTGAATGCTTACAAGGTCGTTGACGAGGTCTCGTCTCTTATCCCAACCCGGGGCAAAAAACAAGGGCGTCTCCAAGCACGGGAAAGACAAAGCGTGGGTATCGACCACTCGCGAACTGTCCGGTCGACGGCCGATCCTTCGCCGTTTGCTTGCTTTTACCCATGCTTTCAATTATACCCCGAACGAGCGCGCCAACCGTCCCATCACTGGCGCCTTCGATGAGCGTTCCGGCGGCAGACAACCGTCACACGTGCACCGGTCCGGTTCGACATTTTTTGACGTGATGATTCCCCGTTGAATATCGGATCGAAGCGGAAACCCCGCTCAGCGGGGCAGCGCGAAACAGCATCCGATTAATTTTAGAATTCATATCGAACCGAACATGTGGTGCGTCAGTATCCGACTGACCGGATAATGTCGTGATATCCTGGAATTTACTGCAGGGATACAAATTTTAACAGTTTGCCCTTTGAGCGACATCGTCGCGTTTCATAGAATCGGCCCTCGATTTCATAGGTGGATGCAGGTGATCGAAAAGATTGTGTCAGCAGGCCGCGATGGCGCAGAGCGAGCGGCTATCGATGCCGCTGTGGAAGTGGGCATCCGCCACGGGGGAAGCCGATACGATCCGGATATCGTCCGTCCGGGGGTTCTCATAAACGCCGCCTGCAATAGCGAGGCTCCGACGGCAGACTATCGTGGCTGTATTGAGGAAAATGTCAAGAACTCGGATGGAACGCTCATTATCACCTTGGGGCGGCCTGAGGCATATGCGGATCACGCCCGAAAAACGGCGCTTCGAAACCGGCGTCAGCTTCTGCATGTCGATGCGTCCACTACCGATGTGCTTGAGGCCGCCTCACTGATACGTTCCTGGATCGATATCTATTTTATCCGCACCTTGCACGTCACCGGCCGGTGTTCTGAAAATGTCAGCAGTCTGTACCAGGCCGCGTTTCATATTCTGGTGAACGCCGTGTCACCACCCGCCGCCGGGGGCCAGCGGGATGACACCCGGCCGTATCCGCTGCCTGAAAAAGACAAGCCTCGGACGGTCGATCAGGCGATCGATCGGTTATTGTATGAGATGCCCCTGAAGGATAAGATGATGCTGGCCAGAATGCGTACCGACGAGCTGGCCATGATACACTCATCGCTGGCTGAATTCATTATCGTCCGGTTTGGCCTGGGACCGGGCAACCCATCACTGATGAAGTCCTGCTGCTTTCATGCCAAGAAAAAAGAAATTGACGTGAACCAAGCATCGTATACCCTCATCCGGTCCTTGTGGCAGCGGCTGCAGCGGACCCATTCCCTCCGGATTGTGAAGAAATAAAGTATCGTCTAAACAAGGTGAGACCCGACGATCAGAATCGAGTGAACGTAAAGGCGAATATTAAAGCGATTTGCAGAATTCCGTTCCGAAACCTAACTCAAGGTTCACACCCTGGTCCCTACCTTCAATCGGAACATAGTTATGGCAATTGTTATAGAGGTATTGGGTATTCGCTGCTAACGATGGTTGATCAACATCCCCTGATCCGAATACCCGGTAACCAATACCCAATACCCATTACCCCCCGTCGGTTTGCGGGAAGGCCGTATTGGCGTACAGATACTCCATCTTTTCCTTATGTTTGAGTTCTTCGTTGGCGATCCGCAGCAGTGTGTCTTTGGTCTGACCATCCTCATGCTGGTTGGCCAGTTCCGTATAAAAATGGAAAGATCGCAGTTCCCGATGGCTGGCAACCAGAAAGACATCTTCCCGCTTCATGTCCTTGGCGATTTCCGGTTCTTCCTGGTACTCGGCGATTTTGTAAAGGACGACATCGGTCATTCTCAGCGGTCCGGGTCCGTACTTCCCGTCGCGATAGTTTACCAGAAATTCTCTGTGCTTTTTCTCCTCACCCGCAATCCACTCTAAGGTATCCCGAGCGCTGGCATCCTGTACCCGGTTGAACACGTCCATGTAAAAGGCATAGGCTTCTTCTTCCCGCAGGATAGCTGTATCGATCAGTGTAAGTAGTCTTTCATCGTCCATGTTGGGCCTCCACGTTCTCTTTGAAACATGCGGTGTATGGGTCAATACGGGTCTTGCACCCGTGGTCTGAACAAATAACCTGCACATTACGGGGTTGTTTTTGCCGAAACTTGAGCGTTGAATTTTTCGGCGTCGATGACGAATCGTTCGTGGGTTCCGCTGGAGATCTGATCGACACCGTCATCCGCCCGGATACTGAAGACAAGCTTTCGGCCCTCTACTTCTTCCAGTGTTCCCCTTACCGTTATTGTAAGGCCCGGCGGGGTGGCGGCGGTATGACTCACATTCACGTGAATGCCGACCGTTTGCTCCTTTGGCCAGTCGATATGAGGGTTGATGGCATGTATGCAGGCAAACTCGAATAAACCGACCATGAATCCGGTTGCAAACACCTCGGGCATGACCTTTCCCTCCGGTATGTCCGGAAAAAGGTGGGGAACGGTCTTGTCCGGTGGGACTTGATAGGTATATTCGAAGGTGAGCCCTGGTTTGAGCGAATCTTTCATGGAAAACCTCCGTTTGTTCAAACAATACTGCCCTGATATGAAAACTGATCTTGTTTTATATTGATAACAATCGCATGGAAGTCAATGGTTTGTTTGACAACCGCGCGAACGCTCCGCTATATCAGAGCCATTTTGCAGCTCGCGATGGAGACCCGTCACGGACAGGATTGCCTACCCTTATGAAACCCATTGTCGCCCTGGTCGGACGGCCGAATGTCGGCAAGTCCACCCTGTTTAACCGTGTTACCCGATCCCGTCTGGCCATTGTCGATGACATGCCGGGCATTACCCGGGATCGCAACTATGGTGATGCGGAGTGGGGCGGCAGCCCATTCACGCTGGTCGACACCGGAGGCTTCATTGGAACGGACCTGGATCCCTTTGCCGAGCAAATTCATCGTCAACTCCACATGGCCCTGGAAGACGCCGATAGCGTTGTTCTGCTGCTGGATGGCAAACACGGCCTGTCACCGTATGACGCGGACATGATTGCGATGTTGCGGAGCTTGTCCAAACCGGTTTTCTACACGGTCAACAAAATAGATGCGCCGGACCAGGAAGACCGTCTTTCAGACTTTTACACTCTCGGCATTGACACGTTCTACCCCATCTCTGCCGAACACGGTTACGGCATCTCCGATCTTATGGATGATGTGATCCGTTCCTTTCCGACGACACCTTCTGAATCGGATAGTGGAATGGTTCGTGTGGCCGTTGTGGGACGGCCGAATGTTGGAAAATCGTCACTGATCAACCGTATACTCGGTGAAGAGCGCATGCTGGTCAGCGAAGTCCCGGGAACTACCCGGGACGCCGTCGATTCCGTCTGCCACGTTGGGGACCGGCGCTACCGGCTTGTGGACACCGCCGGTATCCGCAGGAAAGGGCGCGTGTCCAGAAAAATTGAAAAATTCTCCGTAATCCGGGCTTTGCGAAGCCTCGCGCGCAGCGACGTGGCGCTGACGGTTTTGGACGCCCACGAGGGGATTACCGATCAGGATATCCATGTCGCCGGTTACGCTCTGGAGCGCGGCTGTGGCTGCATCCTGCTGTTGAACAAGTGGGATATCGTCGACAAGGGCCCGCGCACGGAAAAACGATTTGTCCAGGATTTGCAGCGGCAGGCAAAGTATTTGAACTTTGCCCCGCTGATGACAATTTCGGCCCGCACCGGCCTCCGGGTCCGGAAGATTTTCAGGGTGATCGACACCCTCTATGATCAATATACCTCCCGTATCGGGACAGGGCAGCTCAACCGTGTCATCAAAGATGCCCTCCGCCGAAATGAGCCGGCCTTTCATAAAGGGCGGCGCCTCAATTTTTATTACGCCACCCAGGTCGCCACAAAACCGCCGACATTTGTTTTTTTCGTCAATCATCCCGAAGCGGTACACTTCTCCTATCGCAGATATCTGGCCAATCGCATACGGGAGGCGACCGGTCTGGACCAAACGCCCATTCGGACCTATTTCAGAAAGCGTACGGGGCGCCCGAAGAAAAGGTAGGATCCTGGATTCTGGATTCTGGATACTGGATACTGGATTCCGGATGCTGGATGCAAGATACAAGCTGCAGGATACAGGGCTAACCGGCAAACGGGCAAACGGGCCAACGGGCCCACGGGCCAACGGGATTCTGGATGCTTGATTTCGGATGCAGGATACTGGATACAAGATGAAGGGGTTAACACCTCTGGAGTTCTGGAGTGATGGAGTGGTGGATACGGATGCAAGATGCAGGATGATCTGAAAGTTCGAAGCTGAAAACTCGAAGCTTAAAGCTGAAAGATAGACGAAAACGAGAACGATAAATGACGTCCTGTTATGCAGGACTAATGACTTGATGACGCCGCCGTCAGGCGGCAAATGACATGTGCTACTGGCAAACCGGCAAACGGGCCAACGGGCCCACGGGCAAACGGGCCCACGGGCAAACGGGCCCACGGAATACCATGAACGATTTGTTCGAACAGGCCGCCGAACAGGCGGCAGCGGCAGCCAGGCCACTTGCCGATCGGATGCGGCCGGCATCCATGGATGAGTTTCTCGGGCAGGCCCACCTGATGGCAGCGGGTATGCCGGTCCGCCGGGCGATCGAGACGGACCGGATTTTTTCCATGATTTTCTGGGGGCCTCCGGGATGCGGCAAAACCACGCTGGCCCGACTCATCGCCGGGCAGACCGCCTCCCATTTTGTCCATTTCTCAGCGGTGCTTTCCGGTGTCCGGGATATCCGGGCCGTGATCGAGGAGGCCCGAGAGCAGCGGCGATTGCATCGTAAACGAACGATTCTGTTTGTGGATGAAATCCATCGCTTCAATAAGAGTCAGCAGGACGCCTTTCTGCATCATGTGGAAAGCGGTCTGATCACGCTCATCGGCGCGACCACCGAGAACCCGTCCTTTGAGGTGATCGCACCGCTTTTGTCACGCTGCCGTGTCATGACCCTGGAGCCCCTTCCGACCTCGGATCTTCGTCGTATTGTGGAGCGGGCTGTTTCCGATCCGGAGCAGGGCTATGGCCGGCTGAATCTTCGAGTTGAATCGGAAGCGCTTGATTTTCTCGTGAAGGTCGCCGACGGGGATGCCCGGGCCGCCCTCAGCGGCCTTGAACTGGGCGTATCGATGATTGCCGGGGTAGAAAACGATGATTCGGCCGTGACGCCCCTGAAGCTCGACGTGGGGACGCTGAGCAGCGCCCTTCAACAACGATCACTGCGATACGACAAGTCCGGCGAGGAACACTATAATCTGATCTCCGCGTTTCACAAGAGCCTGCGAGGCAGTGATCCGGACGCCGCCCTGTATTGGCTGGAACGGATGCTGTCCGGGGGCGAGAACCCGTTTTACATTGCCCGGCGCATGGTGCGGTTTGCCTCCGAAGACGTCGGCAATGCCGATCCCCGGGCCCTCGGCGTGGCCCTTGATGCCATGGAAGCATTCCGGTTTTTGGGACATCCCGAGGGCGAGCTGGCCATTTACCAGGCCGCCGTCTATCTGGCGACGGCACCCAAAAGCAACCGATTGTATGCGGCTTCCAAGATTGTCAAAAAAGTGATCCGCGAGACCGGCTCCCTGCCGGTTCCCATCCATATTCGCAACGCGCCGACCCGCCTGATGAAAGACCTTGGATACGGGAAAGGCTACAAGTACGCCCACAATTACGAAGACGGATTCGTATCCCAGGAATATCTTCCCGATTCCTTGCGGGGATCGGTGTTTTATCGGCCAACGGAACGTGGTTTTGAGAGCGACATCGGCCAACGGATGCGCCGCTGGAGGCGGACCAAACATCCCGCCGGTCAGAAAGACACAAAGAAGGGGGAGCCGGTTTCAAAGCGCCCCGCAGATCCTCCCGAGCCGGAAGAATGATATTCGTCGAGCACTCGCCATGTGAAGATCCCGCCATCAATTTTGCGATAGAGGAGCACTGTTTCAAACACCTCCATCCGTCCCGAGAGGTTGTCCTGACCTATGTCAATCAGCCGTCCGTTATTATCGGAAGGCACCAGAATGCGTTCGATCAGGTCAACCTCGGCGTTGTTCGAAAAGAGGGTATTCCGGTGATCCGCCGCCGGTCCGGCGGCGGTGCCGTGTATCACGATTGCGGGAACCTGAATTTCGCATTTATCGGCCGATACGACCACTCTCTGTTTCTCAACTATCAGCGCATCCTGCTGCCGGTCATCCATGCCCTGGGTGATCTTGGAATTTCGGCGACCTTCTCGGCACCAAATCAGATCTTGGTCGGGAATAAAAAAGTGTCCGGAAACTCCCAGTATTCCAACATGAAGCGCATGGTCAGCCACGGTACACTGCTATATGGGACGGACCTTGAGACGCTTCAAACCGTCCTTACTCCGGATCTGGAAGTGGTTTATTCAAGGGGGGTGCGATCGGAACCTCGGCCGGTGGGCAACCTTTCAGAATATCTCGATTCGGAAACCACGTTCGCCGATTTTCGTGGCCGGTTTACCCGACGGCTGGCTCATGTTTACGGCGAAAAGACACCCCTTCAGCTGGCCCCTTCGGACTGGGAGGACATTCACGATCTGGCGCGACGAAAGTACCGGAGCTGGGAGTGGAATTACGGGCGGTCTCCCGAGTTTACCGCCATTTGCCTGTGGGAAAACAGCCGGGTGTTTATCGACGTGGCAAAGGGTATCGTGCAAACGGTGAGGGGGGGCGATGACGGGTTGTCGCCCGGCGTGCTCTCCGACCTGCGTGAACGGCTGGTCGGTTGCCGCTTTTCAGATGTGCAAATCGACCCACACGGCCGTATTTCGCAGAGATCAACAGAAGGCGATAAGCTCTGATGTATTAAATTGTTCCCCGTTGCGTGGTGGCGCTAAGTGAACTCCCGCTCAAAGGGGCTGCAGGGATAGAAATTTAGGTCCTCCACAATAAAAACGGATAAACCTGCCCGGAGCGCGCCGCCCGAACGCCCTGTGCGTGACACCGCTGCGCTCGTTAAAATCGTTGCACGATGTTATTTGGAGAAGCACCTAAAACGCTAAACGGCGCGTCTCACCCTGACGAACCAGCCCTTGCCCGTCGGGCAGGAAGGTTCGTTCGAAAAGCTCACTTCCGCCCGTTCGACCCATCAATAAAATCGATGATGACCGGGTGCCGTATCCCGGTATGGAAATAAACAATGGGGACAACGCGCGCTCCTTTTCAATGCCCACGCCGGTGTCCGGCAGCTCGGGGTCCGGTGCGGGGTGCCGGTGTTCGAGCTTTTCAAAAACAATTTCCGCATCCATGGCCACCGAACCGGTCAGCAACTCCCGCAATCCCTCTTTTGCCCGCAGCACTTTCGGTCAGGGGGTGTCGAGCAGGTGGTTGCTCAGGCCGTAGACCCCGGAGGGCAGCTCCTGAATGCCGTTTCCCCGGTTTGAGTAGTAAAAGAGGGTCTCGGCGTTTCCGATCACCAGATTGAAGCCGTTGTATCGGTGTCCGATGGCGTCCAGACGTTCCAGGTATCTGGATGGTGGTTCCTTCCCCTCCAAAAAGTCGCTCACCAGCCGTCCCCGGGTCGGTGGGTCCGGTCGCACCGAGGCGGGGTCTCGGTAGTTTGTGATGGCGGCAAAGCGGCCGTTCCTGCTGACACCGAGCCATGTGCCGCCGCCAAGCAAATCTCGTCCAGCCAGGATATCCGGCTGGTCTTTCCAGACGTCGATCGGTGCGGTGGGCCGGTCGTAGAACTCATCCCGGTTGGCCGCAAGGGCCAGTTTGAAATCCGGGTGCACGTCGTATGAAAAAATGATCAGGCACATGGGATCAACGTTGACCTCGGTTCCGCCTCTGTGTTAACCGACACACAGTCGGCCCACCATCTTTCCGAGACGGTTTGGAACGACCGGGCATCCTATAACGATTGTCCTTATCTTAGAACATGCACCGTCATTTGCAACTCGGGGCACGACCGGATTCGATCCAGAAGAACGGCGGATAAACCCGCCATACCGATGGCGGGCAAGCCTTTCGCTCCTGGAGCGACATCGTCGCGTTTCATAAAATCGTTTCACAATTTTATTAAGGCATTTGAACCTTAAAATCAATAAAGGGGGTTCCTCATGAGAGAAGCTGTCATCGTCAGTGGGTCGCGAACCGCTGTTGGAGCGTTTGGCGGCGGACTGAAAAGCGTTTCCGTGGTTGAGCTCGGTTCCGTGGTGATGAAGGATGCGTTGAAACGGGCCGGTCTCAAACCGGTGAAAAGCGATGCCATGGCCAGGATCGCACCGGACAAACTAAAGGACCAGGGCGCGATCGAACTGGAACTGCAGGCCGATGATTGGGACACCTCGGCTACCCCGATTGCCTTGGACGAGGTCATCATGGGAAATGTGCTGCAAGCCGCTCAGGGACAGAATCCGGCCCGGCAGGCCATGATTCGGGCCGGAATCCCCAAGGAGACACCGGCATGTACCATCAACAAGGTCTGTGGATCGGGACTCAAAGCCATCGCCATGGGGGCATCGGCGATCATGACCGGTGAGGCCGATGTCATCCTGGCCGGCGGCCAGGAGAATATGAGCCTGACGCCGATGGCCCTCCCCAAGGCCCGCTGGGGATATCGCATGGAGTTGACCGGGGTCGGCGAAGTCACCGATCTCATGGTATTCGACGGGCTTTACGAGATTTTCTACGGGTACCACATGGGGGTCACCGCAGAAAATATCGCATCCCTGTATGGTATCAGCCGGGAGGAGCAGGACGAACTGGGGGTGTTGAGCCATACCCGCGCGCTGGCCGCCATGGGTGAGGGATATTTCAAGGAGGAAATCGTTCCCGTCATCGTCCGGACCCGAAAAGGGGACATTGTGGTCGATACCGATGAGCGGCCGATGGAAACCAGTTTGGAGAAAATGGGCAGGCTCCGTCCGGCATTTAAAAAGGACGGTACCGTGACCGCCGGCAATGCCTCCGGCATCAATGACGGCGCTGCCGCCGTTCTTCTCATGAGCAGCGAGACAGCGGCGCAATTGAATCTGGAGCCGATCGTCAAAATCAAAGCCTTTTCGTCCGGGGGCGTGGACCCGGCCTACATGGGGCTCGGCCCCGTGCCTGCGATACGAAAGGTCCTGGATGCCGCCGGCATGAGCATCGATGACATCCAGCTGATCGAACTCAACGAGGCCTTTGCGGCCCAGGCCATCGGTTGCATGAAGGAACTCGGAATAGCCACCGACAAACCCAATGAGGTCGGCAGCGGGATTTCCCTGGGGCACCCCATCGGTTGCACCGGCGCACGGCAGATGGTCAGCGGCATGAACCAGATGCGGCGAAAGGGATATTCCACCGGGATGGTGTCCATGTGCATCGGCGGGGGCATGGGGATGGCGATGGTCATCGAGCGATAGCCGATCGTCCCATGGACATTGTGTCGGACCGGCCGCTGCACACGAATGGGTTTCATGCCGCGCATCGCCGCGTTGCGGTACATCATCCCGGACGCATGTGACGATCATCGAGGCGGGATCTGGATAGAGTGCGCACCGTGTCCGGGAGCGCCCAAAGACGGCATGGAATCTTGTTATATGTTCTTTACATGACGAACTGTTTTTGCTAACAGATGTTAAGTTTATCAAGGCAACTAAAATTAGGCAGCAAGGACGAGGAAAACCAGGAACAGGAGACGCGCCAGACATGACCATCAGCAGGAAATTGGGTATTCTTGTATTTTGTGGTGTTCCGGCCATTATCGGTGGGGGGATCATCTTCTGGTTGACCCACAGCTACCCGATAGTGATGACCTACGAAGCCATTTTACTGCTCATTGCCGGGGCCTGGGTGAGTCGGTAGTCCCCTTCCTGGCAAAGCTTACAGACAGCTCAGGATGAACATATGCAGGGCGCCGGGATCCGGCGGGACAGACCAGCAGCCTGGGCGGAAAGCGGCCGCCCCTTCAGGCGATACGACACATCTTGATGAATGCCGCAGCTATCCCCGCACGGATCTGACCGGGATCTGCCGCGGCTTCCATCGCAACACCCCTATCCCCCAAACTCAGTATCCGAGAAGGCCCCTACCGGCGTTCCCGCCGGAACTGACCTCCAGGGAGGTGATCAGGAGAGATCATGACAGTTGCGGAACAGGAGAGCAGAATCAGCATCGAGCGTGAGATGAAAAAATCTTACCTCGACTATGCCATGAGCGTGATCATTGGTCGCGCGCTGCCGGACGTACGGGATGGACTGAAGCCGGTTCATCGTCGGGTGCTGTTTGCCATGCGGGAGCTGAAAAACGATTGGAATAAGCCGTATAAGAAATCGGCCCGTATCGTCGGCGATGTCATCGGTAAGTACCACCCCCACGGCGATGCGGCCGTTTATGACACCATCGTTCGAATGGCCCAGGAATTTTCGCTTCGATATCCGTTTGTGGACGGCCAGGGTAACTTCGGATCCGTAGACGGCGATCCACCGGCGGCGATGCGGTACACCGAGGTGCGGATGTCCCGTCTGGCCCATGACATGCTCGAGGACCTGGATAGGGAAACAGTCGATTTCGCGCCCAATTATGATGAATCCCTCGAGGAGCCGACGGTCCTGCCGTCTAAAATTCCCGCCCTGCTGGTAAACGGATCGTCGGGCATTGCCGTCGGCATGGCCACCAACATTCCTCCCCACAACCTGGGAGAGGTTATTGACGCCATCAAGGCGCTGATCGACAATCCCGAGATGTCCGTGGACGACATCATGGATCTGGCGCCCGGTCCGGATTTTCCGACCGCCGGCATCATATACGGCTCACAGGGCATCCGGAATGCCTATCGAACCGGAAGGGGCATTATCCGGATCCGGGCCCGGGTCATGGTCGAAAAAGACAAGCGGACGGGCAAAGAGACGATTGTCATCACTGAAATTCCATACCAGGTGAACAAGGCCAGGCTGATTGAAAAAATCGCCGATCTGGTGAAACACAAGCAAATCGAAGGCGTGAGCTTCGTGCGTGACGAATCGGACCGTGAGGGCATGCGGATCGCCATCGGTCTGAGAAAAGGCCAGATTTCAGGGGTGGTGGTCAATCTACTCTACAAACATACCCAGATGGAATCCAGTTTCGGTATCATTTTCCTGGCGATTGTGAACAACCGCCCCGAACTGCTGAATTTCAAAGAAATCCTCGAACATTTTATCATCCACCGTAGAGAGATCATTGTCCGGCGCACCCGATTTGACCTTCGCAAAGCCGAAGAGCGGGCCCATATCCTCGAAGGTCTGAAAATTGCCCTTGAAAATCTGGATGACGTGGTTGCTCTGATACGAAAATCGGCAACCCCGAAGGCTGCCAAAGAGGGCCTCATCACCCGTTTTGAAATGACGGCGATCCAGGCCCAGGCCATACTGGATATGCGGCTTCAGAAGCTCACCGGCCTGGAACAGGAAAAGATTCTCGAGGAATATACAAATATTCTAAAGGATATCGCCCGGTTCAAGGAGATCCTCGGCAATGATCGGCTGGTACTTCAGATCATCAAAGACGAGGTGACCGGGATCCAGGGGGAATTCGGAGACGACCGCCGGACGGAAATCGTCGACGAGACCCGGGAATTGACCATTGAAGACATGATTGTCGAAGAGGACATGGTCGTTACCGTGTCCAATACGGGGTACATCAAACGGAATCCCATCACGCTGTATCAGAGCCAGCGCCGGGGCGGTAAAGGCAAGACCGCCATGGGAACCCGGGACCGGGACTTTGTCCGGCATCTGTTTGTGGCCTCGACCCATCATACGTTTATGTTTTTCACCAACAAGGGAAAAGTCTACTGGCTGAAGGTGTACGATATCCCCCAGGCCGGCCGCGCCAGCCGGGGCAAGGCGATCGTAAACCTGTTGAATCTGAGCCCAGATGAGCAGTTGACGACGATCCTGGCCGTACCCAATTTCGAACCCGGTTGGCATGTCCTGATGGCCACCCGTTCCGGGCTCATCAAGAAAACGGATTTGATGGCGTTTAGTCGACCCCGGGTCGGGGGGATCATCGCCCTGAACCTGCTCCCGGACGACGAACTGATTGCCGCCCGGTTGACGGACGGTACCCGAAACGTCTTTCTCTGTTCGTCTTTCGGCAAATCCATCCGGTTTCTGGAATCCGACATTCGGCCCAGCGGTCGACTGTCCAGAGGCGTCCGGGGCATGCGGATGGCTGCCGGCGACTATATCATCGGCATGGAGGTACTCCACCACGGCCAGACCTTGACGGCGATCACCGAGCACGGATTCGGCAAGCGGACCTCCATCGATGAGTACCCGGTGCATCGGCGGGGGGGCAAAGGCGTGATCACGATTAAAACCAGCGAGCGAAACGGTCGTGTAGTGAGTATTTTGCTGGTGCAGGATGAATATGACCTGATGTTGATGACCAACGCCGGAAAACTGATCCGCATGGGCGTCAGCGGGATCTCCGTGATGAGCCGGAACACCCAGGGGGTTAAGCTTATCGGCATGGAGCCCGGAGAACGGGTGGTCAGCGCGGCCGGTTTGCCGGAAGGGGAAAGCTAATCGGTCACCTGGAGCATGACATGGAAACGGTAACCCACACCGAAAACATTCGTATCGGGGTGATCGGCGCCGGAAGCTGGGGCACCGCTCTGGCCAATCTGCTTGCCACCAAGGGGTTCACGATCGACCTGTGGGTCTACGAACCGGAGGTGCGGCGGCAGATCCTGGAAACCCGAGAAAACGCTATTTTTCTTCCGGGAATCCAGCTGTCGGAAAACCTGCGTCCGTCCAACGATCTATTGGAGGTGATCCGCGGTAAAAACATGCTCCTGGTGGTGACACCGTCCCATTTCGTGCGTGACCTGGCGGGGCAAATGGCCGACCATCTGGATGCGAACACCATTCTGGTGTCTGCCTCCAAAGGGATCGAGAATACAACCCACCTGACCATGTCCGGCGTTTTAAAAGATGTCATTCCCGGCCTGTCCGACAATCGTCTGGCCATACTTTCCGGTCCCAGTTTTGCAAAGGAGGTGGCGAACCATGTACCGACGGCGGTCACGGTGGCTTCCCGGGACGGGGTTGCCGCCGATCTGGTCCAGCATGTCATGGCCACTCCATTTTTTCGAGTCTACGCCCACGACGACATCATCGGGGTGGAACTCGGCGGGGCAGTTAAAAATGTCATTGCCATAGCCGCCGGTGTCATCGATGGCCTCGGGTTGGGATTGAACACGCGGGCCGCATTAATTACCCGAGGCCTTGCGGAAATTCGGCGACTGGGGTTAACCCTCGGTGCCAATCCGAGGACCTTTACCGGCCTGGGCGGTATGGGGGATCTTCTGCTGACCTGTACCGGTGATCTCAGCCGGAACCATACGGTTGGGAAAAAACTCGGGGAAGGCCGGAAACTCAAAGAGATTCTGGAAGGAATGACCATGGTTGCAGAAGGTGTTCGCACCTCAAAATCGGTGTACAACCTTTCCAGAAAACTGGGTGTCGACATGCCGATATCCCATGAGGTTTACTACATCCTGTATGAAGACCGGGAACCTGCCATTGCGCTGCGGCGATTGATGATGCGGGATTTGAAGCAGGAGCTGGACGCCGTATAAAAGTGGATTCAGAACCTCCCCTCGTGCCCAATATTTTCGTTGGGCAGAAGGAGGCAATCCTCGAAAAATTGCATATATTCCTCCGGGTTCCTCCTCCTGTCCGCTTCGATCTTGCTCATGATGGAAGGCTCTGAATCCACTTTAGACCAATTCGCGCTCCCCCCTGTACTTTCGTGCAATCCATTTGCAGTAAAATCTTGCAAGTCTCCAATTCCTTTGAATCGGCCGACAATGGTGGCCTCTACAGCAATTGCCATAACCATGTTCCGTTTGCAGACGTATGGAAACGATGACCGCAGAGTCGCAGAGGACGCAAAGGAACTTTGCGGTGAACCGTTGATCGTAAAAGGAATCGGAACGCAATTCTGGCAATCGCTATAACAAAAGGGGGGAGCAAGTTATGGCAAAAGGAACAGCTCACAAAGGAGACGGGCATCGGAAGCGGCTCCGGGAAAAATTCCTGGCCGCGGGGTTGTCCGGATTCCATGATTACGAAGTGATCGAACTACTCCTGACCCTGGCGACCCCGAGAAAGGATTGCAAAGAAGCGGCAAAGGCGGCGCTGGAGCAGTTCAAGACGCTCCAGGGGGTATTTGAAGCGTCGCCCGAAGAGCTATGTACGATTCCCGGTCTCGGTCCCAATAACATCCTCGGGCTCCGCCTGATCAAAGCTGCGGCGGATCGCTACCTGGAAAAAAAAATCCTGGATCGTGATCCGATCAGTAATTCCAAGGCGCTTTTCGATTTTCTCAGGTTGACGGTTCGCGACCTTCCCAAGGAACATTTCATCGCGGTGTTTCTGGATGCCAAAAATCGGGTCATCGAAGTCGATACGCTCTTCGAAGGCACATTGACAGGAAGCAGTGTGTATCCGCGGGAAGTCGTTGCCGCTGCACTGCGTCATCATGCAGCGGCGGTGATCTTTGCCCACAACCACCCATCCGGGGATCCACGGCCATCGGGAGAGGATTTCGCGGTGACCCGGAAGCTCATCTTCGCCTGCGGCAGTGTCGGCGTGACGGTCCACGAGCACCTGATCATCGGAGACCGGGGCTTTTTCAGTTTTGCCGATGAGGGACACATCGCGCGACTGAAAACAGAGTTTGAGCGCCTGGAAGATAACCCGTAACATTAACACCGATAGGGACCCTGAATCGTCACGGGATGGCGGTTGCCAGGGGAACCAGACCTCGGTATGGCATCCCTGCGGAATCGGAATTAGAACCGGATGGCCACCTCTAAAGCCGATACCGATACCGATACCGATTCTGATTCCGACGCCGATGATGACACGAGGTGAACACCATGACAGCGCCTTCGAATCGGAATGGAATTCCAACATCTGTCATGAACCCGGGCGGTGGTTTCCCGTTTACAGAATAAGACTTCGGCGTTATGGTAAGTCCATCAGGGCGCTTTTCCGTGCCAGCCGGACAGATTACCCAATAAACGCGTTCCGGGAGTGTTCGGGTTGAACCCATAGACACGAACCGCGAAAGCAAAGGATCATGACTGAAGCCAAGAAAACAAGATATCCGGACTGCTTCGGCGATCTGGAGACTGTATTTCCCATGGGTAGAAATAAACTGAGAAACTCCCCCATTGCGTGCCGGGCGTGTGTCTTTAAGACCGAATGCCTTCGAGACGCCATGAAGGGGGGAGATGGACTAAAAGTGCGGGAAGAGGCGGTGGACAGGGCTTACTCCTCCGGTAGGATGACATTCTTTGAACGGTGGTCAAAGAAGAAAACACTGCACCGGCTGCAGAACCGGCGACGCCCCCCGGAAGCCAAAAAATAAGACGGACCAGGTCCCCAACGATGCAGCAAAGGAGAGCGAAATGAAATCGATCAGGGATATCGAGCTGACCGGCAAGCGGGTATTTATTCGGGTCGATTTCAATGTGCCGCTGGACAGCCGGCTGCGGGTGACCGATGATTCCAGGATAAAAGGGGCGATGCCCACCATCTCCTATGCCGTGGAGCAGGGCGCACGAGTGATCCTGGCATCCCACCTGGGCCGACCCAAAGGGAAACCGGTTCCAACATACAGCCTTGCTCCGGTGGCCGAGCGCCTGGGCCGGCTGTTCGCCAAAGAGGTGCAGATGGCCGAGGATTGTATCGGCCCGAAGGTAGCCGCCCGGATCGCCGCCATGGCAAATGGGGATGTCATACTCCTTGAAAATCTCCGTTTCCATGCCGGCGAGCAGGAAGACGATGATGCCTTCGGCAGGGCTCTGGCCGATTTGTGCGACGTATACGTCAATGATGCCTTTGCGGTCTGTCACCGAAAGAATGCCTCGGTGTCGGCAATTACCCGCCATGTGCGCAAGGCCGCAGCCGGACTTCTGCTGCAACGGGAGCTGGACTATTTTGCTTCTGCCATGGCGCAACCCAAACGGCCTCTGGTTGCCATCATTGGCGGTGCCAAGGTGTCCAGCAAGCTGGGAGCGTTGCGCAACATGCTGCAGCATGTGGATAAAATTATCATCGGCGGGGCTATGGCCAATACGTTTCTCAAGGCGAAGGGGGTTTCGGTCGGGACATCTTTGGTAGAAGAAGAAATGATAGACGCGGCTATCGCGGTCATGGACCAGGCCTCCGGACAAGGCATCATGCTCTACTTGCCGATAGACGTTGTCGTTGCCGAGCAGCTCGGCCCGGAGGCAGTCACTCAAATCGTACCAACGCAGAAGATTCCCGAGAAAAAGATGGCCCTCGATATCGGGCCGGCCACGTCAAAGCGTTTCACCGAAGCACTTCGCGACGCGGGTACGATTATCTGGAATGGGCCCATGGGCGTTTTCGAGATGGAACCATTCAGCCGGGGGACCTTCGATCTGGCCAACAGCGTTGCCTCAACCGGCGCGACGACCATCGTCGGCGGCGGGGACACGGATGCGGCCATCCACCAAAGTGGTGTCGCCGATAAGATTACCTTCATATCCACGGGTGGTGGCGCTTTTCTCACCCTGATGGAAGGAAAGACGCTGCCGGCCGTGACTGCCCTGGACGCGGTCGCAGGCTAAGCGAATACACAACATATGGGTGTATGAGAGACGCCGCCCCGAAAAGTGACCGCAACAAGCGGATCGTGCTGACCATCGTCCTGGTTGTGCTGTTGGGATTCGGCTCGATTTACGTCATCGGCCCCATATCGGATCTTTTCATGCAGCTGAACATCTGGCTGAAAGATCCGGAGCGGATCCGATCGTTCATCGACAATTTCGGCTCGTGGGCGCCGGTCGTCTTCATGGGCATTCAAATTTCACAAGTACTTCTGGCCCCGATCCCCGGTGAAGCCACCGGATTCATCGGCGGGTTTCTCTTCGGCACCCTGGCAGGGTTTTTCTACTCCAGTATCGGTCTGTCGATCGGATCCTGGTTAAATTTTTTGATCGGACGATTTCTTGGCGAGCGATTTGTCCGCAAGTGGATACCCGCAGACATATTTCGGCGGTACGACGCACTGCTCAAACGCCAAGGAATTCTCGTCATTCTGGTTCTGTTCCTGTTTCCGGGCTTTCCGAAAGATTACCTCTCCCTGTTTCTCGGATTGAGTACCCTGCCCACGAAGCTCTTTTTGATTCTTGCCACGTTTGGCCGCATGCCCGGCACCTTTGCCCTGAGTCTCCAGGGCGCCCTCCTCTTTGAGCAAGACTACCTGTTGCTGGTTGCCCTGGCCGGGATTTGTGCCCTTGCTGCCCTGGTGGCCTATCGGTTCCGGGAACACATGTACCAGTGGGCTGAAAAATTCAACAACAAATGATACCGTAAACGTTTTCTACCGGACACCGGCCCGGAAATTCCTGGAAAGTAAACCGGCTTTCACTCTTTCCTGAATAGTGCATGATAGCTTTTCATTTCATCGAAGGGGTGCGGTTGACCATGAAAGTCTCCACTTGGTGAATTCTCCTGGCTAGTAAGAACCCCGGTGACGGTGAGCTAAAATCATGGTATTCATACTAAAAATCGATGTAGGCAAGTATCAGACTGGCCGTTTTGCCGGCCGCTGTTTCGAGTCCGCAGGATGCCAAGCATGACCGGAGGTAACATTGGCTTACTGGCGAGTCAGAGAATCCCTGAGTCAAAAAGATAAGCTTCGTCGTTCCTACTATGAACTGCTCCGGGATCAGCTGGACGATTTTATGCTCAAATACACCCTGATCGATTCCTACCACAGGTTTCGTGATCAAAAAGTGAGCTATCCCTTTGTGGAGATGCGGGAGCTAAAGCCCCGTGCCAGAATACCGGACAAAGAATACGAATGTCAGAAATCTGCTCTGGTCATTTTTGTTGAAGACATCATCCCTCCGGAACATAAAAAATACATCCGCTTCTTCGATTCCAATCGGACTACCAAAAAAAATCTTCAGTTTTCCAGATCGTTGCCCTTGAATGGCAAATTCGACCGGAACCGCAAATATTTCGAATCGATCAAGTTCTTCGATTTTGTGGAGGTGCTTCTTCCGGTGGACTTTGCACTTCTGATTCAAAGGGACCCGTCCGGTGTTGCCAAAAACCGGTACAGCCTCTCCCATTTTCACGTCAAGATCGACTGGCCCATTTCCGACGCCGCCGAGGATCTGGCCCGGACGCTGCGCTACATCTCGAAGGATATCTACGAAAAAGGCGACAAGATGGGCGAGGACTTGCAAAAGAAGTTTTTCGAATATTACGGCTTGCCCGCCATGGCCGGAGGGCGCCGGTCCGCGGCGATCGTCGCTGCCCAGTATCTCCGTCGCCTTGGCTGTATCACTACCGTCTATGCCGGCTCCAGCGAGTCCCGGGCACTGATCCGCATCTCGGAGCGGGGCGTTTCCAAATCGGTCCTGATGCGGTTGATACCGGCGGAGGTGAATAGCATTGCCGAGGAACAAGGCTTGACGCCGCGAAAATTTCGGGCCAACTTTGAAGTGGCACGCCAGGGCAAAAACAGTATTGTCATATTTCAAACCGTTTACTACCTGACCGATTATGCCCGCCTCCCGGGCGACGGCAAGTTGAGGGACCTGAATCCAGACCTGAACTGGCTTACCGTCGACGCCCAGCTTATCCTTCCCAAGACGGGTGTGAAGGCGTATCCGCCCCTGCCCATAAACGTCATCTACGCGTAAACGCGGATTCAAAGCATCATCCCAGGCCCGATGGCCGCATTGTCCCGCGCCCTGAAATGCCCACTCTTCTGGATTCTGGATACTGGATTCTGGATGCTTGATGCTGGATACGGATCCTTTGGAAAATCGAAGTAATGGAGTGATGGAGTGGTGGATACGGATGCAGGATGCAGGATGCAGGATGCAAGACGCATGAAACCGGCATCCGGATGTTTATTTCTTTTCCCTGAATCCTGAGTCTTGGATCTTGTATCTCGGGCCAACCGGCACACCGGCAAACGGGATGCAAGACCCAGGATACAAGATACAGGGGTTACGGCATTCGGAGTTCTGGAGTGGTGGAGTGGTGGATACGGATGCAAGATGCAGGATGCAAGATGCAAGAAACCGGCATCCGGATCTTTATTTCTCTTCCCTGAATCCTGAGTCTTGGATCTTGTATCTCGGGATAACCGGCAAACCGGCAAACTGGCAAACGGGCAGACGGGCAGACGGGCTAACGGGCCCACGGGCAGACGGGCTAACGGGCGGACCTGTCTTCTTTCAGATCCAGCATCATCGCGGTTTCGTCGCAGTCCGGAAACTTGACGCATAGAATACAGTCGGACCAGATCTTTAGCGGCAGTTCGTTGCGGTCGATGTGATGAAACCCGAACCCAAGGAAGAAGTCCGGCCGGTAGGTCAACGTGAAGACTTGGCGGACGTTGAACTTTCTGGCTTCGATCAGGGCCGCCTCGGCAAGTCTTGAACCGATCCCTTCACCCAGCCTTCCCGGTTCCACGGCCAGGGAGCGTATCTCGGCAAGATCCTCCCAGCAGAATTGCAGTGCACAACATCCGATGGGGCGACCCGCTTCGCAGAATACGAAAAAATCCCTGACGTGGTCGTAAAGCTCGCTCAAGGGTCGGGGCAGCAGATCTCCCCTGTTCCCGTATTCCTGCAGGAGCCGGTGAATGGCCTTGATGTCCTGGATGGTCGCTTTTCGAATCATGGTGCGAAGTTATCTTCTAAAGCGGGAAAAAACAAGGGGTACGGGCCGTCCACCGGAGAATCCGTCGATAGCTGCATGAAACAGAAACGGCGGTTGGCAAGCCCTGCAGAAATATTGCGGCGATCCATTTTTTAAATCCCATGCCCCAAAGAGCGATGGCTTTGTTCCCACGTGCAAATTGTGTTATCCAGAGAGTTCCTGAGGAACGGCTCCCCATGGCAGGCCTTTTGACATCCACACAGCGGGACATATCATCGAATGGAAGATTTCCCGAGATGTTCAGGTGCAGACATAAGCCACAGCGAGAAGAAATGCCTCCGACAGACCACACATACGATGCCCTGAGGATGATCCGAAACGACATCCCCCGCCTGGCCAGTGCCCTCGGGCTGGAGAAACTGCCGGGGATGGCGGAGTGGACCGGGCTCGTAGACGGCAAATTACTGCCGCGGGTATCGCCGGACTTCCCGGTTGTGGTCGCCATATGCGGAGGCGGCTCTTCCGGAAAATCGACATTGTTCAATTCCCTGGCCGGAGCGCATCTTTCGCCCACCGGAGGCAGTGCGGGCATGAACCGACGACTTCTGGTGGCGGGACATCCGGATACCATGGCCCGGGAAGACTTTTTGCCGGTTATGTTTGAGTCCTTTCGGGAGACGCCGGATTCCTTGACCTCACCGGAGGAGCTCAAGACCCCGGGTCTCCCGTTAATGACGACGTCAACGCGACTTCCCCCGAATCTGGTGATGCTGGATACACCGGATTTCGATACCGGTGCCGGCGGCCGCTATGCCAACCGGGAAGTGACCCGACAAGCGCTGGAAGCCTCCGATGTAGTGGTGTACATTTTTACCAATTCCAATTATCACAACCTCGACAATACCGATTTCATATCCCGCATGCTGACCGGCATCGGGCAACGGCGCTCCGTTCTGGTGTACCGGGTCTATCCCAGTTTTTCAGACGATGAAGTCAGAGCACACGCGCGTTTGGTATCCCGCAATATCTACGGGGAAAACGCCCGAAGATACATCCTGGGGGTGTACCGGGCAGATGAAGAGAATACGGTTGCCGCAGGTGATCGGTTCCTGCAGCTGCACCCGGTCGCCGATCCACCGGTGTCCCTGGAGGACATGCTGACAGCCATTGATCCGAAACAAGAACGGGGAGAGCTGATTCAGTCCATGTTCACCGATGCTCTGGACAGGGCCGAACGGCTCGTTGAGCAATGCCGAAACAGCCGAGAGGAGCTGGCACTGTACCTGGATGCCCTGCAAACCGCGCAGTCTCATTGTGTCCATGAAACACTGAAACATTTTCCCATGGACATGGTGATGAAACGATTCGCCGATATCTGGCTGGCCGGCGATCCGGCGCACATCAAGGCTATGCGCAGGACCGGCTCGATTGTCGAGTGGCCCCTGAAACTGATTATGCGGGGGGCCAAACTGGCGAAATACGGCGTCTCGGGATCCGACTCGAATCCGGAAACCATGAACGAAATTCGACTGAAGGTGGAAGAAGACCTGCTCGAGGCGGTCAACAGCTTGTACAGCCGAGCCGTATCTTCTGAAATCACGGTGACAACCACAGCCACCGATCCGGTCGGGGAACGCCTGCGGCTCGGGGTGGAGCGGGTCCGATCGTTCCGGAGGGTATCTGAAACCGAGGTGCCGCGCCTCGACGTTCTGGAAAACCGGGGCCAGTGCACGGTGACCGTCGCCGCCCCGCGTTCGGTTGCCGGGATGCAGGAAAGGCTGCGTGCCGGCAACTGGCAAACGGTGATCACCGACATCCTGTCCCGAAAGGAGTCCATCCTGGCCGCAACTCCGGAAATCGATCGGGAGCTAGAACAACTGGCGGGGAAGTTTCGGGACCGGATGAGCATCTGGGGCCAGATCCGGCAGACGTTTTCCGCATTATTGAATGTATTGCCGGCCACGGCAGCGGTTACCTACGTATTGCACACCGGGGATCCCATGGGCGCTGCGGGTATCAAGGTCAAACTGACCGGTCTGTTCGGTCTGCACGATCTGTACGCGCTGGTGGCGATTCCCGCGACCAGCGGGCTGAAGCGGGCGGATCAGCTTCAGCTCGAAGAAATGCTGGCCCCCATTGCCCGGCTATGGCTCGAACGGAAGTTAAAGACTGTTCAGAACATATTCGAGGATGCCATCACCGGGGACATCCTGGAAGGGGCACGGCACACTCTCGAGGTTACAGAAACGCTGATCGATGGGTTGGACCGAGCGATCCATGGGGCACGGGAGGAACAATGAATCGAGCGTCCGACAATCGTCTGCGGGCGATGGCTGAATTGGAGCACATCAAGAACGATATTCGCATCGCCCAGCGAAGACTCGAGGCCATTCCCGACTGGATTCCGGCCAATGCCCTGGCCGGACTCGCCGGGAAAATTCTGGGGATGGCGAACAATGTGGAGTCCCGGGTCGGCCGAAAACTAGTCGTTACGCTGATCGGCCCCAGCGGATCCGGCAAATCTACACTCGTCAACGCCTTGGCCGGTGCCGATGACCTGACGTCCGTCGGCATCGACCGGCCGACCACCTCCCGACCTCTGGCGGTATGTACCGCCTATTCCGATGTCTCGCAGCTGGTCGATCGCCTGGGGAAAGAGAACCTGGATATTCAGGTCACCCCGAGGTCCGGAGCCGCCGAAAACCTGGTATTAATTGATACCCCGGACACCGATAGCGTCGAACAGGCCCACCACCTGCCGATCATCCAGGAGGTCGTCTTCCTGTCGGATGTCCTGCTCTGCGTCTTCGACGTGGAGAACCCCAAACGGCTGGACCATGCCGATTTTCTAACGACTCTGGTTCAATATTTTGACGGGGATTCCATTATTGCCGTGCTCAACAAGTGCGATCGACAGTCTGAAACCGAACTCAAAGACGCCATAGGTCCTGACTTTCAACGGTACATCGGCCAAGCATGGGGTCGGCCGGTGACCCGGCTGTTTTGCATCTCCGCCAGGAGTCATCTGGCTGATCCGGACTGGGCCGACACCGCCCGACCGCGACATGGCTTTGACCAGTTCAGCGCCCTGAAACGATTGCTCCTGGAACAATTGGGTCTGCCGGCCGCAGTGATGGATCGTCGTCTGGACAATGCCCGTCAGCTCAGGGATTTTCTGTCGGCCGCCATTCAAGAAGAGGTGGAAAAAGACAACACGCCCATGCAGGCGGCCGCCCGGCGCATGCGCGAGGTGGAAAAAAGGGCCGTAGAGAACGCCCTGACCGCCCTGCAAGACCATGACCCCCACCGATTGCCCGGTGTCACGGTCGATGTGTATGCCAAACTGGCCCAGCGCTGGATGGGTCCGGTCGGGTGGCTCATTGCCGCCTGGGCCCGATGGCTGCTGATCGGCGGTGGCATCAGTCGGATGTTGCGGTACGGGCGGCCCATTCGACGTCTGAGCGGACTTGCCGCCTCCCTCAAGGGTCTGGCACCTTCGGAAGACACCGAAGGGGATCGGGCGCAGGCGCAACTTCCGCTCCAGGCCTACCGGAATGTGTTTTTGCGTAACTGGACGGAAATTTCGGAGTTGTTGGTCCGTGCCCGATTTGACCCGGCCCTTCGCAATGACGGAGAGACGGTAATGAAAGAACGTCAGGTTGGCGAAGAACTCTCCATGATCTGGCTGGAAGCACTGGAAACCGAGGTCGAGGCGTCCTCAAGACGATTGAGCAACCTGGGGTTGCAGTTTTTGTTCAATGTACCGGTACTGGCCGCCCTGGTGCATGTCGGCTGGATTACGGCAAAAGAATATGTGGCCGGCAGTTATCTGCCGGTGGATTTCTTTGTGCATGCCCTGGTGACACTGGCGATTCTGTTATTTCTGTGCTTTTTTCTGTTCCAGGCGCTCGTCCGGTTGTTTGCCGGAAAGGAACGGATATTTTCCCGTGCGTTAAAACGGTGCAGCGGGCGAGCCGCCCGGTACCGGCCCCTGACCACAGGCGCCCTGGCCGGTCAAATCGAATCTTTCTTCGAGCTGAGCCCTCCACCAAGATGATCCTGCCCGGATCCCGATTCCGATGGTGAGGATACCGCGAACTCCCGACCCATATATCCTGTGTCAATTGCTGAGGCATTCCGACAGCCGCTCCAGGCGCTCGACCAGCGGCGGATGGGAATAATTCAGAAGCACGTACAGCGGATGGGGGTGGATGTTGGACAGATTGTCTCTGGCCAGCTGCCGTAGGGCCGACACCAGCGGCGCCGGAGAGCCGATCACGCAAAGCGCATACTCATCGGCCTGACGTTCATGGAAGCGGGACATTGCCATCGTCAGCGGTGTCAGGAAAAATCCGATCGGTCCCCAGAGAATACCGATCAGAAACAGACCGATGTAATCGACCGATGTGGTAAAACCAAAACTCCGGTACGGCGTGTCCCACCCCATGAGCGCCGCCGCCGCGGCAAACAGCAGAAGGGAAATGAGACTCATCATCACCAGGTTTTTCACGATGTGGTGTTTTTTCAGGTGACCGATTTCATGGGCGAGCACCGCCAGTATTTCATCGGCCGGATGGGCGGCCAGCAGTGAATCAAAAAGAACGATCCGCTTGGCCTTTCCGATCCCCGTAAAATAGGCGTTGGAGTGCCGGGTGCGTTGGCTGGCGTCCATTGTGAAAACGCCGTCAAGTCGAATCCCTTCGGCTGCCGCCATGTCACGGATCCGCTCTCCGAGGTCACTGTCCCCCAGAGACGAGAACGTATTGAATATGGGTGCGATGACCGTCGGGTAGAGAATCGTCACCAGGAGTTGAAAGCCGATGAACGCGCACCACGCCGGAACCCACCAGACCGAGCCGGCATAGGCCATGAGGGCCAGCAGGGTGGAAAGGAGCGCTCCTCCCAGAATCGCACCGATCGCCGCGGATTTCATC
This sequence comes from Olavius algarvensis associated proteobacterium Delta 3, assembly GCA_903231505.1. Lineage (GTDB taxonomy): Bacteria > Desulfobacterota > Desulfobacteria > Desulfobacterales > CAFBRK01 > CAFBRK01. Next base: position 81,805 of record CAFBRK010000056.1, on the reverse strand, counting down.
AGGTCGGCAAGCCATAATGTCATTGTTTTCGTATTGAATCCGTACCGGTTTTCGATAACGAACGTGTGATAGAGCCCGAAGGGCAGCTCCAGCACCCCGAAACCCAGGGCAAGGATGCCAAAGAACGCAAGCCCGGCAGGAATCGGGTGCCATCCGGAAAGATGCTCCGACAGCACCGGGAATATCCCGGACAGTAGAAGCGCCAGAAACAGGAGATTCATAAACACCGTGCGCACCATCCCCAGATGGTGTTTATCTGCGGTATAACGGCTGATTTTCCCCAGAACAGGACCGTCGATGATACCCTCGAAAACCGGTGGCACCGTCCGGCCGTGGGACTTCAGGCGGGTGAGGTTGAGAACGTCCACGGCAAGTTCGGCCGCGAGGTGAATCGCCAACAGCAAAAGATATATTCCCAGAAACCAATTGATTTCCAGCATCTACATTGCTCCCGATTCCGATACTGATTTAGCCAATCGCAATGCAATTATCGGAATGACATTCCGATGTTGCCATAGATCCAAACCGGGGCGTCGGCCCCGGTAACGCCCACGCAAGGTAACGGTATTCCTTGCCCGAATCAAGGCCCGCGGGTGGAAACCGACACGCCCGGAGCGTGATGCTGAAAGGGCCGTGATCCCATGTTCGAGGTAAAATCGATATTGCCCGGTCCAATATTCTGTGATAATTAGACATTTTTTGAAACAGGAGGGGTGACGGCCGACGGTGACGGGTTTCGGCAAACGTGCGCCCTTTACGGGTCATGCCACATGGCACCGGATCGGCGGCTGTGGCATGGGGGGGTCATGAAAGCATATCTGATTGACGAGATCCGACCACCGGAGCATGAGAAATTGAAAGTCTATCTGGATGAACACCTGGAGCGGGCTGTCATGGACAGTCTATACCGGGTGCCGATTGCGGACGACTTGCTCAATGAGACCCAGCGGGATCATACAGATTGTCAGCCCTTTTTTTTCAGCCTCGAACTGACGCCGGCGTCGTTGCACTGCGAGCTGCTGGTGCGGACAAACAATCGCATGCGCTGCGACTGCATCGGCTATGCGACCGAGGGCCAGCGAAACTGGCTTGTCGACGTGATCGATGCCATTTTTGAGAAACTCGATATCAAGACATAGTATTTAACCTATCGGTCGACCGTGTACCAGGCACCGCCTTCCCCCGGGACCACCGGAATAAACTTGATGAACCTTCCGCGATGCTGAAGAGCTATATCACCATATCATGGACCATTCTGGCGACCCTTCTCTTTGGGACGCCGGCGGCCATCCTCTCTTTTTTTCAGAACACCGAGAATGTGGTGCATCGCATCGGCAGGCTCTGGGGGCAATCCATACTCCGGGTGAGCCGGGTGCGTGTCTCCATCCGGGGTATGGAGCATATCGATTCGACGAAACCCTATATTTTCATGTGCAACCACCAGAGCAACTTTGACATCCCCGTACTGGTGGGGCACTTGCGGACGCAATTCAGATGGATCGCCAAAGCTGAGCTCTTCCGCATCCCGATACTGGGACAGGGTATGAAGGGTGCCGGATATATCGGCATCGACCGGACGGATCGGGATGCCGCTATCCAGAGCCTGAACCGGGCAGCCGGTGCCATTCGCCGCGGTGTTTCGGTGATGATATTTCCGGAGGGAACCCGGAGCCTGGATGGACGGTTGCGGCCCTTCAAGAAAGGCGGGTTTATTCTGGCTGTCGATGCCGGCGTGCCGATTGTACCGGTCATCATCCACGGCACCTTTCCGATTATGCCGAAAAGCGGCCTCAGAGTCCGGTCCGGTCCGGTTCTTGTCGAGGTTCTGGAACCCGTCCCCACAGCAGGCTACCGCCGGGAGAATAAGGATGAGTTGCTGGAGCGCGTTCGAGGAATCATGCAAAACGCCCTTAACCAACTGCAACAGGAGATAATTTCGTGTTGAAGATCATCCCTCTCGGGGGCCTTGGGGAAATCGGCCTGAATATGATGCTCATGGAATTTGAAGAGACCATATTCGTGGTGGACGCCGGATTGATGTTTCCGGAAGACTACATGCTGGGTGTGGACTACGTGATTCCCGATATGGGCTATCTCAAGGAAAACGCTGCCAAAGTCGCCGGCGTCGTGCTGACTCACGCCCACGAGGATCACATCGGTGCGCTGCCGTATTTGCTCCGGCTCATCAACTGTCCGGTGTTCGGCACACCGTTTACCCTCGGTCTTGTCCGGCACAGGCTCGAGGAGCACGACCTGATAGAGAATGCCCGGCTGCACGATGTACTTGCGGGTGAGATCGTGCGGCTGGGACCGTTCCAGGTCGAGTTTATCCAGGTGGGGCACAGTGTTGTCGACGGGGTCGGGCTTGCCGTTCGAACACCGGTCGGTCTGCTTGTGCATACCGGAGATTTCAAGATCAACCACACGCGAGTGACCGGGGCCAACACGGATGTCAACACCTTTGCCCGCCTTGGCCAGGAAGGGGTGCTGGCGCTCCTTTCCGACTCCACCAATGTCGAAAAGGAGGGCTATACCATATCCGACAAGGAGATTGGAGAAACCCTTTCAAGAATCATCATGTCCAGCACGGGGCGGGTGATCGTGGCGTTGTTTGCCTCCAACATCATGCGGATTCAACAGATAGTCGACATCGCTGCCGAGCGCGGCAACAAGATCGCCGTCAATGGAAAAAGTCTGGAAATCAGCGTCCACCTGGCGAAATCCATGGGTTACCTCAACATTCCCGAGGGCATGGAGATCCAGGTGGGCGAGATTCGAAATTATGCGGATCGTGACGTGGTGATCATCACCACCGGCAGCCAGGGGGAGCCCATGTCTGCGCTGGCGCGCATGGCTGCCGGAACACACAAGCAGCTCCGCATCAAGGAAGGCGACACGGTTCTGCTGTCGTCGAAATTTATACCGGGCAACGAAAAGGCCATCGGAAATATCATCAATAATCTCTACCGCCGAGGCGCGGATGTTATTTACGAAAAAATATCGGAGATACACGTGTCCGGCCACGCGTTTCGGGAAGAGTTGAAACTAATGATCAGTCTGACCCGGCCCCGGTTCTTTATTCCGATACATGGCGAATATCGCCATCTGGTGCTCCACGGCAGATTGGCCCAATCGGTCGGGATACCAGAGGAACGGATCCTTCTGGCTGACAACGGCCAGATCATTGAATTCGATGAATTCGGCATCCGGGCCGGGGACACGGTCGCCACCGGGCGAATCCTGATTGACGGCAAGGGGATCGGTGACGTCGGCCGGAGCGTGCTCAAGGAGCGTCGGATTCTGTCCGAAGATGGGCTGGTGGTGGTGACCATGGCTTTTGACGAAGAAACCGGGATTGTGGTATACGGACCGGAAATCGTATCCCGCGGTTTCGTCTTCAAACAGGACACCGGTCACCTGATCGAAGATGCCCAGTGCGTTGTCCTGGAGATCGTCGAAGAAGTCGAGCCAGGCTATCCGAATCGCGTCGCGGAGATCCGAACCCGGCTCCAAAAGGCACTTCGGCAGTATTTCTTCTTTACCATTGGCCGTCGGCCGGTCATACTGCCGTTTCTCCTGGAAGTTTAATCCGACGATGGCGATGTCCGGCTCAACCCGATCTGTTTCCAGGACAGCCGCGACCCGAATAAACCGACGTGGAGGATGACGGCGGGGGGAACACCCCGGTCATGGTTTCCGTTTATCGGCACCATGGTCGACTTGTTTTCCCAAACCGCCGCAAAGCAGATGCATGCGTAAGGAAATCATCGGCATATTTTTATTCTTCCTCGTCATCTTTTCTCTCATTAGTCTTATCTCCTACAGCCCCGGTGACCCATCCATCCATAACGCGAAAGCTTTCGGCGACATAGAGAACCTGTTCGGCGTGTTCGGTGCCCATCTGGCCGGCGCTCTGGTTGGGCTGTTCGGGGTGGGTGCGTTCTGGATCCCATTTGTTTTGCTGCTTGCCTGCATCCAGTTTTTCGGGCCGGACCCCGGACGGGGGATTGCCCTGACCACTTCCGGAGGGATCCTGCTGGTGGTCACCACCGGAAGTCTTCTGGCATTCCGGCAGGAGGCCTACATCCTGTTCGACAGCCGGTTCTCTGCCGGAGGCATCGTCGGAATCCCGCTTCAATCGTTCCTGGTCTCCTATGCCAATCCAACCGGCGCTGCCATTATCCTGTCCCTGGCGTGGCTGGTCGGCTTCATCATGAGCACCGGTTTTTCTCTGGTCAACTTTGGTCGCCGCGGCGGCCGACTGGCGGTCGTGGCGACCGAAGGGGCCAGAACGTCCTGGATCAAGTGGCGTGAGCGCCGGGAAAAGAGCCGGAAGCGGACCCAAAAGGCCAACGCCCGAGAAGCCAAACAGAAACGGGACATTCAGATCAAGACTCCGGAACCCAAGCCTGTCAGGGATGTACCGGCGCCCAAACAGGAAGTCTTTGATTTTATGCACAGCGGCAGCGGGTACGTGCGGCCCTCCGTGAATTTTCTCGACGGTCCGGGGGAGACCCTGGTGTCTGCCGACGATGAAAACCTGAAAGTGCTGTCGCGGCTGGTGGAAAAAAAGCTGGAGGATTTCGGGGTCGACGGCAAGGTCGTATCGGTGGCGCCGGGTCCGGTGGTGACCACCTTCGAGTATGAACCCGCGCCGGGGGTTAAAATCAACAGGATCGTGAGTCTGACGGACGATCTGGCATTGGCCCTGCGGGCGACCGCTATCCGCATCGTAGCGCCGATACCCGGCAAGGCTGCCATCGGCATCGAGATCCCCAATGCCACCCGGGATATTGTAAGATTCAAGGAGATCGTGGTTTCTGCGGTCTATGAAAAATCCAAATCCACCCTGACCCTCTGCCTGGGAAAGGATATCGTCGGACAGCCGGTGGTGGCCGAATTGGATAAGATGCCGCATCTTTTAATTGCCGGGGCCACCGGAACCGGAAAAAGCGTTGCGCTCAACGCCATGATTTGCAGCTTTTTGTACAAGGCGTCTCCGGAGGACGTCCGGCTGATCATGATCGATCCAAAGCGCATTGAGTTGTCCCATTATGATGGGATTCCCCATCTGATCACTCCCGTGGTGACCAATCCCAAGAAGGCGACCAACGCCCTCTTCTGGGCGGTTCGGGAAATGGAACGGCGTTATGAACTGCTTTCGGAGATCCGGGCGCGGAACATCAAGCAGTACAACCAAAAGATTCAGAAAAAGACGCCGGATGGGGACACCCCGCCACCGGAAAAACTCCCCTTTATCGTCATCATCATCGACGAACTGGCCGACCTGATGATGGTGGCATCCAGGGATGTGGAAGTGGCGCTGACACGGCTGGCCCAGATGGCAAGAGCCGCCGGGATCCATCTCATTCTGGCCACCCAACGGCCATCGGTGGACGTGCTTACCGGGATCATCAAAGCCAATTTTCCCACCCGGTTGACGTTTCAGGTGTCGTCGCGTACCGACTCCCGGACGATCATCGATACGGTGGGTGCCGAGAATCTGCTCGGCAGTGGCGATATGCTGTTCCTGCCGCCGGGGACTGCCAAACTCCAGCGGATTCATGGCGCCTACATCTCTGAGGCGGAACTGGCGCGTATTACCGAATTTCTAAAACAACAGGAGTCGAGAGAATATGATCGGTCGGTCACCGCTGCACCGCCAAAGGTGACGGCCGATATCGAAGAAGATGCCTATGATGAAAAATACGACGAAGCGGTGGCCCTTGTGACGCGGACCCGCCAGGCATCGATATCCATGATCCAGCGGCACCTGCGCATCGGATACAACCGCGCCGCCCGCATCATCGAGGTCATGGAGCGGGAGGGGATTGTCGGTCCGTCCGATGGTGCCAAGCCACGGGCGGTCCTGGTCCGGGGATATGACGAGGAAGGCGGATAATGCCCATGGGCGGCCATGCTGTTTGATCCGGAGATGATAGAAGGCGTCAAAGGCTTTTTGGATCGCGACGAGGCGGCGCGGCTGTACCGACTCGGCCTGGATGCCAGCCGCCGCGGACCCTGTCTCGAGATCGGGGGATACTGCGGAAGGTCGACGCTATGCCTGGGCACCGCTTGCCGGAGCAGCGGAACGGTGCTGTTTTCCATTGATCACCACCGTGGTTCCGAGGAACAGCAGCCCGGGGAACCCTATTTCGACCCGGAACTTCTCGATCCACAAACCGGCCGTCTGGACACGTTCCGGCATTTCCGGCAAACCCTCGAACAGGCCGGCCTCGAGGACACCGTGGTGCCGATGGTCTGCCGATCGGATCTTCCGGCACGGGCCTGGTCCATACCGCTGAGCCTGGTGTTCATCGACGGGGGACATTCGTTCGCAGACGCGTTCACGGACTACAATGTCTGGTCGGGGCATGTGATTGCGGGAGGCTACCTGTTGATTCACGACATTTTTGAAGACCCTGCAAAAGGCGGTCAGGCACCCTTCCGTGTGTATCAACGGGCGATCTCTTCCGGCCTTTTTATCGAGCTGCCGATGACCGGAACGCTCGGTGTGCTGCAGCGCCGAACACCCACCAGTTTTCCGGAGGAGGATGGATGACACCATGAATACGCTCCGATCACAATGCGTGGACCGGAAACCGATGATCAGAGGATGGGTGACACGGGATCGATGGCCGCGCGTCATCGCAGTGACGGTGGCCCTCATCCTTGTGATCCCGGCCGCAGGTGCCGTCGCCCAGTCCAAAGGCAAAGGCGGCCCTCCCATGCGCCCCGGGATTGTCAGTGTCGCTGAAATCCGTCCGGGTGAATCCCAGCCCATGAGCGATTTTGTCGGAACGGTATTTTTTGCCCAGGTGTCCGACGTGGCCGCCGAGGTGGCCGGCCGTGCCGATGTGGTCACCTTCGAGGAGGGCCAGCAGGTGTTTTCCGGGATGGTGCTGGTCCAGCTGGACACCGCGTTGCTGGATTTGAATCTGAAAAAGACAGCTGCCCTGTACGATCAGGCGCGGGTTGAGCTGGAAGATGCCCGGAAAGATCTTCAACGCATGGAGTCTCTGTACAAGGGTCGGTCAATCGCCGTATCGGTATACGATACCAGCCGATTTCGCATGCAGGGGCTCGAAAAAAAGGCCGCCGCGTTATCCTTTGAATTGGAGCACGACCAGCTGATGAAACGGAAAATGACGATCCGGTCACCGTTTGACGGTGTGGTCATCCGCCGGGATGTGGACGTCGGCGAGTGGGTATCGGCCGGTGCCACCGTCGGCGTGATTGCCAATGACACGGAGGTGGATGTGGTGGTGGATGTCCCGGAAGGGATCCTCGAATACTTGGAGACGGGACGAGAGGTCCCAATACGGCGCGGTAAGCGCCGGTTTACGGGAAACATCGCGGCCGTGGTGCCCCGGGGCGATGTGGCCACACGCACGTTCAGCGTTAAAATCCGCCTGCCCAACAAGTATCTGCTGATCGAAGGGATGGAGGCCCGGATCACCCTGCCTTCGGGTCCAATGGTGAGGGGGCTGTCGGTACACAGGGATGCCGTGATCAGTAAATTCGGGATGACGGTGGTCTTTATCGACGTGTCCGGGCTGGCGAAGATGATACCGGTTCAGGTAGAGGGCTATCACGGATTGATGGCGGGTATCACCGGAGAGGGGCTGGAAGCCGGGATGAAGGCGGTCGTCAAGGGCAACGAGCGGATCCGGGACGGCCAGCCGCTGAAGGTTATAAAGCAGAAGTAAATCCGTCAGCCGGTTGGCCGGTTGGCCCGTTTGCCGGTTAAATAGGGAAGAAACCTTATCTTATGCTTCTATTGAACCCTCGATAAGTATAAATCCAGGGTGCGGGCCAGCCTTTCAGACTAGATAATCAGCGGCCGAACGGGCCCACGGGCAAACCGGCAAACCTCTCTATTACCGGTATCTTTGATGACTGAAACTGCCAAATGTCACCTCATGATTGAATAAACGGGTCAACACCCCCATGGATATCATCCGTTTTTCCATACAAAAACCGGTCACCGTCATCGTCGGCGTGATCCTCGTGGTGATGTTCGGTTTTCTCGGACTCCAGCAGATGCCGTACCAGCTGAGTCCGACCGTGGTAGAGCCGGTTATCACCGTCACCACGACCTGGCGCGGCGCCACGCCGTTTGAAATTGAACGGGACATCATCGAGGAACAGGAAAACACCCTTAAAGGGATCCCGGGCCTGGTGGAGATGGAGAGCGATGCCCTCAATGCCCGGGGCCAAATTTCCCTGCGTTTTACCATCGGCACGGACCTGGATGATGCCCTGCTCCGGGTCTCCAACAAGCTCAACGAGGTGGAATCCTACCCGGATGGCGTGGATCGCCCGATAATCAACGCCACCGGAGCTGCCACATCGCCGGTCATATGGATCGTCATGCGGGCCGAGGAAGGCAACCAAAGGGCTGTCGACACCTACCGGACCTTTTTTGAGAACGACATTCGCCAGCACCTGGAACGCGTCGAGGGGGTGGCCGATCTGTTTGTCGGCGGCGGCCGGGAGGAAGAGCTTCACGTCATTGTCGATCCTACCCGTCTGGCCGAATTCGGATTGACGGTCCATGACGTGATCGGAGCCCTTGACGCTGAAAACACCAATGTCTCCGCCGGGATCTTGGGCGTGGGACGACGGGATTACCGGATTCGCACCACCGCCGAGTTCAATTCGATAGACGACGTCGAAGGTGTTGTCCTGAAATCGAGCGGCCAGCGCCGGATTTTTTTAGGACAGGTCGCCGAGGTTCGCCATGACTTTACCAAACGGAGAGCGTCCGTCTTCCACAATGGGGAAGGCGGCATGGCGGTGGGTATCAAGCCGGAACCCGGGGTCAACATCCTGGAACTGAGCGACCGGGTCTATGAGGTGGTCCAATGGCTTAATGCGGAGAAGTTGCAGCCCGAGAGGATTTACTTCAAATGGGTCTACGACCAGCGGGGTTATATCCGCGGTGCCATCGGATTGATCCGCCAGAACATTCTCATCGGCGGCCTTCTGGCCATCGGTGTTCTGCTTCTGTTTCTTCGCAGTCTTCGATCGACGGCGGTTGTCGCCACTGCCATCCCCATCAGTGTCCTCGGCACCTTTATCTTCATGAATGCCTTTGGACGCAATCTGAATGTGGTCAGTCTGTCCGGAATTGCGTTCGCCGTGGGGATGCTGGTCGACAACGCCATTGTGGTGATAGAAAACATCGACCGGCATCGCGGCATGGGCAAGGGGGCATTCGACGCGGCATACGACGGCACCCGGGAGGTATGGGGCGCCGTGCTGGCATCTACTCTGACGACCATAGCCGTTTTCCTTCCGGTTGTCTTTCTGAAAGAGGAAGCCGGCCAGCTGTTTCGAGATATCGCCCTTGCCGTGGTCTGTGCCGTCAGCCTGAGCCTGATCACCTCGGTGACGGTCATTCCGATGCTCTCGAAACAGCTTTTCAGCCTGAGCGCCAAAAAGAAAAAAAGCGGCCCCAATGTGCTGACTTCCGCAGGCCGCGCCGTGGTCGACGGGATCGTCGGGCTCATCGACGTTATTACCAGGAGCGGGTGGCGCCGGATTGCCGTCGTTGGATTATTTACCGGCGCTGCGGTGTTGACGGCGTTGGCGCTGATTCCCAAGATGGAATATCTTCCCCAGGGAAACCGCAACCTGGTTCTGAATATCTTTGTACCGCCCCCGGGTCTTTCCGTGCAGGAGCTCGAGGAGATTGGTGACTTTCTGTTCACCCAGGCCAGCCCCTACATCGGGAAGGAGGAAGTCGACGGTATCCCGGGGATCAAGCACCTCTTTTACGTCGGCGCGGATCGGATTATGATCTCCGGAGCCCTGAGCACCCAACCGGAGCGGGCCCGGGAGTTGTTGCCCCTGTTTACCCGGATGCTCAACTCCATTCCGGGAATGATCGGCATCAGCATACAGCCCGGCATTTTCCAAACCCGTCTCGGGCGGGGCCGCACGATCGATCTGGATATCAGTGGAGAGGACTTGAACCCCATTGCCCAATCCGCCGGTCTTCTCTTCGTCAAAATCAAAGGCGCCATGCCGACCGCACAGATCCGGCCGATTCCATCCATGGAACTCCTCTATCCGGAGGTCCGGATTCTACCCGATCGGGATCGGCTCAAAGCCAACGGGTTTTCTGCACGGGATCTGGGCGAAACCGTCGACGTCCTCATGGACGGCCGCGTCGTGGGAGAATACAAACAGGAGGGGCGGAAGAAAATCGACATGGTGTTGATGACGGCGGAAGAAAAGATCGCTACACCGGAAGATCTCTACAGGGCACTGGTGGTCACTGCAGGGGGTAATGTGATTCCGGTGTCCAGCCTGGCGCGGCTCGAGCGGACCTACGGCATCACCCAGATCCGCCACCTGGAGCGAAACCGGACCATCACCCTTCAGATCACGCCGCCCGATGACCTGCCCCTGCAGGCGGCGATGGAAATTATTGACGGCGACATTCTACCGCCGCTGCGCGAGGCCGGCATGCTCCAGAATGTCCGCGTGAACATGAGCGGGGCGGCCGACAAGCTGGTCGAGACGAAAAGCGCCCTTCAGTGGAACTTTGTCCTCGCTGCAATGATTTCCTACCTGCTGATGTCTGCCCTGTTCGGCAATTTCATCTACCCGCTGATTATCATGTTCACCGTACCTCTGGCCGGCGCCGGAGGGTTCGTGGGCCTGCAGCTGCTCAATCTGTTTGTCAACCAGCCCCTGGACATCGTCACCATGCTGGGATTCGTCATACTGATCGGGGTTGTCGTCAACAACGCGATTCTTATCGTATACCAGGCGCTGAACAATGTCCGTTTTCACGGGTTGGACCACCGTTCCGCAGTGCTCGAATCCGCGCGGGTCCGGCTGCGCCCGATTTATATGAGCGCAATGACCAGTATATTCGGGATGCTGCCCCTGGTGCTCTTTCCCGGCTCGGGCTCTGAGCTGTACCGGGGGTTGGGCAGCGTAATTCTCGGCGGGCTGGCCGTCTCCACGTTCTTCACCGTCTTTGTCATTCCCGCCCTGCTGCTGTTTGTGATCCGCATGGAAAAGGTCGGTGGCAACGCGAGGGACGCGTAGTCGAAGGGGGACACCCGAAGGGCAGCAAAAAGGAAGAAGCACTACGAACTCAGCTCCCTTTGCCTGCCGGGTCGGGAGGATCCACGCCCTGGACCCCTACCTTCAATCGGAACATATTTATGGCAACTGCTATATACGGAGCCTGGCGGCTTTAGGGTAAAGTCTTTTCCCTAAACCATTCGTAACGGAATTCGGGCAACCGCTATAACCTAAATTTCTAAATATCAAAATTGGGGTCAAACGGCGTCGCGCAGCATGGCGTTCGGCGCCCAGTGGCTGTGTTTGAAAAGGTGGCTGCCCGCAGTGAGATCGTAGAGGACATCTGCAGCGAGAAGGACCGCGGCACCGGTCCAGGTCGTTTGTTCACCCGTGTAGATAATGCCGTCCGGAAAAGTGACGCCGGTCCAGAACGCGCCATTTGCGTACCGTTTGTCGAGAATCCAGTTCAGCGTGGTTGCTGCTGCGGCGTATCGGCCGATGGCGGCCAGGGTGACCGCCAGTTCGGCGGTTTCCGCCATGGTCGTCCACTGCCTGTCGGAAACGCAACGGACCCCCCAGCCGGGAACGGCAAAACAGGACCACTGCTTCTGAATCCGCTTCCAAGCGGCATCACCGGTGATGGCTCCGCACAATACCGGATAATACCAGTCCATGGAAAACCGGGCTTTGCTCATGTCAAAACGTTCCGGCCGGTACCGGATCGCATCTCCAAGCAGGCTCCGGGCGGTATTATATCGATGTTCTCGTCTGCCAAGAAGGGTAGCGATCTTCAGCGCACATTTCAGGCTCATATAGATGGAACTGGAACCTGTCAGCAGCGCTCTGGAGGATGTGCTGCCGTCCGCCCTTTTGGCCCAGAGGATCTCTCCACCGGGCCCCTGCATATCGACAACATAGTCCATCGCTTTTTTCACGACTGGCCACATGCGGCGCAGAAAGCTCCGGTCCCGGGTCACCAGATAGTAATGGTAGACCCCCACGGCGATGTAGGCGATCATGTTGGAATCCTTGTAAGCCCCTTGTGCCGGTGAGCCGTTCCGGTAGTACGACCACCAGCTCCCATCGGCCAGTTGTGTCGAAGCAGACCATGCGTAGGCCTTTCTGACGGCCTTCTCATAGCCGGCAACGGTCAATCCCATGGCGCTTTCCACATGGTCCCATGGATCGGTTCTGCCGTCCCGGGACCAGGGGATTTCACCATCGGGATTCTGGACGCTGAGAATAAACTCCGCCGTGGCCCGGATATCTACACCGGAAATATGTCGATTCTGGATCACTCCGGATGTGATCATGTCTGTCCTTTCCTCAAATACAAGACCAGGCTTTTGCCAATGAGCGGATTTGCCAATGTTTCCAACCATCGGGTGATCCGGGGGCGCTTCATCATATCCCACACAAGAAAGCGATGGTATATCCTCACCGGCCAGGGCGGATCGCCATCCGGGCCGAGGAGACACTTGAGCCACCAGAAAGGGGTGTGCAGCCCGTGGGCAAAATGGGAGGCCCAGGGTGTCAGTCCGCGGTTCCTGAAAAGCCGGGAGATGTCTTCGCTTCGGTAGATCCGGAGGTGCCCATCGCTTGCCGAGCCGTATTCCTTTGATAGCGTCCAGCAAACCCGCTCCGGGTACCACCTTGGAACACTGACTGCCAGAGTTTTCCCCGGTTTCAAAACCCGGACAAGTTCTGCGGCCGCGGCAGCATCCATTTCGATATGCTCCAGCACCTCGGAGCAGATTACCAGATCGAAGCTCGCATCGGCAAAGGGCAATTCCAGGAGGTCGGCCGCTGCCAGCTGCCATCGACCCCGGCACGCCCCGATCTTTTCATGGAAAGCGAGCCGCTGCCTGCCGGCGGTCAAATCTTCGGTGCGAAGATCTGCACCGACCACAAACACATCGTCGTATCGGATGGCTTCTCCGACATGACGGCCGGAGCCGCAACCGATGTCCAGAATCCGGTCACCCGCTGAAAGGCCTATCCGTTTGAAATCGATGGTGATCACAGACGACCTCCCGGTAGACATCGACGGTGTTTTGGGCAGCCCGTTTCCATGTAAACCGGCGCTGCACCCGATCCCGGCCGGCCCGGCCCAATGCCGCCGCCCGCCCAGGATGGTCGATTAAATTCAACATCGCTTCGGCCAGGGCCTCCGGGTCTGCCGGTGGTACCAGGATACCGGCATCACCGACCACCTCCGGCAAAGCGCCACCGGTGGTACTGATCACAGGAACGCCGCAGGCCATAGCTTCTCCCACAGGCAGACCGAACCCTTCGTAAATAGACGGTACCACTGCCATGGACGCTTTCGCATACTGTCGGACGAAATCTGAATGGCTGATGCGCCCGGTAAACTGAACCACCGGCCCGATACCGAGACCGTGGATGAGCCGGTCGATATCGCCACCCTTTTTGAGCTCTCCGATAATCTGTAGCTTCAGGGGCCGTCTGGCAGCGATTCTGGCCACCGCCTCAATGAGGTAGTGAAGGCCCTTGAGTGGTGTATCGGAGCTGTTCGTTGCGATGATCCGATTACTTTCCCTCGGGATTTCCGGAACCGGGTGAAATCGGTCGAGATCGATCCCGTTGAACACGACCCGGAAGCGGTCTGCCGGAATTGTAAAATCCCGGCCGATATCCTGGCGGGCCTTTTCCGATACGGTGATAATGGGATTCAGCGTCCTGGCGACCACTTTCTGCATACGGATAAACGAGTGCCACCGAAGGTGTTTGAACTTTTCTCACAGGGTGGATACCGAACGGACCGCCAGATCCCGGTCCACGGTGATAGGGTGATGAATGGTGGCCACGGTGGGAGTTTTCCGGGCAATGGCCCAGACACCATAGGACAGACTTTGATTGTCGTGTACGATGTCGTATCCGTTTCTACGACCCGCCAGCAACCGATACACCCGAAGGCCAAAGGTGAAGGGCTCCGGAAAGCCGGTGGTGGACACACCCAACCATTCGATGAGGTTCACCGGCCGGCTCAATTCCGAAAGCGTGGGCACCCGAAAGGGATCCTCCGGGTTGTAGAGGTCGAGACAGGGAACCCGCACTACCGGGATGTCCCGGTCCAGTTGCGGGTCCGGCGGACCGGTGACGACAGTCACGTCGTGGCCGAGATCTTTCAGGGCGCGGGAAAGATTTTTCAGATACACACCTTGACCTCCGGAATGCGGATTGCTGCGATAACTCAGCAGACAGATCTTCAGGGGATCTGAATTCATGCAATACCCCGACGGCACCGGTGCTATCATAGTTGCCATACCCATGTTCCCATAAAATGCGAATCACATACAGGCGGCCCCATGCGGCGTCAACCCTTTTCTGGAGACTGCCTGGCCCAGCCGACGATTTGACCCGGGCCGCATGGATCATGTAAGACTCTAAAATCGATGCTGATGTCAGCAGTGGTGCTGCCGCACCGGTCTGCGGGTCACGGATGTGAGATGTTCGGTGGGTTCGCCAGCCACGCTATAGCGAGTGCCAGAATTGCGTTCCGATTCATTTTACGATCAACGGTTCACCGCAAAGTTCCTTTGCGCCCCCTGCGTCTCTGCGGTTATCGTTTCCATATTTCTGCAAACGGAACATATTGATGACAACCACTATAGCAATGACATCCGACACCGAGTTGTGTTTTGAGGCAACATGGCACAAGAACTGTCGAATATACCTTTCAAAGGGGTCTTTCCAACGGCGGTAACCCTGGTCGAGGTAGGACCACGGGATGGTTTCCAGTTTGAACCGAGCGTAATTCCGACGGATCTGAAGGTGGAAATTATTTCCGGTCTGGCGGCGGCGGGTATCGGTGAAATTCAGGTTGCCTCTTTTGTACGACCCGACAAGGTCCCCCAAATGGCGGATGCCGAAAGGCTGGTGAGCCGACTCCCGCGTCAAAAGGGTATCGTTTACACGGGCCTGGTACTCAATTTGAAAGGCATCGAACGCGCGGTCGAATCGGGCCTGGATGCCGTCGAGGTGTCGATTTCCGCCAGTGACCGGCATAGTCGGAAAAACGCCGGTATGTCCCTGGAACAGGCCCAACGGCACGGGGTGACGATGGTGGGTCAGGCGCTGCAGGCAGGTCTTCACGTAAGGACAAGTATTCAGTGTGCATTCGGATGTGTCTATGAAGGCCATATCGGCCATGAGCGGATCTTAGAGCTGGGGGGGAGGTTTCTCGAGGCGGGAACACATGGCCTGGTCCTTGCTGATACCACAGGAATGGCGGATCCGATCAAGATTTCCAAGGTGCTGGCCGCGCTGCAGCACGTGGCCCGATCCGTACCCATTGCGTTGCACCTTCACGACACGCATGGACTGGGCCTTGTCAATGTCATGACCGCCCTGGAGCACGGGATTGCCCGTTTTGACTGTGCTTTCGGAGGAATCGGGGGATGCCCGTTCGTAGACGGTGCCGCCGGCAATATCGCCACCGAGGACACGGTTTATCTACTTGAGTCTCTGGGTATCACGACCGGTGTCGATATGGAACGGGTGGCCCAATGCACCAACCGGTTAGAGGGGTATCTCGGAAAACGCTTCCCCGTGAAAAATCGGCCCATTGAACAGGGCCGAAACACTATTCCATTTTCTTCTCAATCTCCTTGATCATCATTTCCGGTTTATCGATGCGGATGAAAACAACCCGTCGGTTTTTGGCCCTGTTTTCGTCGGTGTCGTTGGTCGCCATCGGTATGGATTCACCATATCCCCTCGCAAAGAGTCGCTCCGGCGAAATTCCGTAATAGTTGATGAAAAATTGTTTAATTGCCTCGGCCCGCTCCTGGGACAGCCTCAAGTTTTTTTCCTCGCTACCGACATTGTCGGTGTGGCCGGCAATTTCAAAATAATACCCGGCCAGAGCGTCCGAAGACAGCGCCTGACCGGCCTCCTGTACCTGTCGCACAGAAAAATCATCCGCCAGTTCCGTCGATCCGGATTTGAAAAGGATGTTGATGGTGACCTGGGCTTGGGGCGTTTCGGTATTGGGGAGTGCTTGCAGTTTGGCCTTGGGGTATTCCCCGGCAGGGCCTTTGATTCTCAGCGCATCGATAAACTGGTCGTTGGTGATCAGATCAGCGCGGACTTCCGGTTTCTGTCCCGCGGTTTTGGCGGTTTCCTCTGCCCAAACCCAGCCGGCACTGGCTATGACAAACAACAGGAGAATTGTCGGCCATCTGATCATCACCGCATGTCCTTGAGTGCCGATCTGTTACACAACGGCCGGATGCTTATATTTCTATTAAATTCAAGTAGTTTTTCAGGTTTCCAGTCTTCATATAGGACTTTCCTTCTAATGTCAAAATTGGAGGGGCCATGGGGGAGGCCCATCTGCCCGGGATACCCACAGTTCCGCGTCGGCAGGATTGCCTGGAAACGACGTGGAAGTCTGTGGGGGATTCTGTACCGTATGCATCGAAAGAAGCCGGGTCACAGTGTCGTAACCCGGCGGGTTTGCAAGAGCACCCGATAGGAGGAGGGGGAAGGGTCTCTTGTGAGTGTTCCGCCGGCGTATCTGAGTAAACCGCCGGAACAATAATACCTTAACACCTCCGATCGCGTTGTAAAGGGCGGGATCATCCTGCCAAAAGGCCTATTGTTGGGTCGTGACTTCTGCCGAACCGGACACCGGGGCGCGTCCGTGCAAAAGTTGCTTGATGCGGGTTTGGTCTTTCCAGGTGCCGAGAATAGAAAAGAGCATCACCAGAAAACCCAGTAGCAGTGCAACGATTCCTGTCCGGGTCATTCGGGCTCGACCGTTATCCGGTTTCCCGCGTGTGGAGGTCAATACGGCAATCAGGGTCGCCCCAAAGCCGAGCAGGTAAAGAAAATATCGCATGCTGCCGTTTGCGGTTATCTTTTACCATGCTTCTCCAATTATGTTGGAGAAGGTTCACTTATTTTCCTGAATAAACCACAACAATTTCAGAGATGCGTCGCTTATTTAAGTCGGGTGGGCCGGTCCGGTCATGCTCTCCCGCTAAGTCAAAAGCCTTATATTTTCCCGTGCTTTTTCAACAAGGCGATCGCCTTTTCAACGGCCGCATCCTCATCCTCCCGCCGTGTCGCTGCTTTTCTGGCGGCCCAGCGGCAGGCATCCTCTTTGTTCCCCAGTTGAACCCCACACCACATAAGTCCTGACATGACACCGTTACTGTGCGGATTGGCATCCAGAGCGCGATGAAAGGCCTTGCGGGCACCGTCGTAGTCGCCATTTCGAAATTTGGCCCATCCCAGCAGGTTTTGGCTCATAAACGAATGGGGCGACTCCGTTACGGCCCGTTCAAATGTTGTCAACGTGAGAGATGCCGTATCCTGGTAAGCTGAAAAGATGTAATTGGCCTCAAGGGCGTGGCCCACATCCTCAAGGCCCTGCCAGGAGATACGTTCAGGCCACAACACCTTTTCTTTCCGGTCTTCGGGGAACGCCACCCCGCATTGTGCCAGCCATTCCAAAAACCGTTGACGAAAAGAGACCAGGCCATCCCGGGTCGTCAGGGCCATCTCTGTGGTGTTTTCGATCCCGGCATGGATGTCCTTCAGGGAGAGTGTGGCTGTCATGGAGTCGGGATGTTGAGCGACACGTCCATAAAGCCAATAGCAGATCTGCTGCTCATTTCCAATGCGGACCATGTCAAGATCCGGCCCTTCGTCTCGGCAGTAGGTTCTAAATTCATTCTTTTGAGAAAAAATTTTGCCGACACGCCAGCCAAACCAGAATTCACGAAATCCGGTGTGCAATATGATGACATTGCCGAGAAGAAAGTGAAGCGCCATACCTCGGCCAATCGGGTCGGTTGGTTTCTCGGGACGAAACGGGAGGACGACACAGCGCGGTTTATCGGTCATGGCAACGACTCCCGAAAAACACCGGGCCGCCTTTTCGACGGCCCGGAAGTGGATGTGAGAACCGTACCGGAGGGGGGGTGTGGCTCTCGGTTGTCTGGGTGGGGTTCCTGGTCCCAATGCGATCACCGGGATAAGTCATCGAAGATCCCACCTACCCTATTTTTCAAGCAAAATCAATGCCATAATATTGGATCATTCGGAACTTTTCTGCATTACATAAAAATATATTTATATCAATAATTTGAAATCTTTATCGGAATTTAACCGGGTTTCGGCGGAATGGGAAAATCCGATATCGGCGACAATTTTGACGGTTCCGTTTACACTTGTGACCCGTCCGGGGTCGCCGGCAGGTGGTGACTCGGTTGGGGCACGGTCCCGACCCGGGGGGTGATCCTGCGGTGCATTTGATATTTGGCTCCGCCTTTGGTAAAATAATTTCTTACAATAATACCAAATGGTTCTGGTCCACGCCGTTGTCTTACAAAAGACGGCCATGAGCATCACACGGCTCCCCATACCGAATAGAGACGTTATGTCCAATCCCCGTACCAATGAGGATCTGCACCAGAAAGTTCTCAACCTGGAAAAAGAAAATGCCGAGCTGCGGAAATCCGGCGCCTTGAGCCGTCACATTGACGAAACGTTCAAGACGTTTCTTCGGGTGCTGCCCCTTGCCGCTCACATGTATCGCCTGGAGGATGACGATCGGCTGATCTTCACCGATGCCAATCCGGCTGCTGACCGGATACTGGGTGTCGATAACCGGCGGTTTGTCGGCAAAACCATCGAGGATGCGTTTCCCATGCTGACCGGAACGGAAATACCGGAGCGCTACCGGCGGATCTGTCGCCACGGGGAAATGTGGTACGCCGAACAGGTTGACTACCGGGATGACACGGTTCAAGGGGCGTTTGAGGTCCATGCCTTCCAGACCGCCCCAGGTCAGATGGCCGCCGTTTTTTCGGATATCACCGATCGGAAGCGAAACGAAATCAACCTTCGCCGCGCGGAAGAAGCGCTCCGGATGGAAAAAGAAAAGTTTCACATCCTGCTGGATCAATCCCCGGTCGGCGTCGCTCTGATCGGCAGAGACGGCACCTGTCAATATGTCAATCCGAAGTTTACCCGCATTTTCGGCTACGCCCTCGACGATATCCCCCCGGGCAACGGCTGGTTCCAGGAAGCCTGTTCCGACACGGCATATCGTGAATCCCTCCGGAGCCCCTGGAAAGCAGATATGGGCGGATCCGATTCCGGGGAACTGCCGGCACGCACCCATACGGTGGTCACCAGGGATGGTTCCGAGAAACGGATCCGGCGTCATGTCGTCACCATGGAAAATGATGCCCGGCTTGTTCTCTATGACGATGTGACCGAGAAGACGCTGCTGGAAACGCGTCTGCAGATGGCCCAGAAAATGGAGGCCATTGGAACCCTTGCTGGCGGTATTGCTCATGATTTTAATAATATACTGTCCGCCATCATTGGATACACGGAAATTGCCCTGATGGATACCCCCCCGGGCAGCCCCCCGGAATCGAGTCTCGAGCAGGTTCTCAGGGCAGGTGACCGGGCCCGGTACCTGGTCAAACAGATCTTGGCCTTCAGCCGATGGGGAAACCGGGAATTCACGCCGCTTCTTGTCAAACCAATTGTCAAAGAGACCATGAAACTGTTGAGAGCCTCGCTGCCCGCCACCATCGAAATCCGGCAAAAGATCGTGTCGGATGCAACGGTCATGGCGGACCCCACCCAGATTCACCAGATTATCATGAACCTGTGCACCAATGCGGCCCACGCCATGGAGGACACAGGGGGGACCCTGGAGGTGTCGCTGGTGGACGCCGATCTCGACGAAACCTTCGCACGGAAGCATCCGGACATGACATCCGGTCCGTTCCTGCACCTGAGTGTCGCCGACAGCGGCCACGGCATGGGTCCGGAGGTACTTCAGCGGATCTTCGATCCGTTTTTCACGACGAGATCCGATGGGAAAGGCACCGGCATGGGGTTGTCCGTGATCCCTGGGATCCTGCACGAACACGGCGGAACGATTTCCGTGGACAGCAAACCCGGGGGCGGCACACGCTTTGACATCTATTTGCCGGTGATGGTCGATGCGGCCGTCCATGACAAATCGAGCCCGGCTGCCCTGCCCACCGGCGCATACTCGATTATTTTTGAAATCGTCTCCGGACGCCGATGAACCCCAGGAATCCGGCGCCGAGCAGCCATATCGTTCCGGGCACCGGGATCTCCCCGGACACCTCGATGTTGTCGAATGCGAACACCCGAGTTTGAAGTGGCGTCGCATACGAGGCCGTATAGGTAAGGGTTAGGGTGTCCGCCTCACCGGGCTCCGAGATATCCGCATACAACCGCTGAAAGTCATTCAGGATTGTATATGTTGTGTTCGAAGTATCATCGGTCAGGGTCAACGCATGTGGGATTTGTCTTATGTAAGCCCCCGACTCCATATTGTAATTTTGAGGTGTAGCTCCTGGCACCCAGTTTGATGTGAACAAGTCAATGTCAGGCGCGCCGTCAAGAGATGCCGTAAACGTAAACTCTGGATAATTCTCCCAATCTCCCATGGCGGCAAAGTCAATGCCGACCGACAGGTCGTTGCTCAAGGATTTGCTGATGTCAAATTCCCAGATTGCTGAGAAAGTAGCTTCAGGCCGTTCGACGGCGAACACGTTACCGGTGTCGGTGGTTTTAAGCAGACCATAGAGATCAATCTCATTCGCTGAAAAGGAGGTGTCCACCAAGTTACTGGCGCCCTCAGATAACGCTTCCGTACGATTGGTGACGCCGTAAATCTGGTTGGAGGACTGATACGTAGTGGGCCAGCCGCTGATGGTTCGGCTGGTCAGGGTGCTGTTGCTGCCCACCGGGGTATCAAAATTATCATAGGCAATGAGCGCCGCGTGGACGGATGCCGGAAGAGCCATGAAGATCAGCGCCGCGCCCAAAAGGGCCAGACACCGCCTGGCCGGCCAAAACTCCAATCGTCTACTCGAGGTCTGAATCAGAGTTGTTTTCATGGGTCTATTACCTAAGCGTATGCGTTTTGCCAAGTTCCCTGCAGCCTCACTTTCTGACCGCAAGATTGGATACGTTTCATTGCCACCAAATATTGCAAAACACATGCCAGTAATATTCAGTACATTTTTTGACTTTTAATGCTCATAAAATGTACAGAATTTTTTACATTCTTAGGGTCAAAGATCCGAAAATAGAAAAATATATAATTACATCAGCCTGTAACATGTTTATCCCGATATGGCGAGGATTTTATGAAAAACGGTTCGGCCTGGAGTCGATCCAACAATTATGTCCGACAAAAATGGGGGGCCTCACGATGTTTCCATGTCGGGCGCCCGTGACAAACACTTTAAAAAACGCGCCTATAAACAAAACTAAGTTTGGGGTGATTGACTATTCTGTCACCCACACGTGACCCTGTCAAATGCTGCCACTGGCGGAACTTGTAAATTACTGATTTAAGAAAGCAAACCTTCCATAGGGGAGGACATATATCTTACTTTCCGTGTGGCTTGTGGTGAGCTGAGTCGAACCAGAGGGATTCAAAGGGAGGAGGCATGACCGGCTCATTCCTTACTTTTGTTTATCATTACCAAACAATGGGGGCCTGAAAACGTTATCGGCAAGCTGCCGGATTCCAAAACGGTCGTTTCGGTGTGCCACACCGCCCAAGAAACCTGGAGCGGCCCTGATAATTACAGCTCCGTCTTTTGACAGCCGTGCCGGTAGTGTCCTATAAATAAGTTTATTGGGGCCAATGGGAGAATTATGGGAGTACATGGGAAAATCATGACGGAAAATGGGAAAAATCATTCCCTGGAGGCCTCCCTGGAGGCGGGTGAAGATCTGTTTCGGCAGGTGACCGAGTCTATCGACGAGATTTTCATTCTGGCAAAGCCGCGCCTCGAACGGGTGCTGTATGTCAGCCCGTCTTACGAACGGGTCTGGGGCGATTCCTGCGATGCGCTTTACGCATCCCCCCAGAGTCGTCTGGAGGCGGTTTACACGGACGATCGGCTGCGGATCATGGCCTACCTTGAACGGAAGGTGCCTCAGAAATACGAAATCGAGTACCGGGTCCAGCAGCAGGAGGGCGATGTCCGCTGGGTCCGGGAACGCGGATTTCCCATTGCCGAGGAAACCGGTCAGATAAACCGCATCGCCATTATCATATCGGATATCACGGAAGAAAAGCAGCTGCGGGAAGAGGCGGAGGTCCGGCTGCAGCAGATTGTCCAGGCGGATCGGCTGGCCGCCCTGGGTGAAGTGATCGCCGGAGTGGCCCATGAGATCAACAACCCCAACAGCTTCATCACCTATAACATTCCACTGCTGGAGGAGACCTGGCGAATCTTCAAGCCGATCATCGATGCCCACGCGAAAATCCATGCGGGGCAGAAGGTGGCGTACACCGATTTCAATGAATTGATGGAGGACATGGAAGAGATTATCAAGGCCATCAAGATCGGCTCGGAACGCATAAATCGCGTTGTTTCCAACCTTAAGGATTTTGCCCGCCTTGATGAAAGTACCCACAACCGACCGGTGGACGTCAACGACGTCATCGAAAAAACAATGACCATCGTGGGCGCCCAGCTTCGGCGATGTGCGGAAGATATCACGGTGAGCCTTTCCAATCCGCTTCCATCGATCCTCGGTCAGGCCCAAAAATTGGAGCAGGTTGTGGCCAATCTCCTGGTCAATTCCGCGCGGGCCCTTCCGGCAAAGAGCGGCGGTCGGATCACAGTGGCCACGCGGTATCTGGAACGGCTTTCCGCCGTGGTGGTCGAAATCGAAGACAATGGCCGGGGCATGCCGGCCAACATCCTCGGGCGCATTTTTGAACCGTTTTTTACGACCCGCCGCGCCGCCGGCGGGACGGGATTGGGTCTGTCGGTATCCTACGGCCTGGTCAGGGAACATCAAGGCACCATCGGCGTCATGTCGCGCCCGAAAATGGGTACCCGCTTTACCGTCTACCTGCCCACCGGGACCGGGACCTCTTTGAATCTTCATCCAACCATCCTCTGTGTCGATGACAATGAGATGGTTCTGGGAATGGTGCGGTCCATGCTCATCAAGGTCGAGGACGAGTTCGTGGAGACCACCGCCCGGCCGGAACAGGTGGTGGAGTTTCTCGAGTCCCATCCCGAGGTGGATATCGTGCTGTCGGATGTATCCATGCCGGGCCTGAACGGGTGGGATCTTCTGGAAAAAATAAAGCAGCGTTTTCCGTTGATTGCCGTGATCCTGTATTCCGGCCTGCCGGATGACCTGGAATCGCCTGACAACTGCTATTTTCAACCGGACGCCGTGCTTCACAAACCTTTTGAAAAATTCGAACTGGTCCAGATTCTGAGTTCTATCGGGAGACAGCGATTATGAAGATTCTCGTGGTCGATGATGAGCAGATCGTACTCACTTCCGTCCGTCGGTTGCTGCGGCGTCGCGGCATGACGGATGTGGAGATCTGTGACAACGGCAAAGACGCTGTCGATAAAATCCTTTCAACAGATTTTGATATCGTGCTGCTGGACGTGCTGATGCCGGAAGTCGACGGACTGCAGGTGCTCGATTCGACGAAACCCCACAAACCGCACGCCGAATTTATTATGGTCACCGCTGTGGAAGATGTGGCCACCTCGGTGCGTGCTATCCGTCTGGGGGCTTACGACTATCTGGTAAAGCCGGTGGACCCGGAACGGCTCTACATGACAATTGAGCGCGCCTACGAACGTAAAGGTCTCCGCGCAGGGCAAGCCGGTAGTTTAGGAACACAGAAGGGTGGGGCGGTTCCTGAAGAATTTTCCGAGATCATTACGCGTAATCCCCGGATGATCGAACTGATCCGATACACCCACATTATGGCCCGGAGCGGACTGCCGATATTGGTATGTGGCGAGTCGGGGACGGGTAAGGAATTGTTTGCCCGCAGCATCCATCGTACCGCCCGGGATGACAAGAAACCCTTTGTTCCGGTCAATGTGGCGGCCATCCCGGAATCTCTTTTTGAAAGTCAGTTTTTAGGTCATGCGGCCGGAGCGTTCACCGGAGCCACCGGCGAACACATGGGCTATTTCGAGCAGGCCGACGACGGTACCCTTTACATGGATGAGATCGGTGAATTGCCTGCCGCACAGCAGGTCAAGTTTTTGCGTGTCCTGGAGGACCGGACCATCACCCGCCTGGGCGAAAACCAGCCCAGGGAGGTGGATGTCCAGATTGTGGCCTCCACCAACGCAGACCTGGAAACCGCCTGCCGGGAAGGCCGGTTTCGGCTGGATCTCTATTATCGCATCAACACGGGTCTTATCCATGTCCCGCCCCTTCGGGAGCGGGCGGAGGATCTTCCCCTGTTGGCAGAGCATTTTTTGGCGATGGCCTCCCAACGTTTTGAAAAAGCAATCCGGGGATACAGCGCCGGCGCCATGGAAGCATTGTCGGTAAGAGAGTTTCCCGGAAACATTCGGGAGCTGATTGGGGTCATCAACAACGGGGTGCTTATGTGTGATGGGGACATCATCCAGCCCGAACACCTGGGGCAGCCGATTCAGGAAGCCGGCCTGTTTTCCCGCCGGCCCTGCACACTGAAAGAGGCTGCCGAAGAGCATGTGGCCTACATCCTGACCCACAACGGCGGCAGTTTACAAAAAACCGCGCAAATTCTCGGCATCAGCGTAAGACAGGTCCAGCGTCGTCTGGCCGACATGAGAGAGTCTCCCCGTTGGGCAAAAATCCTGGCCCAAGTGTAGCCGTGTCGGCTTGGTCTCAGATACTGGATGACACAAACACTGCCCATCCAGGAAATCGTCCGAGAGGGTTGCCTTTTGCATCCCCCGCGATCTCTGCGCACTCCGTGAGTGAAAACATCTGGACGCCGAACCTTCTCCGCAACCCATCGGAAACCGGTTCTGGCAACCGCTGCATGCCTGTATCGGTCAACCATCCGTTTCGGAATTCAACGTGTCTGCTCGCCGATGATCTCTCCCCATCGGCCGTTGTCCGGTCTGCGCCGGTGACATTTGCGTCACCGGAAAAGAAGTTCTTGTCACGCTGAAATAGTAAATAATACCATAAGGTTATCCCTATTTCCGGAATACTCCAGCGTCGTTGATTCGCGATAAAAGCTTGGCCTGCGTGCAACACTTTTTGAAGATCAAAATAATTTTAATTTTTTCGATTAGTTATGATTTGCCAGGAAAATATTTTTTTCGGGCACGGGTGTTGCTTGTCATCACTTCCGGAGAGCAGGGCAATCAATCCCCTGCAGGATCGCCGAATACATTCCGAACGGCCTGCAGGGTTCAGCACGCCACGATGGCCCCCGTTATCGGGGCCCCATCGGAATCACCCGAAGGGCGATCGAAGGCATCTTTTCATTGTTCGATTCATTGGCGGTATTGACGGTGCAGGACCGGAGACATGGTTGATCCTATTCATCGCATTCTTCTCGTTGATGACGAAGAAACCTTTCTCACAACTGTTCAGCGTCACTTGAAGCGTCACGGCTTTTTCATCGAAACCGCCTCAAATGGACTGGATGCGAGCCGGCGTATCGAGGCATGCGCCGAACTGGCTCCGTTTGATCTTGTCATATCGGATGTCGTGATGCCCGGCATGGACGGTATTACACTGTTGAACTGGATCAAGCGGGATCGACCGGAAACGTCGGTGATCCTGCTGACCGGTTTCGGCGATGGTGATCTCGCAGCGGAAACGGTGCGCCCGAATATTGATACGTTTGGTCCTAAACCGATCACACCGGACGCCTTGATGGATCTGATCCATCAGGTTGCCGCCTATCGACGGGAAATGCTGGATGAACTCACGTGATAGCCTGGGACCGACCATAACCGTCACACGTTGAGGCAGGGTCATGGTAGCAATGAGAAAGCTCATGTCATTTGGCGAAGCGACGGCACTCTCGTGGCCTCACCTGCGACCGCTCGGATCTGAAGCGGTCTACGGAGAGACGTGGAAATGTGTCGCCACGTCCAACACCCTAGCCGGGAGTTCTGGTATGAAGAAGATCCTTATTGTCGATGATCAGTTGGAAATTCGAGACCTGGTTGAAGTTACCCTTCAATCCAGCGACTACCAGGTTTTCCAGGGCTCCAGTGGCGAGGAGGCCATATTCATCGCGAAACAGGAAAAGCCCGACCTGATCATTATGGACGTGATGATGCCGGGGTCGATCGACGGACTCGAGGCGACGCGGATCATTAAATCCCACCCGGACACGCAAGCCTGCACGGTGGTCATGCTTAGCGGGCAGTCTCTGGATGAAGACCGGCAAAAGGGCATCAGCGCCGGTGCCGATGACTATTTTATCAAGCCCTTCAGCCCACTCCAACTGATTAAAAAGGTGCAAGAGGTCTTTGCCTGAAATGAGCTACGTCCCCCTGCTAGATCAGCTTCACAGTTATGCAAAGGATTTGAACCGGGCCGTTGAATCGGCCCGTGAAAAAGATCTGGAGCTTGAGTCCACCAAGGCCCAGATGTTCAAGTTCGCTGAAGATCTGAATGAGACCTACCAGGAGCTGAAACAGGCGCATCTGGAAATGGAACAGGGCTACCTGGACACGATCCATCGGCTCTCCCTGGCGGCGGAATACAAGGATGAAGACACCGGCGATCACATCGTTCGCATGAGCCGGTACTGTTCGAAGTTTGCGGAAGTTCTCGACTTTACAGAACGGCAAGTGCGCAACATGCGCTATGCCTCGCCCATGCACGACATCGGCAAAATCGGAATACCGGATCACATTTTATTGAAAAAGGGCCGGCTCACCAAAGAAGAGTTTAACGTCATCAAATCCCACACCATTATCGGGCCAAAATACTGTCCCGCTCCAGGGCTGAAATTCTGCAGGTCGCCGAACAGATCGCGTTGTCCCATCATGAGCGATGGGACGGTAGAGGGTATCCATTGGGGCTGGCTGGAGAGGCCATTCCAATTGAAGCCCGTATCGTTGCCTTTACAGACACCTTCGACGCCCTGACCAGTCGGCGCCCTTACAAAGAGCCGTATCCAATGGACACTGTCCTCGAAATCCTGAGAAAGGAACGGGGCGCTCACTTTGATCCGGATATCGTGGAGGTGTTTTTCGAGAACCTGGAGTATTTTCTTCAGATACGGACCGAAGTCGGAACCGACCCGCTTGCCATCGGCCATGTGGTCTGGAGTGAGCGGGACCTGTTCGACATGTAGTGTTCACGGACGCGGATATCGGCACGTTGCGTCCCCCCCCTTGCGCAGCGATGCCGACAACCGCGGACAGACATGGGGCGTTTCTGTCGGGCGACCGTTAACTCCCGCGATGAAGGGTCAGGCAAATTGCCTGGCCTTTCTCATTTTGAAAACCCCCGCACAGGATAACTTGCCCACATTTGTCGTATATAGCGAAACGGCAGTTAAAATCTTGTGATACTTAGGGGCCAAGGATTCGAGGGGTATGTTTAGAAAAACCGCTGATTCAACTGCTTTCCTGCTAGCGTCCTAATTATTGAAAAACTGGTCGATATCTGGCAAAACAGGCATTCAGCTCCATGCCTGAGACCGCAACAGGCCGGATTTTGCAACGAGGGGAGATGTTCATGACCAGCAGGGTAACAGGTCGATGCAAATTCTAATCACCGGTGCCAGCGGATTTGTCGGATCGGCGGTACTGCGGAGGCTTGTCAGGGAGGGGCACAACGTGCGGGCTCTGGTGCGCCCGACCAGCGACCTCCGTAATCTTGAGCGCCAGGACGCAAAGCCCGTCGTCGGAGATCTGGCTTCGCCGGAATCCCTCGCGCCGGCCCTCAGCGGGTGCGACGGCCTGTTTCATGTGGCCGCGGATTACCGTCTATGGGTGCCGGAGCCCTCCGGCATGTATGATGTCAATGTGAACGGGACCCGGCAGTTGATGACGGCCGCCCTGGAGGCGGGGGTCCGGCGGATTGTCTATACCAGCAGCGTTGCCACCCTCGGTTTCGAGGCGGATGGGAGTCCCGCCGACGAAGAGACACCGGTTGCATTGGACGATATGATCGGGCACTACAAGCGTTCCAAATTTCTTGCCGAAGCAGAAGTCCAGCGGCTCGTCACGGAAGCGAATCTGCCGGCGGTTATCGTAAATCCGTCGACACCGGTGGGGCCGAGGGATATTAAACCGACGCCCACCGGCCGGATGGTTCTGGACGCCGCGGCAGGCCGAATGCCCGCGTATGTGGACACCGGGCTAAACATCGTGCATGTGGGTGACGTGGCCGATGGGCATCTGCTGGCCTTCGAGAAAGGCCTCATCGGAAGACGCTATGTTCTGGGGGGTGAAAACCTCACCTTGAAAGACATATTCGAAGAAATATCCGCCATTACCGGCAGGCCCCCGCCAAGAGTACAATTGCCCCACAATCTGGTCATGCCCATCGCCTACCTGCTGGAGGGATGGGCCCGATTGTTCGGCGGCGGTGAACCGCGAGTGACCGTGGACGGTGTGCGCCTGGCCAAAAAACGCATGTTCTTTACCTCCGCGCGGGCAAAAACTGAACTCGGCTACAAAC
Source organism: Olavius algarvensis associated proteobacterium Delta 3 (assembly GCA_903231505.1). Lineage (GTDB taxonomy): Bacteria > Desulfobacterota > Desulfobacteria > Desulfobacterales > CAFBRK01 > CAFBRK01. Next base: position 53,287 of record CAFBRK010000056.1, on the reverse strand, counting down.
ACCGTCCGGTGGGTGACGCCTTCCGAGATGCAGTGGCGTGGTTCAAAGGCCAGGGGTACTTCTGAACTTCGGCAGGAGACCGGGACGATGGTTACTTTGAAAACTTTGGTGCTGCTTCTGTCTATGGAGTGCTGGTGTAATGGAGTGTTGGAGAACTGACGCATTGGAGAATTGGAATATTGGCTAATTCCTCTCCACGGGAGAGAAATTAGGAGGGATATTCGTTCCTCTTCCCAGTCTATACACCCAGCTTGGGAGAGGTGAGGGGGATAAAAATTGACGCCACTCCGAATCGATAGGTGGCCCTGGCTTGGGGTGCCAACTGACGGGCGTATTTTCCAATGATTTTGTACCTTCTGCTGCTTCCCATTGTCTTTTCCATCGGCTTCTGGCTGGCGACCGGCGTCTGCGTATACCGGTTCATGGCCTCTTCCGGAAAATCGTCACGCCGGAATCCGCCCCTAGATAACTATCCGGCAGCGTCCGTGATCAAGCCTGTCTGCGGGTTGGAGAAGAATCTGGCCGAGAACCTGGTCACCGCCTGCAACCAGGACTACCCGGATTACGAGGTCATATACGCTTTGCAGGATAAAATGGATCCTGCCTTGGACGTTGTAAACGGGCTCCGCCGGGCCCTGAAAGACGATACGATCAGAGTGGTTGTCGACAACAATGAAATCGGCGTCAACGGCAAGGTCAACAACCTGTATAACGCCTGTGCCCGGGCCAGGGGGGAGGTATTCGTCATCTCAGACAGCGACATGCACCTGGCGCCGGACTATCTCCGTTCCATCGTAAGGCCGATGACGGGCGGCAATATCGACATGGTGTGCTCCCTCTACCGGGCCTGGCGGCCGTCGGGCACCCTGGAAACCCTGGAGCTGCTGACCTACAACAGCGACTTTGTGCCCGCCATGATATTTGCCTACGTGACCGGAGCTTCCATTGTCTGCCCCGGCGCTACCATGGCCATTTCCAGGGAGGCCCTGGACGCGGTGGGCGGATGGAAGCCGCTGGGGGACTACTTTGTCGAGGATTATGAACTGGCCAGACGCCTGATGGAAAAAGGATACCGGATGAAGCTCATCCCCTATTCCGTGAACATGGATGTGGATATTCCGTCTTTTCACGTCTGGTGGCGCCACCAGGTCTACTGGGATCACAACACAAAGTCGGTAAACTTCCCCGGGTTCTTCTTGACGCTGCTGGTGCGCGGGGTTCCGTTTGCGTTGCTTTACACGCTGCTCGGCGGTGCCCATGGATTGCCGATTCTGATCGGGACGGTCGGCATCCGACTGGTCACCGGCATGGTGAACGCTGCGTTGCTGAAAGACATCGACGGTTTTCGAAATATCTGGCTGCTGCCGGTTCGGGATTGTTTCGGGATTTTCGTCTGGCTCGCCAGCCTGTTTAAACGCCACACTTACTGGAGAGGCAAACCATACATACTCGAAAAGGGAAAAATGAAAGAAGCCCGTTTAAACGGGTCATCGTGACTGCCGATGATTTCGGACGCTCCGCGGAAATCAATGCCGCCGTCATCGCGGCTCACCAAAGGGGCATCCTCACCTGCGCGAGCCTCATGGTCTCCGGAGAAGCGGTGGATGAGGCCGTTGCCCTGGCCACGGAAAATCCGGGGTTGAGAGTGGGGCTGCACCTGGTGCTGATTGACGGAATTTCAGTACTTCCAAAAACGGAGATTCCGGAACTGGTGGATGAGAACCGGCGCTTTTCCAGCGATCCGGCTGCGGGAGGCGCCCGATATTTCTTCTCCGCTTGCGCCAGGCGTCAGCTGGGAAAGGAGTCCAGGGCCCAGGTAGAGAAATTCCGGTCCTTCGGTCTGGAAATGGATCATCTCAACAGCCATCATCATCTGCACATTCATCCAACCGTTGCGGGTATCGTTGCCGAACTGGCCAAGGAATTCGACATCCCGGCAATCCGCTTGCCTCTGCAGGGACTACGGACACTGACCCCAAGCACCGCTGCCATGGCCGCGGTGATGTTTCCCTGGATCATCAACCTGAAAGTCAAACTCGCCAGATCCGGTATCGCCCACAACCGGGAAGTGTTCGGACTCTATGAAAACGACGCCATGCATGAGGATACCTGGCTGCGCCTCATACCGAAACTGAAATCCGGGGTCACGGAAATATTTTGCCATCCAGCGGTTGCCGCACGCGATAATCTGGTGCAACGCCACCCTTCCACCGGCGAGTTCGAGGCCTTGGTTAGCCCGAAGGTAAAAGCGCTTTTACGGAATGAAAATGTGACATTGGGCTGTTTCAGTGATCTTCGTTAATTCGATACTTACACATAATTGTCGATGTATTCAGCATGTTCTTGTGTGGACGATGCATTCATCACGATGATGAACATGGCACAACATCAGAAATATCCTCTTGCCAAAAAACTGGTTTTCGGTCTCCCTTCCATTGCTATGGCCTTATTAATATTTTATTTTTCCTCACTCGAACGGATCGACCTGCCACTGGATGAAATTTCTTTCAATGATCTCATTTTTCATTTCCTTGCGTATTTCTTGTTCGGGCTCTCATTGCTGCTTGCCGCTTATCCTTGGAGCGCCAAGACGCCTTATCCGTTGTCTACAATTTTCATACTTATTCTAATTGGGGTTTGTTATGCCGCTTCAGACGAAATTCATCAAGGCTTCGTACCCAATAGGAATTGCTCATTTATCGACTTTCTGGCGGATTCGGTCGGCGTGGCCGCATCCATTGTTATCGGTAGCAGATTCGTCCGGAAAGCAGATAGAAACAGAATTTAAAAATCGTCGATGAGAAGGTATTTCGAAATCCTAATGTTTTTGTTATTGAAAACGGAAACGGGGATGCGTGCCCAACGCCAAAACAGTAATGAAAGATATATACTACCATTGTGGACAGTGGCTTTATCTAACAAAAGGAGACATCGAGTATGTCTGGCAAAAGAAAGCAGGTTTCACGGCGAGGCTTTATGAAAATTGCCGGCACAGCCGGTTTGGGATCCCTATTGGTGCCCGCAGGTGCTGCCGTGAAGGCACAGGCCGGCGCTTTAACCAGCGGGCCTGGGCAGATGGTTGTGCCGAGGCGACCGTTTGGAAAAACAGGCGAAAAGGTCTCCATCCTTTCACTGGGCGGTGTGCTAAACCCGTCCGACCAGTTAATGTTCCGGCAGGCCTTTAAAATGGGCGTCACTTATTGGGATACCGCGGACTCCTACAAATGGGGAAAAAATGAAAAGGCCATCGGTAAGTACTTTTCCCGTTTCCCCGACGACCGGAAAAAGGTGTTCCTGGTAACCAAGGCCGCCACCTCTAATCCCAAAAAGCTTTCCGAGACATTAAACACCTCCCTTCAACGGATGAACACGTCCTCTGTGGATATGTACTTCATTCATTATGTCACGAATGTGAAAAAGGAATTGACCCGGGAAGTCAAGGCGTGGGCGGACAAGGCCAAGGCTCAAGGGAAGATCCGTTTTTTCGGATTCAGCGCCCATAAAAACATGGAAAACAGTATGCTGGCGGCAGCCACACTGGGTTGGATCGATGGGATCATGATGAGTTACAATTACCGGTTGATGGTAACAGATAAGATGAAACGGGCGGTGGATGCCTGTGTTGAGGCGGGTATCGGACTGACGGCCATGAAAACCCAGGCGGCGTTTTCCGCAAACTTTTACTCGTCGATCGGCTCCGAAACCGATGACGCCCTGAAACTGACCGAAAAACTGATAAAAAAGGGATATACCGCCGAACAGGCGAAACTCAAGGTGGTGTGGGATAATCCGAATATCGCCAGCATCTGCTCGGCCATGCCGAACATGACCATCCTCCAGGCCAATGTTGCCGCGGCCGTGAACAGGACACAGCTCTCCGGGGGTGACAGACAACGATTGGAACACTATGCCCTGCGGACCGCTCCGGGTTATTGTGCCGGATGTGCAACGATTTGCGAATCAGCGGCCGATCTTGACGTTCCGATCTGCGATATTATGCGCTATTCCATGTACCACTTCAGCTATGGGGATCGAGATACGGCGGTGAGGTTGTTCAATGCGTTGCCGACAGAAGTCAAGGTAAATGTACGTAATGCCGATTACACCAAGGCAGAAAAACGTTGTCCCCAACAAATCCGAATTGGAAGCGTATTGAGAAGACTGTCTGAGAACTTGTCCTGAATGGACCGATGATTATCGATACCCTGTTGGGACGTCCCATACCTGCTCAAATTGAAACCACGTCGACACAAATACGGGCGGGTAAATATCCAGTTCCGATATCGGAACGGCCTTCCATCATTTATTGCCGACCCTGGTGAGCTGTTTAATCAAGGAAACCGCTTTTTCGACCTCGATATGAAAGCTGTTGTAGACGACTGTTCCGGATCGATCGATCACGACCTTCCAGGGCGTGCCGCCTGAGCGATAAGTGATCATAATCTCCGGGATTCCCCGGTTTTCTGCATCCCCCAATACATGCGCCATGGGAATCTTCAGGCCGTGCTTTAGCTGGTTTTCCCGAAGTTTGTCCTCCGTATAATCTCAAATTTCTGTTCAGAAACTCTGTCCCGTTTCCCCAAGAGGTCTTTTGGGCAACATTCGATCGTGTGACCGGATCTGTCATCCCCATTGCCCATAATGCGGGTATGACCCCGATTCGCCTTATTTTTTTGTCCGACACCCACCTGGGATATGATCTGCCCGTTTGTCCCCGCATCCAACGGCGACGCAGGGGCCCTGAGTTTTTTGCCAACTTCAGGCGGGTCCTCGGTGATGCCGCTGCCCGGAAGGTGGACGGCGTCATCCACGGGGGAGATCTGTTGTATCGCAGCAAGGTGCCGCGAAGGCTCGTGGAAATGGTCTTCGAGCCCCTTAAAACGATAGCCGACAGAGGAATCCCGGTGTTTATCGTGCCGGGAAATCACGAGCGCTCCCGGATTCCCCACAGCGAATTCTCGGTTCACCCGAATCTTCACGTGTTTACGCGGCCTCGAACGTTCCGTCTGGATGCAAAGGGCCGTTCCCTGGCGATTTCAGGCTTCCCGTTTGTCCGGGAAAACATTCGGGACCGGTTTAAACATATCGTCGAGCAGACAGGCTGGCGGCAGCAGGATGCGGAATGCCGTTTGTTGTGCATGCACCAGAGTGTGGAGGGGGCCACTGTCGGCCCTTCCAACTATGTCTTTAGAAGGGGAGCGGAGGTGATTCGCGCCGGGGACATCCCTGCGGCTTTTTCGGGGGTCCTGTCGGGGCATATCCATCGGTTCCAGGTCTTGGAAAAGGATCTGCGGGGAAAACCACTGGGTTCAACGGTGTTCTACCCCGGGGCCATTGACCGGGTATCCTTCGCTGAAAGAGATGAGAGAAAAGGATACCTGGTTCTTCGGATCGATCCGGCCCCAAGTGACCGCGTTTCAAAGTTAAGCTGGAATTTCCGGCAGCTGCCCGTCCGGCCCATGGTCATTGTGAATCTTCGTCCCGGCGCCATGGGCAGAGACATGTTTTCCAGAAAGCTGCGACGGGCGCTCGGGAAATTACCGGCAGATGCCATCGTGAGCCTGAGGCTTGAAGGCAGGATTTCCGACGAGCAGTTGCCGGTGTTGCGAGCAGCCTCTATCCGGTCCATTGCCCCACCCACCATGAACGTTACTGTAAATCTGGTCGACCACCGGTGATCCGGTTTTTTGATATTGACAATCGGTTTTAGATCCTGTTTATGATCTGGATATCGAAACGTTCCCCCACTAAATTTTGAATTTCAGGTTAAAATAACAGACTCCGGGTGGTCGGAGGACGGAAAGCGATGGGTCTGAATCTCTTCCGATGCGGAAGTGATCCCTATCGCCGCTTCTTATTTTCTCTGTGGGTGACCGGGTTGTCGACGGTATCTTCGGTCATGTTTGAAAATGAAAGTGTTCGTCTCCATCACGTACAAAAGGAAGCAACATGAAACATCTTCATACCACACTGGCGATCATGCTGTGTGTCATTGGACTCATGATCCCCCCGGCACAGGCGGCCTATATCTATGACATCCTCAGTTTCACTCAAAACGGCTACACGGATAGTTTTGGCGACGGCATCGAGCCGCCCTCCGGGCCTGAGTCGGGGGCCGATTATGTATTGTGGCCGGGAGCTGCCTTTGGCCCCAATCGCGAAAGCGGCGGGTCCCTGGAATTGAACAGCGACGATGCCGGAGTCGATCGCGGTCGGAATGCCATCGCTGCGGCACTGGACCGGAGTGCCCATTTTTTTGTCTCCGGCAGCGGGGGCAGCGTCACCGCCTCCTTTGAGATCAATGATGGATTGTATGAAGATACATATTTCAATATTTCCATCGGTAACTTTTATGCCACCAGCGCCAGTCCGATAATACCGGAGGAAGTCTATATGTCCATATACATATTCCCCGGGGGTGTGCCGATTGCGACCTGGGGTGACCTCAACACCGCCGGTGTTCCGACACCGCTTCCATTTGGTTCTACGGATTTTACCCTTTCCCTGATGATTGATGATTCCAACAACGTTTCAGGTCACATCGATTACGGTACTGGTAGTCTACCCGTAGAAGAAATCTTTTCCACCCTGTCCTTTACTCCGGGAAGCGATGTGTATACGGGCGGTTTCGGGGCCGGCGAAAATGTCATTCCCATACCCGGCGCAATATGGCTTCTGGGGTTTGGGTTAATCGGCCTTGCCGGTTTCCGAATAAAGAAGCGAAATTAAGCCGAATCCTAATACTGGCGGAAACGTCTGATGAGTTTCACAGAATCTGACCCTATCTACTGTACACGCAAAAAACCAGATTCCCGCCTCCCATGCCTTACAGATCGTGAACCGGATCAGAAATAGCCCTGCCGTTTTTTGTCTGCATTTCCAGTGATCTGCCGTAAGGACAACCGCATGAAAACATCCGCCATAGACATCATGACCACTCGATTTCACACTCTGACTCCGGAGACGCCCGTCAGTGACGCGGTCCGCCTGTTCAAGCAGGCCTCCCGGGAAGAAGGCCGTAAGATATTCGGCATGATGGTCGTCGATTCGGAAGGGAGCCTGGCTGGTCTGATATCCATGTATGACATCCTGCTCTTTATGCGGCCGAAACATACCCATATCTGGGGGATGATGGATGATATCGACATTCCCGGCATTGTGGACGCGGCGTGTGAGAAGACGAAATCCGTCCAGGTGGGTGACCTCATGAGCTCGGAGGTCCTGACCATCACCCCGCAGACGCATATTTTCATGATCCTCGACATCATGATCAAAAAGCATGTACGTCGCCTGCCGGTGGTGGAAAATGGGCAAATTTTGGGTATCGTGTATCTTTCGGATCTTTTCTACAACCTTTTGGACCGGTTCGCCGAAAACTAGGGAACGCATGCCAAAACCATCCAATAATACGCTCAGCGGTCTTGTGGCCAGCCAGGCGATGCGCCGCCAAATCATCCGGTTGCCCAAGGAGACCACCATTTCAAACAGCATCAACGCGTTGATTAAATATAAAATAAATGCGCTCCTGACGACGGATCACGACGACCGGCCCATCGGGGTCCTCTCCAAAACGGATATCATGGGCGCCTACTATGCCGGAATCCCTATCGACACCCCGGTGGAAGATATTATGAGCGCCCCCCCCCTGTTTTGCCACGAAGAAGATGCCCTTGAAAAAGCGCTTGAACGTATGCGCACCAAAGGCATTTATCGATTATACGTCATGGGCCCGGACGACGCGCAGGTTGTCGGCGCGCTGGCCTATCCGGATATTGTGGGGCTGTTGTACCGGTACTGCCATGATTGTGAACTCAGCCATATTCGGCTAAAGAGGAAAGAACCACATACGGATGCCTTTAAGCGCTTCATCGTCAACGACGTCATGACCGCGGAGGTGAAAGCCGTTCTTAATGATGTATCCATCCTGCAGGTGATGGAAGAACTGTCCATGCATCGCTTTGGCGCGATACTGGTAAGGGATGGCGCTCAGACCCCTTGCGGCGTCATTTCGAAAACGGATTTGACCCTGGCCTACAAGCACGGAATCGATCCGCAAACACCGGCAGAAAGCATCATGTCCTCGCCGGTTCAAAGCTGCGGTGCCGACGACCTGCTGGAAGATGCCATCAAGCAAATGATTTTATCGGATGTTCAGCGTCTTTTTGTAAATCGATCCCATTCGTCCGAGATTGTCGGTGTGTTTTCCCTTTCCGATGCCGCGAGAATCCGCTCGGGATCCTGCCATGCCTGTATCAGCAGCCGGATTACAGTGGAATCGTAATACCTGCAGGCTCGAACAAACACGCAACTGAAAAAGGAAATTAGAGAACGCACCAAAGCGGAAGCGGAGCGCGATAAAACCATTCGGAATCTTCAACTGGCTCTCGATGAGGTAAAAACGTTAAGGGGCTACTTCCCCTTTGTTCATTTTGCAAGAAAATCCGGAACGAAACTATGAGATTCGTAATAGATTGTCTTTTTGCTTTATCGATCAGCTTTCGTTATTCCTATCAATTGCCGCGGCTAAATAGCGTCGCGCTCTGCCCAGAGCCATTAGTGGGAAGTAATGACGGTAAAGATTGTAGTTGATCATGAAACCACGGCTGAGCTCTGTGCCCTGCTGGAATTTTCCGGCGGCATCACTTTCTTCCAGATCGACGCGCGCCCCCACGCCGTATCCGGGAAAACCGGTTCCAGTATAATACGGTTCGTTCCAGGTCCCGGATTCCTGATGGGCAATCAGATAGTCTACGCCGGCCTCGATGGCGTCCCGGTACGTATCCGACCCCACGGCCAGCAATGCCATCAGCGCCCACCCGGTCTGGGACGCGGTGCTCGGTCCTTTGCCGCGCAGGGACGGGTTCATGTACGACGCACACGTTTCGCCCCATCCGCCGTCCAGGTTCTGGTGGGCGATGATCCAATCGGCGGCCTTGCGAACGTATCCGGCGGACATGTCTTCTCCCACCGAAGCCAGCGCAGGCAGCACTGCGGCTGTTCCATAGATGTGATTGACGCCCCATCGGCCGAACCAGCTCCCATCGGTCTCCTGCTCTGCCCGCATGTAGTCTAAAGCCCGCCGGTTCGCCGGGTGGGAGAGGCCCATGCCCAAGAGACCGAACGCTTCGACTACGTGGGCCGTCACATCCACGCTTGGTGGATCCAGGGTCTCACCGAAGTCCGAGAAGGGGATTTTGGTCAACAGCGCTGTGTCGTTGTCTTTGTCGAAGGCGCCCCATCCCCCATTTTTGCACTGCATGGCGATGACCCAGTCCCTGGCCAGTTCGATGGCCTCTTCAAGACGTTTTTGGTCCGGGTATACACGGCGCAGGTGGGCCAGCACGATCAGGGCCACGCCGGTGTCGTCCACATCCGGGTACCAGATGTTGGCAAATTCAAAGGCCCACCCGCCGGACCGCGCGTTCGGGACCTTGACCTGCCAGTCGTCCGGGGCCTTGACCTGCTGTTGAAACATCCACTCCACGGCGTGCTGCATGGCCGGCGAGTGGTGATAATCGAGATCGCAATCCTGCAGGGCCATCAGGGTAAGCAGGGTGTCCCAGACCGGCGACTGGCAGGCTTCGATGCCGATGCCGCCGTCCCGCTCATAGGACCAACGTTCATCGAGGGCGCCCAACCCTTGGCGCATCACCGGGTGGTCCAGATCATAGCCCTCCACCTTCAAGGCCATGAGGCTGTAAATCCAGGGGGGCTGTATCCCGCCCCAGGAACCGTCGGCTTCCTGGTGTTTTACGATCCATTCGAGCCCTGTTTTGACGGCCAGTTCCCGGCCCGGTGTCACGCCCAGGTTACGATACGCGTGGAGGAAACGGTCGGCAAGAAGGAAAAACCGCCGCCAGGATACCGGGCCGCCCTTTTGGGGCAGTGAGTAATCAAATGCATGCCGCCCCCCGGGAAACAGCTCGTCGAGCCGGGCAGAGGCCGGCAGGGGGCGGACGGGCTGGCGTGCCGCCAGAATGCTCAGAGGCAATATGGTGGCCCGGGCCCAGGAGGCGAAATTATAGATGTTGAACGGAAACCACCGCGGGAAAAAGATAATCTCCGGAGGGACATTGGGGGTGTACTTCCAGGGCCACTCGCCGATCAGGGCCAGCCAGTATCGGGTAAAGACACGAACGCCGCGTAAGCCGCCATGGGAGAGAATCCACGCCCGGGCCCGGGTAAGCGGCTCGGCGTCGGGCGGCATCCCGGAGGCCCGGAGGGCGGCATAGGCTTCCACCGTGGCATTAATATCCCCCCGGGTTGCTTCGAAATAAATTTCCCAGGACCCGTCGGGCCGCTGAGTGTTCACGAGTCTTCGAATCAGACCCTCTTTCTTCGGATCCTCTTCGATCCCGAGAAAATGAAAGGCCAGCAACCATTCCGCCTCGATGCACACATTCGATTCCAAAATTCCAACCCAGAAACCCTCCCGGGACTGATGGTCTTCAAGCCATTGAATGGCGGCATCGATGGCAGCGGTAATCGTTTCATCGCGGGAAGCCGGCGCCGCAGAAGGAACAGCCGTCATTATTTGTCTCCATCTCTATCCGTCGCAACTGTCATATCAATTGACATGCCATCATTCCGACCTCTATTAATATAACTTTGTTCTGGACAGGGCGTTTTACAGTTTTTATTCATTCGAGTTTAGGAGTTCGCCTAGCATTTCGAGACTTGTCCGTAACCGGCGGATTCGATTTTCGAATTTTAGTGTATACAGGATATTATACAAGCTCGATGAATAGGCAAACATCTATTTGACCGAATACCCAGGTCTGAATTACATCCAATGAACGCTCCAATCGGACTCGTTGTCGCTCTACCCTCAGAAGCCCGGATCCTGCTCGGCCCCGGATCCCTGCAGCCCATGGGCGAATATGGGGTTCGGCGTCTCGAGGCGGATCCGGATCTGGAGTTTATCCTTGCCATTGCCGGAGTCGGGATCCAAGCGGCTCGCATTGCCGCTCAGGGGCTGATTACCCAGGGTGTTTCCGCCCTGTTGAGTATCGGTCTGGCGGGCGGTCTGGCTCCCGGCATTGCCGCCGGTCACATCATTCTGTCCTCACAGCTCCTTCATACGGACGGTCGGCGCGTGTTCGGGGCCTGGGAACCTGATATTGCGGGCATCGAAGGTGCGTATCGCCATCTGACGGCCCGGGGGCTACCTGTCCGTCGGGGGAAGATTCTGACCGTCGCCGACGCTGTTCTGACACACGAGGCCAAAGCAGAGCTGTTCACGAAATTCAGGGGACTGGCTGTTGACATGGAAAGCACCGCTGTTGCCCGTGTCGCCTCCGAAGCGGGTCTTCCTTTCTTCGGCGTGCGCGCCATTTGCGATCCGGTCGAGAGAACCGTACCCAACGAGCTGGCTGGGTTCCTCGATGCCGGCGGAAAGATCCGGCCGGGCACGATCGCCATGAGCCTGGCGCGGCGGCCTGCTCTGGTGTTTGATATGTGGGGCATGGGTCGCTTGTTTTTATCCGCCCGGAAGGCGCTCAAACGTGCCTGGCAGGTGCTTATCGACGACCGGTTCTTTCAGACCATCGGCTCTAATGCCGCCTGTGCCTCAGCAGTTTCAGCGGATGTCGGACCGAATCCATGACCGCAGACGGTTCGAAGCCGCAGTGAACCATACAATCTTCGCAGCGCCTGTCGCGCCCGACTCCGTAACGGTCCCAATCCGTCGTCTCCATCAATTCCTGAAAGCTCTCCGCATATCCATCGTCGATGAGATAACAGGGCCGTTGCCAGCCGAAGATATTTCGCGTGGGGTTGCCCCAGGGCGTGCATTCGTAGGTCTCGTTACCAGCCAGAAAATCCAGGTACAGACTGCTGTGATTGAACTGCCACGGTTTGTCTTTTCCGAGGGCGAACAGACGCTTGAAGAACCCCGTGGTGCTCTCACGGCCCAGGAAGCTTCCCTGGTCCGACGCCTTCTCATAACCGAACCCGGGGGCAATGGTCATCCCTTCAATGTCCAGGGATGGCAGAAAATCCAGAAAATTTGCAGCGTTTTCCGGAGACTCCCCATCGTAAAACGTGGTGTTGGTGGTTACCCGAAAGCCGCTGTCGGCCAGAAGGCGGACAGCGGCCACCGCACGGTCAAAAACGCCCCCTCGGCAAACGATGGCATCATGCCGCTCACGCAGACCGTCCAGATGGATATTGAATGTCAGGTATGTGGAAGGGGTGAAATCCCCAATCCGTTTTTCCACGAGCAAGGCGTTCGTACACAAATAGACGAAGATTTTTCGTGCGGTCAGTTCCTGTATGATGCGGTGGATATCCGGGTGGAGCAGCGGCTCTCCGCCGGCAATGGAAACGACCGGAGCCCCGCACTCCTCCGCAGCGGACACACAATCATCCACGCTGAGGTGCCTGGCGAGCACCTCCCCGGGATGGGAAATTTTCCCGCAGCCGCGACACTGGAGATTGCAGCGAAAGAGCGGCTCCAGCATCAGCACTAGTGGGTAGCGCCGCCGGCCGGACACAACCTGCTTCATGATATAGGATCCGATGCGAATTTTCTGAATCGTCGGTATGCTCACGTGACTGTCCTTTACTGATCGGTTCCATGGCCAATCACGGAACTATATTCAGATTACCGGATGGCCTGAAGGTACGACACCTGTGCGTTCATCGGAATCGGTATCGGATCCGGGATTGGTATCGACTTCGAAAATCGTTATACTGCTTCGATTCCGATACCGGTAGCGATCCCGACGCCGAGCAGGTTGTCTTCTATAGCGATTGTCAGAATTCCGTTCCGAACCCTGGACCCCTACCTTCAATCGGAGCATATTTATGGCAATGGCTAAATAGTGCTTCGATACAATGTCATGTTTTTGGAATCCCTTTGTATATCGTTCCAACAACCTCTACAAACATAGGCCCCATGGCTGTCTGGCACGGTCTGAACACCCGAAGAAGGATACGGACCTCACGCGGTGTGTGAATTCGTCAGGCAGGATCGGCGCCGGCGTCAGACAACCTTACGGATCTGTTGCGGTTTTCGAATTCCATCAATTCATACTGCGCCGACGTTCCCTGGGCAGGGTTTCGGTGATAGGGATAACCAGCGGTTTCGAAATATGATTATCCGAAATTGGCATGCATAACCCGCGTCCGGCAAACTTGAACAGAAACCTGATCAGGTTGTCGTTTTTGATGGCGGCATTGGAAACCATGATAATGTTCCGGGTTCGCCGCCGGGAAATCTTGATGTCTTGACCGCACGTGTAATCGCGGGTTTTATTGATATTCTTCAATGTGAAAACGGCCATTCCGATGGCCCAGATGCAGAATTTCCGTATCCCGGTTTCCTCTTTCGGGATCAGCAGCGTGTAGTCCACGGCATTGCTCAAATGCCAGTGCGCCACGCCGATAAGCTTCGCCAGGCCCTCTCTGAATGCGGGATCGTAGTTGTCGGCTGAAAGGGTTTCCAGATCAAAGCCTGCCTCCAGGAACACATCCTTGGGAAACCAGCACGCGCCGCGGGCTTTGTCCTCCCAAAGGTCCTTGATGATGTTGGTCATCTGTAGACCCTGCCCGAAGGACGACGCCAGGCTGATGAGCTTGGTCTGGTTCCGGGCGATGTCTTCCGAATAGTCACAAAAAAGGCCGGTCAGCATATCCCCGACCACGCCCGCGACATAATAGCAGTAGCGATCCATCTGGTCCATTGTTTCAAGGCCCATGGGATTCTGGATTTTCTGAAAATCCAGCATGCCGATGGCCATGGTTTCGACACATTTCCTGATTTCCGCCCGTTGTCGGTCGTTCAGACTGAAAAACGTGTTCATGACCGTCGGGGTGTTCCGGATAAGATCTCTTTCGGCCGGGAGGGTCCGTTCCGTCAACAGCGGCGCCAGGCCGTCGGCAAATTTCTCCGGCGGCGATGAGCCCTGGACGACGTCGACGAACTCATGGAGGAAATGATCTTTCTGATCGATGGAGATACCGGCTTCGTCTTCGATGGTATCGACGATACGGCACAACAGGTAAGCATTGGCAACCGGCCGGCACAGCTGAGACGGCAGCTGTGGGATTGTCAGCGCGAATGATCGCGAAACCTTTTCGAGTATCCGACGTTCATAATCGGCGCCGGGTAATGATCGGTTCAATCCTGCCATAAATGGATTCTCCAAAATGGTGTTGCCCCTTTTCTTTTGCCGCAGTTTGAGTGATTTTTCAATATTATTTGAGATTTTCGATAAAACTTTTAGCGGCACCTTTGAAGACCGCCGGTTCACCGAGGCATACGTCGTGTTCGCAAGAAGAGACCACACGGGCGAGCCGCTGCCGTCACAGCCCTTTCCGGATATCTTCGGGCCCCGGTGGTTTCACCACTGAAAAGATTTCATAACCGTGGTTATCCAGAAAGCTCCAGTGTGTTGAAACATGGGTGTGTCGCACCTTCAAGGTCACGAAGCGCACAAAGGGAACGACAGGTACCCGGTTTTTCCTGGTGACCGTCGTGATGAATATTTCCCTGCCGGAGCTTTCAAGATAAGCGAATTCATGACGTGTCGGGGCCGTACGACCGCCCCTTCCAGTCAGCACCACTGCCCACCCAATGACGGATTGCCGAGGTCCAGGTCATCGCGACGAACAACGCGCTGATCCCCGGAAGGGCCATGGCCCAGGCCGGTGATCGGCCGTAGAATCTGAGGACCGGTAAGTAGGAAACCATCATGGCGCCCACTATGCCGAGAGCCGCCATACGGATGCCGATACCCGGTAAACAGAGACCCACGACCGGGACCCAGAAGGTGACGCCCATAACCAGGGTCGTTACAACCAGCAACAGTGACGAATATCGCAGCTGGAGAAACGCCGTTCGTGCCACCATGTTCCAGATCCCTGCCAGACGCTCGTAGGACCGCAGGCTTCGAACAGAACGGGTCAAACCGATCCAGATACGGTGACCGTTTGATTTCAGTCGCCTTGCCAAAGCACAATTATCTATCAGACTTTCCCGAAGGGACGCATATCCCCCGATGTCCCGGAGCACCCGCGTGTGGATCAACACACACCCGCCGGCCGCCGCTGCCACCCCGCGACAGGATGAATTCGAGAGCCGGAACGGATAGAGCATTTTAAAAAAATAGACAAAGGCCGGCATCAGCAGACGTTCCCAGAACGAGACCATCTTCAGACAGGCCATCGCCGACACCATGTGGAGCCTCTGCACCTCCATTTTCTCTACCAGTGCCGCTATCATACCCGGCAGCAGCTGTATGTCCGCGTCGATACACAACGTCAACGGGGTTTGAACGTGCCGCAGTCCCTGTTCCAACGCCCACATTTTTCCAACCCAGCCGGAGGGCATCGGTTCTCCGGAAATAACGCGCAAACGGGGCAGAGGCACTTGTACGGCGATCCGGGCGGTGCCGTCTGTGGATCGGTCGTCCACCACAATCACCGAAAGATGTTTACCCTGGTGCATGAGGCTGGAAAGGGCGGTCTCGATGGTAGAGGCTTCGTTGCGTGCCGGGATCAGGACCGTGACCTGACTCAGATCCGTATCGTCGGCCTGGGAAAGGGCGTCCAGGGTCTCTCGGGTTCCCCATGGCCGCCAGGGAACGATCATAAGCATCAGCCAGATCAGTCCACTGACGGCCATCACGATGATCCACGGCATGATTTACGAAACGGCGTGAATGGATTTCATCCCGGCGGTCTTGGAAACGCCGTTGCAGACCCGTTCCGCTGCCTGAACAATGGCCTCTGCGTCGATACCGTATTTTGAACGGAGGACACCGGGGGGACCATGTTCGACAAAGGTGTCCGGGATGCCGATGCGTTCGATGCGCAAGCCATCGATGCCTTCATTGTTGAGGCACTCCCAGACGGCTGTGCCGAATCCACCCTGGAGAACATTCTCTTCAACGGTTACGATTCTGGGGATCTTCTCGGCCAGGTTTGTCAGAAGCGCCACGTCCAGCGGTTTGACAAAACGGCAGTTGACCACGGTGGCCTCGATACCCTTGGATCTTAACTCGGCGCTTGCGGCCATTGCTTCGTTGACGCTCCGGCCGATGCCGATAATGAGCACGTCGTCACCATGTTCCAGGACGTCGGCTTTTCCAATGGTCAGGGCTCCCATGGCGTCATCCATGCCGACCCCTTCGGCCGTCCCCCGGGGGTAACGGACGGCAACCGGTCCTTTGAGGGTTGTGGCGGTGAAGAGCATGTGACGCAGTTCGTTTTCGTCTTTTGGTGCCATGACGGTCATATTCGGCAGGCTGCGGAGGTAGGACAGGTCGAATACCCCCTGGTGGGTCGGCCCGTCTTCACCGACAATGCCGCCCCGGTCGATGGCAAAGGCGACCGGCAGGGCCGCCAGGCACACATCGTGGAGCAGCTGGTCGTAGGCCCGCTGCAAAAATGTGGAATATATGGCCACCACCGGCCTGAATCCTTCGGTGGCCATTCCCGCTGCAAAGGTGACGGCGTGCTGCTCGGCGATGCCCACATCGAAGAAGCGGTCGGGAAATTCCCCGGCAAACTTGACCAGCCCGGTCCCTTCGGGCATGGCAGCGGTGATCGCCACGATTTTCGGGTCTTCCCGGGCCAGTTCCACAAGGGTGTCCCCAAAGACCTCCGTGTAACTCGGCACTGCAATTTTTTTATCGACACATACGCCGGTGTCGATATCGAAACTGCCGCATCCATGGAAGTACACCGGATTCTGTTCCGCCGGCTCGTAGTCTTTCCCCTTCTTGGTTTTGACATGGAGCAGAACCGGGCCCTTGTGGCTTTTCAGGTTGTCGAGAATATCGATCAGCCGGTTCAGATTGTGCCCGTCGATGGGGCCGAAGTATTCGATGTCGAAGGCTTCAAACAGCATCCCCGGGGTGACAAACGCTTTGAACGATACCTTGGAGCGCTTGGCGATCTGATAGGCGTCGTCGCCGATCCGCGGAAGCGATTTGATCACTTTCCGAATTTCTTCGAGAACCTCCTGCATCCGCTTTTTGGAGAAGGCGCGGCTCAGTGTCGACGATAACGCGCCCACGTTGGGTGCAATGGACATGTTGTTGTCATTTAGAACGATCAACAGGTTTTTTTTCAGATCTCCGGTCTGGTTCAGCCCTTCGTAGGCCATCCCGCCGGTCATTGCGCCGTCGCCGATCACGGCGATGACCCGCGATTCATCGTCTTTCAGGTCCTTGCCGCAGGTCATGCCGAGGCCCGCCGAAATGGAGGTGCTGGCATGGCCGGTGGAAAATGCATCGTAATTGCTCTCACTCATCCGGGTGAATCCGGACAGACCACGGTACTGGCGCAGGGTATCGAATCGATCGTTCCTGCCGGTCAGCAGCTTGTGGGCATAGGACTGGTGCCCGACGTCCCAAACAATCTTATCCCGCGGTACATCAAAGACATAGTGAAGGGCGATCGTCAGTTCCACTGCGCCCAGGCTGGGCGCCAGGTGTCCGCCGCGCTTGGAAACAACCTCGATGATACGCTCGCAGATTTCTTCCGCGAGTTTCGGTAGTTCCGACCGTGATAACTGTTTTAAATGAGAGGGGGTGGTAATCGTATTCAGCATCCGCGTCATGAGGCGTCTCCCCTTTTTTTATCGTTTTCGTTCGATGATGTAATTGGCAATGGCACGAAGCGGGTCCGCGCGATGACCGAACTGATCGAGGGCCGCGATGGCCGCTTCGATAAGTTCTTTTGCAAAGGACTTGGACTTCTCCAGGCCCATAATGGATGGAAACGTGCTTTTATGGCGCAATTCATCGGTGCCGACGTTTTTCCCAAGCAACGCCGGATCCCCTTCCACGTTCAGTACATCGTCCTTTACCTGAAAAGCAAATCCGATATTGCGGGCGTAGGCTTCCAGATTTTCGATCTGCTCGGTGCTCCCGCCGCCCAACAATGCTCCGGAACAGACCGACGCCTGGATCAGGGCGCCTGTCTTCAAAGCGTGGAGCCGGGCCAGGTCGTCTAAGGACAACTCGGCGTTCTCCGCCGCAATGTCCCGCATCTGGCCTTCGACCATGCCTCGGCCGCCGGCGGCTCGGGCGATGCGATCGACCACCGTGAGCCATGTTTCCAGCGTGTCGGCATGGGTCCTGTTGCCGGTCGAAAGTATTTCAAAGGCCATGGTCAGCAGGGCGTCCCCTGCCAGGATGGCCGTAGCCTCGTCAAAAGCGATATGACAGGTCGGCTTTCCCCGCCGGAGATCATCGTTGTCCATGGCGGGCAGATCGTCATGGATCAGCGAGTAGGTATGAATCATTTCCAGGGCACCGGCGGCGGGAAGGGCCTCTTCCGCTGTACCGCCGACAGCCTCGGCACCGGCCAGGCAAAGGATGGGCCGGAGTCGTTTTCCTCCGGCCATCAAAGAATAGGCCATGGCCTCCATGAGTCGGCCCGGCAGGGCTGCTCCGGAGAGACACGTCTCCAGGTATCTGTTAACGATCTGTCGCTTCGATTCCAGATAGATGGCTAATTCAAACATGGGAGTTGTTCCCGCTAGCTTACGGCCGGCCAGACAAACGCGATACATCCGGCAAGAATGAAAATCGTTTCGACGAAGAATTCCAGACGGACACCCGGGAGCAGATAATGGTTTCTGTAGGCAGAAATCACTCCCAGCATGAGCAACGGACAGACACTCAGCAAAATCCCCAGCCCCGACACCAGTTGAAAGATGCTGAGCACAGGCAGAAGCGCGATCAACCCCACCAGGATCCTGTGAAGCCATCGCATCATCCGTTTCTCTCCTAGTAAAATCGCGAAGGTTTCCTTGTCTATAAGACGGTCACCCTTCATGTCGAGGATATCAAAGAATGCAGTTCTAACAAATCCTAAACCTGTTGCCCATAAAAAAATAATGCCATTGACCCATGTGATGGTCCCGTTGATCGCCAGCGGTGGTAGAATGGCTGCCAAAACTCCCCATGCCGATGAAACTAATACCGTTTTCGAGCCCGGAATATCCCTCACGCGCCGATACGGTGTCCATGGGATCGATGCCGGTACCAGACGCAAATTGTAGGACAGCCCCAAAACGGTCATCATCGACAGCAGTAAAAACGGCCCGGTGCCCAGGGCAAACGCAACCGCCAGAGACATAACACTGGCGCACACCGCCGTGATGGCCAGCGGTTTCCTGCGCCGATGATAAAAGCTGATCCAGCCCGGATCGTGGTATTTCTCAATCTTGATGCCGATCAAGTGATTGATGATGTGCATGGACTGAACGTAAAGGATCGAGATCAGAAAATAGGGGGTGTCGTGGTGCATTCCCTGGAGTTTGGTGCAGGCGTAGGTCAGACAACCGGCTCCCAGCGATACGTATATATTGGTCAGCAGTAGCAGGCGCTGGAGTGAAAACCAGCGGTGAGCCCACCCGTTTCGCTTGTAGGGCAGTTGCTCCAGGGTGCGGTACACGTTTTTAATGATCCAGTTAGGAGTGGATGCGCCGGCGCTGATCCCGACATACGGTGCCCGGGCGATGGCGTCGAACTCGATCGACTCGAGATCTTTTTCCGTCTCGATATGAAAGGCGGGTTTGCCGCTTTTCCTGGCGATTTCGAACAACCTCCGGGTGTTCCCGCTGTTGTGGCCGCCGACGATCAATATCGCATCCACCAGATCGGCAATTTTTTTGAGCTCTGCCTGCCGCTTTTCGGTGGAATCGCAAATGGTCTCAAATATTCTGTACTGGGGATGACGGGTCTTGGCCCACGCTTTGACGGCCTCGAAAAATTCAATGTTCTGGGTGGTCTGGGAGACGATGATGGCGTTATCAAAGGCCGGCAGCAGATCCAGTTCCTTCATGTTGCTGACCACGTGGCCCCTTTCGCCGGCATAACCGAGCAGGCCGATCACTTCGGCATGGTTCTTGTCGCCGATAAGAATAATCGCATGATTCTGGTTGGCGTATTTTTTGATAATGGTCTGGATCTTGATGACCCTGGGGCAGGTGGCATCCAGAAGCTGGAAGCCCGATTTTCTGAGCGCGTCCTTCGTCTGCGGGGGAACCCCGTGCGCCCGGAGTAGCACGGTGCCCGATCCGGCTTCCGGCACGGCTTCCAGTATCTCGATTCCTTTCTCTTCCAGACCTTTCAGGACCTGTGGATTATGTATCAGGGGGCCATAGGTGTAGATGCACGCCGAGTTATCATTGGAGGCATCCGCCACCATTTCGACGGCGCGACGCACGCCCATGCAGAACCCCGAGCTTTTGGCAAGCAAGATTTTCATGTCGTGTTCACGGTCGATTTCGCCGGTTTTCGCTTTGAGCGACGTTGTCGCGTTTCATGAACTCGCCGGACGATTTTATTTGGACCGGAGCGGCTGGACCACCTTGTAGTCCTCTCCGATATCATAATCGAAGGTCCCGGGTGACACCTCCGGATTCAACCGATGCCGGCTGAACTGGTTCCGCATGATGGACCCGTCCGGAAATACCAGTTCCGTTGCTCGCAATACGTATGCCTCCAGGGAAACTTCCAGACGCACCTGTTTGAGCAGACGTTGTGCCTCTTTTTCGATCGGCTGCAATTCGAATCGCCATGCCTCATGGTCCTTGGTTCCGGAAAGCAGCTCGTAACGTTCCCGAAAGGCGTCGGCGTCACTGGGGAATCCGACTTCCAGCAACGCAAGGACCTGTTTCCAGGCCGGATTGGAGACGTCGCCGATGGGATATTGCTCCACCCGCTTAAACCGGGGGTAGATCACCAGCAATTGCTCCCGGGTCCTTACTGCAATGGTCCGGGGGGGATCGCCCATCACCCAGCGGAACCGGTTGGGATGTGCAAACCAGACCTTCCCCCGGGCTTCAAGGGGGCGGGCCAGTGATTTCAACTTTCGGACCTGGACCACATCAGCCGTCCAGGTCTTGATCCGGGACTGCTGCTCCAGCCAATTGTCAAGCGCCCCGGCAGCGCGGCTATCCGCAGCGATGCTCCGGAGCGGCAGTCCCAGCAGCAGGCAAAGAATTCCGATGGATAACAGTCCACGGCCCGATGAAACTCCGGTTCGAGTGGTCAGACGGTTCATGGAGCCTCCAGGATGATCTGGTTGTGAGTCTTGCGTTGCAGTGTTTGCCACCAGGCCGGAAGAAGAAACACGGCGATCAGGCTCGTGATGATAATGCCCGCCGCACACACCCGCCCGAGGCTGGCCAGCCCGGCATTGGAGGCAAGTCCCAGTGAACCGAATCCGGCCGCTGTGGACGCGCCGCACAGGAGAATCGCCCGCCCGACCGTCCGGCGAACCCGCGCCATGTCTCCCCGATAGCGTCGCATGGCAAACTGGATGTGGATGCTGTAATCCACCCCCGCACCAAAGAGTAACGGCAGCGCCATGACGTTCATGAGATTCCACGACCAGCCTGCCAGCGCCATGATACTCATCAAACACAGGAGACTGAAACCCAGTGTGACGATGCTCAATGTCACTTCGCCGGCATTTCGAAACGCCGCACCGAGGAGCAACAGTAGAACGACACCCATGGGGATCAGAACCCGCCGGATGTCCCGCGCCATTATTTCCAGCAAAGATTCGCTCAGCAGTGACCATCCGAACACCAGGCCGCCGGTTTCCGTGTAGATTCGGCCAGCCAGCTCCTGCAGGCCGGCCGGGTTGGAGGTCGGTGCGGCTTCGAGCCGTCCCAGGACCAGCAGGCGGCCGGAGTCGTTGCCGGCGAACTTTTCAAACACCCATTTTGAACCGGGATGGCTCGGCCAAACGACCCCGTCTGTTTCCGAGAAGCGCTTCCAGGCGGCGAAAGCGTGCTCGGTCAGAACCAGGGACTCGGTCATATAACCGGCGCGCACGGCGGCTTCGGTTACCGCCGGCAAACGAGCCACTGCCAAACGTGCATGATTCCGATTCATCTGCTGGGCATCGGGCCGCGGCCAAAGCGCTTCCGGCATGGAGTAGCCGGCGAGGAGTTTCTCATCCACGGAGCGATCCAGCATCCTGCCGGTGGATATCATCCGGTGGGCCACATCACCTTCATCTGCGCCTTCCACAATCAGCCACAAATCATCATCATGCCCCCCGATATCGCGCTGAATCTCCTGAAGAGCCGCCATCGCCGAACTCTCCTTGGGACCCAGGTTGCGGGTCCCGTAATCGACTGCCGGTAAGCGGCCCACTAAAACCGCAAGACACACAACGGCTGCTAGAATGGTGATCACCCAGGCAGTCCGTGAGCCGAGAGACATAACCCCGGTGATCCAGCGGGTTTCGGCTCCGTTGGCCGTGTCGGGGCGCACCCGTCCGGCGATGGCCGGCAGAAAAGCGGTCAACATGATTCCAGCGGCGACCAGAATCCCTACACCGACGAGGATGCCGAGCTGTGTTAATCCCGGCAGGCTGCTGAGCCCAATCATGAAAAAGGCGCCGGCGGTGGTCAGGGCCGCCCAGAGGATGCTGGGAGCCACCGTGTTGCGGGTCCGGATCGGAGAGTCCCCCGGTGCTGCTCGAAACTCCTGGTAGAGAATCAGCGCGTAGTCGGCCGCAAGTCCCATCAGGATTGCCGCAAAGCCCAAGCTCACGGCATTCAGAGTGCCGAGAATGAGTGATCCAAGGGATACGGTGATCGTTAGTACGAGAACCAGCAGGGCGACCAGCCACGCCAACGGGATCCAACGCCGGTGCACCACCCAGAAAAGCCCTGCGACCATGAGCAGCGTTCCCACGGCAGCCAGCAGGATGTCTTTCATCAGGCTCGAACCGGTTTCCGACACAAACGCCGGGTTGCCGGTGATGCGGATGGTCATCGGGTTGTCGAAGGGGAGCGACGGCTTCCACGTTGCGATGGTTTCAGATACCTTGGCCACCCAACGGCGATAGGTCCAGAATCCGGCTGTTTCATCCACGGCCGACACGAACATGATGCGGAACGTCCCGTCTCCCGACGCAAAGGGGTCCGATCCGGCGCCTGCGGCCAGGGTTGACATGCTCGCCGCAAGATCGCTCAGGGCGAGCGGATCGTAGCTGAGGCGGGCGACCTCCTGAGGCTGTAGAGATGTCGCCATCCGTTCGATGGTCTCGCCGATGGTGCCGGCCAGCCGTCCGGCCTGAAGTTTTCTGACCAGCGCTTCGAATTTTTCCGGAGGCTGATTGTACCAAGAATAGGCAAGCAGTTCGGCAAGTTGGGCCGGATCCCCGTGAAACGGGCTGCGCCAGATAACCCGGGACGTGAGACCGGAACGTTTCAGTTCCTCGGCCAGACTTCGGGTCGCCTGCGCCGTTTTTTCCGGATCCGCGGTGCGAAGCGAAATGATCAATTCCTGGGTCGAGCCGAAATTCCTCTGAAACAGTTTGAGCCCATCCACCATACGGGACCCGGCCGGCAGCAGGTTAAACACGTCCACGTCGATCTGCAACCGCGCGAAGCCAAGCCCCAGACCAATCAGAGCCACGAATGCTATCCAGATATGGGTCCGTTTCATGAATCGAGCGCTACCCTGATCTTTTCACCGGTTTTGTGGTTCAGCAGAATCCATTCCTGCCCGTTGGTTTTCCGGACAACCCACGACTCCGGGACAGACGCGCCATCCATCAGTCCCCACAGGCGGAACCAGATGAATTGCTGCGGCGGCCACCATCTCCCGGCGTAGGCTCTGCCATCTTCGACAAACGCGATCCGCCATTTTCGGCCCGACGTCTGGGCGGTGAAGATGGGTATGAGCGATTTGGTCAGGCTGATATAGACGTCCCCGTTTTTGTGCTTCGCCAGGAAGAGCTCACCGGCCAGTTCCGGCCGGTCTGTTTTGGGTTTCCAAAGGACCTGGCCTGTCCGTATCGACCAGGCGCCATCGTCCAGATCCACCTGCGGCAATCGGGGTGCTGCCGCACAACCCAGAATGGCGGAGGACGAAATGATGGTTGCCAGGACGGCCACCGCAGTCATGACGCGTCGAGCTATCAATAGTTGCCTGTTAATCATTACAAGCCAGGAACAATATCCCCCGTATAAAATCAAATCAACACCTAATATGTCCTGAAATGGGGGTAGATACATGGAAAAAACCGGGTGTGCCGACAACGGAAAGCCTATGAATCCCTTGCGTTGGCGGTGGCACCCGGGTTCGACATGTTCAGTGTCGGGATCGCTGTTTAAATCGTTGATGGGTTAAGCGGCCATTCGGAATGACGGCGCAAAAGGAACGATCAGGCTGAGCAACCTGCTTGGAACAATGGCGTTAGCGGCAATGATTTGAAATCAGCTCCTAACCGATTGTGGTGTCAAACCCGAACCGGTCGAACACGTCTCTGAATTCGTCGAGGATACGCTTTCGGCTGAGTCCCAGGGCGTGCAGATCATAGTGGTGGCGGCTTTTATAGGATCTTGACCTGGTGGCTTCGACGTTCAGCACGTCCGCAAAATCCGGTCCCATGTCCAGATTCAACTTCCGGTATATCCGGTGCACGGTGGTGTCCGGATCCTGTGTCAGGTCGTCATAGGTTACAATGGCTGCACACCCCTCGGGCACGGCATCCAGCTCCTGCAACGGATACCTATACCAGTGCCGGGCCATTTCCATGATATATTCAACAAGTGCCTGATTCCTGCCGGGGATTCCGATCACATCCCATGAGAATCGCATCATGCTGACGAAAGAGGGTATCATCTCCAGTGGATTGCGTACCAAGTAAATGAACTTGGCGTCCGGAAAAAAACGACGGGCGGTGGCCACTTTCGGGGAAAATGCCGGGTTTTTGGCGAGGTATGTTCGGCTGAGACGATGGTTTATCCTGTCTGCGAACATATGCCGCCGGATGCACTGCCGGTAGAATCCCATAATGCGATGACGGTCTTTATCCGGCAACGCCGTATCAAAAAAGGTATAGGGAACAGCTTCCGAGAGCAGCCCCGACGACAGGCCGGTGGTCAGGGCCGACCAGATGTGAAGGAGCAGGTAGTCGTCCTCCTCGGGCTCCTGGAAGGAGACGTCGTGCATGACGCTCTTTTCGTGCCAGTCGTTTTCAAGCCGCTTCAGTCCCTCGATCAGTGTTTCCCTGAACCACCGGGCCGCCCCGGCGATGCCTGCTGCGGCCCGGCGCTGGGTGATGGAGGGAGCCAGGAGGATTTCCCACATCTTCATGGTGGCAAACTGCTGTCGATCCCTGGAAAGGAGCCGGTGCAGAAACGTCGTCCCGCTGCGGTGGTTTCCAATGATAAACACCGGCGATGGAACGGGGTACCGCCGATACCCCCGGAACAGCAGGTCGTCCAAGAGCAGGCCCGCCCAGATGATACCTTCGAGGAGCGGATAGCCGAGAAAGAAGGCGGCCAGAATCACCCGTCGCCGCGGCGTCCAGCCGGTGTCGAAAATCCAGAGGCGGACAAACCGCGCCAAGCCCTTGACATTAAATACCATGAGCCCCCAGCAGGATATAATACGGTGCTGTTCGAGTCACCCGGATCATTTTTTACGCCCTTTTTCCTTCGGCCCGTATTTGCGGATAAATTCATCGGCGGGGTACCAGAGCTCGTTCCAGAGGTTCTTAAAATGCCCCCGTCGGTTCAGTGCCGCGGGCTTGATCGCCCAGGTGAGCAGCCAGATATGCAAGTCTTGCCAAAATATGCCAAAGGCACCCATTGGATGACGGTAGGGGATAACCCTAAAACCAAGTCTTGCAAACGTGTGCCGTCCGGCGTTGCTCTCTTCCCGAAAGAAAAGGGGGGTTATTCCATGCACAGCCTGTACTCCCATCAGTCTCGGGTCTGTTTGAAGACAGGCGGCAATTTCCTTGAAACTGGCAATGCCCATCTTGAACATCTTCCACGACGCGGCGATGTCGGCACCGGTCGCCGGCTGGTCAGGGGCATGCTCGCTCCAGAGGTGCAGATCGAGTATTTTCGCTCCGGCCGGAAGGGACAGTCCGGGTAGAGAAACCGGCCTTGAGGTCGTGGCGAGGTTGACCCGGAACAGGCTGCGGGGATCATCCCAGATCTCGAAAATTCCGAGACGTTTTCGCAGATGCGCATCGATGCGGCAGATCAGCGACCTCCCGGCAGTGGCGGTCCGTGTCGAAATCATATGGGTCATCGGGATGACTTTCTCACCCACAGGGGAGTAATCAGGAGATTAAACAGGACAAAGGCGGAAGCGTAAAGCACAAGGGTCAGGATCCGCTCCGTGCCCTGGGTTTCCAGCAATTTAGCGATAAAATAAGTGTGGATCAGGGTCGACGGAAGCAGACCCAGTGCCGAGGCTGTTAAAAACCGCATGGGGCGCACTCCCGCCAGAGCCGCTCCGAAGTTGACCACCATAAATGGGATCGGCAGAAACCGGGTCTGGACCAGGGGCCAGAATCCGCGGCGCTCGGAGAGATCCTCAAAACGCCGGAGTTTTTTCCCCGCCACGTGCATGACAAAATCACGGCCCAACAGTTTTGCCACCAGATATCCCAGGGCTGCACCGGTAAACAGCCCCACCGTGTTGTAAATGGTGCCGTAGAGAGCACCGAATGCCGCCCCGCCCAACATCAAGGGCCCCGGCGGGAGGCCGAGGATCCCCAGGGTGATGTACAGCCCGATGAGAACCAGGGGCGCCCACCAGATGCCGCGCAGTTTATGGATCAGCGAACGGATATAATCCTCGGAGAGAACGTCGCCCAGGGGCGTGAACCGGACCAGGGCGATGCCTGCCAGAATCATCACTACGAAAAGGGCCAGGCGCAGGGATGCCGCAAAGGGTATCTTTTTATGGGAAGATTGGCTCGATGTGACGGCCATTGTTTTGGTTTCCATTTTAATCGTGTCGGCGTGATGATGCCCCTGTGCTCAACGGAATGACGGCGCTATATTGGCACCGGATTTGTTTGAAAGTCAATGACCGCTCCCCCGGCGGGGCCGAACCTGTCGGATCCGGAGCACCCGGTTTGATAGCAGGATTCCGTTCTATGTTTCAAGCCCCATGGTCGCCGCCTGAGAAGAATTCATGAAACATTCGGGCTTGTTGGACGATCCCCGTGTATTGTGGTATCATTTGACCGTTTAAACTCGATTATTCCCGGTTGCTTGTTGGATCGAATGGGAAATGCCGCTCAGCGGGGACGAAAGGATACTAATTTTAACCCGCGACGCTGGAAGCGGGCTAGTCTTTTGCCCTATGAGCGGCAGTCGCGTTTCATAAAATTGTTGCACGATTTTATTTCGAAGCCATCTCGGCACTCTCTTCAGGGGGGCAGGAGAGCTTATTTTCTGCAAGAGGCTTAACACGGTCGTTTAGGCTCCACCACGGTGCCAAAATCATTCCGGTCGCAGAATATAAGGTTCCTCTGCCTTTTCTGCTCGAGGACAAGGGTAAATCTGCAATGAGTGTGTCACGTTCAACGGCATCCCAGGTATCCGGGGAGACCTCTGACCCGGAAAAAAAACAGATCCGAAAGATTGAAAGAAGGGTCTGGCATCTCGTTTTGCTCGCTATTCTGGTCATTCTGTATTTGACCCTGTCCCTGATCTTCATTCAATTTTTTGATTTTCTCGAAGGATCCCATGACGACATATTTACAGGCAATTCCTTCAAATTCTCCATCTTTCTGTCCGGGCTGGTTCTGCTGTTCTGCGCCTACATGATCATCTATCACCGCAGGCTCGTCGAACTTACCCGGGATCTGATCCGACAAAAAGAATCCCGTATGCAACTCAGCGAGGACTTGCAGACGTTGGGGGCGTTGTTCGATGTAAGTCACAGCATCAACTCCCAGCACCGGCTGAGCGATATCCTGAATACCATCACGAAAGAAATGCTCTCCTGTTTCCATGCGGACCATTCATCGATCATGCTGCTCGACAAGCGGACCCGGATGTTGAAAACCATGATATCCACCGGCAAGCGTGCCGAAACCGCGGAGGATGCCCTGGTTCCGCTTGGAACGAGCATCGCGGGTCAGGTTGTCAAAAGCGGAGAGCCATTGCTCCTGCAGGGGCGCGTTAATCCCGCCGAGTTTCCAGGGTTTCATAAAAAAGACAAGACCATCAGTTCGGCCCTTTGTGTTCCGTTGAAGATCGGGAACAGCAGTATCGGCGTGTTGAACGTGAATCTTCTGGATGGGCGGCGGACCTTCTCCGAGACGGATCTGCGGTTGATTTCCATTTTCGCGAATAACGCGGCCGTCGCCATTAATAATTCCCTGCTCCTGAAAGAAAAGGTGAAACGGCTTCAAATTCAAACGGTCGCCGAAAGGCTCCATTCCCCCGCCATCATCCGGGAGATGGTGAAACAGTCAAACGGCGGCACCGGCTCCCGCCAAATCAGAGAAAAGCTGAAAATGAGTATCCTCTTTGCCGATATCCGGGGCTTCAGCAGCATGGTAAACACCACGGATCTGGAGGAGGTTACCGATTTTTTAGATAATTTTTACAGCGACATGGATGCCGCCGTATCGAAAAACGGCGGGAACACGGATAAATTCATCGGTGACGAAGTGATGGCCTTTTTCGGGGCGCCCAATATCCTCGATAATTCCGCGGAGAGCTGCGCCAAAACGGCAAAGGAGATGATCATATCCTTTAACCGGCTGAAGGCCCGCTTTTCTCAAAAAGCCAGCTTTTTCAACCATCTCGGTGTCGGCGTCGGCATCAACATCGGTGACGTGTTCGTGGGACAGGTGGGGTCTTCGAAGCGATTTGATTATACAGTGATCGGCCAGTCGGTAAATCTGGCGCGGCGGCTGTGTGAAAGTGCAGAACCCGGGCAGATCCTGACCACCGCTGAAACCGTTCACATGCTCAACGGCACCGTGGCGTCGTCGTTTATGGCGACCATGTCGTTTAAGGGGATTTCGGGAACCACCGAGGTATACCGTATCGATTGAATGTCTCAACGATGCCGCTTGCATTCCGTTCCTGCCAGGGTCTTCAACAGATCTTCCGGGTTCGAGGGTTATCACAACTCATAGAAAGTGATGGTGACGTATGGAATTGTCCGATACCGAGAGGGCAATCATTGAAACCTGTGCGCTTTACGCGATCTACCAGGAGCTCGAGGACAAAGGCGTTGTAGAAGGAAACCTGTTGGAACGATATCTGGGAGGATTGTCCGATTATCAAAGAAACGTCGTTGTCCACTTTGAAGGCACCAGGGGGGAAATCCTCAATTCCATGTCTCAACAGCTAACGGATGGTTAACCGGCCGTTTGGGCCTCGATTATCCGCTCTGGAAAAAGCACCGGCTTCCCCAGATCCTGTGATCCATTCCTGAACCGAACATCGAGTGAGATTCCTTCCGGCTTCCGCCTGGAAGACGACATCGATTCATCGCTCGAAATTGCTTCCCCCCCTCCATATGTGCGCGCTTGCATCGCTTCGGCCGTGTATTAATTTTCATTTTGTACCCGTAAATACAATATGTGTAACATGTCAAGGAAGGATAGCCGCCCATGGGCCATGCGATTCGACTCAGAACAGATGTTCGGGATCGGCTTGAAGGAGGCGCCAAAGCGGATATACGGCTATGCTGGACATGCGGATCGTGCGACTCTGAATGTCCTGTGAACATCGCCACCGGGATGTTGCGGCCTCAGAAAATTGTTCGGATGGCAGCACTCGGGATGCAGGAGGAATTGGTGTGCCTGCCGGAAGTCTGGTACTGTGCCAGATGTCGCCGCTGTGCCCAGATTTGCCCCAATGCGGTCAAGCCGTCCGATTTAATCGAACACGTGCGCGCTGTGGCGGCAGATCGTCGCAAGATATCTCCGGTTACCCTGAACCTCTTTTCAGAACTGTGGCGGCGGTTTCAACGCGCTCGCTGGCATGCGGTGGCCGCTTGCCTCGCTGGAGAGGATTTCGGCGATCTTGCCGAAGAGCAGTGGAGAAAATGGCTGTCCACTTCTGTTCCGGAACATCTCGGCAGTATCCCGAGGCCATCTGCCTACCACCTCCCCGACGATCTTCAGCTCATCTCAGATGCCCATCGGTTGGCTGCCTGTTTTACCTGCGGTGAATGCAGCAGCGCGTGCCCGGTTGCCTGTGAACGAAGCGTCTTCGATCCACGATCGCTGTTCCGCATGGTCTACCTCGGACTCGAAAAAGAACTGCTGACAATGCCCTCCATATGGCTGTGCGTCGGCTGCCAACGTTGCTCCGATTGCTGCAGCCAGCAGGTCGACGGGCAGCGGATCATTTCGGCATTGCAAGAGCTGGCCATTACCAGCGGCGCTGTTGACCCATATTTTCGCCAGCGTTTGGAGAAAGCCCATCGTAACCTCTATAACCGATTCATTTCGGAAATCGACTCTCTGATTAATGACGGGAAATGCCTCACCATTGAAGCCTCCACGGACACCCGGGATCGTGAGGCTCAGAAGGTTTTCAGTGAATGAGGAAACCACACGTGGAGGCGTGATGAGGCTTAAATGGGAAGAGCGTATACCGGAAGCACCCTCCACTAACCACGGCCCGATGCTTGTGGCACTCCTGGTTGAGGATAATCAGGTTGACCGGCAAACGGATGAATCGATTGTGGCCACCTTAGCCTCCATTGAAATACGATTTTTACAGGTGAATATTAAAAAGACCCGGGATTTTCATCATGGTCTTTTTTGGCAATCGGTATGTCGCTCTTTGGAACGCCTTGAGTTGAGCGCCCATGAAAAAAAGAAAATCGAGGCCGCTATTGAAGTAAAAGTGCCGAGGCCGGGCGATGAATGGGCCCTGTGGGGCGTCACATGCATACCGCGCTACGAACGATGAATCGGTTCGACATGGACGCTGTCAACCGGACCATCTCCCGGTTCGATGCCTTTGTTGATTGAAAAACATTAATTTAAAGCGGGACCGAAAGAATGCTAAAAACGCTTGCTAAACAGTATCAATAAATATCTGACCACTTGAACCCTCGAATCCTCGAACCCTTGGATCCTTTAAAAAGAGAGAGGCCGTATGAGCAAATCTTTAGGCATTTATGTGAGCTCTGATCGACACTTGGACAAACTCATCGAATTATGCCGGGCTGCGAAACGCAATCACATTGAAGTGCGGCTTTTTTTCACCCATCTCGGGACCCGGTTGTGTACGGATTCGAAAATGGCCGATCTTCAGGATCTGGCGGATGTCGCTGTCTGTAACGTGGGATTCGAGGCCAACGACCTTCAGCGGACAGACTCGGTGCTGGGCGAAAAGTCCTATGGATCCCAGACTTTTCACGCCGAAATGATTTACGATTGTGATCGATATATCTCATGGTAGCGACGCCGTTCTCATGGTGTGATGTTGCAAGGACCAGGGGGCGGGGTTTTACAGCTCAGCCATCCACTCCAGAGTTAAAGCACCTGTCAGAATTCCGTTCCGATTTGTGGATTGTTGACTCGGTTGAAAGTCGCGGAGTCATCGGTATCGGGTTCGGAAGCGGTATCGACTTCGGAGTCGGCCATTCTGTTTCGATTCCGATACCGAACATGTCCATGTCCGAACTCCCACGAAACGATATCCGGTTAACAGAAACTCGCTATGTTCAAACGGAACAAATTTATGGCAACGACTATAATGCGTTGAAATTCATAAAGGAATTTTGGGTCAGGTCATGCCCACCGCCAATGTCAGATCCGAGTATCGATTAACTCTACGTTGAGATGATGCTTCCCAACATAGTTCGGACAAAAAGGAAGTTGTCGCTATGGAAAATATCAAACACTGCGGGGTCGTTGTACGCAGGCCCGAGGACGTATGGGAGGGAACGCGGACAGCGCTCGGCCTGGCGGCGCACAACTACTGGGCCTATCTGTTTGTGTTCGATGTTGCCGTCGAAATGACCGACGCGTTGGAGGAAAACCTGGAGTGGCTGGAAGAAATGGAGTGCCCCGTTTATTCGAACGTGTCGGAAAATGCCCAATGGGGCTTCCAGCACATTGCCACGGATCAGCTGGCCCGCGAACTGAAGAAGATGGATATTGTCATTCCGTTTGGAAATCGCCCCTGATGGGGTTAAACGTGAGGTGTCGCCATGCCGAAACGACGGAAGAAGATGCTGCACATTTTGAAATCTCCCCCGGACGACCTGCAGCGAAGCCTGATGTATGCTCTATCCCTGGGTTACAGTTGCCTTCAATTTCCATTATTCGATGTTGAGGGGGAACCGGTGGATTATGAAGAGCTTCTGGATCTGATATTCGACTTCGATGAAACCATCAGCTGGTGGTAGAACAGGAGCGTGAGCGTATGAGTGGAACCGGAAAAAAGCTGTTGATCATCGGCACCCATGCCGAGGAAAGTCCCGACAAGGCCACGATTCCCTTTGTTATCGGCAACGCCGCTTTTGCCATGGAGACGGAAGCCGTCGTCATCCTCCAGAGCACGGCGGTGTATATCGCCATGAAAGGGTACGCCGACATGTGCATGCAGCAGGGTTTCCGCCCCTTACGGACTTGATCGCATCCTTCTTTGAGCTGGGCGGCAAACTGATGGTGTGCGCCCCGTGTATCGAGGCCCGAAAAATATTGAAAGATGATCTCATTCCGGAAGCCCGGATCATCTCCGGCGGCACCCTGGTGGCCGAGAGCATCTCCGCCGACAGCGTGCTGACCTATTGATGCCCCATCTCCGATTCCCCACAAGCCCACAGAGTCCGATTGACAATTCAATGACCGGCGGTGTAGGAAAAAAGCTTTGATGCTGCCGGTTACATTTGAACTGATATAGAACCGTCAATTTTAAAGGGGGGGAAATGAGCAAAAAGGAAGAACTGGAAGAAAAAGCGGAGAGCTGTGAAACGTCGGAGGACTATGTCAATGTGGCCAAAGAAATCGTTCAGGATCTTTCCGACAAGGATTGGGCCGGTGAACTCATGGACGAAGGCGCCGAGTGGGCCCAGACCGTCGATGAATTGATTTTGTTTGCCAAGGCCGCCGGTGAGGCCCTGGGGGACAAGGACAGGGCCAAGCAATACCTGGTCCAGGCCAAGGACTTCGGCACCACCACCCAGGACTTTGTGAACCTGGCAAGTGCCGCCTCGGCCATCGGCGATACGGCCACGGCAGCCGAACTCATGACCGCGGCCCAGGCCAAGTGCACCAAGATTGCCGACTTTTTTACCCTGAGCAAAACCATCCAGGATGTCCTTGGTGACGCCGATATGGCCAAACAGACCATCGACGCCGCCATCGGGAAATGCAAGACAGTGGCCAATTATGTCGATTGCGCCAAAGGGATTGTGGACGTACTCGGGGACAAGGAACAGGCCAAAGGGATCTTCGATAAGGCAGGGGAAAGCTGCAAAACCGGCGATGACTGTGCCCTGTTGGCCAAAGGGGCCCTTGAAATCCTGGAAGATGCCGCATTGGCCCGATCGCTCTATGAGAAAGGTGAGGCCCAGTTGGAGACCGGCAAGGATTTGGTCGCGCTGGCGGCATCCGCCGCCGGGGATCTGAAAGATCCGGAATATGCAAAGGCCATCTATCGGAAAGCAGCCGAGCGCATGGAAAAAGGCGAGGATTTGATGACCCTGGCCAAGTCCATCGTCGATTCCCTTCAAGATAAGGCCCTGGCCCTGGATATCTACAACAAAGCCGAGCCACTGTTTTCGAAATTCGATCAACTGTCCAAACTCGCCAAAGCCATCCTATCCGATATCGGTGACGCCGCTGCTGCCGGGGCGATCTATCAGAAAACGCTGGAAGCCGATCCGACATCCAAGCAGCTGGTTCAGGTGGCCAAGGCCCTGGCGGATGAACTCGAAGACACGCCCGGCGCCCTGAAAGTGCTGAAAGGGGCGGAACTGGCGGTCAAGAGTAATGACGAGTTTAAACTGACCGCGGAGGCCATTTTAAAATACGCCGATGATCCACAATGGATCGAGGCGATAAAGGACCAGCAGGAGAGACGGGAAGCCAATGCGGCCCTTTACACCGATTTTCTGGCCCAGGAAAATACGTGTGAGACATCCGGCGCTCTGGTCCATCTCGCCCGGAAAGTGGTCATGCAGACCGGCGACAAGCACTATGCCCGAAAACTTTACAAAAGAGCGGCTCGTAAGGCCCATTATTTCCCGGAATACCTGACGCTGGCCGATGCCGTTTATGCCGATCTTGAGGACGCCGAGTGGGTTCGGGAGATCTACACGATGCTACAGGAGCGGTGCGACGACCCCCTCAAGACCAACAATCTTGTGGACGGCATAATGGCCAACCTGGGAGACAGCCAATGGGCGAAAACCATTTATTCGAGTCAGGAACAGAGCGCCAGCAAGGCAACGGATTTTGTCCGGCTGGCCCGGATCGTGAACGACAAGCTGCGCGATGCGCAATGGGCAGGTGAGTTGTTCGACAAGGCCGCCGAAGCCTGTGCCGATGTGGTCAGTTGCACCACCGCTGCCGGAGCTGCGCTTGCCTCTCTGGGTGATATGGACCGGGCGAAGGCCCTGTACACCAAGGCGGAATCCTTTTGTGAGGGCTCGGCCCAATTCGAGGTGCTGGTCCGGGCTGCGGCTGAGCAGGCAAACGATCCGCAGGTCGTGCGGGGGCTGGTACAATCCGCGGAAGGGAAATTGTCCGGGGCCCGGGATCTGACATCCCTGGCCGAATGGACCTTGACCTACCTGGACGATCCGCCGGGGGCCCGGCGCATCTATCAGAAAGCCCTTCAGGCGCCCGATGCGGCCAGCCGCAAGTCCGATATCGTCCTGAGCATTAAAAACAAGCTCGGGGATGAGGGCTGGGCAAAGAAGCTGATTTAATACACTCTCCAGTTCCATAGAAAAGGCCAGCCGATACATTCGGCCGGCCTTTTCTGTTTGGACAATGTCCGGCGGGCACCTGGTGAAATATCCCCGGCGGTTCAGTTCGATTTCAGCTCTAACATAGCGGCGACCAGTTTTTCACCCGTCGATTCGAGATGGTCCCGCATGGCCGCCTGGGCCCCTGTCCCGTCACGGGCCTCTATCGCCTTTACGATGGCGTCATGTTGTTCATACACCTTGTCGTAGCCCCAGTCGTACTTCGCTTTCTGTTCCATCCAGTGTTTCATGGGCTGCCGCATCTCTGCCAGAAAGCGGGTCAGGACGCTGTTGTGGCTGGCTTTCGCCAGGGCTCTGTGAAAGGCCAGATCCGCCTGAATCGTTTTCCGGCGATTTTTCAAGGACGCTTTCAGAACGTTATGCTGTTCCCGGATATCGGCAAGGTCCTCTTCGGTGGCGCGTCCCGCGGCCAGTTTGACGATGACCTGTTCGAGTTCGATACGGGCCTCGACGAGTTCACGGACTTTGTCCCGGCCGATACCCATCATGAACCCGATCGGTTTCGTATGGGCATGCTCAGACGGGACGGCAACGTGGGTGCCATGGCCCGGGCGCACTGTGATCAGGCCGATGAGCGCCAATGCGCCGATGGCTTCCCGGATGGAACTGCGACCCACACCGAACTGCTTCATCAGTTCGGGTTCGGGCGGCAGTTTGTCGCCGGGTTTGAGATCGCCGTCTGCGATCATGGCGACAAGCTTGTCGATGATCTGATCTGCCAAACGCTTCCGTTCGATCTGGAACGCGTTCTTATTCATTTGGAGACCTCTCCTGGGCTGCCGATACGTGAACATCAAAGCCCCTGGCTGTGGTTGACAACGCCTGTTTTTAGCCGGGTCACAAGCGCTTCTTTTTTTATTGACAAAATTTTCAAATTGCAATAGCAAAATCATATCATCAGATGTTCTGCTCATAAGATTAATAGGCGCTGTATAATATAATTATTTATTGATATCGATAGGTTAAATTAAATAAGAGTGATGCGGATCGGTCGCAGAGATCAGTAAACTAACAGGTATCGTCCGGCGATCGGGTTTGCCGAAATGGTTGTCCGATCGTGCAACCCGGCCTTCTCGGGCCCCTGTCCTATCCGAGCCATGCCGTTTCATGTGAACCACTCCAGACGTTTGGAAAGGATCGATCATGCCTAAATTCAGCGCAAATCTAACGATGATGTTCAACGAAGTCGATTTTCCGGACCGTTTCGAGCGCGCATCCAGAGCCGGATTTACAGGGGTCGAGTACATGTTCCCCTACGACTGGCCAAAAGACCAACTGGTCAACGCTCTGGAAGCCAACGGTTTACGTCAGGTGCTGCACAACCTGCCGGCCGGCGACTGGGCGGCAGGTGAACGGGGGATCGCCTGTCTGCCGGGGCGGGAGGGAGAATTCCAGGAGGGTGTGGGAAGAGCCATAGAGTATGCCAAAGCGCTCCAATGCCCGGCGCTCAATTGCCTGGTCGGCCTTACCCCCGGGGGGTACGATGCCGACAAAGTCCGCAATACACTGGTGAGCAACCTCAAATTTGCGGCCGCGACATTGGAAAAGGAGGACATACTGCTCCTGGTGGAGGCGCTCAATGACCAGGACATCCCGGGATTTCATCTGGTGGGCACCCGGGACACCCTGGGTCTGCTGGATGATGTGGGTCATCCGAACATCCGTCTGCAGTACGACATTTATCACATGCAGAAAATGGAAGGAGACTTGATCACGACCATTGCGACCCACGTTGCCAGGATTGGCCATATTCAACTCGCCGACAATCCGGGGCGGCATGAGCCGGGCACCGGGGAAATCAATTTCCCGAATCTGTTCCGTGCTATCGACGCTGCAGAATACAACGGATGGATCGGATGTGAATACATTCCGGCCGGGACAACGGAAGAAGGGCTCGGCTGGTTTACACCGTATAAGTGACGAAAGGGGGAGACGCTA
Source organism: Olavius algarvensis associated proteobacterium Delta 3 (assembly GCA_903231505.1). Taxonomy (GTDB): domain Bacteria; phylum Desulfobacterota; class Desulfobacteria; order Desulfobacterales; family CAFBRK01; genus CAFBRK01. The sequence continues at coordinate 16,628 of CAFBRK010000056.1, read as the reverse complement.
TGAAAATAGGATTTATCGGAATTGGGATTATGGGAGCACCCATGGCCGGACACCTGCTGGACGGCGGTCACGAACTGACCGTAAACGACATCAGCCCGATTCCCCGGGAGCTGGTGGAAAAAGGGGCGACGGTGGTGTCTTCGGCCAGGGAGGCGGCGGAAACGGGGGATGTGGTCATCGTCATGGTCCCCGACACCCCCGATGTGGAAGTGGTCCTGTTTGGAGAAAACGGGGTGGCGGAAGGGTTGAGCAGCGGAAAGATCGTCGTGGACATGAGCTCCATATCTCCCGTGGAAACAAAGGAATTCGCAGAAAAGATCAACGCCCTGGGATGCAGCTACCTGGATGCCCCGGTTTCCGGCGGGGAGGTGGGGGCCAAAGCTGGCTCGCTGACCATCATGGTTGGTGGTGATCAGGCGACCTTCGACACGGTGAAACCACTGTTCGAGCTGATGGGGCAGAATATCACCCTGGTGGGAGGAAACGGCGACGGTCAGACCTGCAAGGTGGCCAACCAGATCATCGTGGCCCTGACCATCGAGGCCGTGGGGGAGGCACTGTTGTTTGCTTCCAAGGCAGGGGCGGACCCGGCAAAAGTCCGGGAGGCGCTGATGGGCGGGTTCGCGTCGTCCAAAATTCTGGAAATCCACGGGGAACGGATGATCCAGCGGACGTTCGAACCGGGTTTCCGGATCACCCTCCACCAGAAGGACCTGAACCTGGCGCTGTCCAATGCCCGGAAACTCCAGATGGCCCTGCCCAATACAGCCACTGCCCAGGAGCTCTTCAACAGCGTGGCCGCCCAGGGGGACAGCGGTCTGGACCACTCGGCAATGGTCCTCGCTCTTGAGAAACTGGCCGAGTATAAAGTCGGCGGATAGACAGACGTCAATTGAGACATGGGGCGGAGGGGGAAGGCGAGGAGTACATCACGCCTCACAAACGGGGGGCCGGTATCGGCATCGTGGAACCCGGAAGTGACATTGGAAATGCCGAGTCCATCGCAGGCCGCTCGTGAGATTTAACCCGATTACCTAAAGGAGGCCGTAAATGAGTGAGGAGAAAAAAGAGGAGAAAGTCTCGCGTCGTCGTTTTCTTAAAACCGCAACAGCCGGCGCCGCAGTCACTGCCATCGGGGTTCCCTTCTTCGCGATGCATGCCTCGGCAGCGCCTAAGACCATCAAAATGCAGTCCATGTGGGATGCGGGGACACTCGGCTACACAAAATTCAAGGAGTTTTGCGACAGCGTCGGGGAAATGTCCGAAGGCAAACTCATGGTCAAACCGTTTCCCGCGAAAGCCATCGTGGGAACATTCGAAATGTTCGACGCCGTGAAAGCCGGTGTATTTGAGGGCATGCACAGCTCGGACACCTATTGGCCCGGTAAAATTCCGTGTGCTTCCTTTCTGTCTTCCTACCCGTTCAGTATGGATCGTCCGGATCAATGGGAGACCTGGTTCAATGAACTGGGTGGGAAAGAAATCGCCCGGGAAGCCTACGCCCAACACAATATGTTCTGGTTCGGGCCGGTTCAACACGATGAAAATCTTGTTCATTCCAAGGTCCCCATCCGGTCCTTTGAGGATTACAAGGGGAAGAAGATCCGATTTCCCGGGGGTATGATCGCAGAGATTTTCCGGTCTGCCGGAGTGTCCACAGTGCTTCTCCCCGGCGGAGAGGTTTATCCGGCTCTTGAAAAAGGGGTCATCGACGGTGCTGATTTTGTGGGTGCCGCTATAACCTGGGTTTCGGTGAAGTGGCCAAGTATATCATCATGGGGCCGCCCTCCACGCCATGCCTCCATCAGCCGGTGGATTGCCAGAGCATCGGAATCAATATGAGGGTCTGGAAAAACCTCCCGGCCCATCAGCAAAACACATTACGGGTGGCGATTCGGGATTTCTCCTGGAGCCAGTACACCGCCGTCCAGGCTGCGGATAACGTGGCATTCGAAAAATTCAAGAAACAGGGTGTCGAGATTATCCGTCTAAAAGAATCCGATATCGAAAAATTCAGGAAATTCGCTCCCGAATTATGGGTCAAGTGGGCCAAGAAAGACCGTCTGGCCATGAAAGCGTTCAAATCCCAGTGGGAGTTCCTGAAGTCGACGAAAGTCGGTTACTACCAGGACAAGGATCTTGTGGATCGTAACGGGAAGCGCTTGATGATCTGATAACTGGATGCTCTTGAAAGGGGGGCACATCGCCCCCCTTTACTGCCAATCCCTTTCGATCCCGGCTTTCATCAAAGGAGTCATTTATGGAGCGCCTGAAGAAGATCATGCTGGCGGTGGATAAAATCAATTTGTTCACCGGTCACGTGATGGTCTATGTCCTGCTGCTGGCGGTGCTGGTCATCAGTTTTGAAGTGATGATGCGCTATCTGTTCAACATGCCGACCAACTGGGGACATGAAGCCATGACGCTCCTGTTTGCCATATTGTACATCACGTTGGGGGGGTTTTGTCATTACTACCGGGGACACGTCCGTGTCGACATATTGTACTCGTCCCTGTCGGAACGTGGGAGGGCGATACTCGACGTGTTCACGTCGGTGTTCTTTTTTATCTACATCCTGGCGCTCACCTATTTTTGCTGGGAATTTTATTGGAGTTCCCAGACCATGGAGGCCGGTGGGAAGATTTTTGGCGTCACGGTCCCCGGTGAAATGTCATTCACCGATTGGGGGCCGCCGCTATACTGCGTAAAATTTATGATGCCCCTGGGCGGAGTTCTCCTGTTGGCACAGGGAATCAACTGGTTCATTCGGGATCTTCACATGGCTGTCACCGGAAGGGGTCTGTAGTGATTGAACTGAGCATCGAATGGATCACCGTGCTGATGTTCGGGTCCATGTTGATCCTGATGTTTTTAGGTCTGCCCATTGCCTTTTCAACGGGATCCGTGGGCGTCATTTTCACCGCGCTGCTTCTGGGCCCCAATGCGGTTGCGATCATCCCGACCCGCATCTTCGGGTTGATGAACAATTATCTGCTCGGGGCCATCCCGCTGTTTATCGTCATGGCATGCATCCTGGAGCGCGCCGGCCTGATTTCGGACATCTATGAAATGATTCACCAGTGGCTGGGGTGGCTGAAGGGGGGTGTCGCGTCGGCAACGGTGGTTGCCTGTACCATGATCGCATGTATGGTGGGTATCATCGGCGCCAGCGAAGTGACGATGGGGGTTATCGCACTTCCGGAAATGCTGCGCCGAAAATACGACAAGTATATTGCCCTGGGATCCATCCTGGCCGGGGGCACCCTCGGCATCCTCATACCGCCGAGTATCATGCTCATCATTTACGGCATGATCGATCAGGTGTCCGTGGGGCAGCTGTATGCCGGATCCTTTTTGCCGGGCTTCCTGTTGGCGGCCATTTTTATCGCTTATATCACCATTCGCGCGTATATCAACCCGGCTACCGGACCCCCTATTCCCATTGAAGAACGGGCGACATGGGAGGAGAAAATTCGTCTCCTGCTTCCCATCATTCCATCGGCGGTCCTGATCTTCCTGGTCCTGGGTACCATTATCCTCGGTGTGGCGGCCCCTACGGAGGCGGCCGGCGTAGGGGCGCTCGGCGCCCTGGTGATTTCGTTTTCGCGGCGGACCCTAACCTTGAAGAATTTGATATCGGCAAGCCTCCAGACGATGAAGACCTCGGCCATGGTCTTGTGGATTATGTTTGGTGCGAATATATTTGTCGCTCTATACGTCATGGTCGGCGGGGGTGAGTTTGTAAAGGACTTTCTGCTCGGCTCCGGCCTCGGCAGATGGGGCATCCTGATTGTCATGCAGATCATGCTCGTGGTTCTCGGGGCATTCATGGATTGGGTGGGAATTTTCATGCTCTGCATCCCGTTGTTCGGTCCCATTATTCGACAGCTTGGATTCGACCCCATCTGGTTCGGTGTCCTGGTGGCGGTGAATATGCAGCTTTCGTTTCTCACGCCGCCATTCGGCTATGCCCTGTTTTTTCTCAAAGGCGTCGCGCCGCCCGAAATCACCACCCGCGACGTGTGGATAGGGGCCATACCGTTTGTCTTTCTTCAACTCATCGGTTTGATATGCTGCATGGTGTTCCCTGAAATTATCATGTTTTTGCCGAGATTGATTTTCGGATAGGATGTTCAGAAGATGGAAGAAGACGGCATCGAACCCAAAATCGTGTACACCGCATCCCGCATCTATATTGTGATCTTCTATGGGCTGCTTGTGTTATGGACGCTTGTATCCGTGCCCCTGTTGGCCATGAAAAGTTCGGAATTGGGCGTTTTATGGATCGGGATGCTTTCGTTTATTATTGGGATGACCTGGTACTGGTCGCTGCACCTGGTTTACCGGATTGAACTTGAAAACGGCGACACAATTCGGCTAAAAAGTTTCCAAGAGGATAGCCCCATTAAATTGGGTGACTTCCGTCGCATCGAGGGTCCGCCATCGGGAATCGCATTTGGTTTTATCCGGTTGCGGACCGAACGCGCTTCGTTTTACGCGTTTTTCTGCTCTGCCGCATCCTTAAAGCAGATTCTGGCCGCCATTCGAAGAGACAATCCGGGCACCCTCTTCATCAAGTTTTCTTCGAACTATTTCGCTAACGTGAAAACCTAACCGAAAGGGCGAACACCATGGCATTTACATTATGGCCGAACGTCATTCTGCTGGTGTGCGTAGGCATTATTGCGAGTATGATCGGTTTTATCATATACGGAGCGATCGTCGGCTTCGATAATACGGTTACAGATGAGGAGGCGGAGGAATGTCAGAAATAAAGGCCATCAAAACAACGGGAGCACCGGCCGCCTTTGGCCCGTTTTCCCAGGGGGTCAAAACCGACACGCTGGTTTTTGCCACGGGGCAGCTGCCACTCGATCCGGCGACCGGAGAGGTCGTCAGCGACGATGTCCAGGAGCAGACCCGTCAGGTCATGAACAATCTCAAGGCCGTCCTCGCCGAAGCCGGGTGCTCCATGGACCGGGTGCTTAAGGCCACGGTGTTTATCACCAGCATGGACGATTTTACGAAAATGAACGAGGTCTATGCCGAGTACTTCTCCGGCACCTTCCCGGCCCGCTCCTGCATCGAGGTGTCCGGCCTGGCCAAGGGCGCGAAAGTCGAAGTTGAGGCTATCGCACTTCTCCCCTGATACAGCCTCTTCCGCCGGAATGACGCTGTTGTTCGTTGACGCTCCGTCTTGGTAACAAGCCAAATCCAATGGGAACGTAATTTCGGCAATTTCTCTAACCCGGACAAGGACAATGGAAAAGATTACCATCCGCGTCGCAACACCCGGGGACCTGCCGGAGATTCTTGAACTCTATCGTCAGCTTGATCCGGAAGACCGCCCGGTCCTTCCGTTGGCCGAGGCGGAAGGGGTGCTCGAGAAGATAGACTCCTACCCGGACTATCACGTGTATGTGGCGCACAGAAATGGCCGTACAGTGGGGACCTTTGCCCTGTTGATCGTGGACAACCTGGCCCACATGGGGGCGCGTTCCGGGATCGCTGAAGATGTCGTTGTCGCGGCCGACTGGCGGCGGAGGGGGATTGGAAGGCAAATGATGCACTTTGCCATGCAGAAATGTCGTGAAGCCGGGTGCTACAAGCTGGCCGTATCCAGCAACCGGCGTCGGTCTGATGCGCACAGATTTTACAAAAACCTGGGCTTCCAGCAGCATGGATACAGTTTTGTCGTGACACCGTAAACCGTTCAAATTTATCATCTTGCACGGAAGCCTCGAAGGTCACCTCCCGAGGAACGGCACGCGGAACCACCCCAACACAATTTCTGTTGTTGACAGTTCAACGTTCGCCGGCACATAGAGTAGCGGTCACGGACGTTGAATCTAACATATCGAAACGGGAAGGAGTCGAAAGGTAATGGAGAACGCAAATCAACGGTCGACAGTGGTCAACGCAGCCGATTTCCGTGATATCGACCCCGGGGACCGGCTTCTCATGGGCCCCGGCCCCAGTGATGTTCCCGCAAGAACCCTCCAGGCGATTGCAGCCCCCTGCATCGGACACCTGGACCCGTACTTTCTATCGATCATGAATGAGGTCCAGCAACTGCTCCGGTTTCTGTTTCAAACAAGCAACGAGCTGACGATTCCGGTTTCGGGGACGGGCAGTGCCGGTATGGAAACCTGTTTTGTCAATTTGGTCGAACCGGGCGACGAAGTGGCCGTATGCGTCAACGGGGTGTTTGGAACGCGCATGGCCGACATCGTCGATCGCATCGGCGGCAAATTGATCCGTATCGATGCGGAATGGGGAACGGCCATCGATCCCCAGTTGTTGCAGGATGCAATCAAGGGGCGACATCCCAAGGTGGTGGCGGTGGTTCATGCCGAAACGTCCACCGGCGTGTGTCAGCCCCTGGAAGATCTGGCCCGGATCGCCCATGATGCCGGAGCGCTGTTTCTGGTGGACTGCGTGACCTCTCTGGGGGGTATGCCGGTGGCCATCGATGAAATGACCATCGATGCCGCCTACAGCGGGACCCAGAAATGTATCTCCGGCCCTCCGGGTCTGTCGCCGGTCTCTTTCAGCCCGGCAGCTGTCCGGGCCATGGAACATAGAAAAACCCCTGTGGTGAGCTGGTACCTCGATTTGAGCATGGTTCGCGATTACTGGGGAACCGACCGAAAATATCATCACACCGCGCCCATCAATATGATCTACAGCCTGCGTGAAGCACTTCGTCTGATTGCAGAAGAAGGCCTGGAGGCGAGACACGAGCGGCATCGTCTGAATCACCGGGCCCTGGTCGCCGGTCTCGAGGCCATGGGACTTGCCATGCTCGTCCCGGAGTCGATCCGGCTGCCGATGCTCAATGCGGTTCATATACCCGGGGGAGTCGATGACCTGACAGTTCGGAAAACACTTCTCAATCAATACGGCATCGAAATCGGTGGCGGCTTGGGGCAGTTTGCCGGTAAGGTATGGCGCATCGGTCTGATGGGGCATTCCTGCCGCCGAAAAAATGTGTTCCTTCTGCTGGCGGCCCTCGAGTCAGTGCTTAAAACCGAGGGGTACACGGCCCAGCCGGGAGCACGCGATGCGGTCGCCGCGGTATACGACCCGGCCGACTGAGCTGCCTGTGCATCGAAGCCCACTGCCGTTGCCATCAAACATGGTCCGTTTAAATAGAGCGTGTATGTTGTCAACAGAATGCCGTCTCGGAGAAATCCGGATCTGGATATGTTCGGCATCTGAATCGAAACAGAATGGCAACCTTCGAGGTCGGTGCCGATAGCGAACCCGAACCCGAACCCGATTCCGATTCACGCCGCCCCATTCAATGGTTCCACCGATCCACACATCGGAAATCATCAAAGGGGATACCCGGACCCTGCTGAAACAATACGTGATGGTTGCAAACTGTGGTCATATCCCCGAGAGAGGAGAAGGTCGTACTCCGGAATAACCCCGTTGGGTTGTTCCGCTAAACTACGAAATGACCCAGCATCGGACACCAAACCCGAAACACCAAACACCAATTAACCAAATGAGTGACAACGACATTCTCGACCAACTTCGCCGGGACGGCCATATCCGCAGTGCGGATGCACGGGCGACACCCCTGTCCGGTGGGGTGTCCTCGGATATTTATCTGGTGGAAGACGGCTCGGAGACGTGGGTCGTCAAACGGGCTCTGGAAAAGCTGAAGGTCCGGGACGATTGGTTTGCGGATATTTCCAGAAATCGATTCGAGCTGGAATATTTGGAATATGTCGGCGCCATCCTTCCCCAGGCGGTTCCCCGGGTTGTATTTGCCGGGGATGGCTATTTTGCCATGGAGCACTTGGGAGAAGGATTTGCCAACTGGAAGCAGTTGATGCTCGATGGCCGATATGAGCCGGCCTGTGCGGAGGGGGCGGGATATACCTTAGGGGTCATTCACCGTGCGTCACGTGGGGATTGGAGCGCCCGGGAACGTTTCGACTCCACCGACAATTTTCATCAGTTGCGTTCAGATCCCTACCTGGTCACCACCGACATCCGGCACCCCGATCTGACCCCCATGTTCGAAGCAGAGGTAAACCGCCTCGAATCCACCCGGGAATGCCTGGTGCACGGGGACTACAGCCCTAAAAACATCCTTGTTTCAGAGTCCCGGATGGTCATCCTGGACTGTGAAGTGGCCTGGTACGGCGATCCGGCATTTGATCTGGCGTTTCTGTTGACCCATCTGCACTTGAAGGCCGTCCACCGCCCTTCGGCGTCGACCGTTCTGGCCACCATGGCCCGGAAAACGGTGGCGTCCTATCTTGCCGCCCGGGATCTGGAGGACCCTGAGAGCACGGAGATGCTGCAGCGGACATGCCGGCTGCTCCTGATGATCCTGCTGGCCCGCATCGACGGCAAGTCACCGGTGGAATACCTGACGGACCCAGAACAAAAACAATGGGTCCGGCGGTTTACAAAGCGAGCTCTGCTGGGCGGTATCGACAATCTGTCCGACATCAGCTCCGCCTGGTATGCCCAAGCGGCTAAACTGCATCACACCACCGATTGAACTTGAAATTTTCCCGCTGCGTCTTGGAGCGAAGCGGCAACCCCCCCCGGCGGGGCTAAAAGGATAGAAATTAAGAACGGTAATCAAAAAAAAGGACAGGTCTCTTTATCCCCCCTCCCTTTGAATCCCTCTGGTTGGACTCCCCTCACCACAGGCCACCAGGGGAGGAAGTAAAAATGGCCTCCCCATTGAGGGGGGAGGTTCGGTGGGGGTGTTATAGTGGTTGTCATAAATATGTTCCGATTGGATGTCATTCGTTCACACGACAGATGGTTCAGAAACACCGATGTCATTCCGGCGAAGGCCGGAATCCAGTAAGCAGCAAATCGATTCTGGATGCCGGATCGGGGTCCGGCATGACGATGGATTCTTCGGCTTCATCCGGGACTCATTAATGACAACAGCTTTAGAACGGCCGATTTCCGAAACCTTGGTTTTGTTTACAGGGTTATCGCAATCTTCGTCTTTCCCTCTTATGAGCGACATCGTCGCGTTTCATAAAATCGTGGAACGATTTTATTATGAAAATTGAATCCATAGACGCATTTCAGATTTTCGACTCCCGGGGAAATCCAACCGTCGAAGTAGAGGTCACCCTGGAAAATGGCTTGATCGGCAGCGGCCTGGTGCCTTCCGGCGCGTCCACCGGGCAGTACGAGGCCCTGGAACTCCGGGATGGAAGCTCCAGGTTTCGCGGCAAGTCGGTGTTCCATGCCGTGGCCAACATCCACAACGACATCGCACCTCTTTTGAAGGGGCAGGATGTGTATGACCAGGAGCGGATCGATCGGCGGATGATCGACCTGGACGGCACTGAAAACAAACGAAGGCTCGGCGCCAATGCCATCTTAGGCGTATCCATGGCCGCGGCCAGGGCGGCAGCGGTCTCCCAGGGCAAAGCGTTGTTTGACTATCTGGGCAACGGCAAGGGGTGCCTGCTTCCCCTTCCGGAAATCCAGATCATCGGCGGCGGCGCCCATGCCGACTGGCGCATCGATGTCCAGGATTTCATGCTGGTGGCCATGGGTGCGGAAAATTATGCGGACACCCTGGAAATGACCTTCAACGTGTACCATGCGGCCGGAGACATCCTAAAAGAGCGTCGCAATTTTGCCGGAATCGCCGACGAAGGGGGATACTGGCCGGAGTTCCAGACCAACGAAGACGGGTTCGAAATCCTCATGGAAGCCATCTTGCGGGCAGGGTATCAACCCGGCAAGGAAGTCGCCATCTCCCTGGATATCGCTGCCAGCGATCTGTATGACCCTGTCGACAGAACCTATCGTTTCGGGCTCGAAGACAAAACCTTCACTTCCGATGAATTTGCCGACGTAATGATTTCCTGGTGTGAAAAATACCCGATCGTCGCCATGGAAGATCCCATGGCCGATACCGACTGGGACGGCTGGAAAAGGGTTTACTCGGCTCTGGGCCGCCGGGTGCAGTTCATCGGGGACGACCTGTTCACCACCAATATTCGCCGTATTAAAACAGGCATAGAAAAAGGCGTCGCCAACGCCGTTCTTATCAAGCTGAATCAGATCGGTACCGTTACCGAAACCCTGGAGGCGATCCGGCTGACCCGGGAGGCCGGGTGGCTGCCGGTGGTGTCCGCACGATCGGGCGAAACCGAAGATGCGTTCATCAGTCATCTGGCGGTGGCGTCGAATGCGGGTCAACTGAAAGTCGGCGCCTTTGCCCGCAGCGAACGGATGGCCAAGTGGAACGAGGTCTTGCGCATCGGACGTGCGTTGGGCGAAAAGGCCCGTTTCGAGGGGGGCCGTATCTTCGATCGGATCCTGGTTGACAAATAGCTTAACTTATCTACTTTATTCGTAGAATCCTAATAAATGGGAGTGTTGAACCGCAACGACACGTTCCGATCGCGCCTGTGTACCGCAGTTCGGTGTTGCCGCCATGGCCTTCGAAGTCGTTGATTCGAGAATTCCTGCCGCATCGACTCCGTGCGTTATCGTCATACCCCCGTGAACCTGTAACTATTTCCGCTGGATATCCGATCCCGATCTCAACAACCTTGGCCTGAAAAACACCACCAACATTAAGGAGGGGATGATGTATAAGCGGATTATGGTTCCTATGGATGGTTCCGATTTGGCTGAACGCGTACTTCCACATGTGCATAGCTTTCTGGAAGGCTTTCGACCGGACTCCGTTGTGTTCGTGCAGGTCGTGGAACCTGCGCCGGTGATATTTGATGATACAGCCGCTATCAGTAGCAGCACGAGTCGTGAAAAAATGATCGACTACGCACAAAAAGTGGAGGAACAGCGAAAATCGGCTGCGGCAGAATACCTGGACGGCATCGTGCATCGAGTTAAAGGTGAGGGCGTGGACCTAAGGAGCGAGGTGCTGGTAGGGAGGGTCGCGGAACGCCTTGCGGAATACATCGAGAGCCAGGCGATGGACATGATCATTATCGCTACCCACGGGCGTTCCGGTATCAGTCGGTGGGTAAGAGGAAGTATCGCCGAAAGGGTTCTCAGTTCATCGCGCGTTCCGGTTCTCATGGTGCGGCCCGACACCGGAATTAAAGAACAATAGATCTGAGTATCGTACGGGGTATATCGCCTGTGCCGTTCCGAAAAATGTGAATGAGGGTTCAGGGCAAGCCCGCCTCCGGGACGGACAACGCGCGGGGCGGTGAAAAAGGGGAGCATCCGCGGCCGTATGGTCGTAGCGCAGGGCCCTTTGCGTCCCAGCCCAACACCGATCCGCCACACAGTTTTCGGCCCCCAGATGCGTTTTTAAGATCTGGCAAATGTTGTTGTCCTGGAGAATCCATGTTACATCAAATCCGGCGTATACCAATCGAGACTGCATTCACACTTACTCTGAATATAACCCCGTACAATTTTCACCTGCTCCACCTGCAGACCAAATTCCAATCCAAGGGGAGGGAGGGCAATTATGGAAGCACCATTGAAGGTCGACGGCATCGAAGTTTTCGGGCCCGTTTCTGATGAATTCAAACAGATTCTGACTCCCGAGGCGCTTCAGTTCGTCGGGGCATTGGCAAGAGAATTCGACCCCCGGCGAAGAGAGCTTCTGGAGCGGCGCAAGACGGTTCAAAAAGAAATCGACAGCGGCAAGTTCCCGGATTTTCTGCCCGAAACCAAACATATCCGTGAGGGCGATTGGAACGTCGCCCCGGTTCCCGTGGACCTCCAGGATCGACGGGTGGAGATTACCGGACCGGTGGATCGCAAAATGGTCATCAATGCGCTCAATTCAGGCGCCTCGACCTTTATGGCGGATTTTGAAGATTCCCATTCACCGACCTGGGAGGCCACCATCGAAGGTCAGATCAATCTCGTCGATGCTGTTAAGGGGTCCATCGAATTTGTCAATCCGGCCGGCAAACAGTATCGTTTGGGCGACAAGATCGCCACCCTCATCGTCCGCCCCCGCGGCTGGCATCTGGTCGAAAAACACGTCCTTGTCGACGGGCAGCCGATGTCTGCAAGTATTTTCGATTTTGGCCTGTACTTCTTTCACAATGCGAAAACCTTGATTGAAAAAGGTACCGGACCCTACTTTTATCTTCCCAAGATGGAAAGCCATCTGGAGGCCCGTCTATGGAACGATATCTTCGTTCGGGCCCAGGAAGCACTCGGCATTCCCGTGGGCACCATCAAAGCTACGGTGCTGATCGAAACCATCCTGGCGGCGTTCGAGATCGACGAGATCCTGTACGAGCTGCGTGATCACATGGCCGGTCTCAACTGCGGCCGCTGGGACTACATATTCAGCTTTATTAAAAAGTTTAAAAACGCCCCCGACTATATTTTCCCGGACCGGGCTCAGATCACCATGACGCGCCACTGCATGCACTCGTATTCGCTGCTGGTGATCCAAACCTGCCATCGCCGGGGCGCCCATGCCATCGGTGGTATGGCGGCCCAGATTCCCATCAAAAGCGATCCGGAACGGAACGAAGCCGCGCTGGGTAAAGTGCGTGAAGATAAGACCCGGGAGGCCACCGATGGCCATGATGGCACCTGGGTGGCCCACCCCGGCCTGGTGTCCATCGCCCTGGAAGAGTTCGATAAAGCGATGCCGACCCCCAACCAGGTGCACAAACTCCGCGAGGACGTTGTCATCACCGCAGAAGACCTTCTCAGGCTACCGAAGGGCACCATCACCGAGGACGGACTTCGCACCAACATCAGTGTCGGCATTCAGTACATGGCATCCTGGCTGAGTGCCAATGGATGTGTGCCGCTGTACAATCTTATGGAAGACGCGGCAACGGCGGAGATATCACGGACCCAGGTCTGGCAATGGGTGCATCATCCCAAGGGGGTGCTCGAAGACGGCCGCAACATCACCCTCGAGCTGTTTCGTGAACTGATGGCGGAAGAAATGGAGAAGATCAAGATCGCTGTGGGAGAAGAACGCTTTACCGGCGGGAATTACACCTTGGCGGCCCGGCTGTTCGATGAAATAATCGCCGGCGATGAACTGGAAGAGTTTTTGACGCTGAAGGCCTATGACCATCTGGACTAGGGTCTCAACGCAAAGGCCATGAGAACGCAGAGTCCGTTTATCATTTAGCATTCCGCTGAGAGGGCGAAGAGCTATACTGTTTTCTCCCCAGATTTCATAAAAACCGGTTTCCCGTTGAGACAACCTTTTACAAGAATCCCCCTCTCAGGGATTCTTGTAAAAACGTTTTTCCTCTGCGCACTCTGCGTCTCTGCGGTGTAATTCAACGAAGGATGCTGCCCAAAAATCAGCCGCGGCCGATATACGGCATTTTCGTCGCCATGATGGTCATAAACTGAATGTTGGCCTCCAGGGGGAGCGCCGCCATCTGGACAATGGCCCGAGCCACGTGATCCAGGTCCAGGGTCGGCTCCATGGCAACCGAGCCGTTTGCCTGGGTGGCGCCCGCACCGTTTTCCAGGATCGCTTTAATCAGATCGGTGGCGGCGTTGCCGATGTCGATCTGACAGCAGGCGATATCGTACTTGCGACCGTCCAGGGACATCGTTTTGGTGAGACCGGTGATGGCGTGCTTGCTGGTGGTGTAGGCTGCCGAATTGGGTCTCGGCGCATGGGCCGATATGGAGCCGTTGTTGATGATGCGGCCCCCCATGGGGGTCTGGCGTTTCATCATCCGAAACGCTTCCCGGGAACACAGAAACGCGCCGGTCACGTTGATGTCCAGGACCGCTTTCCAGTCCTCATAGGGGATGTCTTCGAATAGTCCGGATGGCCCGAAAATCCCCGCATTATTGAACAGAATATCGATCCGGCCAAAGGTTTCCCTCGTCGTTGCAAACAGGCTGCCCACGGCCTCCGGATCGGCCACGTCCGTTGGGATCACCAGAGCCCGGGAACCGGCCTTGGCCGCGGTCTTTTCCAGGGGCTCCCTGCGACGTCCGGCCAGGGCCACCGAAAATCCCTCGTCGAGAAATGCCAGTGCCGTGCGCCTGCCGATTCCGGATCCCGCCCCGGTTACAACGGCCACCTTTGCAAGGGTGCTCATGGACCTCTCCTTTCCTGCCGGGTCAGTCGTCGGCCATGGAGGCCATGGTCCCGTCCCAAGTGTCGACCGATTTGCCGGCCTCTTCTTTTTCTGAAAACCAGGTGTTGGTGACGCATTTGGTTTCGGTAAAAAAGGTGAATCCGTCACGGCCCATCACGTGGAGATCGCCAAAAAAGGATTGCTTGTGCCCGGTAAACCCGAAGATGCCCACCGGCACCGGAATACCGACATTGACACCGACCATGCCCGCGTCGGTCCGTTTGGCGAATTCTCTGGCGTAATAGCCGTTCTGGGTATAGATGGTGGAACCGTTGCCGAACCGGCTGGCATTCATGATGGCCAGCCCCTCTTCGAAATCGTTGACCCGCTTGATGCAGAGGACCGGTCCGAAAACCTCTTCCCGCCCAACGGTCATGTCTTCCGTCACATGATCCAATATAGTGGGGCCGATGTAAAATCCGTCTTCATACCCGGGGACCGTTGGATTTCGTCCGTCCAAAAGCAGCGTCGCCCCCTCATCCACGCCCGTCTCAATCCAGTCGGTGACGTATTTCAGATGACCGGCATTAACGACCGGTCCCATGTCGGTGCTTTTTTCATACGCGGGCCCCAGCTTCATTTGGGATGCGATGGACACCAGCAGCTCGGATAGCTGGTCGGCGATGCTGTTTTCAACCACCACCACCGGCAGGGCCATGCAACGTTCACCGGCGCACCCGCAGAAGGCGTTCAGGATCCCCTGGGCAGTGCGCTCCAGTTTACAGTCTCCAAGGACCAACGCGTGGTTCTTGGCTTCGCACAACGCCTGGACCCGCTTGCCATTGGCGGCCGCCGTCGTATAAATGTGCCGTCCCACCGGGGTGGATCCCACAAAGCAGACCCCCTTGATGTCCGGATGCTCGAGCAGAATTTCGGCCTCCTGCCGCCCGGCGGTGATCACATTGAGCACCCCGTCGGGCAGCCCGGCATCCTGCCACAGTTCCATGAGGCGCAGGGAACTCTGGGGCACAAAACTGGCCGCTTTCAGGATCATCGTGTTCCCGGTGGCCAGGCAGATGGGGGTCATCCACCCGTGTGGAATCATGGCCGGAAAGTTCCAGGGGGCGATGCCGGCAAACACGCCGATGGGATGATGGTACAGGGTCGTATCATATCCCTTTGAGGTGTCCATCAGCGACTCGCCCTTCATCAGGTGGGGTGCGCCGCAGGCAAACTCGAGCACCTCCACGACCTTGAGCACGTCGCCCATGGCTTCGTCCCATTTTTTCCCCTCTTCCCGGGCCAGCAGGTGGGTGAGCTCATCCAGGTGTTTTTCCACCAGGGCCTTCATCCGGTACAGAACCTGCACCCGCCTGGTGACCGGGGTGTCCGCCCAGGCCGGAAATGCCTCCCGGGCGGCGATGATGGCAGATTCCACCTCCTGGGCGGTGCACTGGGGGGCCTGGGCGATGATCTCGCCCGTGGAGGGATTGTAACAATCCATGTACGTGTCGGTTTCCGATTCGTGCCACTTCCCCCCGACACAGTATTTCAATTTTTTCGGAACGGTCAGATCGAGTCGTTCTTCCGCTTGGCTCGAGCGCATGGTGATCTCCTTTCTTTTATATCAGCTTGTTTTTGTTATCGGATATGCGCCGTTATATCAATAGAAATATTATAATATTATAATATTTGTTGACAATGCGGACAAGCCCTGATAGTCGTAAAATAAACAATATTATTAGTATCTTATTGAGGATCATGTTCAAGTCGATTTCCAGCAGCAAAGCTCCCCAGATCATCATCAAACAGGTCCGAGGCGCTATTTTACGAGGCGACGTCGTCCCGGGTGAGAAGCTCCCGTCATCCGATGAACTGATGGAACAGTTCGGGGTCAGCAAAGCGACCCTGAGGGAGGCGCTACGGGCACTGGAGTACCTGGGACTCATCGAGATCCGGAAAGGGGCCAAGGGGGGAGTTTACGTCAAGGAAGTGGACATGAAGGTCTCCCAGGAAAGCATGATCAACTTCTTTCACTTCAAAAAAGTATCTGTGGAACATCTGTCGGAAGTCCGGAAAATTCTGGAACCCTATGCGGCCAAGGTCGCCGCAGAAACGATTTCCGAAGAGGGGCTTCAACAACTCAAGGAAATTAACGAGAAGTGCGAAGCCGCTCTGTCAAAGGCCCCGGATGAAGAGATCAACGCAAATCTGGTGAATTTCCACCGGGTCATCGCCCAGTGCACCGGAAACCCCGTCCTGATATTCATCCTGGCCTTTGTCGAGGACCTGTTGCAGGAGACCAAAGAACGGTTAAGGCCGGATGATGGTTTTTTCAGGGCCGTGGTGGACGACCACAAGCGTATCTATGAGGCGCTGGTCAACGGGGACCCGGATCGCGCCTTTAACGAAATGTACAAGGATGTCTCCAAAGTCGAAGATTCTCTCATCGCCATAAAGAACCAGTCTCATTTGATACAAACTGAAATTACGTATCCGGGAACGGATTAGAAGTTGCCGGGCTGTTGCCCAAATAGCCATTGAATCGCATGGTTTTAGTTGCTAGGTGTTCATAAACCACTCGAGCACTGAGGTAACCGATTATGATGGGGC
>CAFBRK010000055.1 GCA_903231505.1 Olavius algarvensis associated proteobacterium Delta 3 | reverse complement strand
TTGACGGGCTGTTGCCCGAACCGGTTTTATCGAGCCGTCTTTAGCTCCATGACGCATGCTCTTTCAACCAACATGGGAGCATGATTTAATTGCGATCTGAGT
>CAFBRK010000054.1 GCA_903231505.1 Olavius algarvensis associated proteobacterium Delta 3 | reverse complement strand
GTTTTACCGATAAACAAAAGCTTTTGATGCGCCATCCGGGATGGGAAGGCGGAGCCTCCTTCTCCCAGGGTGTTTTCTCTTTTTACATACGAGACGCAGGGTGCGCAGAGAATTATTTTTCAGAATCCCTGAGAGGGGGATTCTGAAAAAGATCTGCGTCCAGGAGAATAAATTATATTACTAAGACCAGTATTGATTTGTCATGCTGGACGTTTCTGCCTGAGGCAGTCAACATCCGGGATCCAGTAAGTGTTGAAGCTTCTGGATTCCGGCCTTCGCCGGAATGACGCTCGAACGAAATTTCAAACAATTCATGAGGCTCTCAATATAATCTATTTCAGAAAACGTTTGGGCACATAATTCCAAGTCACGACACAATTTAACAATAAAAGGGAATCCGCATATTGCAGATTCCCTTTCTCTTTTTTACTTTCCGCAATTTCCGGTTAAATGTCGAAATACAAGAAGAACTCCTGGGGATGCGGTCTCAGCTTCACATCGTTTACCTCGTTTTCCATCTTGTATTCGATCCACATGTCGATGGCATCCTTTGTAAACACGTCGCCTTTGAGCAGGAACTCCTGGTCGGCTTCCAGAGAAGCCAGTGCCTCTTCCAGGGAGCCCGGTGCGGAATCGAGTTCGGCGAGCTCTTCCGGCGGCAGATCGTAGATGTTCTTGTCGAGGGGGTCTCCCGGATCGATTTTGTTCTCGATGCCGTCGAGGACCGCCATGAGCACGGCGGAGAAGGCCAGGTACCCGTTGCAGGACGGGTCCGGGGTCCGGAACTCGATCCGCTTGGCTTTAGGTGAAGCCGAGTACATGGGGATCCGCACCGCCGCGCTCCGGTTCCGGCTGGAGTAGGCCAGGTTCACCGGTGCCTCGAATCCCGGCACGAGTCGCTTGTAGGAGTTGGTGGTCGGATTGCTGAACGCGCATATGGCCTTGCAATGCTTCAGGATGCCGCCGATGGCATAAAGGGCTTCCTGGGAAACGCCCGCATACTTGTCGCCGGCAAACAGAGGCTTCCCGTCCTTCCAGATGCTGATGTGGGTGTGCATGCCGGTACCGTTATCCTCGAAGAGGGGCTTGGGCATGAACGTGACGGTATGCCCATGGCGATAGGCGACATTTTTGAGCACATACTTGAACCACATGAGCTGGTCGGCCATCTGAAGCAGCGGCTGGAAGCGCATGTCGATCTCCGCCTGGCCGGCGGTGGCCACCTCGTGGTGCTGGGCCTCGATGGCGATCCCTAAACTTTCGAGAGTCAGCAGCATCTCGGTACGCAGGTCCTGGAACTTGTCCATGGGCGGCACCGGAAAATAGCCTTCCTTGTGGCGCGGCTTGTAGGCCAGGTTGGGCCCTTCATCGCGTCCTGTATTCCAGATGCCTTCGATGGAGTCGACATCGTAGAAGGCAAAGTTCCGCCCGCTCTCGAACTTGACATCATCGAAGATAAAAAACTCGGCCTCCGGTCCGATGAATGCCGTATCGCCGATGCCGGTGGTCTTGAGATAGGCTTCCGCCTTCTTGGCGATGTAGCGCGGATCCCGGGTATAGGACTCCCGGGTGATCGGATCTTCGATGTCGCAGATCAGCGTCAGGGTCGGCACTTCGTAAAAGGGGTCCATCTTTGCCGTGGTAGGATCCGGCACCACGAGCATGTCGCTGGCATTGATCGGCTGCCAGCCGCGGATACTCGAGCCGTCGAAGCCGTATCCGTCTTCGAAGCTCGACTCATCGAGCTCGCCCACCGGCACGGAGAAATGCTGCCACAGTCCGGGAAAGTCCATAAATCGCAGATCGACGATTTTGGCCCCGTTTTCCTTTGCCATGTCCAATACGTCTTTCGGTGTCATTTTGTGCTACCTCCTTTTAGGTGATGATTATGAATTTCAATTCGCTATCTGTGCTTATTAAATTTGATCCTTCTCGCTCGAAACTGGTTGGAGAAGAGGATTCAAGGTTTACCCGCCTATGGCGGCGCCGAAGGCGAACAGGGGGGTTCAAGTGGTTGCTCCCCTTAAATCGCCAACAGTTTCGGGATTCATTCTGAATTTCTCCCACTGGTCAATTCTCTAACGCCTGACACCTGAAACCTGAAACCCAAGATCCAACATCAATCCGCAACTTCGAATAAGGCAATAGTATAGTAGAGTACCCGATACCCAGTACCCGCTATCGTTAGATAGCATCCGAGCCTTTCTCACCCGTCCTCACCCGGATCGCCTCTTCAATCTCGAAGACAAATATTTTCCCATCCCCGATCTTGCCGGTGTTCGCCGCAGCCATGATTTTCTCCACCACTTTTTCGGCCTGATCCGAATCGACCACAACTTCGATCTTGACCTTGGGGATGAAGTCGACCACGTATTCGGCGCCGCGGTAGATTTCCTTATGCCCTTTCTGCCGGCCGTATCCTTTGACCTCAGAAATCGTCATCCCCTGGATGCCGACTTCGTTCAGTGCCTCCTTGACATCATCCAGCTTGAACGGCTTGATGATGGCCTCTATTTTCTTCATTTTTTCTTCCTCCTTGTAAGAAAGTTTGCCGGTTGACCAGTTGGCCGGTTGGCCAGTTAAAAATGATCTCTTCCAAATTTGAACCGGCTAAACCGGATAATCCCGCTTGAGGCGGGACAAACCGTCCTATATAATTTCGAATCCTCTTTCACCGTGCAGGGAACTGTCCAGCCCCTTCACTTCGTCATCCTCGGTGACCCGAATACCGCCGGTAATGGCTTTGGTGACATAGACCAGGATCAGAGTCATGATCCCGCTGTAGGCAGCCGTGGCCAGGATGGAAATGAACTGAATCCAGAGCTGTTTCGGATTTCCGTAAAAGAGGCCCGCACTTCCCGAGATGGCCGGGTTGGCAAACAGGCCGGTGGCCAGGGCCCCCCAGATACCGCACATGCCATGCACGCCGAAGGCGTCCAGAGAATCGTCAAAACCAAGCCTCTGTTTCAGCACGGCCACACTGAGATATCCAATGATGCCGGCGCCGATCCCGATTATCAGGG
Source organism: Olavius algarvensis associated proteobacterium Delta 3 (assembly GCA_903231505.1). Classification (GTDB taxonomy): domain Bacteria; phylum Desulfobacterota; class Desulfobacteria; order Desulfobacterales; family CAFBRK01; genus CAFBRK01. Next base: position 109,798 of record CAFBRK010000054.1, on the reverse strand, counting down.
CCCCGGACAACGAGACAAACCCGGCGGCCGGGGTGATCGCCACAAGACCCGCCACGATACCGGAGGCCAGACCGAGGACCGTCGGCTTGTCATCTAAGATCCATTCCGCAAACATCCATGTCAAGGCCGCAATGGCGGCAGAGGTGTTGGTAACCAGAAAGGCCGATGCGGCGACACCGTCGGCCGCCAGCTCGCTTCCGGCATTAAACCCGAACCACCCGAACCACAGCAGTGCGGCGCCTATGGCCGTCAAGCTGATGCTGGACGGGAACATGGCCTCCTTGCCATAGCCGATCCGTTTTCCGAGCACCAGACAGAGCACCAAACCGGCCATACCGGCATTGATGTGCACCACCGTGCCGCCGGCAAAATCGAGCGCCCCCATGGCACCCATCCAGCCGCCGCCCCAGACCCAATGGCAGACAGGAAAGTACACAACGGTCAGCCACAGCACGGCAAACACGATCCAGGAGGAGAACTTCATCCGGTCGACAATGGCGCCCAGCACCAGGGCCACCGTAATACCGGCAAATGTCATCTGGAATAGAACGAATACAAACGTGGGAATGGTGCCGGTAAGGCTGTCGACGCCGATGCCGCCCAGGAACACGTGGGACAACCCGCCGATGAACCCGCCTTGACTGGGGCCGAACGATAGCGTGTACCCCCAGAGCATCCAGATCACACTGGCCAGACAGTAGGACACGAAAGTCATGGCAAAGGTGTTGAGCATATTCTTGTAGCGCGACAGGCCGCCGTAAAAAAGCGCCAGACCGGCAGGTGTCATCATCATGACCAAAGCAGTGGAGACGATCATCCAGGCAGTGTCTCCGGTATCGAGTTTGTCGGCTCCGAAAGCGCTGGTCACAGGCGCCAGCAGAAACAATGCAATGAGCCATCCGAGTCGTTTAAACATGGTTGCTATATTCCTCCTTTTTTCCGTGTTAGGGGTTTTGATTTAAGTGCGTCGGCCTCCTCCCGGAAGCACCTCGAGGATAGCCGATTCAATTCCTGCAACCTTTTCGTCATCCGTGACTTTCTGCCCTTCCAAATCGCGGACGTAAAAGACATCGACGACCTGATCGATCCGGGTGGCAATTTTGGAAACCCAGATATCCAGCCCGCATCGGAAAAGGGCGTCGGTCACGCTGAACAACAGCCCCGGGAAATCATAGGTAAAGACTTCGACAATGGTAAAAAAGCTGGATGTCTTGTTATCGATCACCACCCTGTCGGAAACCATCGAGATTCGCGGCTTTTTGGCACGATAGAGCTTCTTTCGCTGCTTCAGGGCCTTGGCGATATCGAGCTTTCCGGCAAGGGCGTCCCGCAAATTCCCCTCGGCACGCCGCCACCGCTCATTTTCAAATATCTGGTCCGGCGGCGGTTTGACTTCGAAGATGTCCAGAGCCACCTTGTTGCGCCAGGTAAATATCTGGGCATCGAGAATGTCGATGCCGTTCAGGGTGAACACGCCGGCGATCCTTGAAAACAGCCCGGGCCGGTCTTTGGCACATAGAATTACAGTACGGGTATCTGAACCGTTGGCCCTTCTGATGTCCCACACAAAGTCCTTGTCCCCCAGCCGCCGGTACAGTTCGGCATGTTCCCGGATGTGAACTCCCGGTATGTAGAGCAGGTACCGGGGGGACAGGAACTCGAACATGGCTGCCATGGCGTCGTGTTCAGACACATTCCCAATACCGGAAAGGATTTCGGCCTTTTTACCTTCGATGATGCCCACCGCTTCATCGGATGCCAGTTCACCCCGCTCCAGGGTACTGAGCACCTTTAAAAACAGCTCCCGCAGTAACACCGCACTCCATTCGTTCCAGGCCTTTGGACCGGTGGCCATGGAGTCGGCCACCGTCAACAGGTAGAGCATTTTGAGGTGTTCTACGTCCTTGATGTGCCGGGCGCAGGCGATTGCGGTTCCCTCCTCGTTGAGGTCCCGGCGTGTGGCGGTTTTCACCAACAGCAGATGGTCCCGCACGAGCGCTGCAACGGTGTCCACGTCTTTTTGCCGGTATCCGAATTCGCTCAGCCGTTTTTGAACGATCTTGGCGCCCGTTTCCGAATGGCGCCCCCCAGGCACACCCTTGCCGATGTCATGCAGGAGCGCGGCCCAGTAAAGCCGCTTCCGGTTTTTAATTTCCTTGAGCAGGAAGCCGTCAAAAAAATCGTTGGACGGATCGTCCGAGGTTCCCAGGTTCTTGAGCATGTGAACGGTTCGCAGGGAGTGCTTGTCGACCGGGTAGATATGATATTCGTTATATTGGATGCGGTTCACCAGATCTTTGAACTCCGGAATCAGACGAAGAAGGATTCCGGTGCTGAGCATGGTGCTGAGCACGCCGAATTCCGGGGACGGCGCCATCAGAATGCGTTCAAAGGATTTGACGACATCCGGCCGGCTCCGAAACTCGTGGTCCACCAGGTAGGCGAACTCCTGCACCAGCCGCTGGGCCTCTGCGCTGAGAGCTATTTTGAGGCGCGCGCTCTCTTCGAAGATCTTGATCAGCAGTTCCGGCGTCTCCAAGATTTTCTCCGTTGATTTGAACGCCAGCAGATCTTTTCTGATCTCCAGCCCCGCGATCTGTGGTTTTTTTTGAGGCTTTCGTCCACGCCGGGATCGTCTCGGATACCCTTGTTCACGGGTGTACATGAGGTAATGCTGTTTGACGAATTCCATCCGACCGTGGAGTTCACCCAGAAACCGTTCGACCGGTTTCTGCCCGTTGACCTGTTTAAAGCCCAACTCTTCGGCCAGTGTCACCTGGTATTCCAGGTGAAGCTGATCGCACTTGCGTCCGGCCAGGTGATGGAGTCGATTCCGGACGTTCCAGATAAACGACAGGGCGCGGGTAAACCGGTCGTATTCATCGTGGGACAGCTGGCCGGTATATTCGAAATCACGACGTTGTTTAAAACCATGCCGAATTTTGCCGATCCAGAGCATGGTATGGTAATCCCGCAATCCGCCCTGGCCTTCTTTCAGATTGGGTTCCAACAGATAGGATGAGTCCCCAAAGTGCCGGTGCCGTTCCACATTGCGGGCCACCAGCCAGTCGATAATTTTCCCGGAGTGCCGCAACAACACTTTTTTCCGAAACAGATCGAGCAACTCGGTGTACAGCAGCGAAGCACCGCAAATGAACCTGGCATCCAGCAAAGAGGTCAGCACCTCGTAGTCTTTGCCGGCCAGACTGATGCACTCCTTCGTAGACCGGGTGGCGTATCCCACCTCGAACCCCAGATCCCAAAGCGGGTATACGATCTCCCGGATTAACTCCTCGGCCGCAGCCGGAACCTTTTTTTTAAAGAGAATCAGCAGGTCGATGTCCGAATGGATGCACTGCTCCTGCCGGCCATACCCACCAAGGGCAATCATCACGTAGGGATTTCGAATAATATTCATGGCCGGGCCGGCAAGGCTCGATTCAAAACTCTCACGGAAATAATCGTCCAGAGCCCCTGTGTGTCTGTCCATAAAATCCGGGAGATTGCTTTGGAGAAAATCAGCAAGCAGCGTTTCCCGTTTGTCGTGCAACAGCAGGGACGTTTTCCGCAGGGTGTCCTGGGTCTTTTCGTTTGCGACAGGTAATTCTTGATTCATCGTGAGCACCGGGATGGGTATTCGAGCCATGGGCGAACCGGATCCGGAATGTTGGTGTTGCCCTGATCCGGTATCCGCTAAAAGGGTCCGAATCGCGGTCTTAAATTACCGGCTAAGGTTGAGCAAGAGATGTGCCAGAAAGCAAAAAGAAAGAAAAGTACAGTGGTTACAGAATATTACATAAAAATCAGTTTATGTAAAATTCAATAGTACAAATACAAAAATGTAACATTTTGGTCAAAAAAATTGCATCGTTGTAATAAAATCGTTAAACGATTTTATGAATAAGAAACAGAAAAACATCTATCCTAATGAGCGTCACCGATTTAATCTCCTAAATGGCGTTTCCAGATCTTCGCGACCCCTTTACCTAAAGGGCTGAATTGATCCTCCGGGACTCGGGCAGGCTGCTCCTGGAGATTGAGACGGTGAATTTTCGAACGAAATGTCAGATACGTCGTTCGCAGGAAACTGGCGGTATCCCAGTCGAGTATGCCGCAGGCGGCCAGCGTCCGGATCTGCCGGACATTGTCACTCCACTTCGTCAATTCCGGATACCGGTGGGCATGGCGTAGAATAAGAAACTGTACCAGAAACTCAATGTCGATGATGCCGCCGCGCCCCTCTTTTATGTCAAATTGATCCCCTACAGAGTCATCCCGCTCCTTCCGGAGACGCTCACGCATATCCGCCACTTCCCGGCGGAGCGTTTCCGGATCCCGAACCTGGCAAAGGACTTCTTTCCGGATAAGGTTAAAACGTTCAACCATCTGGGGATCACCGGCGATGGCACGAGCCCGAAGCAACGCCTGATGTTCCCAGGTCCATGCCTCTTCCACCTGGTAGTTTAAAAACGCATCGGCGTGACTGACCAGAATCCCGGAGCTGCCGCTGGGGCGGAGACGCATGTCGATCTCATAAAGAAACCCGAGAGCCGTTCTCGCGCTCATGATGTGCAGCACGCGCTGGCCGACCCTGGCGAAAAACGTGGTGTCGTCGATCGGGTTGTCGCTACCGGCGGTGCCGCGGCCGGCGCCCGAATGGAGAAACACCAGATCCAGGTCGGACCCGTATCCCAGCTCGAGGCCGCCCAATTTTCCATAGGCAATCATCACAAAGCCGCGGTCGCATGGAGTATCGCCGATAAAAGCTGTCGGCGTACCGTGTTTCTGAACCAGATAGTCCCAGGATAGAAAAAGCACCTCATTGAGGACAGTCTCTGCGATATCGGAAAGGTGGTCGCTGACCCTCATCAGCGGCAAGACACCGGTGATGTCGGCGGCGGCCACCCGAAGCACATTGACCTGTTTGAATAAACACAAGGCCTCCATCTGGAGTTCCAGATCCGGCTCGGAGAGCCGCTCCAGATACAGCCGGAGCTCCTTTTCAAGATCGTTTCTGGCCGGTGGGGCATACAGCGTGCGCGTATCAAGGAGCTCATCCAGCAGTGCGGGATATTTTGCCAGAAAAGAGGCGATCCAGGGACTTGAGGCGGAAAGCCGCACCAGATGCGCCCGGGCGGTTGAACTTTCCAGCAGCAATGACAGATAGGTTGTTCTTCGCTCAACCGCCTGTATGAGGTCCAATATCCGGTTGAGTACCAGGCCGCTGTTGTCACAGGATCCGATTTCCCTTAATAAAATAGGCACCAGCCGATCCAGGCGGCTTCGGCCTTCAGGGGTCATGGCACGGGTCTGGGAGTGTCCGCGCAAATGGTCCATCAAACGCATGGCTTCCCCGGTATCCGCATATCCGGCGGCAGCAAGCGTGCTCTCGGCGTCTGCATCATCCATGGTGTCCTGCCACACCGACGACAACGCCGGCTCCAAGGGGGAACCCGTTTCCGAGGGAGATTCTTCCTCCGGGCTTTGAAGAAGTTCATTAAAACAATGGTGAACCATCGATCGATGAAGGGAGATGTGACTCAAAAACGGTTCCCAGTCTTCGAATCCCATGGACAGGGCCAGCCGATGCCTGGCCAGGTGCTTAGACGGGAGCATGTGGGTCTGTTGGTCGGAATATTCCTGGAGGCGGTGCTCGGTCATACGCAGAACACGATAGGCCGTCTGCAGGCCGAGACACGTCTCCTTGTGGATATAGCCTTCTGCGGCGAGAATTTCGAGCACGGTTTCAATACGGCGTTCCTGAAGCGCCGGCACCACGCCGCCGCGGAGTAGCTGAAAAATCTGGCCGAAGAATTCGATCTCGCGGATACCCCCAGCACCCAGTTTGATGTTATCCTGGAGACTCTTTCGTCGAACCTCTCGAGCGATGTTTTCTTTCATGTCCCGAAGGGATGCGAAGGTACCGTAGTCAAGATACCTTCTGTATATGAAAGGATTGAGTCGCCGGATCAGATCCCGGCCGGCGAGACGGTCTCCGGCCACTGCCCGCGCCTTGATCCAGGCATACCGCTCCCACTCCCTTCCTTTGACCTGGTAATAGTCCACCATGCTGTCGAAACTCATCACCAGCGGTCCGTTATCACCATCGGGTCGCAACCGGGTATCGATCCGAAACACGAATCCGTCTACGGTGGTTTCACCGATCAGCTTGATCAATCGCCGACAAAGCCGGGTAAAAAATTCGTCCGTGCTGACAGTCTTTGGACCTCCTTGGGTTTCTCCCCGCGTGGGATATGCAAAAATAAGATCGATGTCCGATGAAACGTTCAGCTCACCGGCACCCAGCTTTCCCATTCCGATCACCGCAAGATATTGAGGGGAACCGTCCCTTCCGAAAGGGGTTCCAAGCTCAGCACACAATACCGGGAAAAGCCTCTCCAGTGCACCGTCGAGGCAAGCTTCCGCCAGATCGGTCAGATCTCTCATGGTTTCAGCCAGATCCGAAAGTCCGGCCAGGTCGCGCCAGGCAATCCGGATCATTTCCCGGCGACGGACCCTCCGCATTGCTTCTGAGACATCGCTATCGGAACGCGCCGATAGTTCGGTTTCCACCTTTTGCCGGAGATGTCCGTCATCATAAGTCCCCATGAGGTCGCCGGAGTTCACCAGATTTTCCAGAATTCCGGGAGACCGGATGACGCTGCGGCGCACAAACTCACTGAAAGGGAAGACCTTGTCGGCAAGAATCGTTGAGCGTTCCGGTGCCGACACCCCCGCATCGGAGCAGGCCGTTGTAAAGTCGCGCCATGTCTCTTCGAATTCCGTCCGAAACGGCTCGGGAAGTTGGGTGTTGGGTACTGGGTATTGGGTACTGGGCATTTTACTTATCGGTATTCGGTATTGGGTATTGGGATTAAAGCCAGGTTTCAGGTGTCGGGTGTCAGGTGTCGGCTTTGGGTCCTTGATATTTGTAATTTGCGATTTGAAATTTGTGTTTGGTGTTTTGTTATTTGTGTTTTGTGATTTGAAATTTGGCAAGTCCTTCTGCCGGTTATCTTAGATTAAGAACGGCTCGCACTGCAAGCACTGTCGAACCTTGACATTTACAATGCCACCTTTTATAGGAGTTGGTTCCGATTGCCTGCAGCACGTTGCTTCAAGTGGTGTTGGAACCGATTTTCCGGCGTAAGAACCGTTCCGGGGATTTACCGGGGCTGTCACACCGCAGGAATCTGTTTCATCAATAGCATTCTCGCAGACCGATGGATACCGGATCACCCCGTTCGCCCGTCAGCGACCTTCTCTGATTGTCCGGAACACTCATCATTCAACTGTGAAAATCGCTTGGCACCGAAAGATGACGGCCGGGCGGATGCCGGAGCCCCTGGGAACAGGGCTGGCGGTAACGGTCTGAAGTGGTTCCGCTCTCTGGCAAGCAAATTGCACAACACGTTTGCGGAGTTGTGGATTTAAATAGTTTCGATACATTTTTGTAATCTGTTGGTTAAATTAGTTACGTTTATGTAAAAAGGAGTTTATCATGTGTCGCCTGTTCGCTTTGTCCAGCGAAGCGCCGGTCTCGCCGATGAAAGCCATCAACGCGCTGAACGTCATGCGGGAGGGCCATGACGGGTCCGGCGTCGGCCTGTTTTTACGGGATCTTGGAGGACCCTTTGATGAAATGCGCGATGCGCCGATTCTATCGGGCATATTTACGGATGATGGGCTGAAGCGGCTCGACCGGTTCATGATGGACATCGGCTTTATGACCAAATACAAAATTACGATCAAACGCTCCAAAGTACCTCCGGCCGGTGTGCCCAAACGGGATGTCTACCTCATTCGGGCTTACGAGTATCCGGAGGAGTGGGAGGGGCTGCCAACCGAAGAGCTCTATTCCCGCCTGTTGGCGATTCGGCTTTCCCTCCGGCATATGGGAGAAGAAAAGAATGACATGATCGTGTTCTCATTCTGGCCGGATGTGATCATGGTTAAAGAAATCGGCGATCCCATGACCGTTGCCGAATACTTGCAGCTTGACCGCAAGGAACTGGAAGCCCGGGTGATCATGGCCCAGGGACGGCAGAATACCAACTATGCCATCAACCTGTATGCCTGCCATCCTTTCTTTATCCAGGGATTTTCGACCATGACCAACGGCGAAAACACCGCCTTCATACCGATCCGTGAATACCTCTCTTCCAGGGGATTTGACGGCTACACGGGGTACCAGTCCGACTCGGAAGTCTTTACCCATATCCTGCACTATTCGATGCAGCATCTCGGACTGAACCTGGAGACATACAAACATGTGATCACCCCACTTCGGGACGATGATATCCGGCAGCATCCGAACCAGGCGTTTTTGAAGAACCTGAAGCACAGCTGCCGGCAGTTGATCATCGACGGTCCCAACTGCGTCATCGGGTCTCTTCCAGACCATAGCCTGTTCATGGTCCAGGACCGGAAAAAACTGCGGCCCGGCGTGGTGGGGGGGCGTCCCGGGATGTACGCATTTTCTTCCGAAGTCTGCGGCCTGGACGCATCCATACCGGACCGGGACAAAAGTAATGACTTTCAACCCATGCATCTGGATACGGCCATCGTCGGGCCGGATCGCCAGGAGGTACAGATATGCTGTCAGACCGACCCGTTACCCCTTCCACACTGAGTGTGAAGGATCTGCCCTGGCAGATCCTTTGGGACAAAGAAAAATGCACCCTCTGTGGAAAATGTACCGCCGTTTGCCCGGTGAACAGCATCGAGTTGGGGGTTTTCCGAAAACGGGTGTTCCAGGCGACCCTCAACCCGGAGGACACACCCGGCAACCTCCACACGATCTATCACGGCCTCCGCCAGAAGACCGACCCGGCCTATGCGTGCGTCGGCTGCGCCATGTGCAACATGGTTTGCCCCAACGATGCCATCATTCCGGCCCGAAGCGACGAGGCCGACAAGCTGCGGATGCACATCGACCGGGGGGGACAGCCCCGTCGCCGGGGCGGCCGCAGAAACCGGGCCGGAGGGGTTCTCGACCAGATCAAATTTATCCGGATTTCCATGCTGACAGACCCGGCGTTGGATGCCGGGCGGCACGAATTCGAGCTCCGCACGCTGCTTGGCCGCATCCTCCCGCCGGAAGAAAGCATGAAATGTCTGACCCAAAACGGATGGATTCCACCGGTCCGGGAAATTTATCCGTTGGTCATCGGAGGCATGTCCTTCGGGGCCCTGTCCCCCAATATGTGGGAGGGCCTTCAGATGGGTGTCGCTTACCTCAACGAAGAGCTCGGCATGCCGGTGAGAATGTGCACGGGAGAGGGCGGCTGCCCACCCCGCCTGCTTCGGAGCCGTTTTTTGAAGTACGTGATTCTTCAGATTGCCAGCGGTTATTTCGGATGGGACGAGATCATTCATGCCCTCCCTGAAATGAAGGAAGACCCCTGCGCCGTAGAGATTAAATACGGCCAGGGCGCCAAACCCGGCGATGGCGGGCTGCTGATGTGGTACAAGGTCAACAAGCTTATCGCCGCGATCCGCGGCGTCCCCCCCGGGGTCAGCCTCCCCAGCCCGCCGACCCACCAGACGAAGTACTCCATCGAAGAATCGGTGGCAAAGATGATCCAGTCCATGTATATGGCCTGGGGATTCAGGGTCCCCGTGTATCCGAAGATATCCGGCACATCGACGGCCATGGCGGTGCTCAACAATCTGACCCGCAACCCCTTTGCGGCGGGCCTGGCCATCGACGGGGAGGACGGCGGCACCGGTGCCGCCTATAACGTGTCCATGAACCACATGGGCCATCCCATCGCCAGCAACATTCGCGATGCCTATCTGACCCTGGTGACGGTGGGCAAACAGAACGAAATACCCCTGTTTGCCGGAGGCGGTGTCGGAAAAAACGGCAATCTTGCGGCCAACGCGGCAGCCCTGATCATGCTGGGCGCCAGCGGGATCCAGACCGGCAAATATATAATGCAGGCGGCTGCCGGCTGCCTTGGGTCCGAAACGGACCGCTGCAACATCTGCAATATCGGTCTTTGCCCAAAGGGGATCACATCCCAGGATCCGCGCCTGTATCGGCGCCTCGATCCGGAGATGGTGGCCGAGCGGGTGGTGGACGTCTTTTTAAGCTTCGATACGGAGCTGCGAAAAATCGTGGCGCCTTTGGGGCGTTCCACGTCCCTGCCCATCGGCATGTCCGACGCCCTCGGTATCAGCGACAAGGACGCGGCGGATCGGTTGCAGATTAAATACGTCATTTAAACAATTCAATGACGACCTCGCGGAAGAACAGCGGGAGAAGATAAATGGATGAGCGGCAGTATCATGTCATCAGTGGACGAGAAAACGGGGAACGCCTCGATTCGCGCATCCTCGAAGAACTTGTCCAGAGCGCGGTAGAACGCAACCGCACCGATATTACAGTCGAGGCCTACGGTCAGCACGGCATCGGCGGCCGCCTCTGGAAGACGGGAACGACCCGGGTACACGTTCGGGTCGAAGGGCATCCCGGCCAGCGCATCGGCTCCATGGGCTTTCCCAATACCCTCATCGAAGTCATGGGGCCGGCATCCGACGATGTCGGATGGCTCAATGGCGGCGCCACCATCGTGGTTCACGGCAACGCGGCCAATGGTTGCTGCAACGGCATGGCCCAGGGGAAAGTTTACATCGACGGCAATATCGGCGCCCGGGGCATGACCATGACCAAGCACAATCCGCGGTTCGATCCCCCGGAATTGTGGGTCCTGGGCTCGGTGGGCGATTACTTCGGCGAATTCATGGCCGGAGGGATTGCGGTGGTCTGCGGCGTCAACCCCCAGAATCCGAAGAACATTCTGGGCTACCGCCCGTTTGTGGGCATGGTGGGAGGCAAAACATTCTTCCGGGGACCCCACGCCGGGTTTTCGGAAGCCGATGCCAAATTGGTCCCCATCGCCAGTAGCGATTGGGCCTGGTTACGTGACAATCTGACGATTTACCTGGAGCATATCGGCAAACCGGATCTGGTGGACGAGCTGGCCGATCCGCAACAATGGCAGCTGCTCGAAGCCCGGAGGCCCCAGGAAAAAAAAGGCAAGCAGAAGCGGTCCATGCGATCCTTTCGTGAGGAGGTATGGGACCGGGAGCTTGGCAACGGCGGGCTGATCGGTGATTTGACGGATCTGGACCGAAGCCCGATTCCTCTGGTGACATCGGGCGAGCTGAGACGGTTTGTGCCGGTGTGGGAAAACCGAAAATACGCGGCACCCTGCGAGGCATCGTGCCCCACCGGAGTGCCGGTGCACGAACGATGGCGGCTGATACGTGAGGGGCGGATGGACGAAGCGGTGGACCTGGCCCTGGCGTACACCCCATTTCCGGCCACGGTGTGCGGCTATCTATGCCCCAATCCCTGCATGCATGCCTGCACACGCCAGTCGGCGTTTATGGCACCGGTGGACATCACCGGTCTGGGCAAAGCCAGCATCAACGCCGGTTTACCGGAATTGCCCCCTTTGAGTGGGAACCGGGTGGCGGTTATCGGCGGCGGTCCTTCCGGGATTTCCATCGCCTGGCAGCTTCGCCAGAACGGCAACGAGGCCGTTGTCTACGATCGGTCGGAAGACCTTGGTGGTAAAATCGTGTCGGTGATACCCGAATCACGCATCCCCAAGGACATCGTCGTCAAGGAACTGGATCGGCTCAAAGAGGTTATCCCCCATGTCCACCTGCAGCAGGATATCCGAAAGAGCGACGTGGAACAGCTCCGGGAAGATTTCGATTTCGTGGTGATTGCCGTCGGTGCCCAGAAACCGCGAACGCTCCCGATACCGGGCAACGAGCGGGCCGTCACGGCACTGAATTTTCTTGAAAAAGCGAAAACCGGCCGTTTCAGTCCGGGCAAACGGGTTGTCATCATCGGTGCCGGAAACGTGGGCTGTGATGTCGCCGCCGAAGCCCACCGGCTCGGTGCCGAAGACATCACCCTCATCGACATCCAGGAGCCGGCGTCCTTTGGCAAGGAGCGGGAGGATGCCGAGGCGGCCGGGGCCAAATTCCTGTGGCCGGTGTTCACCCGGGAGATCACGGCAGACGGGGTGGTGTTGACGAACGGTGAGCTGCTGCCGGCCGATACGGTGTTTGTATCCATTGGCGATGCGCCGGATATAGGGTTCCTTCCGGAAGATGTGGCAACGGCCCACGGGTTTGTCTCGGTCAACGAGCTGTTTCAGACGTCCGATCCCCGTATTTTCGCCATTGGCGACGTGGTCAAACTCGGATTGCTCACCGACGCCATCGGCGCCGGAAGGGTGGCCGCCAATGCCATTATCGACATCCTGGCCGGCCGACGACCGGAATACAGCCCTAAGAAAATGATCGACAGGGAACGGATCAAGCTCGAGTATTTTGATCCCCGCATCACCAGCTTCGATGATATGGATCAGTGCGGCTCCCAGTGCTCCTCCTGCGGTGCCTGCCGGGACTGCGGCATCTGCGTTGCTGCCTGCCCCCAGACAGCCATCAGCCGTGTGGACCCGGAAGAGGGCGGCGACTACGAATACGTCGTCGATCCGGATCGCTGCATTGGCTGCGGGTTCTGCACGGGCGCGTGCCCCTGCGGCATTTGGGACCTGGTGGAGAATACGCCAATGGGATAGTGCGGCGAACCGGAAACCCATACCGCGTCCCGGGTCTCCATTCGGCCAGTTAAAGGCGATTTTAGCAAATTCGAATACCGACATCCGAAATCCGAAATAAGTGCGAAATTCGAATGATTAAAAGACCAAAGAAATTCGGGACTTCATTGGTGCCATCCATTTTTAAGGAAAGAAATCGGATTTCCCATTTGACCAATCAAGAGATTTACGATTTAACCGACTCCGATCCATCTAATAGAGGTTTGACATATTTGCGTTTCACATCGTTATGTATGTGAAACGGAACCACAGAGGACATGTTGAAAGCACTATTAGCGCTCGAAGATGGCCGCACATTTCCATGCCGGTCGTTCACCGGTCCGGGTGAGACCCAGGGCGAGGTGGTGTTTAACACCAGCATGACCGGCTACCAGGAAGTGCTCACCGATCCATCCTACAACGGCCAGATCGTCACCATGACCTATCCCCTGGTCGGCAACTACGGCACCAATCCGGACGACATCGAATCGGCGGCCATCCAGGTGGCCGGCTTTATTGTCAAGGAATATCAGGATTTTCCGAGTAATTTCCGATCAACCGACGCGCTGGCCGACTATCTGCGTCACAGCGGAATCCTGGGCATCGAGGATCTGGACACCCGTGCCCTCACCCGGCACATCCGGAATGCGGGTGCCATGCGGGCGTTCATCTCAACAGAAGACCTCGATCCGGATTCTCTGGTCCAAAAAGCCGGCGCCATCCCCAGCATGGTCGGTCAGGATCTGGCCCGGGTGGTGACCACCCGGACGCCCTATCGGTGGGAAAATGGGCGCCCGTCTCCCCTTTCCCATAACCATCCGATGAATGGGACCACCTGGCAGCATCGCACCGACCGCTTCGCCGTGGTCGCGTTTGATTTTGGCATCAAATTCAACATTCTCAGAAATCTGGAACAATCCGGGTGCGAGATCCTGGTCGTTCCTGCCGATACGTCTGCGGACCGGATTCGGTCTCTGGAACCCGACGGGATATTTCTCTCCAACGGTCCCGGCGATCCCGAACCTGTCACGTATGCCATAGAAACCATCGGAGATCTGCTCGACTACCGTCCCTTGTTCGGGATCTGCCTCGGGCACCAGCTTCTAGGATTGGCTCTGGGCGGCCGTACGTTCAAGTTGAAATTCGGTCACAGGGGCGCCAACCAACCGGTCAAGCAGTTGCGTACCGGCCGGGTTGAAATCACATCCCAAAATCATGGCTTCGCCGTGGATACGGAAACGGTGGCCGGTGACGACATCGACATCACCCATATCAATCTGAACGATAACACACTGGAAGGCTTCCGGCATCGCAAGCTGCCGATACAGGCGGTACAGTATCACCCCGAGGCCTCACCCGGGCCCCACGATGCCGAATATCTGTTCCACGATTTTACCCGTATGATGCACGAACGCCGTTAGCCCGAATATGGCATGAAGTCGTTTCAGCATTTGGGTAAAATGAATCAAAATCGAAGTGTAACTGTAAATCCGGGCGTTTTCAGATATGCCATTGAGTGAGCAGCATGCCTAGACGAGACGACATACATAAAATCCTGATTATCGGTGCCGGCCCGATCATCATCAGTCAGGCGTGTGAATTCGACTACTCCGGCACCCAGGCATGCAAGGCCTTGATGGAAGAAGGGTTTGAGGTGGTTCTGGTGAACAGCAATCCGGCCACCATCATGACCGACCCGGAAATGGCCCATCGCACCTATGTGGAGCCGGTGCTTCCCGAAACGGTGGCCATGATCATCGAAAAAGAGCGGCCGGATGCGCTGCTTCCCACCCTAGGCGGGCAGACCGGACTGAACACGGCCATCGAAGTCGCCCGGAGTGGGGTTTTAGCCCAATACAATGTGGAGATGATCGGTGCCACCATCGAATCGATCCAGAAGGCTGAAGACCGGGATCTGTTTCGCCGCGCCATGGAAAATATCGGGTTACGCGTCCCCAAAAGCGGTATCGCCACCACCATGCCGCAGGTTGCTGCCATTTCCGAGGAGATCGGATTTCCGATTATTGTCCGGCCCAGCTACACGCTGGGCGGCACCGGCGGCGGGGTGGCCTACAATTACGATGAACTTGAGATCATCGCCAAAGCGGGTTTGGATGCCAGTCTGATCAGCCAGATCATGCTGGAGGAATCGATCCTTGGATGGAAGGAATACGAACTGGAGGTCATGCGGGACCACAATGACAACGTGGTCATCATCTGTTCCATTGAAAATCTTGATCCCATGGGGGTTCACACAGGGGACAGCATTACGGTGGCGCCCGCCCAAACCCTGAGCGACCGCGAATACCAGCGCATGCGCGATGGCTCCATTGCCATCATGCGGGAGATCGGCGTGGACACGGGGGGTTCCAACGTCCAGTTTGCGGTCCACCCGGAAACCGGCGAACAGGTGGTCATCGAAATGAATCCGCGTGTCTCCAGAAGTTCGGCGCTGGCGTCCAAGGCCACCGGCTTCCCCATTGCCAAGATCGCCGCCAAACTGGCGGTCGGTTATACCCTGGACGAGATTCCGAACGACATTACCGGTGAAACCCTGGCCTCCTTCGAGCCTACCCTGGATTATTGCGTGGTGAAGATCCCCCGCTGGACATTCGAAAAATTCCCTGAAACCGAGGATGTCCTGACCACAAGCATGAAGTCGGTGGGCGAAACCATGGCCATCGGCCGAACGTTCAAAGAAGCCCTTCAAAAAGGGTTGCGTTCCCTGGAGATTGGCCGTTACGGGCTTGGATTCGACGGAAAAGATGAAGAAGGCACCGAAGGGGAGGCACCGAGCCTGTCGGAAATCGAGAAACACCTGGCCATCCCAAATTCCGGCCGCATCTTCTACCTGAGGCATGCACTTCTGAAAGGGATGTCCATCGAGGCCATTTACAGTGTCACCGGTATCGATCCCTGGTTTCTCTACCACATTCGGCAGATCATCGAGATGGCCGGCCGAATCCGAAACGCCGGCGGCAATCTGGATCCGGAACTGCTGAGGCGGGCCAAGTCCTGGGGATTTTCCGACATTCAGCTGGCCCATTTGACCGGCAGCACCGAGGATGAGATCACCGCATATCGAAAGCCCGTCGGAATCCGTCCGGTCTATAAATTGGTGGATACGTGCGCCGCAGAGTTCAAGGCCGCCACACCCTATTATTACAGTACCTATGAGACGGAAAACGAAGCCCGGCTGTCGGACCGGAAAAAGGTGATGATTTTAGGCGGGGGACCGAACCGTATCGGTCAGGGAATCGAATTTGACTACTGCTGCGTCCACGCGTCGTTTGCATTACGGGAAGAAGGCGTGGAAAGCATTATGGTCAACAGCAACCCGGAAACGGTGAGCACCGATTACGACACCTCCGACAAGCTCTACTTTGAGCCGTTAACCAAAGAAGATGTGCTGCACATTGTCGAATCCGAAAAGCCGGCCGGTGTCATCGTCCAGTTCGGCGGCCAAACCCCCCTGAATCTGTCCACGCCCCTGTCGCGGGCCGGCGTGCCGATTCTCGGCACCCAGCCGGAGAGCATCGATCGTGCCGAGGACCGTGAGCAGTTCCAGGCCATGCTCAAGAAGCTGGGCCTGGTCCAGCCCGCCAACGGCACGGCCATGACGACCCGGGAAGCGCTGGTCGTGGCCGAAGAGATCGGATATCCGGTCATTGTCCGCCCGTCCTTCGTTCTGGGGGGACGGGCCATGAAAATCGTATACGATCCCATGGAGTTGGAAAGCTTTGCCCGCCTGGCCATTCAGGCGTCTCCGGAGCATCCCGTGTTGATCGACAAATTCCTGGAAGAAGCGGTGGAGGTCGACGTGGATGCCATCAGCGACGGCCGTCGGACCGTCATCGGCGGGATCATGGAGCACATCGAGGAGGCGGGCGTTCACTCCGGAGACTCGGCATGCGTCTTGCCGCCCCAGAGTATCGATCCGGGGATCCTCGACGGCATCAAGGCCGCCACATGGGCCATGGCTGCTGAGCTCAACGTCATCGGCCTGATGAATGTTCAGTATGCCATCAAGGCCAATCAGGTGTTTGTGATAGAGGTCAATCCCAGGGCCTCCCGGACCATCCCCTTCGTCAGCAAAGCCACCGGCGTGCCGCTGGCTAAACTGGCCACCCGTGTGATGCTCGGCCGAACACTGGACGATCTGGGGTTGACCGAGGAAATCATTCCGGAGCACGTATCGGTGAAAGAAGCCGTGCTGCCCTTTAACCGTTTTCCGGATGTGGACACTCTGCTGGGGCCGGAAATGAAATCCACCGGTGAGGTGATGGGCATCGACGGCAGCTTCGGATCCGCCTATGCCAAGTCCCAACTGGGCGCCGGGCAAAAACTGACCATCCAGGGCGCCGTGTTTATCAGTGTCAAAAACAGCGACAAACCGGCAGCGCTTTCTTTGGCAAAGCAGTTTCTCGATATCGGGTTCTCTGTCATCGCCACCCGAGGTACATCCCGGTTTCTCACCAAAAATGGACTGACAAACACAATGATCAACAAGGTGTCCATGGGGCGTCCCCACGTTGTTGATGCCATCAAAAACGGGGAAGTCCAGATGGTCATCAATACTGGAACCGGCAATGAACCGCGACAGGACGGTTACATGATCCGCCGGGCGGCGCTGAAATTCAACATACCGTATGCCACCACCATTTCCGGGGCCATGGCCATGGCCCGGGGCATCACGGCGCTCAAGCGACAAAATCTTTCTGTAAAACCCCTGCAGGAGTACCACGGACAGGCACATGATCGAAACCAGAGGCAACACCGAAGACCGGGCTAACCGCCCGGATGACGACCACCCGCGCGAATCCTGCGGCCTGTTCGCCATCCACGGGCATCCGGAAGCCGCCAAAGCGACCTATTTCGGGCTCTACGCACTCCAGCATCGGGGGCAGGAAAGCGCCGGTATCGCGGTGGCCCGCGATAATGCCATCGTGGACCACCGGGGCATGGGGCTGGTGCCGGACGTGTTCGATGTCCAGCACATGGAGCAGCTCGCCGGGGATCGCGCCATCGGTCACGTGCGGTATTCCACGACCGGAAGCTCCGTTCTCGCAAATGCCCAGCCTTTCGTGGTGCGCCACCGCAACAAAGCCTACGCCCTGGCTCACAACGGAAACCTGGTCAACGCCCACACCCTGAAAAGAGAATTGGAAGAATCCGGATCCATTTTCCAGTCCACCATGGACACGGAAGTGTTTCTTCATTATTTTGTCAAAAGTCTCGGGCTCGGATTCGAAGGGGCGCTTGTCAAAACCGTCCAGAAAGTCTTGGGCGCATTTTCCTTCGCCATGCTGACCAGCAAGGGTGAGGTCATTGGCATCAAGGACCCCCACGGGTTCCGCCCCTTGTGCCTTGGCCAGCTCAACGGCCATTATGTGTTGGCCTCTGAAACCTGCGCACTGGATTTAGTACAGGCTGAGCTGGTCCGGGAGCTCGATCCGGGTGAGATTGTCATTATCGGTGACAATGGGATCCGGAGCATTCAGACCCCCCCCGGGAACAGGCGGGCGTTCTGTATTTTCGAGTTTATTTATTTCGCCCGCCCGGACAGCACCATATTTGGAAAAAATGTCTATCTGGCTCGAAAAGCCCATGGCCGTCGGCTGGCCCAGGAGTCTCCCGTGGAGGCGGATCTGGTCATGCCGTTTCCGGATTCCGGGAACTACGCTGCCGTCGGCTATTCGGAGACATCCGGTATTCCCTTTGAAATGGGAATGATCCGGAATCACTATGTGGGTCGCACCTTCATCCAGCCCACCCAGAGCATGCGGGATTTTGGCGTCCGGGTGAAGCTCAACCCAGTCAAGGAGCTGCTGAAGGGGAAAGACATCATCATCGTGGAAGACTCCATCATCCGGGGAACAACGGCAAAAACCCGCGTCAAGGCGCTCCGTGAGCTGGGTGTGGGACGCGTCCACATGCGGGTCGCCGGTCCGCCCCATCGGTTCCCCTGTCATTACGGCATCGATTTTTCCACACGGGGTGAGCTGATCGCATTCAACAAGTCCGAAAAAGAGCTGGCCGATGCTCTCGGGCTTGACTCCCTGGCCTATCTAAGCCTGGAAGGGCTCCTGGAAGCCACCGGAGTGGAAAATCCGGAGAATCATTTCTGTAAGGCTTGCTTCGACGGCTGTTATTGCGTAGAATTCGATGAATTCTTGTCAAAAAACTGTCTCGAAAGGATGTAGACATGCTCGAGTCCAAGTATCTGACAGACGATATCCGCAACATCCAGAAACTGATGGCCATCCCGGCGTTGAGGGGTTTCGAAACCAAAAACCTCGGGAAGGTACTCCGTCTGAGCAAAATCCGTCAATACGAGGACGGGGAGTCCATTATCCAGGAAGGCGACAGAGACCGATGGCTCTATTTTTTGCTGAACGGCAAAATTCGGATCGTCAAAGGCGGCGTCGAGATCGCGGCCACAGAAAAAACCGGTGAGATGTTCGGCGAAATGACGCTGATCGACAACATCAGCCGCTCCGCATCGGTCTTTGCTGTCGGGAAAACCGTCTGCCTGGCCGTGGACACCTCCGGGGGTGGCCGCAGCGGCATCGAGGATGAGCGGGCCGATTTTCTGTTCTTGATATATCGGATGTTTGCCGAGTACCTCGCCGTCCGTCTTCGGTTGACCAATGAGGAATTGATCCAGCTGAAGCGAAAGCACGGGGTGAAAACCTGATGGTTCCGATCCCTGCGGTCCTGCCGGCATGAAAGAGACCGTAACCTTTTCAAAGGATGCGGCAAACCTTTTCTTTCACATCCTCACCGGTTGCAATCTCCGCTGCCGGCATTGCTACATCAATCCGGACCAGCACGGCACCCAGACCCTGCCCATCAAGACCATCGAGGCCTGGCTGGAGGTATTTGCCCGGCGCAGCCACGCGGCCAATGTCATATTTCTGGGCGGGGAACCGACCCTCCACCCTGATCTCCCACAGGCTGTCCAAACGGCGCGCAACCTCGGTTACCGATCCATCACTATCGACACCAACGGTTACCTGTTCCACGACATCCTCGACAAACTCTCTCCGCAGGACATCGACTACTTCAGCTTTAGCCTGGACGGCGCCACAGCTGCTGTCAATGACCGCATCCGGGGCGACGGCGCGTTTCGGCAATGCACCGATGGAATCCGTGACGCCGTCTCGCGGGGATTCCACACCAGCCTGATATTCACCGTCAGCCGGGATAACATTCACGAACTTCCTCTGATGCCGTCGTTTCTCGAAGAGCTGGGCATCGAGCGGTTTTTTATTCAGGTGTTGGGGTTACGGGGGCAATCTGCAGGCGTGGCCCGGAAGGACCGTCGGGTATCCCGGGCCGAATGGCTGGAATCGGTGCTTGGGACCGCCGAAGCGGCGGTCGATCTTGGTATTGTCACCGTTTATCCAAAGGTGTTTCTCGACCTGGATGAGCCCTTTGAATGCGCCGGCCGGGTTGCCGATAATTATTTTGTCTTTCCAAACGGCCGGGTCTATCGCTGCCCCCTCTGCGAAGATCACCCGGTACACAGCCTCCGGATCGAAGAACATCAGCTCTTTCCCACCGAGCCCATCAACGAAAAAGATCTATTTGCACTGGACATCCCGGAGGGCTGCGTGATGAACAAGCTCATCCAGCCGGACAATCTCGCCTACAACGACCAGGGCGATCCTGAATACAAAATCGCCTGCTGCCTCCTCAAGGAAGAGCTTCAACCGAAGTAAGGGATACCCCTCCCACCATCCGGTAAGGCCCGAAATTATTCCGAAATGATGAAGATTACCGACAGTTGGAACATCGATTCCCAAAAATAGGAAAGAATTTTCTCTTTTGAGACTTATTGTTCATTCTACGTTTATCTGCCTCTACCCTAAGTTATTGGTTAATCAATCGTTTCCACGTCCTCTTGAAATAATGAAACACTGGCATAAATTTTGCTTCCTACAGTCAAGGCGAAATATTTCTTTATACTTGGAAAACTCAGTTTGAATACATACCATGTAGACTTCAAGTCCGTGTATCGGCCTGCCGGTGAACATGTTTTCAAAAGCGCCGCTGATGTTTAAACAACAGAGGATCTTCGAGCATGCCAAAGCATGATCCGATCAAATCTAAGAAAAGCCGACTGACCCGGCGTGATTTTATGAAACATGTCGGCGTGTTGACCGGTGGCATGACCTTGAGTCCATTCCTGTTTCACCATCTGATCGGACATGGAGCAGGTGTTGTTTACGCCCAGGAAGACCCCAAACGGATATATATCGCGCCGGACGATCATACCGATTATTTCTGGAAAGCCGATGAAGCCGGATATCGTGACGCCTTTTTGGAAATGATCGACTATTATCTGGATCTTGCCGATGCCACGGCCGGGGAACCGCCCGATTTTCAGAGCCGCTGGAACTGCGACGGCAGTTATTGGTTTTGGGAGTACGAAAAAAACAGAACCGGGCCGGAATTAGACAGGCTCATCGACCGTGTCCGTGACGGGCACATCAGCTTTCCCCTCAACGCCCTGGTGGTGTGCCTTGGGGGTGCGCCGGCCGAGGCGGTTTTGAGGGGCATGTACTACGCCGGGTCACTGGAAAGGCGCTACAATCTGAAGGTGCCGATGGCAATTTCCACGGAAAATCAGGTTCTTCCATACGGCCTTGCGTCACTCTGGGCAGGGGCCGGAGCTAAATACAGCTGGAAGGGGATTTGCCATTGCGACACGCTGGTACCGAATGCCCGGGACAGGGAACATGACATCTACTGGATGGAGGGGCCGGACGGCAGCCGTATCCTCATGAAATGGAATTCCATGCTGGGTAACAACCAAAGCATGGGCGGTTATGCAGAGGCAAGGGATCCCTTCACGGTCGTTGATTACGTCGACAGCAGCTCGGCGTTTATTGCCCGCTACCCCTACCGCGTCATCGGCGCATTCGGTAAGGGATGGGACGATTTAAAAACGCTGACCGATGAGTTCGTCCAGGCGGCAAAGACCAAGACCGACGCTTCCCGCAGGGTCATCGTTTCAAACGAGCAGGATTTCTTTGAGGATTTTGAAACCACCTACGGCAGCACTCTTCCTTCCCAATCGGTTACCTTCGGGAACGAATGGGACCTGTATTGTGCCGCACTGGCCGAGGTATCGGCCAGAGCCAAACGATCCGTGGAAAAGTTGCGAGGAGCGGAAGCATTGGCGGCCATCGAGGTGCTACACAATCCAGCCTTCATGGACACACGGAAGCAGCAACGGGACCTGGCCTGGATAAATCTTGGGCTTTTCTGGGAGCATAACTTCGGGATGGTCTCCCCGCCGACGAGATCCGCCGGAATCCAGAAACGGATTGATTGGCAGCGCAGGATCACCGGTGAAATCGAAGATTATGTCAATACCATCGAAACCGATGCGGTAGCCGCCATCGGCAGCCGGATACCCAACAGCGGATCCAATGTGCGCTTTTACGCCTTTAACGCCCTGAGCTGGTCCCGCACCGATGTGGCCGAGATTCCATTCACAGACCCCGAACCCGTTCACGTCATCGATCTGGATACCGGACTCGAGACACCGTCACAAATTGTAACCGTTTCAGGAGAAAGAAGGCTCCGCATTCTGGCCCAGGATGTGCCGGCGGTCGGCTACAAGGTCTTCGAGGTGAGGCCGGGTGCAGGTACCGGTTTTTCTGACGCGGCGACGGTAACCGGTAATGTCATCGAGAACGCGATCTACCGTATAACCGTGGCAGATCGGGGCGCCATAACCGGTCTCATTGACAAAACAATGGGGGACAAGGAATTCTATCATGCGGTCAACGGCAGGGCCATGAATGACCTGCAAGTTGTCACCGGATCAGGGGTGACGGTTGAAAACGCCGGCCCGGTGTCGGTCACTCTGGTGGCCGGCACGGGACTTTTCCCCTCCCGGGAGTCCCGCATCACGCTGATACGGAACTCCCGCCGCATCGAGATACAAAACGAAATTACCCAGAATTTCGATGGGAACTATACGTGGAGTTTCGGATTCAACCTAGGTTCTCCGGTCATCCGGCATGAGGAGGTGGGGGCGATTATTCTTGCCAAAATCCAGACCGACGGGGGGCATTACTCGCCGCGCGCCAGCAATTCCCGTTATGATTGGCAGACCTTGAACCACTTTGCCGACATAAGCGACGGTGTCTTCGACATCGGCATGACCCTGTCGAACTGGGATTGCTACTTTATGAAAGTCGGTGAAAGTTCCGTCGGGACTCTGGATACGGCAACCCCTCAGATCTCGGTACTGGCCGGGGGGCGGGTAGCCAACGGCAGCAAAGGCCTTCCGGATCAGGGAGGGGACGACTATTTTCTGCAGCGCTTTGCCCTGCGTTCGCATAACGGTTACGACGCTGTCGCTGCCATGCGCTTTTCCCTCGAACACCAGAACCGGATCGTGACCGGCCTGGTTCAGGGAGGGGATACGCTGCCTGAAAAGACCTTTTCATTTTTAACCATATCGGATCCAAACGTGCTGTTGTGGGCGTTAAAGCCGGCGGATGACGGCCCCGAAGATGGTCTTGTGGCCAGAATTTGGAATCTGGCGGACAGCCCCGTGAACTTCTCCATGGGATTCGGACCTTACCCGATTACGAGTGCCCGGCAGCTCACACATGTCGAAACACCCATCGGAGATGCCACTGTCACGGATGGCGTGCTGGATACGTTGGTCGCCCAGCATCAAATGCAAACCTACAGCCTGGTACCGGACACCTGTCAATTAACATATGACTATGACAGTGACGACGATGTGGACGGGAGCGATCTCGTCGAATACAAAAACCGATTCCCGACCTCCGAGGCTGAGTTGCCCGATCTTTCGGGAGAATTCGGTAAAACATGTCCATGACCGCATTATTCAGATGGGTTTGTCGATGACACCCTGGGGACGGTGTTGGTTAATGGAAATAGGTGCCCGCTGGATCTGACGCCGGGAAAACGCACCATGTGGCGAATATGAAATCAGATTGCATCATGGATTGGCGGAAAAGAAAAGCTCCGCGCATTGGAGAAGAAAAATGAAACAGCGGGCGGTTTCCACCGCAGGGATCGTCCTGTTATTGTGTATGTGTTTCTCAAACGCGCATGCCGCCATTTTCGAGATCACCATCGATGATGTGGGGAATCTTGAAATCGCCGGTGTGACCATATGGTTTGAAATCAGTACCGACTTTGCCGTCACCGGCCCGGAAGGCTACGGAAACGCAGTTCCTATGAACTGGTGGCCGGATCCAACCGGTATTAGCAACATTAGTGGAACGCCGCTGTACACAACTGGCGCCAGTGATTTTGATGCAGTGCTGGGTTCCCCGCTGGTACCCCTGACCAGCGGAACATTCTACTTACTGGAGTATACCGGGCAGATTGTAGATGCGGATCCCGTCACGCCCGAGATGGATTTTTATCACGTTGAATTCACGGATATCGACGGAAACGATCTTTACCAGCTTAGAGACATGAATCTTGTTTCATTTACTACTACGGAGGCGATATTCAGTGTCTCGCAAGTACCGCTTCCGGGGTCTTTTGTTATTCTCTGCTCCGGACTGCTTGGAGTGATGGTTTGCTGGCGCCTCCGGGCAACCGGTTGCGTAAAACGTGGGTTACTGCCGGAAATTGGAATTTGCTGACCGATCCGATTAACAGCACAGGTGGCGCTTTGAACCACTTTCAACACATTAAAGGCAACGTCGCCGGGGTCCTGGCATGCGTCCTTCTGTTGCCGTGTTTGGCCTGGTCATCGGATATCGGTGTGTTCGCCGAAGCCGCATACTCGGATTCTGAAATCGCCGTGTATATCTATACAGACACCAAATCATCGGAACTGGTAAGCTTCGGTGTCAACCTGGGGTATGATCCTGGTGACCTTGAGGTCGTCGCCGCGACCAAAAATGAGTCCATCTGGCACTTCAGGGGCAGCACCCAGGATTATCCATCGTTGGAACCGGATATCACGGTACCCGGTGAAGCAGTCCTCATCGGCGGATACCACGACACAAATATGCCGGCGTCCGGCGTGACCGGTTCCCGAAAACTCATCGGCATCGTCACGTTCAATCGATTAACAGGGAACATCCCGGTATTTTCGCTGGGGTTGGCACGTTCCGGCGATTTTGACAATTTCGTAGATGTAACGGGCAATGTCATCGAACAAACCGCGGGCGCCGTGGTTTTCGATGTGACGGTCAAAGAACGCGGCGATGCAAACCAAGACGGATATATCACAAACACCGACTTCTTTGTGATCCGCTCATTGATGGTTCAAGGAGAATTCTCCTGTTTCGGAGATTGCAACGGGGATGATGTCATAACGAACGCTGACTTTTTTTGTGTCAGAAATAAGATGTAACAGTTAGCCCGCCCATCCTGACAAACCCGACAACATTGTGCGACTGGAGTCATGTCCCTCCCGCCTGTCCGTGCGTCCGCCAGCGTTCCAAAACCAATCCTGATGAAAAGCCCTCAAGAAAAATCTCTCGTTCCACACATCAGATAACAGAACAATGCACCTCGCCTTCAACGACCCAGGACACCCCCGAATACAAAATCGCCTGCTGCCTCCTCAAGGAAGAGCTCCGGCCGAAATAGCTTTTACCGCAGAGACGCAGAGCTCGCGGAGCGAATCATTGATGTTGCTTTTCGCTGAGAGGGCGAAAAGCGACACTATCCGCTCGTCTCGATTCTAGAATAAATGATCTTTTTGTTCCGATTCAAAAGAGGATAACTTTTGGGTTGCTATGGGCGGGTGCGGTGCCCCGCCCTACGAAAGGCGTAAAATAGGGCCGGTCACCGCACCGGCCTGATTTTTTTCTGAATAGGAACATATGTTTAACAATCGCTATACAGTTGATCTACCTACCATGAATCCGGTTGAGATCACGCCATCCGGATGAACAATCCTTTTTCAGAATCCCCCTCTCAGGGATTCTGAAAAAAGAATCCTCTTTGCGAACTCTGCGTCTCTGCGATGATCCCTTCACGCAATCAGAATTAAATGGTACCAATAAAGTCGAACTCCAGTTTGCTCTGGAACTGGCCGACCCGGGCAAAAATCTCTTTGAGCATTTTCTGTTCGATGCGGGTCAAGTTTTTGGGGTTGATATAGTTGTCGGGTTTGGATTTTTCATCGACAATCGCCGTAATCTGCCGGACAAAGCGCAGCTGCAGCATGAAGCCGTAGGCCTTTTCCAGCTCCTCATACTCCTTCTGGCGAAGAATCTCCTTTCGGCGCAGGTAGGCCAGCCGATCCAGGGTATTGGTCTCTACCACGTTGTGGCGGAGCGCATAAATGCGGGCAAAATCGACGATGGGGGTCATGGCCAACTTGATGTCGAACTTGTCCCGGTGCTCGCCTTTGGATTCCACCACAAAAGTGCCGAAGAACCCGAGCGGGGGCCTGAAATTGAGCGCATTTTCAGCCAGGTGCCGGAAGAAACCGGCCCACCCGCCAAGGGAGGCAAACAGGTGTTTACGAAGGTCATCGATCAGCCCGAACTCACCGTAGCCGCCTCGAAAATCGAAAAAGATGCTGGCCTGGAGCAGATCTTCGGCCTCCGCCGCGCGTATCCAGTTTGAAAAATAGGATTTCCAGGTCGCCAGAGACTGGCACCATTTGGGATTTTTAGCCATGACGCCGCCGGTGCAGAAATCGTATCCGGCCTGATCGAGCATGTCGCAGGCGATCTCTCCGAATTTCAGAAAGTAGTCCCGGACTTCGGATTCTGATGACTCCGGCACATCTTCGAAAATGATGGCATTGTCCTGGTCGGTTTTCAGTGTTTGCTCGCGACGGCCCTCACTACCCAGAATCATGAAAACGAACCGGGCCGGCGGCGGTCCCATCTTCTCGAGGGTAAAGGACATGATCTTGTTGAGAATGCCGTCGGAAACCGTGGTAATGAACTGGGTCACATTATCGGCCCTTGCTCCCGATGTGATCAGGTTCCGGATGAGTTGCGGCAGCCGATGGTGGCAGGCAATGATCTCGTCGATGGATGCGGCGTCGGCGATTTCACGAATCAGGAACACCGGCGACTGGCCCTGGGCGGAAAGCAGATCCCGGTCGCTTAATACGCCGACGACCGTTTCGTCCACATCCGTCACCGCCAGATGGCGGATATTGCTTTCCATCATGATCATCATCGCCTCGAAGATCAGAGCAAACTCGGAAACAGTCGTCACCGGTGAGCTCATGATATCGGAAACCGGCCGCTTGACATCAACACCGGCGGCGATGACCCGACTGGTCAGGTCCCTTTCGGTCACGACACCGACGCAGTCGTCTGTCTCCGATTTGAGATACAGCGCACTGATGTTCTTCCCGGCCATGATTTCGGCCGCATCTCGGATGGACAGGGAGGTGCTCCCGAAAATCGGTTCACGGCTGTATATGCTGGCCACATGCTGGTTAAAAAACTGCAGGCTCTCTTCCCCGTTCGCCATGGTCTTGGCCACCACGGAGGCATAGGACTTTTCCAGCATGCGCTTACCGAATATATCGGTAAAAAATTCGGTTACCGATTCGTAGTTGCGGCAAATCTCCAGAAAACGCTTCTTGGGAAGCAGATAGAAAGTGGCTGTCTCGAGGATCTTGACCGTCCGGACCGATATCCCGTCATGCAGCAGCATGGAGATACCGCCGTAAATGTCACCTTCACCCAACAATTCCTTCATCGCGTGACTGCCATTCTCCTCGAAATAACGCTCGGCCGAGCCTTTTTGAAGAATGTACAGATAACCGATCCGGGTGGCCCCCTGGACAAAGGGAATCGTCCCCCGGGGATACTGCACGACGGTCATCTCCCCGGCGATCCGTTCCAGTTCATCACCCGGCAGGAAGGAAAACGGTTCGATGGCGGATAAAAACCGACGCAGTTGCCCCGTTTCGATCAGTGCGGACATGGACGGATCGAACATGTTCTTGCTGAAATTTTCCAGGAAATAATCAAAAAATTCCCCGTAACGGGCACACACATCGAGAAACACGTCTTTGCCGACGGCGTATCCGGCACAGTCATTTTCGACTTCCACGGTGCGCAATGAAATGCCACCGTTGAGCAGGATACTGATGCCCCCGAAAACGTCACCGGGTCTGATATAGCCGGAGAGCGTCTTGTCGTTTTCCGATTCTGTAAAGAGCGCCAGTGATCCTTCGACCGGAATGAAAATGCTGTCGATGCTCGACCGGCCTTGCTCTGCGAACAGCGTACCGGCTGGATGACGAACAATCGTGATTGCTTCGGCAAGACGACGGCGTTCGTTTTCAGGCAAAAATGAGAAATGCGGCATGCTGGAAATGTATGTGAAGGCGTCCGAGCCCATGGGTTCTCCGTAAATCGTTATATCGGCACGAGATCCGCTCAGGATAGTATGTGACCAGTGTAGCAGATGACTCTAAAAATGGCCATTGTCGTTACAGGGCGCTAACAAGTAGAGACCATCATTGTGAGCAATTTATTTTTTTGTGGTTATCCGTAACGCCCCGGTTGATGAATACAAGGGACATCGCACCAAGAAGGACAAGGTACGATGACGCCTGCGGGGAACCCCGGGAGCGACACTTTTCAACGATAATTATATGATTATCATTTCTTAATTGGAAACAAATTCAGGGTATCGACAACCAGGGTATCCTGTTCCGGCGCGAATCCCTCACACAAGGAGAGACACATGGCAAAAGTAAAAACATTCGCTATTCCGCTGAAAATATTCCATGCCAAGCAGGAAATCGAAGACCTGGACAACCTTGTCAATCGGTTCATCGAGGAAAACAACGTGAAGCAGGTGTTCTCGGTCAGCGACACCTGTACCACCGATGACAATGGTGCCTCCATGGGCGTGATTCGCGTTCTCGCCTACGAGTAACGATCCCGGGAATTCAGTGAACCCATGAAACTTCTCATCATCGGTGCCACCCGTGGCATCGGCTTTGAGCTGTTGCGACAGGCCGTGGCGGCAGGGCATGAGATCACGGTGCTGGCGCGGTATCCGGAAAAATCTCCCGCGCGGATGTGGCGCATTTCATCCTCACCCAAATTGCCGACCCGATATTTCTCAAACAAGCGCCGCTGTTGACCTACTAAAAAACCTGTCTCTAGTTAAGGTCAGAATACCGTTTCGATTTGTGGCGTGTTGACGCGGTTGAAAGTTGCCGGGTCACAGGTATCGGAATCGGGTTCGGAATCGGTATCGGTGTCGACTTCGAAGTTGGCCATTCTGTCTCGATTCCGATACCGAACATGTTCGGATATAGAGTCTCTGAGCGGGGTGTTTTGGTGATAAGAACGCGATCAAACGGAACATAGATATGGCAACACCTATAAAATGGCGTCCGGGAGCCCATGGTCCAGCCGGCGGCGGGATTGCGAGCAGGAGATAAAGCGGATGGCCGATCGGATATCAAACCAACGACTGCCGGCCCTCGATGCGTTGCGCGGCATCGTGATTGTTCTGATGGCGTTGGACCATGCTTCCTTTGCCTTTAATGCCGGAAAATATGCCACCGATTCAGCCGCGTTTTACACGGCAGGGGCCAGGATACCCGAGGTGCAGTTCTTCATTCGCTGGGTCACTCACATCTGCGCTCCAACTTTTTTGTTCTTAGCGGGATTTGCGCTGTGTTTGAGCATCACCGGCCGATTGTCCCGGGGGGCGTCCGGGGGCGGGGTGGATCGTTATCTCTTTACCCGGGGCTTGATGATTTTGCTGCTCGATCCACTGTGGATGAGCATCGGATTCGGATACGGAGTCCTTTTCCAGGTATTGTATGCCATCGGTGGAAGTATGATCGCCATGATTGTCCTGCGCCGACTGAATCCGAATCTTCTGCTATCACTCAGTCTTGGATACCTGGTGTTCAGTGAAGTGTTCGCCGGTCTGGCATTGTGGGCCGGTGGAGGAGAGAGATCCGGACCGATCGGCGCGTTCCTGGTTACCGGCGGGAAGATCACCGATGGCGTGTTTGTTTTGTATCCTCTCCTGCCATGGCTGGCCTATATGGCGCTGGGCTGGTCCATCGGCAACCTGATCATCACCAACCGGATCAAGCGGCCGTTTCGATTCTATGTGGCGGCCGGCTTGGGTTTCCTGGTGATCTTTCTGATCTTCAGAGGACTTAACGGGTATGGAAACATGGTGTTGTACCGGTACGGCACATCCCTGGTGCAGTGGCTTCACGTGAGCAAATACCCGCCTAGCCTGACGTTTTCGGCATTGGAACTGGGTCTGATGTTCCTGCTTCTGGCAGGACTGACCCGGTTCTATGAGAACCGGCAGGCGTCGGCGTGGAACCCCGTGATCGTTTTCGGCCAAACACCCCTATTTTTCTATATCCTCCACGTGCACCTGCTGGCCGCCACTGCAAAACTGACTGGACTGTATAAATCCGCGGGCTTAATGGAAACCGCCCTGGCCACGTTCATCGTCCTTATCGTCCTTTATCCGCTGTGTATACAATATCGAAAATTCAAACGGGCGCATCCACATACTCTGCTGAAATACGTCTAGCGTCCAAACAGCCAATGGGGGAAACCATCGGAATCGGTATCGATGTTGAAAGACGGTGTCGGGGTGATTCGATACCGATTCCGATGCCGATCCCGACCCCGAGAGGATCAACATCCCGATTCCCGCAACACAGCATAGAAATTGTTGAAATAGTGCCGCTTCTATCGTTTGGGGGGGAGGACCGTTGTGTGCAGCAAGAACTGTCCTATCATTAAGGGTATGTAATTTATTAATCTTTTCATGGGTAGAATTTTCGGTCATCCGAAAATTCTACAAGGAGGGAAATCATGGATTTTGATCTCGCATATGCAGATTATCTTACCGAAGAAAACATTTCGGAAATCCAGAAACTGGAGGAGGATACCGGCACACGCATCCTTGCCTACTACACCCCGCCGGCTCCGGCCGATCTGAATGATCAACAACTGGAAAATATCAGGGAATTGGAAAAGAAACTCTGTGTTCGATTGGTGGCATATCACGCCCATTGATCAGCCAGGGCTTTTGCCCGTGTTCTGTTTCTTACACGTTTAAAACCGGGGGATGGCATCGGCTCAGCCCGGACTTTGCAACAAAAGGAGGGCCGGTCACCAGGCTTCGTCCCGCTTAAGCGGGACTTCGACCCGACAAGCCGCACGGGCTTACAGCATCCGTTGGAAACACCCCTTCGAATCGAAACAGAGTTATGGCATGTCTCTAAATGCTATATAATTTCAACGTTTTTCATTGGTAGAATTTTCGGCAATCCGAAAATTCTACTTAAACATTGAAGCGAATCGTCACAATGTCGCCGTCCGCCACGTCATAGGTTTTGCCCTCCAGGCGGACCGTCCCCAGCTTCCGCGCTTCTTTGAAACTGCCCGCAGCCATTAGGTCGTCATACGCCAGTACTTCCGCCCGGATGAAACCTTTCTGCATATCCGTATGGATGATTCCGGCCGCCTCGGTGGCCGGCGTTCCCTTCCGAATAGTCCAGGCCCGGACTTCGTCCTCCCCGACGGTGAAAAAGGAGATCAGACCCAGCAAACTATAGGAGCGTTCGATGATCCGGTCCATCGCCGAGGCGGTGATGTTGAATTCTTCGAGAAATTCCGCCGCCTCATCGGACGTCATCTGGGCCAATTCCTGCTCGAGACGCCCTTTGATCAGATCACAGGATTCTCGGTTCTCGAGGCCTGCTGTGTCCGGAAGGGCGTCGTCCTCATCGGCATTGTTGAACAGCAGCAGCATCGGTTTCGCCGATAGAAATGTAAAACCCCGCAAGGTCGGCGAGGTGGCCAGTTCCGGAATATGGCGCAACGGGGTGTCGTCTTCCAATGCATCGCGGCATTGTTCCAGAAGACCCCGCTCCTCAGAGTCGGGTTTTCTTCCCCTGCTCCGATCCTGGCTCAGACGTTCAAGCCGTTTTTCGACCTGGACCAGATCCGACACCATCAACTCCTGATCGATGTCGGTGAAATCGTTTAACGGGGAAGGTGCTTCCGAGCCCGGAAATGAGAAATTACGGATTACGTGAATCAGCGCATCGCAATCCCGCACCTGGGTCCAGAGGCTCTGTTCCTTGCCTTTCTCCTGTTGGGCGCCACCCAGAGCCGGAAGAAAATATTCCACCTGGGCGTAAATCGTTTTCTTCGGCTTGTATATGTCGCTCAAGACATCCACGCGGTCGTCCGGAACCCTGACGGTTCCAATTCGGCTCTCGGAATAGTGCCTTTCATCGGCAATGTTGTGCGTCAGGGCTTCGAAAACGGTTTTCTTTCCAGCCCCGGGAAGGCCGATAATGCCTAGTTTCACGACAGGATCTCCTTATAAAATCGTTTCACGATTTTATGTGGCTTCAGCCTTTGGAATGAGCGCCCCCACCGGGCAGATCGCCGAACAGGCCAAGCAGAGGCCACAGGCGTCCCTGGTTTTTTTGGCACCACCGAACGCCGTTACGACCGTATCGAATCCGCGGCCGGCAAAGGCGAGCATGGGAAGATCGTGCTGCTGGCGGCAGACATAGACACATTTTCCGCACAGCACACACCTGTTCGGGTAGTAATCCAGGCAGGGATGCTCTTCCACGACCCTGGTCTCTTTGAGCTGCTTCTGGAGGTGCTTGGGTTTGAGGCCGATCTTGAGAAATTTGGCAATGTCCTGAAGCGCGCACTTCCTGTTGGCGGGACAGGGCTTGCAGTCCACATCGTGGACCGACAGGAGCAGTTGAAGCGCCGATTTCTGAAGGCGCCGCACCGCCGGGGTGTCCGTGTGAATCTGCATCGAGCCCCAGATCCGGATGGTACAGGAGGCAACAGGCGGATCCATCCCCTCGATCTCCACGAAACACAGCCGGCAGGAGGCCGGTGCAGGCGACATTTCTTTCAGATGACACAGGTTCGGAATATAAATGCCGCTTTCCAGGCACGTATGGAGCAGATTCGCTCCCGGCTCTGCCTCGATCTCGGTGTTATCAACAGTAAGTTTGATCATTTTCCCGCTCGCAACGATTCCCTGTCACCTTGAAACCCATGCGCCCGACTATCATGGGATCTCTACGATTCGTCTTAGGATTAACTTCTCAACGCAAAGACGCGGAGGGCGCAGAGCATATCATCTATTTTGCTTTTCGCTGACCCTTCGAGTGCCTCAGGACAGGTAGGGCGAAAAGCAAAAATGATCGCCCTTAAACAATGATGAGCATTGAAACCTCTACAGAGGCCACCCGATTCCGGAATCCCCCTCTCAGGGATTCCGAAGATAAGATTGCTCCTCTGCGATCCCTGCGTCTCCGCGGTGATTGCTATCATTATTCCTTTCGAGGTGTCTCTTTTGGTTTTTCGACAGCGGGGGCCAGGCCAAGTGGCGACACCCTCCGGACCGCATCGTATTCCGGTGGACAGGCTACCATACACTCCCCGCACTTTACGCACCGCACGAGATCCACGCCTTTTTTGCGGGTGCTCGTGGTGAAAATGGCATCGGTGGGGCACACAGCGACACAGGCTTCACAGCCGATGGCACATGTGTCCAGATCGATGTAAAACGCCGTTAAGCTCCGGCACATGCATGCCGGGCATTTTTTCTCTGTGATGTGCGCTTCGTACTCATCCATGAAATATTGCAGGGAGGTCAGCACGGGATTGGGTGCGGTTTTCCCGAGTCCGCACAGTGAGCCGTTTTTGATGTCCTGGCTCAATGTTTGCAAAAGCTCGATATCTTCCGGGCGCCCCTCTCCCTGGGTCAGCCGTTCCAGGATGGTCAGCAGGTGATGGGTCCCGATGCGGCAAAACGTGCATTTTCCACAGGATTCGTTCTGGGTAAACTCGAGAAAGTAGCGCGAGACATCCACCAGACAGGCGTCTTCGTCCATGACCACCATGCCGCCGGAGCCCATCATGGCACCGGCCTCGATCAGCGAGTCAAAGTCAATGGGGGTGTCGAGAAATTCCTCGGGAAGACACCCGCCGGACGGGCCGCCGATCTGGACCGCCTTGAATTTTTTCTGGTTCGGAATCCCTCCGCAGATATCGAAGATGAGCGTCCGAAGCGTGACCCCCATCGGGATTTCCACGAGCCCCGGGTGCACCACATTCCCAACAACAGAGAAAATCGCCGTTCCCGGGCTTTGCTCCGTTCCGATGCCACGAAACCAGTCTGCCCCGTTTTCCAGGATTGGCGAGATGGTGGCCAGGGTTTTGACGTTGTTGATGATCGTCGGGCGGCCGTTCAGGCCCATTTGGACGGGAAAGGGCGGTCGGTGCAGCGGCATTCCGCGATTCCCCTCGATGGATTGGATCAGGGCCGTCTCCTCCCCGCACACAAACGCCCCGGAGCCCTGGAATACCTGGATATCGAAATCAAATGGACTTCCCAAAATCTGCTTGCCGAGCAGCCCGAGCTTCCGTGCCTGTTCGATGGCGCGGGTAACGAGTTTGACGGCAAGGGGATATTCCGCACGGACATAGACGATGGCGTTTTCGGCACCGACGGCATAGCCGCAGAGGATCATCCCCTCGACCACCTGATGGGGATTGCTTTCGAGAATGGTCCGATCCATGTAGGCCCCCGGATCACCCTCGTCCGCGTTGCAAATAACCAGCTTTGATTCCCCTCCGGCCCCGGCCGCCAGCTCCCACTTTCGGCCGGTTGGGAACCCGGCACCGCCTCTCCCGCGCAACCCGGACGACACGACCTCATCGATGATTCTGGCCGCCGGCTCTTGCAGGGATTTCGCCAGGGCGGCATACCCGCCTTCGGCAATGTAATCGTAAATATCTTCGGGATCGATTTTCCCGCATTTTGCCATGACCACCCGCGTTTCCATGTTGAAACGGGGATAGTCGGTGATGACCGGTATCATGTCGTTGGGTTCTGTGGCCCCAAGAATGTGCTCAAGCCGGGGATCCCCCTCCTCGACAAAAAACTTGGCAAGCATCTTTGCCTTGCCCGGGTGCGTCTCCGGGTAGAGTATGGGTGGAAATCCGGACGCCGGGTTGTCGATGACCACGATCGGTTCCGCATAACAGTGGCCGATGCAGCCGACGCTATGGATACGGGCACTGAGCCGGCGTTCTGCCAGCGCCTCCTCGAAGGCTTTTTTGGTTTCGAGAGCCCCCGAGGCGATACCGCAGGTGGCCATGCCGATATGAATTCTGGGTTCGGTCAATTCAACGAACGATTTTCGGCGGGTGTCCGCTTCCCGGCGAATGCGGAGATAATGTGTTTCAGGACTGGCGCTACTGGGTGGACTCATTCTTGGCCTGGCTTCTTTCTTCCCGTTCCTTTTCAAGCTGAACCCGCAAAATCAGACTCTCCACCTTGCTCGGTGCCATGCTGCCATGGACCGTCTCTCCGATGACGGCCACCGGAGCAATGGCGCAACAGCCGACACAGGCCACACGCTCGATACTGAACTCCCGGTCCCGGGTCGTTTCACCTTCCGAAATCTCCAGTCTGCGCTCGAAATTTTCGAGTATGATGTCCCCTCCCCTCACGTGACAAGCGGTACCCAAACAAACCTTGATCGGATTCCGGCCGGGCGGGTTGAAACGAAACTGGTTATAAAAGGTCGCCACCCCATAGACGTCGCATTCGGAAATACCGAGGAAGTCGGCAACGATCCCGAATGCCGCGGCAGGGAGGTAGGCATGGGTTTCCTGGATCATTTGAAGAATGGGAATGAGCCGGCTTCGATCTTTTTCGAAAAGAGCGAGCCTGGATCGGACATTAGATAGGATAGCTTCTTCTTCGGCCTGTAAGACGTCGTCCATGGGATATTCGTTGACTCTTATTTCTCAGATTTTTTCAAGTGCCCCGTACGCCGACTGGACGCGATCCTTGAGCAGAAAGCACAGCCGCTCCATGAGCGTAAACCCCAAGACGCTGTTTTCACTCATGAGCCCTCTGAGCTCCGAGCCTCGAAACCGCAATATGGAAGAAGGTTTCTGGGTCATTGCCGAGCACATAAGAATGTGCGGTTCCCCCAGAAGCGTCGACCAGCAACCGAGGAGCCGGCCTTTCCCCAGCACCGAGATCACCACGGTACCGGTTTTCTTGTCACCAAGGTCGACACCCCGCTCCAGGTAGACCTGGCCTTCGGCAATCACGTACAGGTGCTCTCCGAAGTCCCCCTGGCGGAATACCACATCTCCCGGCTCATATTCCCGCACCTCACATAGTTTCCCGATCGTTTCCAGGTACTCGGCGGGCAACCCCTGAAAAAACTCACATTCGACGAGACATCGTTCAATTGGGTCGCACTCCATTTTTCCTTCTCCGCTAAACGGAACGTTTACGCCGTTCAGGCAGCCATTGATCCGAGAACGGCGGTATTCAGGTTCAGTTTTAGAAGGTTGACCAGGGCTTGTCAATCATCGCCGGGCCCATGTTTGCGAACGGCCCGGCGAAGCGCGGCACTGTGTACCTCCCCGGCAAAATGAACCGGGCTTTTCCCGTGAATCGGATCCCACCCGGCCGGGTTGGCCGTACAAAAATACTGGGTATCGAGTCCCATGCGCACCACGGCCTCCTCAATGGGCAGCCCCACCATCCGCGCAGCGGCCTCCCAGGTCGCCCCGCAGGGTGCGCCTCGAAGCACGCGAACCTCCGTGATGGTATCCGTGTCAAACTCGACTTCGAACTCGGGAGCCCCGAACGCGTCGGCATAGGGTCCAAGTCGTTTGTGCCGGGCCAGACCGCAGCAGGTGGGCGGCGTGGTCGTTCCTTTGACGCGAATTTTTCGGCCGGATGCGATCATCGGGATGCCGAGAGTGCGGCAGCGTTCGGCCAAGTCCTGGGAGAGGTCCGGATGCTGAAGATAGTCGAGTACCAGGTCCGCCTCGATGGTCTCAGGCAGATATTCGGAAGTATCGTCGATCACCGGAGGCAACAGCAGGTCGATGTCGACAACCTCCAACAAAAACCGGTCGCCACCATGCTCCCGGATGCCGCGAATCTTGGATTCGCCGCTGCCGTTTTGCTGGAACACGGCAATCCGTTGTCTATTTTTTTCGCTCATATCCCTACTTGGTTCCGTTCAATCTTGGTTATTG
Source organism: Olavius algarvensis associated proteobacterium Delta 3 (assembly GCA_903231505.1). GTDB lineage: Bacteria > Desulfobacterota > Desulfobacteria > Desulfobacterales > CAFBRK01 > CAFBRK01. The sequence continues at coordinate 73,113 of CAFBRK010000054.1, read as the reverse complement.
CAATTGATGAACGATCCATCAAGCCATTGAAATAATAATTATCATGGAAACTCGCCGCGTGTGCTTGCATCCCGCTTCGCGGGGCTCACTTCGTTCGCTCGACAAACGCAGACAATGGCCGGCCGACCTGGCCGACCATTTGGCTCGATGCCCTTCGGGCAAATCCGCAGCCTGTGAGGTGTCGACCTTCGCGAAGCGATGGTTGTCTTTGCCTCTGCATGCCTGCCTGGACGAAGCCTTGTGCGGAGACTGGTCGTGGCGGCAACGTGTATGTGTCCGCCTGCCGGGTCGTAACTTCACGTGAAGCCTGGTCTGCGTCGGTCTGCGGTGAATGATTATTCAGTCTATTCCGAATTGTCTCCATCGATCTGGCTCAGACGCTCATCGAATTCCTTTTTACGGATGTCCAGATCGGTGGTGAGGACTTCCAGCTTGTCGAACAGGGTGTCGATCTCCGTCTGGTACTGATGTATGGCCTGGCCAAGATCTGCGATCTTGGTACTGTCGCCGACACGCGTCGCCGACTGCATGGCCCGGTTCAAGGCATCCAACTCCCGCTCGCGGGAATCGATGGCGTCTTCTGTTTCCTGAATTTCGTTTCCGATCGGTTTGAGTATTCTGGAGCGTTCGGTCACAAGTTCCGAACGCATCCGGCGAAGGGCTTTCTTCGATAGTTTCGGCGGCCCGGTCAATGGCGCCTGTTTTTCCGGTTTGGAAACCTTCGGGCCACGGGGCTCGTCCTCCCACCCGATGGTCTCCAGAAAGCTGCCGTACCCGTCATCGAAAACCTGAATTCCGCCCTTCTGGAATATGACCAGCCGTTCGGCCAGGGCATGGAGAAACATCTCGTTATGGGTCACCATGATGACCACCCCGTCGAAATAGTCGATCGCCGCCAGGAGTGCGTCACAGGACTCCAGGTCCAGGTGGTTGGTGGGCTCGTCCAAAAACAGCACATTGACCGGTGTCGCCAGCAGCTTGCCGAGCATGACCCGGCTTTTTTCCCCTCCGGAAAGCACGCTGATCCGTTTCAGCGCATCGTTGCCTTCAAACATCATGGCCCCGCTGATATTTCTTGCCAGCTGGCGGTCCACGTCCGGATGGGCAAGGATAATTTCTTCCTCCACGGTGTGTGACGGGTCCAGGGTCTGGATATTGGTTTGCTCAAAAAAACCGGCAGCCACCTGGGGATTGTACGTCACGTCACCGGACTCCGGAGCCAGGGCACCCGCCAGAAGCCGCAGCAGGGTGGTCTTCCCCCGACCGTTTTTGCCGACCACGCAAATCCGCTCCCTGCGCCCGACGGACAGGCTGAAACGCTTGATCACCGGGGCTCCCGGCGTATAGCCGAAGGACACATCCCGTGCCGTCAGAACATGCCGCCCCTCAAACGGTTTGCTGCGGAATGAAAAATCGAGATCTTTGATCTGTTCCAACCGGTCCTGTTTTTCCATCTTTGACAGGGTCTTGATACGGGACTGGACCAGGTTGGCCAGCCGTGCCTTGGCACGAAACCGGGAAATAAATCGCTCGATATCCTTGCGCCGACGCTCATCCTTGAGCCGGGTCTTCTCGTAGATCTCCTCTTCCTGGGCGATCTGGGCGTAGTATTTTTCGGTATTGCCCGGAATTTTGCGTACCTTCTTCCGGTGAATCCCGAGGGTATGGGTGACCACGGCATCCATAAAGCCCCGGTCATGGGTCACCAGCAGCACTTCCCGGGGCCAGGTCTGCAGAAACCGCTCTACCCATCGGATGGATGCAATGTCCAGATAGTTGGTCGGCTCGTCCAGCATGAGCAGATCCGGCTCGGAGACCAACACTTTCGCCAGATTCAGTCTCACCTGGTATCCGCCCGAAAACTCGTGGGGATTCCTGGCCATGTCCGCGGGTGAAAAGCCAAGCCCGGCCAGGATTTTTTCCACCTTCCAGTGATGATCCTTTTCCGACCGGGGCAGCTCTTTCGCCCCTTCATCGAGGACCGTCGATTCGGTAAACGCGATGGTCTGACGCACATAACCCAGGCGGCAATGTTTCGGGATGATCACGCTTCCGGCATCCGGTGTCTCCTCCCCGATGATCAGTCGCAGCAGGGTGGTTTTGCCATGGCCGTTGCGCCCGACGAGCCCTATCCGCTCCCGGGGATTGATCTGAAAACCGATATCTTCAAACAGGGTTTGGCGGCCAAAGCTCTTTGTCAGATTTTCAAGCTGGATCATCCTAACGCTTAATCGCTCCCGTACTGTAAGAGGTGGGATACATCATCGCGCAAACTCGCGCATCGTCTATAAAGGAATGCCGAAAGCCTGTCAATCCGGGACCCGAAGACACGGCAGCGGTTTCATGGATGCTTGACACCGCATCGGCATTTTCATAAGCTCACAGGAACGGATTAATTATAATATGCCTGTAATCATTAATAAAATATTTGGACCATCGCCCGATGTGCGGCAGTCTTTAGATAACCACAGGACCCCTTGACCCGTGGATCCATGCCAGAGGCAGGCAAGCCCTGGCCGCCTCCGGCGCCCTCATAGGTGTATCCGCCTCAGGCGGGCGGGTAAACCCTGAATCCGTTTCTCCCCCGAAGGTGGAGGTGAGCCTAAAATTTAGACAGATCATGTTCGCGACGGCTGTGTCGGTACCGGTCCCACCCCCGATCCTGCAATCCGGACCATTTCAGGGACTCCGTAAAGGAGGCAGATGCCATGCCGGAAAATAGAGACATTGCCCAAGCCATGACCATCCGGCTTGACGGCGACATCCCCGAAGCACCCCGAATTGTGGAAGACGTCCGGCGAGCCCCGGACAGGGGCTTCCGGTTGACCCGGGCGCAGACCGTTGTCGCTCTGAAAAATGCGCTGCGGTATATTCCCGAAGAACACCACGCCGTGTTAGCCCCGGAATTCCTGAAAGAACTCAAAACCCGCGGACGGATCTACGGTTACCGTTATCGCCCTGGCGGAAACATCGCCGCCAAACCGATCGATGGCTACTCGGGCAACTGCTTGGCGGGCAGAGCCGTCCAGTTGATGATCGACAACAACCTGGATTTTGATGTGGCGCTCTATCCCTATGAACTCATCACCTATGGCGAAAGCGGAAGCGTTTGTCAGAACTGGATGCAGTACCGGCTGATCAAGCGATACCTCGAGGCCATGACGGACCGTCACACCCTGGTCATGCAGTCGGGGCACCCACTGGGTCTTTTTCAGTCATCTCCCGACCACCCGCGCGTCATTATTACCAACGGGCTTATGGTGGGGCTCTACGACAACCCGGAGGATTGGGAAATCGCCGCCCAGATGGGGGTGTCCGCCTACGGCCAGATGACCGCCGGCGGATGGATGTATATCGGACCCCAGGGCATTGTTCACGGGACCTACAACACTCTGCTCAACGCCGGCCGCAACATGTGCAACGTGCCCGGTGACGGGAACCTGGCCGGGTTGCTCTTTGTGTCGTCCGGTCTTGGCGGTATGAGTGGGGCACAGCCGAAAGCCGCCAAGATCGCCGGTGCGGTTTCGGTCATCGCCGAGGTGGACCCTTCGCGGATTCAGACCCGCCGGGATCAGGGTTGGGTGGACACGGTGTCCGCGGATTTACCCGAGATCTTTTCCATCGCTGAAAAAGCCGTGCAAACAGCCAACCCGCTGTCCATCGCCTATTCCGGCAATGTGGTCGACCTCTTGGAGTACATCGCGGCAAACCGTATCCACGTGGATCTTCTCTCGGATCAAACCTCCTGTCACGTGGCCTACGAGGGCGGCTACTGCCCCCAGGGCATATCCTTTGAGGAGCGGACCCGGCTGCTGGCGACAGACCGGGAGCGCTTCCGGAGCCTGGTGGACACCAGCCTGCGCCGGCACTTTGAACTGATCCAGACCGTCTCCCGCAGAGGCGTTTACTTCTTTGATTATGGAAATGCGTTTTTAAAGGCCGTTTTCGATGCGGGAGTCACCGAGGCGGCAAAAAACGGGGTGGATGCCAAGGACGGTTTCATCTTTCCCTCCTACTTCGAAGATATCATGGGTCCTATTTTCGACTACGGGTATGGACCGTTTCGCTGGGTCTGTTTGAGCGGAGAACCCGATGATTTGGCCAAGACCGACGCAGCGGCCATGGGCTGTATCGATCCGGAGAGACGCCCCGAAGACCGCGACAACTATGTCTGGATCCGGGACGCCGGAAAGAACCGGCTCGTTGTGGGCAGCTATGCCCGGATACTCTACCAGGATGCTGTGGGACGCACCCGTATCGCCCTTAAATTCAACGACATGGTCCGCTCGGGCAACGTTGGGCCCATCATGCTCGGGCGGGATCATCATGATCCGGGCGGCACGGATTCCCCATTTCGCGAGACCGCCAATATCCTGGACGGCAGCAATGTCTGCGCGGACATGGCCACCCACTGCTTTGCCGGCAATGCCGCCAGGGGCATGACCATGGTGGCCCTCCATAACGGCGGGGGCACCGGCATCGGCAAAGCCGTCAACGGCGGGTTCGGCCTGGTCCTGGACGGAAGTCGTCGGGTCGACGAGATCATCCGATCCGCAATGACCTGGGATGTCATGGGTGGCGTGGCCCGTCGCAGCTGGGCGCGAAACCCCAATGCCATGGAAGTCGCCCTGAGATATAATCAGGAGAACGAAAACGGCGATCACATCAGCCTTCCCTACCTGGCAGACGAATCGCTGGTCAGCCAGGTGGTCGAGGCGTTTTTCTCTGGTAACGGCTCGCGGGGAGACATCGTGCCATGATGCTCAAACTGTTTCGCAACGCCCGTATCGTCACACCGAAAGATGAGGGTTCTCCGGCAGCCGGAAAGAATCAGGGTAACGTCATCCGATACGATCCGGGTGCGCTGATCGTAAAGGGCGGCCGGATCGCCGGCATCGGGGAGGAACATGCGGTTCTCGAGGGGTTGCCCGCCGAAGAGGTCCATATGGAGGTCGACTGCAAAGGCCGTTGCCTGATCCCCGGATTTGTCGATCCGCACACCCACATGTGTTTTGCCCGCCTTCGGGAGGCGGAGTTCGACATGCGCATCGGCGGAATGTCCTACCTCGACATTCTAAGACAGGGCGGCGGGATTCTCTCTTCGGTCGAAGCGGTGCGCAGAGAAAGCGAGTCGGGATTATACCGGGGAACCCGGTCCCGTGTCGTGACCGCTCTCGAACATGGGACGACAACCGTGGAGATAAAAAGCGGCTACGGTCTGGATACGGACAATGAGCTCAAGATGCTGCGGGTCATCGACCGGGTGGCCCGGCAGACGCCGCTGGATGTGGTCCCAACATTTCTGGGCGCCCATGCCATACCCCCGGAGTATGCGGATACCCCCGACACCTTTGTCGACCTGATCGTCAACGAGATGCTCCCGGCGGTCAGAGACCAGGGAATTGCCAAACACTGCGATGTGTTTTGTGAAGACGGGGTGTTCACCATCGATCAGAGCCGGCGGATCCTTTCGGCTGCAAAGCAGCTTGGAATGGCCGTAAAGCTTCATGCGGACGAGATCCGTGACCTGGGGGGCGCCGGTCTGGCAGGCGAGCTGAACGCTGTTTCGGCCGATCACGTGTTGGCGGCCAGCGATGAAAGCATCGACAAGATGGCACGCGCAGGCGTCATCGCAACGCTTCTGCCGGCAACCGCATATTGCCTGCGCAAACCGTATGCCCGGGCCCGGACGTTCATCAGCCGGGATGTGCCGGTGGCATTGGCCACCGACTGCAATCCAGGGTCCAGCTACACGGAATCGATGCCCTTTGTGATTGGGCTGGCGGTGCTCAACATGGGATTGTCTCCGGCAGAAGCGTTGACAGCCGCCACGCTCAATGCGGCGTATGCCCTGGGCCTGGCCCGTCGAACCGGCAGCTTAGAGGATGGGAAAAACGCCGACTTTTTACTGCTGAATGGCGAATCACCATCGATTCTGGCATATCATGCCGGGGTCTCTCCGGTTCGCCACGTGTACAAGCTCGGGGAAAAAATCGTTTAACCCGCGGCAGCGGTAGGCCGGAAAGGATATCCCCATGGGCAAGATCGTGGAATGTGTTCCCAATTTCTCCGAAGGCAGGGATCGGGACGTCATCGAGGCCATCGCCGATGCCATCCGGGAGACACCCGGGTGTCGATTGCTGGATGTCGATTCCGGCTGGTCCACCAACAGAACCGTATATACCTTTGTCGGAGACCCGGATGCGATTGTAGCCGGCGCGGTGAACGCCGCCCACATAGCCCGCGCTCGTATCGACATGCGCCGCCATTCCGGCGAACACCCCCGGCTGGGCGCCATGGACGTCTGTCCCTTCATTCCGATCGCCGGCGTTTCCATGGCAGAATGTGTGGCCGTCGCCAAACGGTTTGCCAGCCAGGCGGCTGAAACACTCCACGTGCCGGTCTACCTATACGAGGAGGCAGCGCAGCACCGTGACCGTAAAAGGCTTTCCCGGATCCGGGAAGGGGAGTACGAAGGTCTTGCGGAAAAGCTAAAGGACCCCAAATGGACGCCGGATTATGGACCGGTCGAATTTGTCCCGGAGTGGGGAGCCACCGTTGCCGGGGCGCGTCATGTGCTCATTGCCTACAACGTCAACATCCTCGGCACACCGAACCAGGCACACCGAATCGCCCTGAATTTACGGGAGGCCGGGCGAGGATCAGCCCAACCGGGGCGCCTGAAAGCGGTCAAGGGAATGGGCTGGTTCGTCGATGAAATAAACTCGGCCCAGGTGACCGTTAACCTGACGAACTACCGAATCACGCCCCCCCATGTGTTATTCGAGGCGGTGACACAGGAGGCGGCGGCCCTGAACGTCGGCGTGGCGGGGTCGGAAATTGTCGGGCTGGTGCCTCTGGAGGCGCTGATGATGGCGGCGGACTTCTATTCCGAACAGGAACATCTCTTCATCTACCAGGAAGACCAGAAAATTCGCCTCGCCGTGGATCGACTGGGGCTCCACGCCGTGACACCCTTTGTACCTGACGAAAAGATTATCGAATACCTTGTGGCCGAACCGGCGGACGAACCGCTGGCCGGCGGCAGCGTCAGATCCTTTATCGAAGCGATCGCCGCCCGATCTTCGGCGCCCGGCGGCGGGTCCGCCTCCGCGGCAATCGCCGCCATCGGCACCGCTCTGGGGGCCATGGTGGCCAAACTCACGTACGGCGTGCGCAAGTTCGAAGACGTCGAGCCGCAGATGCGTAAGATAATCCCGATCCTGAATGAGACCACACACGAGCTGATCCCCATGATCGATGCCGACACCGTGGCCTTCAATGCCGTCATGACCGGGCTGAAAATGCCAAAAGCGACAACGGAAGAAAAAGCGGCTCGAAGGGAGAGGATACAGGCCGGCCTGAAATCGGCCGCCGGTGTACCGCTGCACGCCATGCAACTTGCAGACCGTGCATGGGATCCTCTGTGCGAGGTTGCCCGGCATGGGAACCCGGCCTCCACGTCGGACGTTCAGGTCGCGGCAAGGGCTCTCGATGCAGGCATCTGGGGAGCGCACCAGAACGTGCTCATCAACCTGGAAGATATCGCGGACAAGAAATTTAAAACCCGCGTGGGAAAAGAGGCCCAGGCCTTTGCGGCCCGGGCCTCCGAGAAATTCAGAGAGGTTATGGAGCTGCTGGATCGAAGATAGTTCGATGAGCAAGGCACCCCGAATTCAAATATAAGATGTAAATGATGGTTATACGCGTATCATCCAATTTTTAGGGAACATGCGGAAGGCAACCCGCTTGATAAAGGAAACCGGCCATGGCCCCCTTATGCCTGGATAAAGAACATATCACGATCGATGAAGTTGTCGAGGTCGCCCGGGAAAATGTACCGGTTCAGGTCTCACCCCAAGGAGAGGCCAGGGTGGCCAGGGCATGGGATCTGATTTCCCACTGGGTCCGGGAGAAGCGTGTGATTTACGGCATCACCACCGGATTCGGGGCGCTAAGCGATGTGACCATATCGACGGACAACATCGCACAGCTCCAGAAAAACATCCTGCTGAGCCACGCGGCGGGGGTTGGAGAACCGTTTCCGATCGAAACGGTAAGAGGAATCATGGCGCTTCGGGTGCGCGACCTGTCCCTGGGGCATGCCGCCTGCCGGGCGGACGTTCTGCACCAGCTGGTGGCGCTCCTGAACAACGGGGTGTCTCCGATCATACCCGAAAAAGGATCCGTCGGGGCGAGCGGAGACCTTGCCCCTGCCGCGCATATGGGACTGGTGCTCATCGGGCGTGGGGAAGCGTATTACAAAGGAAGGCGGGTGACCGGCGCCAAAGCGCTTGAAGAAATCGGTCTTCCCCCCCTTCGGCTGGAAGCCGGTGAAGGTCTGGCCATGATCAACGGCACCCAGGTCATGACCGCCATCGGCGTTCTGGCGGTGCACGATGCCATCCGCCTGTCGAAGGTGGCGGATATCGCCTGTGCCATGAGCCTGGAAGTGCTCATGGGCAGCCAATCGGAATTCGATCCCCTGATTCATCAAGTGAGACCCCATCCGGGACAGCTGACAACGGCGGAAAACATGCTGCGCCTAACGAAAGGATCGGAAATCATCGCATCCCACAAGGGGTGCAGCCGGGTGCAGGATGCCTACACGCTGCGATGTTCCCCCCAGATCCACGGTGCCAGCAAGGATGCCGTGGCCCATGCCGAACAGGTCATCGAGATCGAAATCAATTCCACGACCACAAACCCGCTGGTCTTCGCGGAAATCGAGGACATCCGACATGGCGGGAATTTTCATGGACAACCGGTGGCAATGGCTGCCGACTATCTCGGTATGGGGCTGGCAGAGTTGGGTAGCGTATCCGAAAGGCGCACCGAACGGATGGTCAACCCCCACCTCAGCCACCTGCCGGCGTTTCTGATACGAGACGGCGGGCTCAACTCCGGATACATGATTGCCCAGTATACCGCCGCGGCACTGGTCTCGGAGAATAAAGTGCTGGCCCATCCGGCGTGTGTGGATTCCATCCCCACCTCGGCCAATAAGGAAGATCACGTGAGCATGGGTACGATCGCCATCCGGCAGACACGGGAGATTATGTCCAATGTGGAAATTGTCGTAGCCATCGAACTGCTCTGCGCGGCCCAGGCATACGATCTCATCACGAAAGACCATCCCATGAAGGCCGGAAGGGGCACCCGGGTGGCCTATGACACTATCCGGAAGCGTGTTCCGTATCTCGAGAACGATCGGGAAATCCACGCGGACATTGATAAGGTCGTGTCCCTGATACGTTCGGGGAAACTGGTCAAATCCGTGGAAGCCGCGGTCGGCACCATCAATGCGTAACAACGCCCGCGCCAGTACATGGTCGAGGAGGCCGCGCCGATGCTTGACAGGTCCATGCCGTTTCCATATACTCGCCCGTGCCGGAAAACGTTAATCTTATTGGAATCATTACAAAAATAAAATCGTTGCACGATTTTATGAAACGCGACGTTGTCGCTCATTGGGCGAAAGGCGCCGTTCTTTCGCTTTAATTAAGGATCTCGATCTAATCTGATAGCGCCCGCGTTGCCACCGCTGTGCGGGATTTACGAGTCACTCCAGCAAGCAGTGGAAAACAATCAAGTTCAGGATGACACCATCATGAAACTATCCCCTCTGACGGCAATCTCTCCGGTAGACGGCAGGTATCGAAAGGCCACCGAAAAACTGACAGACTATTTTTCTGAAGGGGCCTTGATCCGCTACCGCGCCCGGATCGAAATCGAATACTTCATTGCCTTGTGCGATCTTCCCCTACCCGGTCTGGAAAGCGTCAAGAGCCGCCAGTATGATGATCTGCGGGCCATCTACCGGGACTTTACCCTGGATGACGCCACACGCGTGAAGGCCATAGAAAACGTCACCAACCATGACGTCAAGGCGGTCGAATATTTTCTCAAGGAGCGTTTCGATGCCCTCGGTCTGGAAACGGTCAAGGAATTTATCCACTTCGGGTTGACCTCCCAGGATATCAACAACACCGCCCTTCCCCTGTCCATGAAAGAGGCCTGGGTGGAGGTCCTGGAACCGGTCCTGGACGATGTGGTCCGCACCCTGCGAACCATGGCCGAAGAATGGCGTTTGATACCGATGCTGGCGAGAACCCACGGGCAGCCGGCCTCCCCGACACGGCTCGGAAAGGAATTGTATGTGTTCGTGGAGCGACTCGAAAATCAGATCGATCTTCTTCGCCAGGTCCCCTTCGCCGCCAAATTCGGGAGCGCCACGGGAAATTTCAACGCCCATCTGGCGGCCTACCCGGATATCGACTGGCCGGCATTTGCAGACCGGCTCGTCAACGATGCCCTGGGGCTGGCACGATCGAAGGTGACCACCCAGATCGAGCATTACGACAACATGGCCGCATTCTGTGATGGGCTCAAACGGATCAATACCATTCTGATCGACCTGAACCGGGACGTGTGGACATATATTTCAATGGGATATTTCAAGCAGAAGATCAAAGCGGATGAAGTCGGCTCATCCACCATGCCCCACAAGGTAAACCCCATCGACTTTGAAAATTCGGAGGGAAATCTCGGTGTCGCCAACGCCGTTTTGGAGCATCTGTCCGCCAAACTGCCCATCTCACGGCTCCAGCGGGATCTGACCGATTCCACCGTCACCCGCAATATCGGCGTCCCCTTTGGCCATATGTTGATCGGCCTGAAATCCCTGCTTAGAGGTCTCGGCAAACTGATCATGAACGGGGATCGCATCCGGGAAGACCTTCAGGCAAATTGGGCGGTGGTCGCCGAGGGGATTCAGACCATTTTACGACGCGACGGCTATCCCGATCCGTTCGAGGCGTTGAAGGCGCTCACCCGGACCCACGGGAAAATAGACCGCGACACGATTGCCGCGTTTATCGACTCCCTGGATGTCGCAGACGCCGTAAAGAAAGAGCTGAAGGCACTGACACCGGAGACGTATATCGGTGTCGATCTGTTTTAATCCAATTTCCCGATCGCCTTTCTGATTCTTGGATGAAATTGGGGTGAAGGATTCTCAGCAGGATCGGGATCGCTATCGGTATCGGGTTCGGTATCGATTTTGAAAAATGGCTTTAGGAGCGTCCGATTCCGATCCCGATAGCGATCCCGACGCCGAGAATGTTAACAATGATTAGGACTCCAATAGCCTAACCTTAATCGTCTCCGCAATATCCCCCTCAAAAGAGTGGCCCACATCGTCAGCTTTGAGCTTGGTGTCTTTTCGAAGCAGTTCCTCATCCAGCTCACCGGTGGGGCTTGATTTATAGATCATCTTTACCCGAACGGTGACACAGACATCCATTTCATCGGTTACAGGAATACATTTCATCGTGATAGATCGATCCTTTCATATAAAAAGCGAGAATAAATGAAAACCGGTTCATACCCGCCCAGCCTATGTTTATGCCACAGGCGCCTGTCGGCATGGTTTCTCCGTTTGCCCGTGGGCCCGTTTGCCGGTTGGCCAGTTTACCCGGTTGCCGACAACCTGTATCTTGTATCCTGCATCTTGTATCCCGCCAGCATCCAGCATCCAGCATCCAGCATCCAGTATCCAGTATCAAACACCACTTGGACCCTTGAACCCTTGAATCCTTGAACCCTTGAATCCTTGAACCCTTGAATCCTTGAACCCCTGAATCCCTGAATCCCTGAATCCCTGACACTTTTAAAAGTATAAAAAAATTGCGGGTTTTGATCAACAAAGGATGGTCAAGTTTCTTCGTTGACACTATGCGATCAGTGGCTGTAATATAGCTACATTTAATCCGGTCCCCCCGATTATTCCACGACACTTTCGGGCCGGTGCAGACATATCCGCCGACAATCGCTAAGGAGGCCATATGGACTTCAGCCTATCCATGGACCATGAAATTCTTCGGGAATCCGTACGCGGTTTCGCCGAAAAGGAAATCGGGCCGCTGGCCCAGGCGCTCGACAAAGAGGAGTCGTTCTCTTACGACACCATGGCCAAAATGGCCGAACTTGGACTTTTTGGAATTTTTGTTGCCGAGGAGTACGGCGGGCAGGCCATGGATTACCTGTCCTACATCATCGCCACCGAGGAAATTGCCCGGGTCGACGGCTCCCACGCGGCGACCGTGGCGGCAGGAAATTCGCTCGGCATCGGCCCCTTATATTATTTCGGTAATGAGGATCAGAAGAAAAAATACCTGCCGAAGCTCTGTACCGGCGAGGCCCTGTGGGCATTTGGTTTGACCGAACCCAATGCCGGGTCGGACGCCTCCAATTCCAAAACCAATGCGGTTCTGGACGGAAATGAGTGGGTCATTAACGGCAGCAAGATTTTTATCACCAACGGCTCCACAGACATCAGCATCGGTTTGACAGTCCTCTGCAAGACAGGCACCCGGGATGACGGCAGACCGGAGCTGTCATGCATCCTGGTGGAAAACGGCACGCCCGGGTTCGTCGCCAAAGAAATGCATGACAAAATGATGTGGCGCGCCTCCAATACCAGCGAACTTTACTTCGAGGATTGCCGCGTGCCCCGGGAGAACCTGCTCGGCAAACGCGGCCACGGGTTTTACCAGATGATGGAGACCCTGGACGGCGGCCGCCTTTCCATCGGGGCCATGGGGCTCGGCGGCGCCCAGGGCTGTTTCGATATGGCCGTAAGGTACGCCAACGAACGGGAGCAGTTTAATCGACCCATTGCGACATTTCAGGCCAATGCATTCAAACTGGCCGACATGGCAACGGAGATCGATGCCGGCCGGATGTTGCTTTATCGCGCCTGTTGGCTGAGAGATGAGGGCAAGCCGTTTTCCAAAGAAGCCGCTATGGCAAAGCTGTATTGCAGCGAACTCATGTACCGGTGCGCCAACCATTCCGTACAGCTCCACGGCGGGTATGGATTGATGAAGGAATACGACGTGGAACGCTTTTACCGGGATCAGAAACTGCTCGATATCGGCGAGGGAACCTCGGAAGTACAGCGTATCGTGATCGCCCGACACATCGGAGCGAAATGTCTATAAATCCGTATGCCCGTTTGCCGGTTTGCCCGTTAGTCGAAATCGGAAACATCGTTTGTTAAAATAGACGTCATGGAAATCAGGAGGGGACATGGCAGAAGAAACTAAAAAACCATATATGAATGTCGATTTCTTCGAGGACCTCACCGGGGACATAGAGACACCCAAGGCAGCCGGAGTGGAAGATGTCGGTGTCCGGGTGCGTCGACTCCGTGAAGAAAAGGGAATTTCTCTTGGAGAGCTGTCTCAGCTTACCGGCTTCGACAAGAATCTGCTGTCGGATATCGAAAGCAACAAAGTCCAACCCCAGCTGGGCACGGTGATCAAATTGTCAAAAGCCCTGGACAGTGCATTTGGCCGCATCGTATCCGGCGTCGGGGACAAACTCTATTCCATCACGCGCCGCGGTGAGCAGAAAACCGTATCGCGATCCACAGGGAGCAAAGGTTCCCAGAAACTGTACACCTACAAAGCGCTGGCCCCGGAAGTAAAAGGACGACACATGGAGGCGCTGATCGTACAACTCGAGGAAAATCCCGAGGGCGACATGTCGGTTCATGACGGGGAAGAGTTTATCCACGTTCTCGACGGTACCGCCAGTTTAAAAATAGGGAGCGAGGTGTTCGAGCTGGAGCCCGGAGACAGCGTCTATTACCTGTCCACCACCCCACACTTGATTGCATCCAAGGAAGGAAAGACAACCATCCTGGCTGTCCTCTACGAAGGATGACCCAGGAAGGGTTGTGGCGTGATTTCTTTTAAAGAATGGGGGTCGCGCGAGTTTGTCAACAACGTCTCCTAGTCCTATTCTTTTTGAAGCAAAAATTAGAGGACGCGCTTTTCGTCGATCAATTCGATCGCACGGATTTTCCACGACCCACCCACGGCTGCAAATGTCACCAGGGCGTGATACTGATTTTGGCGGTAGTGGGTATGGCCGAAATGGTTCACCGACCCGCTGACCGACCACTGAGTGTCAGCAATAAAGTCATTGTTAGCGGTTCGTTTCACGTTGTCGACCGTACGGATTTTGACCTCGTCAACGTTCGCTCTGGCCCCGCCTCGATTTTCAAACTCTAGAGCTTTTCTATTCTCCAGGTAGATCCGGGTAAGTTGATCACCGCCGACGCTGACCGCCAGGCGGTCGTAAACCCGGCTTTCGTTGCGTACATCGAAGGCACGGTAGACATTGGACAGAAGTCCATTGAGAATTTGAGAGGTGCGCTGAGTAGAGGGTGTCCAGTGGGACATCCAGGGCAGGTCCATAGGATAGGTGGCAAATGGATACAGCACGAATCCAGCAATAGCGGCACCAGCCAGGACGGGCCGGCTCACTATCCATTTTTTTCGGATCGCGGATACCGCCAGCAGCGCGGCGACACATAGGAACATCAGGATCGAAATCAAGGGAATCCTTTTCTTCTCAATGGTAATGGTTTCGATCACCGGCACCTGGTACCCGCCCAGGCGACTTTTCCATATGAGCTGGTTGTCATCCGGCGATAGAATCATGGTGGCACCGCCGAACGGATCGGTGGTGGTGGCTTCGACTTTCTGAACCGAATCCGAGAACATTCGCCAACCAACGCTGATACTGTCCGCCAGCCCGGGTGTTTCATGCACCAATGTCAGACCAACGATCCCATTATCGAGGCTTTCGATTACCGGTTCCGGTCGCACGGTCACCCCGGCCGGACCAAGGGTGACAAAATCGGCCCTGGCCATAACCGGTTTGGAAGGCTGCCCGTCGATCATGATGGGATTGGCCCTTTGAAAGACCTCCAGAATGCCCTCCTTTACAGGTGCCAAAGATTTGATCGGTATACTGCCCATCCCCTGGTCATCGACGCCCAGAAATTGAACCGCGGCCCGCGCCTGGATCAGGACTTCCTGCCGAACCTCGTAGGGCTCGACCGAAAGATAGGTCATAATGGGGTTGGTGAGCCGGCGCGCGCCCCTGGGGCGTTGGCCGCCCCCCTGCTTGGCCTGGGATACCGGCAGGCTGTATTGGGTGGCGATTCGAGTTGTATCGAATGGCAGCATGTCGACATTGCCGGTCACAACATGTTCCTGAAACACCAGAGAAAACGCCATGACCGAAAGTGCACCGGCGGTATAAGCACCGATCTTCACCCCGTACGGAATATGTTTGATGAGTTGAAAAACAGATAAAAACACACCGGCGAAAAAAAAGTGCCCCACATCCACTGCCAGGTTGAACATAAACAACGCCGGCAGTTTCTGGTCGTTTGCCAATTCCAGTACGGTCGTCTCGTGGGCATAGGAAAGGCCATGCAAGAGACCGAAGAGAAACAGCAGGGGAAGATATGGGGCAGTGTTCGCTTTACGTGCCGCCGCGACGGCAAGCAGAAATACCAGAATTAGGCCCAAAAGATCGGTAAACAGCAGATCAAACCCGGGTAACCCCAAATCGACCGGCACCATGGATGCGGCCTGCCCGAAGGTATAGAAAAGCAGGTATTTAAAAACGTTGCGGGTAGAGGCCAGCAGCACCATGACAAAGACCAGCAGGACATGGATCCCTTTGAAGAGCAGGTGCTTAACGCCGATGAAGAAATGTTCCCGTACGACTTCACCAAGGGATCGGGTGGCGGGCATGAGCGTCTTCAGCGGGATGTGAATGCCTTCCAGGGAGCGCAGGAACAATCCCTGCCGGATCGATCCGTCGAGCCACTGGACCGTCATCGATGCCCCGTTTCGCATCCAGGGCAGCAGTAGTTCATCCTTTGCCGACAGCGGTTTGCCCGATGTCGTGGCCGTCGCCTGCACCACGATCCAGCCCGCCTGGTTGATATACTCCAGCTCGGATACCTGAAACCGGTCCGGAAAGATAGGCGCCTTGATGGCCCATACCAGCGCCTGGGTGATATCGGCCTCGACCACATAGCTCTTTTCCGACTTTTGAATCAGCCGAGCTTTTGTAATACCCACGTCATCGGCCAAGGAAACAGAAGCGCTGGTTAAAAAGGCTAAACCCAATAAAACATATGCGATAGATCTCTGCATCGAGGAAAATTGATTTAAAGACGTGAAATTATCTTAGCCGCAGACGGCCGCGGCCTATAAAAATCAGTTGCCTTCGACAACGATATGGTAGTTCTGCCGCAGCTCATTAATTTTCGCCACTTGGCTTTCCCGGCCTTTCAGCAACAGGTAATCGGTCCTCAGATACGATTCCATCTGCTCAAACGGCGGCAGTTCCGGTTCGTGCTCAGCTGTTACGCGCACATAGTGTATCCCTTGAAAAGATTCGACAGGGCCGCGCCACTCATCCAACGGTATGTCGAATACAACATCGGCAAAGGGTTTACCAAAAGTCATGGCGATGGTCTGAAAAGAGACCTTGTTGTATTTAGTGCTTAACATCAGGGAGAAGTCACCCAGGCCGGCAATGCCGTTCGCTTTTTGGAGCTGAGTGATGAACTGCTCCGGCTTTCCCGGCAGCTTCGTGCTGGCAAATGAAAAATAGACCTGCTCGAACGAGCGGGACGGCGATGTCAGATAGCGATCCCGGTTGGCCTCGTAGAATGCACGCAGCTGGGCCACTGACGGCTCGGGAATGACCTCGGTCAAAGAGGTGCGCATGATATTCAATATCCGTTTCCGAACCCGATAGTCGTTCTTGTCGAAACCGCGCTTGTAGGCTTCGCGCAATAGGACCTCATCCTCGATATGGCCTTCGATAATCGATTGTCGCGTTTCGGGGGTGATCGCTTTCTGGGCGATGCTTTCCCGCTGTTGGACCAGGGCATCGATGGTTTGGGTGGTGATACGGATCGTCTCACGATCCGGCGGGTTAAGATGAGTGTAAACCGAGAAGGCAATGAGGCCCAACAGAATGAAATGCAGTATCGGGGATTTAAGTATGGACACCAGCGCGTGATTCACATGCATGCCATTGAATAAGTACGGAACTATAAAATGCCCGTCCTGATTTAAACTAGAGCTAAGCCCGCTTGACCGTATTACCTATTTTGATTACATGCAAATCGGGAGTGGGGTCAGCATTTGGAGTACAGATGATAAAAAAGCGCGGCGGCATGTTTACCACCGCGCTGGATAGAACTGTCTCAAGACTAGTGCTTTCCGTGATCCTTCCACTTGGGATCCACGTAGAACGGATCGGTGATGCCTTTCTTGCGCATGGCCATGCCGGTCAGGATTTCCCGCAGCGCCATATAGGCTGACTTGCGGCTCAGATAGGTGGGGTCGGTCAACGGGTTGAGTTCGACCATCTCCACTCCGACCACGTTGGTGGCGGCCGCGACACCACGCAGCATGGGGAACAGTTCCCGGGGCGTCATGCCGCCGGGCTCGGGTGTGCCCATGCCGGGCGCGTAAGCCATGTCCAGGACGTCGGTGTCCAGCGATAGGAAGACATGCTTCACCCGCATACCTTTCACCTCGGCCAGCACCTCCTTGAGAACCTTGCGCCACCCTTTGGCGTCGATCTCATGCATAAAGCGGTATTTTACACCTTTGCGCCGCATCCAATCCAGGTCGCCGCCCCCCGGCTTGTACGAATTAAGGCCGATCTGAATGAAATGCTCACCTTTCACATGCCCCTCATCGATCAGGCGGCGCACCATGGCACCGTGGGTCAGGTAGTGGCCGAACATCAGCGGAATGCCGTCGAAATGGGCATCCCAATGGACCACCGCCACCTTGCCTTTGCCGTACTTGTCGGTAACGGCAACCACGTCGGCATACATCAGCGAATGGTCGCCACCAATCACAACCGGGATCACTCCGGCATCAACCACCTCCCGGACCAGATGATGGACGGTAACGGCCGTACGCTCTGCGGACCAGTTGTCGACGACCGCATCACCGTAGTCGACAATCTTGAATTCCTGCATGAAATCGATATCTCCGACTACCGGATGCGCCACCTTCAGTATGCCTCCCCACGCAGTGTATATCGGCGCCGATCTCAGCGCCGAAGGACCAAAGCCGGTGCCGCGCATGCCAGAGGACAGGTCAATCGGAGCGCCCATGATGGCGATGTCGACTTTACCGGCGATCAGATCCTGCGGGCATAGGGCAACCGGTGCACGGAAGAAGGTAGGGATACCCATCTTCCCGGTGCCGCCAATCGTGCGCTGAATATCGATGGGCCCGGGTTTACGATCCTCGATCGTCGAGCAGTCCCGATAGAACTGGAGCAGGTCCTTGGTCGGATCCCGCGGCTCCAGCGGAACGGCATCGGGGCTTTCCCTGAAAAGCTCGATAATCGGTTTTTCTGTCTTCGGGTCGAACTCTTCGGCAGCGACAACGACCGTCGGTCCCAAGAAAACAAGTGTCGCGATGCTGACGAACATCAGTGTTAACCGTTTATGTTTGGTCATAATGCTGTCTCCTTTACGATTCCCTTATTGGCGCCCATCAGAGAAACACATCAATGAAGTAAGGCTATGTTGAATTCAAGTAAAACACTAGTGCCAATGGTGAATATTTTCAAGCCGTCGTCCTTTTCGGTGTGGATAGCAAATGATCCTCCCGAAGTCTGGGGTCGCACCAAGAGTCTGGGGTCGCACCAAGCTACTCAACTGTTGTTACGCGATAATATGTCGATCCGGGGGCGGTGTCTGGACCTATATCGCCTATTTCACGGTCGAAAAGGGCATTATAAGGAATCACAGACTCTCCCAGTTCGCTGCCGTGTTTCGAGGCAATAATTTCACGCCCCTCAGCCCTATCATTCAGTTTCTTTTTCACTGATGAAACAAATAGTTGGCTTCCTATAGCTATAGTCTGAGTCCACACAACGCAACAGGAGCTCACCATCCTCGATAATCGCAGCGTGATATCGATCTTCCCCAAAAGCGGCGTTGCGATTCTTGCGCTGGTTATATTCCTGGGCGGTCCGCTTGCTTGCATTTATTATCTACTTAAAACTCATGCTCCTTAACAATGAACGCCGAAGATTTTGCATGATCGATAAAATTTCCCTCATCTTCCAGCAGCGCGGCACTTAATTTCTGGCCCTCAGGTGAGCTCATCGCTCCCATCAGTTCTTCTTCTGATTCAAACCACACCTCTGCGACGCCATCATATTCCGGCAACATTCCTCTCGAACTTTTTAGCCCTTCGTTCATAGGGGTGTCCACGGTATGAGATTGCACGTATTTTTTGGCCCTCATGGTGTCAGCATGTTCCATAAAGAAAGGGCCATGATTATTCATCCAATAATCTTGGAATTGGTCACGGGTCATTTCTGGATGTCGGCGTAAACACATAACAAGTTTGATCATTTTTATATGCTCCTTTGTTGCTTCGGTTTGTCGTGAGAACGCTCACCACCGCCATGCGTTCAGTCTTTAGAATTTGCCGTTATCGTTTTTCCATTCGGTTCGCGGGGGGATTGCTTCCGTGGTGTCCCAGTGCTCCACAATCTTACCGTCTGCTAAACGGAAGACTTCAAAGCCGATTTCCAATACGTTGAAGTCGTAATCAGTGTGGGCAAAGACATAGTCCACCATCCTCGAATATACGCACGATATTGACGCGCGGAGAGGTTTGCGACAACCGCTTAAACAGCTCCGCCAAGCCTTCGCTCCCCTCCGGCGTCAGGGGATTGTGTTGAATATATTTATCTTCATTGACCACAGACACGGATTCCGGGTCTCCTGTTTCAATGCCTTTTAGTAAATTGCGGATCTGATCTTTTCTTTTCGAAGTCATCGGTTGTTACACTTCCTCTTGTATCAGCCGACGTGGAAATGAGCTGCGGTCCTGATGGGTGCCGGGCCCGCACGGCCTTTACGATGAACCGCCGCACTAAACGCCGTCAGCCCCACTGGCTTTTTATGCACTACTCTTTTAAACTAAAGCGACTTTCCCAACCTTCATCGCAATCAATCCCACCGCAGACATACCACCTCAATTTACCTTCATGGGGACCATCACCTTTATCTATATCTTTATCAAGATAAAAAATTTCTTTTTTATATTCGCGTCCATAATCCAATATTTGGGGGTCCATCGGATTTAAGGTGTTGGTAAATATAGCTTCGTTGTCAGCATGAACATAAACGACATAATCTTTGTAACCGCTTGATTGCCAATAGATAAAAAGAAAGAAAATAATTCCGAAAACTATTAATCCAACGGCGAGTTGTCCTAAAGAGTTCAACATTTGATCTTTACCGAGTTTCATTCTTAACAGTATGGCATAACGTTAAAGTAAGCTGAAGCTGCGATCCCGGTGAAGATCGAGGCGTTGGAGAAGGCATTTAAATTGTGAGACAACCGCGTTTCTCGCTGTCAGCCTGAATGCCTGGTTCGTCGTTTCTTCCGGTTAGCTTATACCCCCCCAAACCTCGCTATTCTCAGTGGACACAAGCCGCTTTGCAAATCTAAGGGAGCCAGATACAAATGCCCCTGACGTTAAAAATGGTGCTCTCTTTACTTTTGCCATTGTGATTCACCACAATCAATGCCGGGGCAGACGAACCACTGGAGAGAACCTTTTTCCGGTCCGTCACCACCATCGACTATCATGTCTTCTACAAAGCAGTCGGCAGTGGGCATTAAAATATTATAGTTTGTCATTGAGTTTATATGATACCCGGTCATACTTTGAGCGCATGTGGACAAAAGAGCCGATAACAAAAGCAACACTGTCAGAAGAGGAATATTTATGAATTTAATCATCATTAATTTTAATTGCTCTTATCCGTCCAACTGGTAAAATTGGCGCTCATAAACCGTTTTGCCTGAATCGTTTTTTCTTTATGGGCCAAGAAGCAGATGAAATGCCGTGGAAAAATGCTCTTTACTGCAATAAAACCTTTCAGCCTGGAATGATTATCCTTGATTCCCTCTGAACTATGGCGGATATTGAAACCCCTATTTTCCGCTTCTTGAACAGCTGATTCAACAGAACTACCTATTGAAATGTCCTGGTAAAATTCATTAACCGCTTTCTCGGCAGAATACACCATGTACATATAAAACCCTGTAAAAAGACCGAGAAATATAAAGAGAGTGCAGATTATGGAAGCACTTTTTTGTAACAAATTGTCTTTTTTGTTTCCCATAGTCAAAAAATGATTGCGATTTCACTATTCAGGATAACAGTGAGAAACCAAAATTAAAAAATTCATCCAGAAAAGAGGGTTAACTGTCATTTCGGCAGATTGAAAGATACGCAGGTGGTGTGGTCGGCTCGATTGACGTTTCCGCACTTTGGGCACATCCACGGGTTTGATCAGTAGTGCGCATCTTGACCCGCACGGTCCGGAGGATCAATCGCTGTGAACCACTCGGTTCTTGCCTGCTGCCTTTGCCAAGTACATACGGCGATCCGCTGTACGAATGAGATGCCGGAGGTCACGATCCACATCGGTGGGCACGATGCAATTGGAGGCGCCCACGCTGACAGTAACGCGGTTTCCGTCGAATTCGTCTCCGGATACGGTATTCCTGATCTTCTCCGCTAGTGCGGCGATTGACTCAGAGCCTGTTGCGAACAGGAGGACCACGAACTCCTCTCCGCCGAATCGCGCGACGACATCAGAAGCACGGATGGCACCGACGAGCCTGTCAGCAACGCCCTTAAGGACGGAGTCGCCTTGGAGATGACCGAGCGAATCGTTGATGGCCTTGAAGTCATCAATGTCAATCATAAGTAGGCAGATTGTGTTTCGACCTCGTCTAGCAACATAGAGAAGCTGTTCGGAGATTTGAAGAAATCCGCGGCGATTGAAGAGCCCGGTCAATGGGTCTTTCATCGCCTGATGGGCAAGCTTTTTGTTCTCCTTCCAAAGGCGCTTGAGCGTCTCTGAAATGAGCTGGAACTCTGGGGTGAGGTGGTCGTAGATCGAGAGCATCGCGATGAATCTGTCGACGTGTTCCTCGTACTCATCTTCAGGGCTCTTGTTAGATGTTGAGCTCCGAAGTGCATGAAACAGAGTCTCGAATGCTGGATGGAGCATAAAGAACTCTAAGCGGTACGCGAGGATGAAGGCGTCTTTGAGTCCCAGGTTTTCGATAGGTTCTTCGAGCAAGGTGCGAGATTTGTCCGCGAGATGTGTGAGTTCATCCAGCACCGTCGCGGGCTCGTCGAATACCTGCGGGAGGGAGCTTCTGTTGGCGAGTGCTGCGAGCGTTTTCCAGTAGTCTATGTGTGTCGTTTCTTCGCCTGCCATCTGATTCCAGAAGTCCCTAAGTTGCGGATCGTCTGCGGCGTCAGCAAGCCGCTGATACGCTTCTGCGGCGTTGCTGTCGATAGATAGGCAGTTCGCGATGATCGATGATATCTCAGTATTGGTCATGGCGATTCTCCGTATTGAGGATATACCACCGGCTCAGCTGGGTTATTAAGACGGCCTCACGTTTTGGCTAACCGGCTGGCGTAAAGGGCGGTAGGCGCTGTAAGCCAGTCCGCCGTTCAGCCAGTGACTATGCACTATTGGGATCATCTGTATTAGATTTCAATAGAGTCCGTTGTTCGGCCAGCCAATCTATTGCCTCCGCCTTCGCTCTGAATACTCTTGGAATCGAGTGTGTATCCTCTTGGCGATACACTTCAAACGCCCTTAATGTTCCAAAGGCTAAGTCTTGTGGTGCCACCAAAGCCATCCTATTCGGTTCCAAAAATTTCGATTTTCCATATTCCGCTATCTCCCTAATCTCATCCATGCTGAAATTGAAAAATATGTCGCCAAAATCCCACAATCTCAGATGATATGAACGCTCATCTGCAAGCTTATCGATCACGATCTTAGCTTCACCAATTGTTGGGGCTCTCGAAAAGTGAATCGTCGTAAGCCCATCGACAGTTTGAATTGTGCAATGTTCAAGCAACGGCTCAACTTTCATTTGATGCATAACAGATATTATACCGCCGAAGTTTTTGGGGAAAAACCGCTGCCTTGCGCGGTGTAAGACGAATCCATCTTATCGAAAAACTTCCATAAATATTGCGTAAAAGCAATTGTTTAATGCCAGGTTGCGTCTAAATAGCCGGTGGACTTAACCCGCTTGCATGGGGGTGATTGGAAGGATTCAATGATTCGAGGAGCCAAGGGGTCAAGTCAAAAGCTAAAGCGAATGCCATAAATATATTCCGTTTGAACCTGTTGAGTTTCTGTTAACCCGATATTGTTTCGGGGTGGCCGGATATGGACATGCTCGGTATCGGAATCGAGACAGAATGGCCAACTTCGAAGTCGATACCGATGACTCGGCAGCTTTCAACCGCGTCAACAATCCACACATGGGAACGGAATTCCGACAGTTGCTATATTCCAAAATCCGTCAACATATATGGATACAACGTTTGGGTTAAACCCATTGCAGCAGCCGGGCGATGGTTTTGCTGCCAAGGGACACCGAAGGGCTCACCCGCACGACGACCGATCGGCCTTCCCGAACCAACCGGCGCAGTTCGGTGGTCAACACCCTCAGCCGGTCGTAGGTGGCCGTGTCGAACCGGGCGCGCCGTAATGCCATCTTTCGGAGATAACCCCGCGGCACCGGGACAGACTGGCCCCCGGCAAGAATACGGTACCCCGCGGGAGCGCCCTTTTCGAGGATCAGGACGTGAAGGAGCCGGGGATCTTCGTCCGGGCCCCATGCGATCGTCGCCTCCTGGAGTTGGCAGAGCCAGCGAGCCCGGCGAATCAGGTGCCCGGCGTGAACCAGAATCCCCTCCATCATATCGGCGACCCGCTCCGGGTCCCACTCCCATTCTTCTTCGTCTCGGTCCTCAGACGCGTCACAGGAAAGAGACGCATCGGCATCCGGTTCCTCCGGGACGCAGTGGCGTTCCTGCCACAGTCGTCTGCCGATACGCATCAAGGCTCGGTGCAGGTGACCGGCGCAGAGATCATCGTCATGCCGTATTTTGAACCGGTCGACGCCGTCAGAAAACACATCCGGATCCGGTGCGAACTCCGGAGAAAACCCTAAGACGGCAGCCGGACGTGCGGCGACGGTGCCGCCTTCGATCGCCCTCCGGATTTCAGCAAGGGCGATGGGAATCCTCTCCGATGGGAAGGGGCCGACAGTGAATGCCCCTGTGGGCTCTGGGGACACATTCGAAAAGTCTTTTACGGTGTAGCAGAGACTCCGATTCCCGTCACGCAGCGCTCTGTTATAGGGTGGCGACAGGTGCTTGATCTCGTCGGCTTCGGCCAGAGCCGCTTCCAGGGCGGTGCCGGTGACATCGAGGGAGATGTCTTTGGCCTGGGTCAGCATCTCAAGGATGTGTTCCGGGTGGCGGGCTTTCTTTCTAAAATAGCTGTTGACCCGCGACCGTAGAGACCGGGCCTTGCCCACGTACAGCACGTCGCCGTTGCCACGGTGCATTCGGTAGATGCCCGGTTCAGGGGGCAGCGACAGCCTGGCGGACTCCGGCATCGGATAGACGCGCCCACCTTTACAGCGGTCGGCCGGCTCCGAGAGCCACCTGCGGAGATCCCCCAGGCGGGTAATATCGTAGTGTCGTCTCAACTGTTTCACAAATTGCACCCACAGCCGCGCCGTGGCCTGGACGTGATCTGCCGACCGTTTCAATTCCCCAATAGGTCGGCCGATATATCCGGCCAGAGCGCGAAGGCCCCTTCGGGGCAATTCCGGAAGAAGCCGCACGGCAATTTCATGGGTACAGATGATGTCGAATGGAAAGGGGACTTCCGGGGCATGGGCTTGGTGCAGGCGGCGCAGAAACGGTGTTTCAAACCTTGCATAGTGGATCACGGCAGGACACCCCATCGTCCCGATGCCGGGGTCTGGTCTGCCGGCCGCCCGTGACAATTGTGCCCACACCCTGGCCGGTGAGTGCGCATCGGACAGACTTTCCGGCGTAATTCCGGTGAGGCGCCGGATCGGCCGGGGGATATCGACCCCTTCCGGGAGTTGGACCAGGTGGGTGTTGATGGGAATCTCGTCACGGGTTCGGCATTCTTTTGCAACGACGGTTGCCCAGCCGATTTCAAGCAGATGGCCCCGATCCGGAGTGGCGCCGGTCGTTTGGCAGTCGATGACCAGTACGGGCAAGGTATCAAGGATCGGGGAGGTCATAATAATTCAGGCTTATTTCACCACATGGATCACCCGCCGTCGCTGAAGCTCCGGCGAGGCAGGCAATGAACACAAAGATTGCTGGATTCCAATATCGCCGTTGCCATAAGTATGTTCCGTTTGAACATAGCGAGTGCCTGTCAATAGGATACCGTAATTGGGGGAGTCCGGATATGGACATGTTCGGTATCGGGTTCGCTATCGGAATCGAGACAGAATGGCCAACTTCGAAGTCGATACCGATGCCGAACCCGGTACCGATACCGATAATTCCAAAACGTTCGGACCTGTTTACAATCTACGCATCGGAACGGAATTCTGCCAGTTGCTATAGATACCTGCCGTGGGAAACGTCCGGCTTTCGGTTATGCCAGTTCCTTGTAGACCTCAATAAGCTGATCCACCTTGTCGGAAAAGTGGGTAACGGCCTCTTCAACCGGTTGGGGAGAATGCATATCCACGCCGGCCTCCTGCAGTTCTTCCAGGGGCCACTTGCTCCCGCCCAGTTTGAGAAACTCCAGGTAGGTATCCCTTGACGGAGCCCCTTCACGGAGCACCTTGCGGGCCAGCGAGATCGCCGCCGAAATACCGGTAGCATACTTGTAGACATAAAAGGCCGAATAGAAGTGGGGAATCCTCAAGCACTCCAACGCCAGCACATCATCGATGACCAAGGTGTCGCCGAAATAGATTTCCAGCAGTTCACGGTAAACGCTCGTGATGACATCGATGGTCAGGGGTTTATTGTGCTCGGCCATGTCATGGGTGATCTTTTCGAATTCGGCAAACATGGTCTGCCGGAACAGGGTCGCCCGGATATTGTCGATCTCCCGGTTGATGATGTACGCTTTCATGGCGGGATTATCACGATACAACTCAAGCAGGTAATTGCCGAGGAGTATTTCATTGAAGGTGGAGGCCACTTCCGCCACAAAAATCGTGTAGTCGTGGTACACATATGGCTGGTGTTCTATCGACAGATAGGAATGCATGGAGTGGCCGGCTTCGTGGATCAGTGTGTAAAGACTGTTGATGTTGTTCGCCTCGTAGTTCATGAGAATATAGGGGGGAGAATCATAGCAGCCGGAAGAGTAGGCGCCGCTCCGTTTACCCCGGTTTTCGAAGCGATCCACCCACCGCCCAAGCAGGCCCTTTCCCAGCACCTCCGTATACTCCTCCCCCAGAGGGGACAAGGCCTTCAGGCTGGTCCCGGCAGCCTCCTCGAAAGGCATGTGAAAATCGATATCCCGTATAATCGGTGTATACGTGTCATAAAAGTGAAGTTCATCCAGGCCAAGTGCCTCTTTCCGGAATCGAAAATACGTAAAGAGCGGATCCAGATGTTTCCGGACCGTTTCGATCAGGCTGTCGTAAACGGTATCCGGGACATCATCTGCAAATAGGGCCGATTGTCGGCAGGTTTCGAAATTCCGGACGCGGGAATAAAAAATATCCTTCTTCAGGGATTGGGAAAATGTGGCCGCAAGTGTGTGCTTGTGGTTTTCATACGATTGATAATACTGAAAAAAAGCGTTCTTGCGGACATCCCGGCGGGGACTGTTGAGAAAGGTCGTGAAGTTGCCGTGGCTAAGCTCCATGTCATTGCCGGTCTCATCCTGAACCGTCCCGAAAGACATGTCCACATTGTCCAGCTGCCCGAAGACCTCTGATGGGGCCTGGGCCATTTCCTGGGACATGGCCAGCACCTGTTCGACCGTCTCTTCCAGGGTGTGGGGTTTGTATCGAAGTATCTTGCCGAGGTAAAAGCCATACGCCGTCATGGAGGGATCCGCCCGGAAAGCGGCCATGGTTTCATCCGAAATCGCCTGAATTTCCGGGGTCATGAAGCTCGATGCCTGGGCTTTGCGGGTGAATACACTAATGGCCCGCTGGAGCATCCCCAAATAGGTGCCGTTGGCTTTGTCCTCATCGCTTTTCAGGTGCGCATAGGTATAGAGCCGTTCGATCTTTCGGGAAATCGCCAAATCGAATTCGATCGCATCTCGGAAAATATCCACGGACTCGCCAAGATGCCCTCTAAATTCGTCGTACCCGACCAAGTCTTTTTCAGCTTCCCCGTACAGATCTTCCCAATTCTGATCGATGGCAAACAGCGGTGTCAGGTCCCACGTGTCATTATCGGGGATTGCTTTCCGTTCCGGTACTGTTTTCGTTGTCATGTCATGTCTCCATGTGGCGCACGGTCCGGGTTAATTGATGTTTTTTAACCTAACCAGAACACGGTTCGTTGTAAAGTTCGAGATAGGCGCGGATTGGTCGCAAAAGCGGCAAAGAAAATTCAAGCCACCGCGACCTCTGGCATAAGCCGCCCCATCGTGCTATGAATCTTGCTGTTTCCAGACGATTCTCTGAATGAAAACAAACCGGAATTCGATCAGAACCTGGGGTTGCGACAACAAAAGGAGGGGTGATGGCCACTATCCGCTCTGAAAAACCGGAAGATATCGCCGCTATCCGAAGGCTCATTGAGAAGGCCTTCGGACAATCGGCCGAGGCCGATATCGTCGACAGGTTGCGTGAATCCTGTCCCGAGACGATATCACTGGTTGCCGAGGATAACAGCGGCCTGGTGGGACATATCCTGTTTTCTCCGGCGGAGATATTGAGCATGGGCACCCGGGTTGAGGGTATGGGGCTGGCACCGATGGTTGTGCTGCCGGAACGTCAGCGGGAGGGGATCGGCACCCGACTGGTCACCGAGGGGTTGAACCTGCTCCAAAAAAAAGCCTGCCCCTATGTCATTGTTCTCGGGCATCCGGAATATTACCCCAGATTCGGATTTGAACCGGCCGCCAAGTACCGGATCGTATGCCAGTGGGAGGGGATCCCGAGTGACGCGTTTATGATTCGTATTTTCGATCACTCGGCGATGCGCGATGTCGAGGGCATCGCGCTCTATCGGGATGAATTTGATGATGCGGTTTAATCCGAATCTTGCGTGAAATCCTCCGATTGGTGCAGGATCCGGATTCACCCGAACATGGACTCGGTCAAGACAAGGTGAAGAAGGAACACGGTCAATGAGCATACTGGATGCAGTTGAGCGATTCATTGGAAGACGCAAAGACGAATCCGTCGGCCTGAGAGAAATCCGGTGCGACCTGAAGGGGAAAGAACAGTTGAATCAATTCAAATCGCTGGTCGTGGGGTCCGAATACAGCAATCCGGACGGCACGGATCGCCAGGAAGCGCTGGCCAAGCTGAAAACGGGTGAAAAAGTACGGTTGATCTGGGATTCCGGCGAATCCGGAAACAAAACGATCATCTATGTCGTTCGCGGCGGAAAGGGCAAGGCCCTGACCATGGCGGATTGCTTTGGCCGGCTGGGGGATAAACCAGCGACTGATGTGATCCGCTGGCTAACAGAGGAGAACATTATTGCTGTGGCAACAGTTTCGAAAATCACCGGAGGCACGCGAAAGCGCCCGAAGTTGGGGTGCGTTCTCGAATTGACGACATATCCGGGCCCAAAGCAGAAAGCTTAGCCGTGAAAGAGACGGACGCACCCAAGTCAGCACTGGAACAGGCCGGAGAGGATTTGTTCAATTTTGCCATTGATCGGGAAGATGTAAAATGGCTGCTGTCACAATTGCCGGAACACACCGACGTCAGCTTAGGCACCGTCGAATACGAGCTTCAAATACTTAAAATCATCAGTGTCGGCTGGGGCACGGCGTATCTTCTGGAAAACAGCCCCGATAAAACCCCGCTGCTGGAACTGTATTGGAAATCCATTTACGAGTTTTCGAAAAGTCTTTCGGAAACCACCGGATTGATGATCGGAAAGGACATCGACTATTTCGAGTTACTCAAGGACCGGCTTGACCTGTACGTAAAAGCGCTGTCTGAACAGGGCGATGCTTCGGAACCTGCGGCGGTCATCGGTCCGGAGTTTGCCCGAAACTGCGGTAACAGGGACGATCTTTTTGCATTTATGGCGGGTTCCAAAATGTTTGTCTCCACAATTTCACGGGTCAAAGAATACTTCGAAAAAATACACCTGATTTAATAGAGGGAATCATCTCCCAATTGGTTGTAGGTTTTGGATAACTCACGCTGATAACCCACGTGTGTCGCGGTGATCCATCAGGGTCCAAGGGGCCGAGGACTCAAGGGGTCGAGTGAAATGCTACAAAGATTCAAAGAGTTGAAGGTTCGAGGAGAAGTCAAAGGACCCCTGTTTAAGGGTATGTCGAAAGAATGTTAAAAGCGCTGATTAAAAAATAAAAAAACAAGCCCTTGAACCCTTGAACCCGTGGATCCTTGAACCCTCTTCTCCAGCTTGTTTGGAGAAAAACCAAAAGAGGTGAACCATGTCTGAAAGCACCCTCCGGGACGAACTGTACGCCGCCTTCAAAAACAGGGCCATGATGGTCTACCATATCTATTGTGAGCTGACAGAAGAGGTCGGCGAGCAAAGAGCGACAGATATTTTAAAACGGAGCATCTACCGCCGCGGTGTGGAGATCGGAAACAAATTCAAGCAGCATGCACCTCAGGATCTCCACGGCCTTAGTGAGGCGTTTTTGGGCGGCGTTCCGGATGGGGGCCGCATGTTTCAGCCCGAGGTGGTGCACTGTGACGACACCCGGTTGGATATTCAGCTGCATCGATGCCCGTTGAAAGAGGCCTGGCAGGAAGCGGGTCTGACGGATGGCGACATTGCCCGCCTCTGCCACATCGCCGCTGCAGTTGATGACGGCACATTCGAGGGGGCCGGATTCTCTTTTTCGGCAGAAACATGGCAACCCGGGCAAAAAGGCTGCTGTCTGTTGAGAATTCGTCCGGGCCGGGGAGACTAATCTGCGTGGTTCGCCAGCGGGTTGCAATTGCCACGGTGCATCGTTGCCTCTGAATAGGCGTTCCCACGACGCAACCCGCAGAGGGAGCCCCTTCTCTTCTAATTGAGGACCCGACCATGGGTAAATTACCGATTGTCCAAAAAGACGAGACCTGCCGCAGCCCGGATGGTGATATCCTGCCGACCTGGTATATGGGCGATTATTCTGTACTCGCGATTGTCGTCGACGATAAGGAAGCGGCCGCCCGCGTTTTGCAGGACAAGGGGATACCGGTTATCGAGGGTTCGGGTGGAACAATCGTCGAGTTCGACGCTCCGGCAGGATTGAACCAAATTGTCGCCCATCTGACGGATAGCACCCTCCAGTTTTCCCTTTCCGACAGTGCGACACGGATCTACCAGGGGTGATAATCCATCAGCCGGCCGGGCGGCCGGCAAGCAATCGAACCTGCTGAAAAGATTTCAAGACATAATCAGATTTATCTTGGTATTTCACCAAGCGGAGGGTTTCATGGCTTAGGCACTTCGAGGCGAAGCTGTAGTCCACCTACCGCGAGCCTCGAATAACGACGGCCATGTAAGCCTCCGTTTGACCCGAAGGGTGAAATCTTTTCAGGTCGTATTTTGATCTCTTTGATCCTACAAAAGGGCGAAATGTCTCAGTGGGCTGACTTACACATTGACGCCTGAGCTTTGGTTTTTTCATTAATTACCTGAAAAGATTTCATGAAATAGCAAGATCAGGGTTGTGCGAGGTAACTAAACAGCGGGTCCTGGGGGGTGGTTTCCGCGGTGAATTCCAGCCCGAAGTACGTTTTCCGTTGTTTTCTCCGGATTACCGCCTTTCTCTCGATGAAGGTCTGATCTTCGTCGTTCAGGTTGAATCGGATAGTGACGCGGTCACCGGCCAGCATGAGCCGCTGCGTGTTGAGCTCTATTCCGACTCCCGACAACGATATATTTCTGACGGTGATCAATCCGCGGTAATCGTGTTTGAGATGATGGTACGCGCCGGAAACCTCCAAGCCGAGCCTGGGATGCCGCCGCCGGTTAAAGGAGATGATAAACGATTCGCCGCAGGGGCATTTACCGGAAACTTTGTAGCCGTTCCCGATTTTCTCGAATTCCGGCGCCTTGATCTTGAATTGCCGCTGGCAACCGGGGCACACCACAAGGGCAGAACCATCATTTTTCAGCAAGGCCGAAACCATTCTGGGTGGTCCTCTCAACTCATTTTGAATCCAGCCGCCTGACTGCCCCGCCTCCAAATCTGAATTTCGCTCCCTGGAGCGTTTGTCCGGTATCGGTTCCCGCCGCTCGTTTTAAAGTTCAGTGACCTCTTCTTCGGAATCTTTTAATGCGTCCCTGAGCCGCTGAAGCCCTTCTTTACTGATCTGGATGAATTTGACACCCATGCCGATGGGGCGCACCGCCGGATCATCTGTTTCGGTCCGCGTCCACGCCACCTCACAGCCTATCCGGAGCTGCTCCTGATCATCCGGTAGATTCAGCTTTAAATTGAATCTAGAACCCTTGGGTAGCGGTTTCGGTGTTTTAATATATACCCCGAGACCGCTGAGATTTTCAGAATAGGCCTTTACCAGGCTTTCCTTGTCCTTGAACGTCAGGCCAAAAACCTTTCGTATCCGAGGCTCTTCCCGGCGTATTTTCTCAAGGGCGAGCATGGTCGTGGTCCGCTGCAGCCGCTGAGCCATCCCCTTCAGAATGGACCGGAAATTGCCGGAAAGCTTGTTGATCTCATCGTCAAGGAAGGAGCGATCCACAACACCCAGCTCGGTTTTTCCCCGGGCGGTGGCCGTTGCCATGCGCGCTCCCATGGTGATATAGCCGACCTCGCCAAACACATCTCCCGCCTTGAGGGTGTCCAGGATGAGCCGTTTGCCACCGATCATCTTGGAAAGTTCAACGACGCCCTGTTCAATACTATAAATACAGTCCCCCGGGCTGTCTTCTTGAAAAATAACCTGGCCGTCTTCAAACACTTCATGACCGGATATCTGAAACATAGGTTGCCTCCCCGGGACTAACCGTGTTTTGCCTTGAGCCGTCCCACCGCGTTGCAGTTCGGGCATTTGACCTCACTGGGTCGTTCGTCACCAGGCGGAATTTCAATGAGGGTCTGACACTTGGAGCACCTGATGACAGCCCGCTTCTTTCCGTTGGCCTCGGCACTGCCGCTGGAACCGATAAAGGCGGCGATTGCCTGTCGCACACATTCCCGATCGTCTCCGCCGCCAATTTCTTTTAGCCGTTGGTATTCATCTCTGGTGAGCACCGTACTGATTTCCAGGGTACGGGAATTTTCAAGGGCATGGTTCAATTGTTCCAGGGCGGAAGCAAGCCCGGCGAATTTCATATCTCCTGTTTCCATTTTCTCCTGAATCCGCTGCGTAAGCTCTTCAACGGAAAGCCATTCATCATCGACTTTGATTTTGGCCTCTTCCAGATTGATCGTACCCATCAATGCCTCCTGGTTCCTGTGTTTCCGATACGCCACAGGCGCTTTTTTCCGATAGCATTCCCCTGGCGTGGGACGTCGCCACACATCGGCGATTCTTCCGTGTTTGCCGGGGTTCAGCTGAGAAAAAACTTTTCAATTTGAAGATTTTACTATAGTTTTTATATGAAAAACAGAAAAATATCCACAAGGGGAGTTGATCCCGCCCTTGGTCGTGTTTAAGGTTGCTCTCTTGAAAGGGTCTTTCGGAGTTGACATTGACAAAAAGCCGTCATGTATTAGAATCGTTTTAAATTGCGATGTTAGCACAAGCTTTGCATCGTGACAACATCATCCCTATATGACTTCAGGTAGATAGATGGCATCAAAACGGGACTATTACGAGGTTCTGGGTGTAAACCGGAATGCCTCAGGATCCGAAATCAAGTCCAAATACCGGAAACTTGCTCTCCAATATCATCCCGACCGGAATCCCGGGAACAGAGAAGCGGAAGAGAACTTCAAGGAAGCTGCCGAAGCCTACGAGGTCCTGCGGGATCCGGAAAAACGTCGTATATACGATCAGTTTGGGCATGCCGGTCTCGAGGGTACCGGCTTTTCAGGTTTTGGCGGTTTCGAGGACATCTTTTCCAGCTTCAGCGATATTTTTGAAGATTTCTTCGGTTTCAACTCCGGTCGCCGGTCCGGATCTCATGGGCGGCGGGGCTCCGATTTGCGTTATGATCTGACGCTGGATTTTATGGATGCCGCGTTCGGCACGGAGACAGATGTCACCGTCGACAAAATGACGGCCTGCTCCTCCTGTGAGGGCTCCGGCTGTGAACCGGGTACCCACGTGGAATCCTGCAGGTATTGTCAGGGCAGCGGCCAGGTCTCGCGATCCCAGGGATTTTTCACGGTGCGTACGACCTGCCCGAAGTGCCGCGGCGCCGGTAGCACGATTCCCAATCCCTGCAAAGAATGCCACGGCATCGGTCGAATCAGCGTCAGCAAAAAAGTGTCCGTAAAAATTCCTGCCGGGGTGGACAACGGCTCACGGTTGCGACTCGCGGGGGAGGGAGAACCCGGAGTCCATGGCGGTCCTACCGGAGATTTGTACGTATTTATCCATGTGACGCCCCACGAGTTTTTTAAGCGCGAAGAAACCCACATTATTTGCCAGATCCCCATCGGTTTTGTCCAGGCCGCCCTCGGCGACATCATCATGGTTCCCACCCTCAACGGCGAAAAGCCCCTGCAAATCCCTAAGGGAACGCAGTACGGGGATCTTTTTCGCTTCCGTGGAGAAGGTATACCGGCGCTTCATAACGGCCGGCGGGGGGATCAGATCATCCAGGTCACCATCAAGACGCCCACCCACCTGAACAAGCACCAGGCTTCTCTTCTCAAGGAGTTTGCCAGGCTCGAGTCCAAAAAGCTGTCCACCAAACTTAAGAACATTCTGAAGGGAGACAGCAAGGAGACCACCGGACAGCGGATCAGCCCGAATCCATGAATTACTGCATAGAACGTCACGCCAAACCGGAGACAAGCGCATGTTTAAGTTGAAAGTCACCACCCATTTTGCAGCTGCCCATCAGCTTAAGATGGTCTCCGACAAGTGCGAGAACATGCACGGCCACAATTGGAAAATCGAAGTCACGATTTCCGGTCACCAGCTCAACGACGCAGGCGTACTGATAGACTTCGGTGATCTGAAACGTCATGTTTCCGGGATCATGGATACCCTGGATCACAAGTTTTTAAACGAATTAGACGTTTTCAGCGATGGGAACCCATCTTCGGAAAACATCGCCCTGTACATCGCCGAATCCCTCAACGGACGGATCAGCGATAATGGTATCCAGGTCGATCGGGTGACGGCCTGGGAATCGGAAGATGCCTGCGCGACGTATATTCCGGAAAGAAACGGTTGATGTGATGCAAGGATCGTGCGATCAATGGATACCCATCTGTTTCGATTTGTGAACTTGACCATACACGCTTAAACCGATCAACGACTCATCCGTTCATGCGCTTCCACGCCGCCAAAAGCTCATCTTTGGTAATGATGGCGCTGACATCCGGTACATGCTGACGGATATTGTCCAGCCCCCCCTCCTGGCGATCCACAAGAATAACAGCCTTCACAACCTCGAGCGTTTCGTTACGGGCCCTTTCGATCGCCTGAACGGTGGAGCCGCCCGTGGTGGCGACATCGTCGATAATGGCCACCCGGCTGCCGGGCGGCAAATCCCCCTCCACCCATTTAGCGATACCGTGATCTTTTTTGGTTTTGCGAATGGAAAACGCCTGTATCGGTTCCCCCTTGAGCTCCGAGGCAAACGCCGTGGCCACGGCAATCGGGTCGGCGCCGAATGTCAGCCCGCCGACGCCCGCTATCCGTTGACCCTGAACAGCCTCGAAGACGAGATGGCCGGTCAGGTACATCCCGCGCGGGCTGAGCGTTGTCGGTTTGCAATTGACGTAAAATGAGCTCATTCGACCCGACACCAGTCTGAAAATGGCTTCTTCGCTGTATTGAAACGATTTGCGGCACAGCATCCGAACAAGTTCCGATTTCATGGCGCACATCCTTTTCCAAGGGGTTATCGGGGAACCCCGAAAATTATAACGCTCCGCTTACCCCATAAGCTGTCGAATCATATGTGTAATTGTTCGTTTTTAGAGAAACGCGTGCCGTAGCGGCATCTTGATTTTGCAGGGATAATCCGATAAGAAAGCCTCCACTGAATTGGAAGAAGCCGAATGTCATGGGATTCAGTGGAGGCTTCGAGCAAGGAAAACTGGAGACAGCACTCCCTGGACTCCATGAACGATTAACAGCTTCATGACACAGGGTCAATCCCCAACCCTTCGAGTGACAAAAATCATGGCAAACATTATCCGACACATGCTGAGATTTACGTTCATTGCTGCGCTGTTTGGGACATGGCTGCCGCCGGTCCAGGCCAGCGCGGATGTCTTCACGCTGCAAGAAACGATCGAGGCGGCTTTGGAGGCCAACCTGGACCTGAAAATCTCCCGGGAAGAGGTCAACGCCGCCGAAAGCGTGAGGAGGGCAGAACAGGCCAATTTTTTTCCTAAACTCACAGCCAATTACTTGTACACCTACCATGACAAGGAACGGCAAACATTCGGCGGTTCCGGTATCGTAGTGATCCAGCCCCAGGACGAAACCCAATTTACGGCGGTGATTTCTCAACCGCTGTTCAAGGGCTTTTCCCTCAGCAACCGCTATGAGATCGCCAAGCTGGGGCTCGATATCGCCACTGTCGAAGAATCCCTCCAGCGCCAGCGCATCGCCTTCGCCGCCAAGGATGCTTACTATTCTGTGCTCCGCGCCCAGAAACTGGTAAAAATTGCCGAACAGGCGGTCACCGGCCTGGAAGCCAACGAAGATGTCTCTCGGAATTTTTACGATGTCGGCATGATCCCCTTGAATGACTTGCTGAGGGCAGAGGTGGAGCTGGCCAATTCCCGGCAGGACTTGATTGTCGCCAAGAACCAGTTGGAGGTTTCCCGGGCCAATTTCAACACCCTGCTGCGCCGGGGGACAACGACCCCCGTCAATCTCGAAGATGTCACGGAATTCGAACCGTTTACGTTGTCCATCGATGAGTGTCAGGCGGAGGCAAAGCAAAAACGCCCGGAAGTGACCATCGCCGACTTTCAGATCCAACTGGCCGACAGGGAAATCCGCCTGGCCCGCCGGAATTACTATCCCTCCCTGGACCTTTCCGGAACTTATTTCCGTAACGAGTCCGGTTTTCTGATCGGTGCCGGTGATGCGTTTGGGTTTATCACCGAGCCGGACGGCTGGGATATTCAGGCCGTGGCATCCTTTGATTTCTGGATGTGGGGGCCGACCCCCCACGGAGTCAAAGAGAAATTGAGCCGTCGCAAACAGGCGGAGTTCGAGCAATCGCGGGCCGTCGACAATATCCGCCTGGAGGTCAAGCAGGCGTACCTGCGCACCAAGGATTCCGAGAGCAATATTTTTACCGTTCAGAAAGCGGTCGACCAGGCCAAGGAGAATTTCCGGATTACCGAAGAGCGATACAAAGAGCAGATCGCCGTCCTGCGAGACGTGATCGACGCCCAGACCCTGCTGACACGTACACTGAGCAACTATTTCAATGCGATCTATGATTATGAAATCTCCAAGGCGTCCCTGTACTTTGCCATGGGCCGGGAATAATCGGACTGATGGAGGCAGACGCTAAAAGCGCTATCATCCGCATATTTCATGTCTTCAAGAGCTACGGAACGAAAAAGGCCTTGGTGGACATTACGCTGGACATCCTGAAAAACGAGTTCGTCCTCGTAACCGGTCCCAGCGGGGCCGGCAAAACCACCCTTCTGAAACTGTTGTACCTGGGCGAACCGGCATCGGAGGGCCAGATCCTCGTCGACGGGATAAACCTGTCCCGGATCCCACGAAAGCGCGTTCCCATCCTGCGACGCAAGTTCGGTATCATTTTCCAGGACTACAAGCTGATTCCCCAAAAATCGGTCTATGAAAATGTGGCCCTCGTCCTGGAAGCGGCCGGGAAAAGGAAGCGACTGATCCAGAAAAAGGTTCGGAGCGTCCTTCGTACCGTCAACATGGAGGACAAAATCGATGCACTGCCACCCAGCCTTTCCGGCGGCGAACAACAGCGCGTTGCCGTCGCCCGGGCCGTTGTCGGCGATCCGAAAATAATTCTTGCCGACGAACCGACCGGAAGTCTGGATGAAGACTCTGCAAAGGACATCATCAATCTGCTCAAGGGATTCCACACCCGGGGAGGAACGGTCATTGTCGCCACCCATGACAAAGACTTGATTCGGAAAACACGCGGCCGGTTGGTCCGGTTGGGCATGGGCCAACTGATGGATTCCACAGAACGGCTTTCTCCAGCGGCGGAGGAACAGGCGGGATAATGAAACGATACTACCGGCGGGCGATTCAGGACCTTCTCAGCAACCGCTTTCTCAACAGCATCACAGTGGTGACGATTTCACTGTCGATTCTTATTTTGAGCGCCTTTGCGTTGTTTTTGGCCAACGTGGGCGACCTGGTGAACATCTGGCGGCAAGGGGTCCGGATGATGGTATACCTTCAACCGGATCTTCAACGGGACCGGATACCCGGCCTGAGAGCGGAAATTCAGAACATGTACGGTGTCGCCGAGGTGTCGTTCATCCCAAAAGAGGCAGCACTCGAACGGTTGCGTAACCAGATGCAGCGCCAATCCTCCATCATCGTCGGCCTCGATCACAATCCTCTCCCGGATGCGTTCGAACTCCGTATGATCCCAACGACACAGACCGGAGGTAAAATGGAAACCCTGGCCAAGGAACTGGAACAACTGCCTGAAGTGGAGGAGGTCGAGTACGGACAACAGTGGATCGGTCGTTTGACCTCGGTGTTCAACCTTTTCCGCCTGGCCGGATCCGCGTTAGGGGCCCTTTTTTTTATGGCGGCGGTATTTATCGTGGCCAACACCATTCGCCTCCTGATCTACGCACGACGGGAGGAGGTTGAAATCATGCGTCTGGTGGGTGCCACCGATGGTTTCATCAAGGCTCCGTTTTACATCGAAGGGATGATCCTGGGCGCTCTTGGCGGGGTGATCGGGCTGGGTTCGCTGTTTCTGATGTACCTCGCCGTTTCGTCCAATGTCGAGGCCAGCCTGACCGGCGACTCATTTACCCTGCGGTTTCTCCCACCGGAGATGGTCGGCGCGATACTGCTTGGCAGCATCATTGTCGGCTGGTTCGGTTGCTATTTGTCACTCAAACAATTCATGAAGACATGACAGCCAGGAAGCGGTTTCATCTTCCATCCCCGATCGGCCGAACCCACTGCCGGTGTCCAACCGAGACACTGCGCCGTTCGTTATGGTTGGCCATCGGCCTTCTGCTGATAATTCCCGGAGTGGCAATGGCCGTCCAGTACGGAATGATTACCATCGACCGGCTGAACGTCCGTCCTGAACCGAACATGGACAGGCCGCCCATCAAGGTCCTGGAACGGGATACCCAGGTCCGCATTCTCCGGCTGCTGGACGGCTGGATCGAGATCGATCTGGGGAATCGGACCGGCTATATTCGAAACCGAAAGAAATATGTCATCATCGTCGACGATAGACCCGGTTCCGACGCCGGTGGAGGGGAAACCCGGGCCAAAATCGACCGGTTTCAAAAGGAGGCCGAACAGATTCACCGGCGGATGAAACAGCGCAAGGACAGCCTTGATAAAGTCACCCGCCAGGAAAAGGAGGTCATCGATCGACTCAACGATATCGGTCTGGCCCT
Organism: Olavius algarvensis associated proteobacterium Delta 3; assembly: GCA_903231505.1. GTDB lineage: Bacteria > Desulfobacterota > Desulfobacteria > Desulfobacterales > CAFBRK01 > CAFBRK01. Next base: position 34,457 of record CAFBRK010000054.1, on the reverse strand, counting down.
GAACCATTCACGAAAGCAAATCGCCAAAACCCGGTCCTCATTAACGTCTTTAGGCCTCCGGATCCAGGCCATCAGCGAGGAATCGGCCGTCCTCGAAAAGGACATCCTCGAACTTGAACGCTACGCTGCCAAACGCCTTGTGGCGTATTATAAGCTAAGCTGGCTGGGCAAGCTGCATGTGCTGGCCTCCGCCGGCTCCGTAGCCGAGCTTTTTCATCGCAAGGCCGCCATGGAACGGGTGCTCGAATACGACGACACTGTCTGGGACACGCTGAAAACAAAAAGGGAGAAGCTTCGGCAAAATTTGGCGGACCTTCATGTTCGCAGATCCCGACAAAAAGAGTTGGAGAACGAGCTCCGCTCCCGAATCAAATCCATGGCCGAAGAGCAAAACGAGAGAAATGGGCTCCTTGAAAAAATCCGGCAGGAAAAATCTTTGGAACTGGCGACCATTGCGTCTCTGAAAAAGGCATCTGAGGACTTGGACCGTATACTGCGGTCACTCAAACAAGAGGCCGATATCGCGTCCTCGGAAAAATCGATCGATACAAAAAGATTCATCGATTTTAAAGGGTTGCTTAAGATGCCGGTGGAAGGTATAATAGTAAATCGGTTTGGACCGTATAAGGACAAACGCTTGAATGTGGTTCATTTTCGAAGCGGCATCGACATTCGGGCGGATCGGGGAGAACCTATCCGGGCGGTTTCGGCCGGCCGTGTTTTATACGCCGATTGGTTGAAAGGCTATGGAAATATGATCATCATTGATCATGGCCAGAATTATTACACGGTGTACGCCCATGCCGAAGATCTTTTCAAGCGCAAGGGCGAACCCGTTGATACAGATGAAGTCATCGCCACCGTGGGGGACACGGGTTCTTTAGCCGGGCCACGGCTGTATTTCGAGGTCCGCCATCATGGCAAACCGTTGGACCCGCTGAAATGGATGCGAACGGGCTAACCCGTATACGGCATGAAATATTTTCTGCAATCAGTAGGAGACGATATGGCTGGAACTGGAAGACAAAACATCCGAATTATGCTTGTCGCGGTGATCGCCGTCGCGTTCATGACGGTGGGTGCCGGATTTTACCGGGACCTGTTTGCCGACAGCGAGGAAACCTACGAGGGCCTTAAGCTCTTCTCCGATGTCATAGAAATAGTAGAGAAAAATTATGTGGAAGAGGTCGATTCCAAAGAACTGATCGAGAAAGCCATCCAGGGGATGGTGGGTAGCCTGGATCCCCACTCCCAATTCTTACCACCGGAGGCGTTTGAGGATCTTCAGGTGGACACAAAAGGCGAATTCGGTGGAATCGGGATCGTCATCACCATGAGGGACGGCGTCCCCACAGTAATATCCCCAATTGTGGGAACCCCCGCATACGAAGCCGGCATCCAGGCCGGCGACATGATCATTAAAGTCGACGGCGAGTCCACCAAGGATTTGATGCTGTGGGAGTCGGTCCGGAAAATGCGAGGTCCCAAGGGCACCGATGTGGTCATCACCATATTCCGCAAGGAAAGCCGGGAAACACTGGACTTTACGCTGGTACGGGACATTATACCCATTGAAAGTGTAAAGTGGGTCGTGGTCAAACCAGGCTACGGGTGCGTCTGGATCACCAACTTCCAGGACAATACCACCGATAAACTGGAGGCCGCTCTCAGGGAACTCGAATCTCTTGAAACGCCGATGAAGGGATTGATCCTCGATTTACGGAACAATCCCGGCGGCTTATTAAATCAGGCCGTCAGTGTCTCCGACGTGTTCCTTGAGCAAGGAACGATCGTCAGCATAAAGGGCCGGCAAAAGAAAAACACCAAAGTATTCGAAGCGAGCCCCAACGCTACGGCGCGGGATTATCCGATTGTCGTCTTGATCAACGGCGGCAGCGCCAGCGCATCTGAAATTGTAGCGGGTGCTCTTCAGGATCACAAACGGGCCCTGATACTGGGCACCACCTCTTTCGGGAAGGGTTCGGTCCAGACGGTGGAAAGTCTCCGAGAAGGTTACGGACTCAAGTTTACCATCGCCTTGTACTACACCCCCAACGATCGCTCTATCCAAGCCCAGGGAATCGAGCCGGACATTGAGGTTCTCCCTGCCCAAGTTCCGATTGCCGATGAGACCGCCGGGCGCACCCTTAAAGAAAAAGACCTGAAAAACCACCTGGAAGGCGAACCCGAAGACCCGGGAGGCACACCGGGAAAACAAGGCAAGACGCCGACGCCACCGGAGGATTCTCTGCCCCAAAACCCCCATGGCCCTCTCAGCAAGGAAAAGCTCATGACCGATTACCAGGTTCAGCGTGCCCTGGAACTTTTGACCGGTTACGATATTTTCAAAAATCTGATGGGCTAGATGGCAAGAACACGAAAAGGGCCTTCCAAAAAAAAGACTCGCAAGCGATCGCCAAAGCCGCCGCCACTCCGATTTCAGCTGTTTCGGGTGGTGTTGGGGTTGGTTGTGTTAATCGTCCTGGTTGTCGCCGCCGGCGTCATCACCCATCATATTGTCAGCCTCCCACCACCGGCGCCGGTGGTGCCGGCACCGGACGCTCCGGCACCGTCAGCCCCTGCCTATCCGAAGCCGGCCTTTGAAATTTATCCGGACCGGGACATACCGGTTCTCCCGCGGCTTCCGGAAAGCCGAACGCCGAACCGATTCGCCAAACCCAAAGTGGCCATCATCATCGATGATCTCGGTTATGATCCGGCCATAGCGGAGCGGTTCCTGTCCCTGGGTAGACCCATCACCTTTTCAATTCTACCCCACGCACCCTATACCCGGAAGATTGCGCGGGAAGCCGATACAATGGGGGTTGAGATTATGCTCCACCTGCCGATGGAACCGGATGAATATCCTCATGTAAACCCCGGTCCCGGGGCGTTGATGTCGGCCATGTCACCGGACGAATTGATTGCTCAGCTGGAGCGAAATTTGGATGTGATACCGACTGTACGGGGAGTCAACAATCACATGGGGTCACGACTGACGGCCAATTCGTCTCAGCTTTATCAGATATTCTCGATTTTGAAGCAGCGTGATTTATATTTTATCGACAGCCGGACCACACCAAACACATTGTGTCGGCCATCGGCGCATATGTTCAAGCTACGATTTTCTGAGCGGGACATATTCCTGGATCACGTCCAGGACCCTGACTTCATACGGCGCCAGAGTCAAAAACTGATCGGGATCGCTAAACGTCACGGCCAAGCCATCGGTATCGCTCATCCGAATCGCTTGACGTTTCGTGTATTGAGGGACATTTTACCCGAGCTCGAAAAAGACATGGAGCTTGTTCCCGCATCCCAGGTGGTCCATCCGGCCGGGTAACGTCGCGCCTGAGGACAGATGCTCGTACTTTCGAAAATATCAGGCGTCCGTTCCCAACGGCGGATGTCTGCTTGTGCGAAAGTAGCGGAATCATCGCAATCGGTATCGATCGATATCAACTGAAAAGAAGGTATCCCGGTTTCGATTTCGAGACCGAGCAGGAGGAGATCCGGACCCACTTGACACGGATTTCAATTGATGGAAAAAATCGATGTGTTGGAACGGAACGTAGTTCCGGCAACGACGATAACCGCAGCGAAACATACGACGGGTGGTGCATGGCTGACAAAATCGGAAGGCCGCATTTAACCACTACTATCAGAAGACCATAACCAGGAGGATCCCCATGCAGGAACTGGCATATATGAACGGCACGATCATGCCGATAGATGAGGCGAAGGTTCCCATCGAAGACCGTGGGTACAATTTCGGAGACGCTGTCTATGAATACATCGCAAGCTACCAGGGAAAACTGGTCTACCTGGAAGAGCACCTGGACCGGCTCGACCGATCCATGACGGCGCTTTCTTTTCCGAAGATGTCCCGGGATATGATCCGCCGGGCCATCCTCGAGCTTTTTGAACAATCCGGTATCCAGCGCGCCGGCATTTACCTGCAAATATCCCGTGGCGTGGCACCTCGAGACCATGCCTATCCGGACGATCCCCAACCGCAGTTTATGATGACGGTTCGACCGGTGCACGAGAAACCGCCGGAGTTTCGGCACAACGGGGCGACAGCCATCACTCTCACCGATTTACGATGGGGGCGATGCGATATCAAAACAGTTCAGCTTCTTGCCAATGCAATGGCCAAGCAACAGGCCCTGGAAGCAGGAGTCTTCGACGCCATCTTCGTTTCAGAGAGTGGTATTGTCCGGGAGGCGACCAGTTCCAATGTGATTATTGCAAACGATGGCCGGCTGATCACCCACCCCTTGACGGAGCAAATACTGCCGGGCATCACACGCCAGGTGATTCTGGATATTTGTGCTGAAAGGGACCTGCCGGCGGAGGAGCGGTTCTTTGATGTGGACACCCTATATGCCGCTGACGAGGTATTTCTCACCGGAACGGTTACGGAAGTGCTGCCGATCGTTGCCATCGACGGGAGAACCATCGGAGACGGGAAGGTAGGACAGATGGCAAGGAAGCTTTCCCGGGCATTGCTGGAGAGCGTCGGGGCATGAGCAACCGGTCGACGGTTTGCCCGTTTGCCCGTGGGCCCGGCTTGCCCGGCGTAGCTCCGCAGGAGCGAAGACGGGTTTGACGGTTGGAGGATGGTTCAGAGGGAATACAGAATAGTACCGAGAGTACTGGAGTATTGGAGTAATGGAAAACCTTCAAGTCCCGAAATCCCATCACTCCGCCACTCCAGCACTCCATGATTCCAGGTTAACTTGTATCTTGAATCCGGTGTCCGATCATCTATCGGTCACTTGAAATGGGAATCGTTTCATGGCGATGAGTTTCATGGAAGGCAACGAGGCGGTCGCTTGGGGGGCGTTCGACGCCGGATGCCGTTTTTTTGCCGGCTATCCGATCACCCCGGCAACGACCATTTACAATACGATGCTGAGGCTCCTGCCCCCGGCAGGGGGAATCTGCCTACAGGGCGAAGACGAAATCGCCTCCATCGGTTTCTGTCTCGGCGCCTCCATGGCCGGCCTGAAAGTCATGACCGCCACCTCCGGACCGGGTATCAGCCTCTACAGCGAGCAAATATCCTTTGCCATCGGCGGCGAGATCCCGATCGTCATCGTGGATGTGCAGCGTTTGGGACCGTCCACCGGTTCGGCGACCCGGGGTGCCGATGGAGATATTCAGTTTCTTCGATGGGGCAACAGCGGTGGTCTGCCGGTCATCGTCCTGGCACCGTCCGATGTTCGGGATTGTTATATGCTGACCCGGGAAGCCTTCAACCTGTCAGAGACTTACCGGTGTCCGGTGTTTGTTGCCTCCAACAAAGAAATCGGCATGACACGGGAAAGCATCGATGTGGAAACCGTCCCCTCGTCAAGGCCGCTCAAGCGCACCGCATCTCCCGACCCTGACCGGTTTCAACCGTTTGCCGTCCGAGACGATCGGACCGTTCCTGATTTTCTACCGATTGGCGGTCCCAGGGTCGTGCGGCAGACCTCGTCCACCCATGGAACGGACGGATACATTACCACGGATCCCGGAGAGATCTCCCGAATACTCGACCGGATGACCCGTAAAGTGGCCGGCGCCGTCGGGAACTTCAGCCTCCACGAGGTTGATGCCCAGGACGACGCCGGTATCCTGATCATTACCTACGGGATAACCGCCCGCGCCGCCCGGGTCGCCCTGGATGACCTGCGGACCGCAGGGGAACGCGTGTCGCTGCTGGTGCTAAAAACGCTGTGGCCGGTGCCGGGCCGCCTGATCCGGAAAACAGCTGAGAACATCGAGCGTGTGATCGTGGCGGAAATGAACAATGGCCAGTATGTTCGCGAGATCGAGCGACTCCTGCCGCAACACACTATTGACTTCGTTGGACGGATGGACGGCACCTTGATATCCCCCGAAGACATTCGAGAGACGGTGTAACATGGCTGCCAGTCTACTGGATACAACACGGCCCCCCGTGTTTTGCCAGGGATGCGCTCACGACAAAGTCACCCGCACCCTGGACGAGGCGTTTTCACGTTTGGGTCTGGAAGGGCATCAGATCGTCATTGTCAGCGATATCGGCTGCTCAGGTCTATTTGACACCTTTTTTCATACCCACGCCATGCACGGTCTGCACGGACGGGCATTGACCTATGCCACCGGTCTAAAGATGGCGTGCCCCGACCTGCATGTGGTGGTCACCATGGGAGACGGCGGGCAGGGTATTGGTGGGGCCCATTTTCTGGCTGCCTGTCGGCGCAACGTGGATCTTACGCTCCTGGTACTCAACAACTTTAATTTCGGTATGACCGGGGGGCAATTCTCCGCGACAACGCCGCCGGAAGCGTCGATCGGATCCGGCTTTTTAAACCGACTGGAACGGCCTCTGGATATTTGTCAGGTGGCCTCTGCAGCCGGAGCGCCCTATGTGTCGCGCTGCTCGACTTACAGCAAAGATCTGTCCCGGGAATTCGAAAGGGCCATGACCTTCAGGGGTTTCTCAGTGGTAGACGTATGGGGTGTGTGCCCCGGCCGATACACCCGAAACAACCGACTTACCCCCGCGATGATCGACGATGCACTGGCACGTCTCGAGCCGACCCCCGGTCCGGTGGCGGAAAACCAGCGTCGGGAGTATGGCGAATACTACCGGGAGGAAGCACGCAGACAGGATGCATTGCCGCGGCCGACAACCATCGATAAAGAGGTGGCCCCCCCGCAGAACCTTCGACAGGATATCATCGTGATGGGAAGCGCCGGTCAACGGATCATCACCGCGGGTGAGATTCTCTGCATGGCCGGCATGACCGCAGGTCTTCAGGCCACCCAGAAAAATGAGTACAACATCACCGTGCTTCGGGGGCCGTCCATCAGCGAAATGATTTTGTCCCCAACCGCCATCGGATACACCGGCACTCAGCGCCATTCGGTCGTGATCGCCATTGCCGACGAAGGTGTTGCCCGGCGGAGCAGCGTTTTTGAGAGCCTCGAGGACACCGCTCTGGTCATCCGGGCGGAAGGCGTCGCCATTCCGGAATGCCGGGCAGAAGTCATCTCGGTCAATTTCAAAGGCCTCGGCATACGTCCCCCGGATTGGGCCCTGGCGGCCCTGGGCGTCTTGTCCACCCGGAACCGTGCCATCAGTCCGGATATGTTAATCAAAGCCTTGCATTACCGGTTTCAGGAACCGGTGCTCTCTTCGGCGCTGAAGATTGTCCAATCTGCCCGCAGCGCTGGTTGACCGCTTTTCGAGCATTTCTTAAACCACTACATATTGTTTTATTCCCCAACATATACCCTATATCGTGTAGTATTTCGTTGACAACCGGCTTGGAGTTGTGTAGGCGGGTAGAGACCGTGACCGGCATCACACATCGTCGGGTGAATGCAGCACCACACCTCCGGAACGCACATTCATATCGTTGCCGCAGTACCACGCTTGGACGAATGCACTAACATGAATCTACCAAAAGGGGAGGGGCACACATGATCATCTGTTTTGTGAATCAGAAGGGTGGGGTCGGTAAAACAACCGCAGCAATCAATCTGGCCGTCAGCCTGAGGCGGAAAAACAACCGCGTTGTATTCATTGACGCAGACCCCCAGGGGAGCGCCTCCCAGTGGCACGCCGTGGAAGACAACGAGGCCTTTGAACTGCTTCACCTGCCTGAGCCGGTAGAAATGGCTGCCATCGAGATGTTCAGCCGTGACTACGATCATGTCATCATCGATGCCCCCCCGGCCATCGGCGAGATTACCCACTCGATACTCCATGTGGCAGACCTGGTGATTATCCCGGTCAGCCCGAGCCCGCTGGACATCTGGTCCTGCTCGGCAACACTGGAATTGATAAAGGAGGTTCAAGCCGTTCGACCCGAGCTGCAGGTAAAGTTGCTCATCAACCGCAAGATTCCAGGCACCCGCGTCGGCCGGGACGCACGCCAGGCGGTCGAAGTATTTCAATACGATATTTTCGACACCGAACTTTGCCAGCGTGTTGCGTATATCGATTCGTTAACCTCGGGCGTCTCGGTGACACAATATGCGTCCGCGAGCAAAGCCGCGGACGAGATCGAAAGCCTTTGCGATGAGATCGTGCAAATCACCACCACGGACGAATCCACCAACGGGACATGGAATAGCTACAGCGCTCCAGCCGAAGAACCCCCCAAGGATACGGATTCCGTCTGGCAATATTAAGAGAGGCCCATCATGGCCAAGATGAAGAAACGGATACTCCGCTGGCGCGGGTCCAACTCACCCCAGGTCATCGGCTATAAGCTCTATTGGTCCCAAGGGGGGGAGGTAACCTACGGGTCCAGCCATGCAAACCTTGGCAATGTGACCGAAATTCTGCTTCCCGACGGGGTGGAATCGTTTTCCATGGGTCAAGGCCCGGTTGAATTCGGGGTGACCGCCGTCGATGAACTGGGCAATGAATCGGATATGACGACAGTGATGGCCCCCTATCAGTTCAGTGTGCCGGAACCACCCATGGATCTCAAGATCGAAGCGTTTACCAAACCAATGACTGTACGGCAACCGGTAGAATCGCCATCCGTCCTGCCACCGGAGGATCCACCAGTGATTCCGCAGCCGGAACCGGAAACCGGAGTTCCGAGACCCGCACCTGTTTTCAAGGTGGAACGTCCGAAGAAGATACTTTGGAATGAATAAGGTAGGGGTCCGGGGTTCGGAATGAAATTCTGACAATCGCTATATAATCAAGGGCTGAAAAATGAAACGCCGGCCGACTCCCGATTCGGGGGTCGGCCGGCGCTGGTTTATCGCTTAGGGACAATGATTTATCGAAGAGCCGCAGAGGGCGCTAAGTTCATAGTCTTTTTACTTTTCGCTGCCCTTCGAGAGCCTCCCTTCGGCTATGCTCAGGACAAGCAGGACATAGAGGGCAAAACGTAAATACATTGTCTGTCAGCCGATACGGATCGATCACGATTTGGTGAGGTATTGCTTTTCCAGAATCCCCCTCTCTGAGGGATTATGGAAAAAACAGGTCCCTTCTCTGCGCGCTCTGCGCCTCCGCGGTAATATTGTAATTTTGTTAACTCGGTTCCCAATACGCCTCAAACGGAACATATTTTTGGGAATCGATATATGATCCGTGGGACTACCGTTTTCGCCGGATAATAAATACCGCCAACAGCACACCGATAATTGCCGCCGCCAAAGCACCGAAGATCTCCACGTTGGCGGCAATGAACATGGCCCGCGCGATAAGCTTCCGGTGCTCCTGATCGTTTTTGGGAATCATCCCCAGGGTCTCCCCGATGGTCGAGACCACCCGGTATATGAACTTTCCGTCCGGCACGTACTTGTGGCAGGACAGGCATACGCCGATCCGCTCCATGTTGTCCCGCATTTCCTTTGTGAGTGGGCCGGACCCGGGCCAGTGCTGACCGACCGTTTGGAGCTGTTCGCCTTCCCGGGTGATAATCTTGTCGAGATCCATGGGCAGGTCCGGGATGGGGCTGATCTGGTACTGGGCGGTTTTGGTGACCACCTCGCCCCTTTCGTTCATGATGTCCACATATACGCCCTTGGTGTAGGCCGCCATATAGCGTCCTTCGTGGGTGCCGTATCCCAGCGCCTTGGACGAGGCGTGGCAGGTCACGCATTCCCTTGCCTCCCGATCGGTGGTGTGGGGCATGGCCGGGGCCATATCGATACCCCGCTGGCCGCTGGCCCCCCGCCGTTTTCCATATTCGGGCCGGTACGCCAGATCTTGTTGTTCACCAGAAGTTCCCCGTCCGGTGCCACCACCGTGGTAATCTGCTGGCAGCCGGGAATCAGTGGGCTCACCCGCCCCTCACCGTTGTAACCCAACACCGGATTTTCCCACCGCAGATAGGTCCGGTTTTCGGAAGTCTTCCCCGAAGCCACACCGGCGGCAACCGGTGGTGTCGCGTTGCGCATCGATTCGGCCGTGTGGCCGTCTTTGAAATGGGTGTTGCCGGACGCCACCCAGTCGGTGGCCTTCTTGTTGCCGGAAAAATCGACCTTGACGTGGCAGCCGTAGCATTGGGGCGCCCAGGCCGAATGGCACCCGTAGCATTCGATCTTTTGGGTGTGGGCCGGCGTGCGGATCTTGGCGGTGACGGCCTTGTCCGGGTTCTGCCATTTGCCGGACTGGGCGAGGGATTTCAATGCCGGCACTTCAAAATCCAGCCCGGAAGCCGAATGAACCACGACCTTGTTCTTTTCCCGGACCACATTCCCGAAGGGGTTCCCGCGGGCCGTGAGCAGATAACCGTCCTTTGCCGAATAGATATTGCTGAACCGGTTCTGGGTGTCCAGCAATGTCGTTGCCGTGCCGCGCGGCGTGTTCATGTCCAGGTCACGGCCGAACTCGTCTCCGAACCCCAGCGGCAATTCCCAGGGAAACTGGGCGGGGGTGCCGTGACAATCCGCGCACTCGATCTCCACGTTGGCCAAAAGCGTTCCGGTGATGTTTCCGTTGCCGTGCATGGAGGTCGTGCTGTGGCAGTCCTGACACAGCAGTCCGCCCTCCGGGTTGCCCTCCCTGGACTTGAGCCGGTGATGCACGTCATCCTTGATAAACTGATAAACCTTGGTGTGCAGCTTGGGTTGTTTTTTCCCCTTTTTGTTATAGGGGCTCCCGTAGGGAAACTCCATGAGGCCCTGGAACGAGACCCCGATCCGCTTGCCGCGGTTATGGCAGGTGACACAAGTTTCATGGGGGATGCCGGAATAGACCATGTTGTTGACGACGACTTTGGATTTTCGGGTGCCTTGAATGGAGTGGACCATGGAATGGCCTGCTTCATCCCGCTTGACGGTCTTGTCCATGCCCTCGTACAGTCCGGCGTTATTGTAGGGAATGTGGCACGACGAGCAGCCCATCCCCCGGAAGTCGCCCCGCCTGTTCCGGCCCTTGACACCGACGTGGCAGCGCTGGCAATCCGTTCGGATATAGGTAAAGATCGCCTCCTCGGGATTCTGCGCGAGCGTCTCCAGATTGGTTTTTGGAACTTGCCGGAGGCTCTCCGGAAAATTGTCCGGGCTCATCTTCATGAGGGCCTGAGTGTATGTCTTGTAGGCAGGGGTCCCGAATACCGGCTCCGGTCCGTCCGGGTCATCCACATCGTAATTGCCGTATTTTGCCGCATAACCGGTGCTGACACCCGGCCCCCAGCCCCAGAGGGCCCCCTTGATCTTGCCCGCCTCGGTCTGCATGATGGATCGGAACTGGGCATAGGTGTAGTTCTGGTGGCATTGTCCGCATATTTTCTCGTTGACCCACACGGATCCTGAATGCACCACGAAGGTGTCCAGTTTCCCACCCGCCGGTGCTCCGGTGTGGGCAATTTTCGCGTCTTTTTCTTCTTTGGGATTTCCGCCGTGGCACACCACGCACCCGTTGGGATCCCCCAGTGCGACCCCGAGCTCATAGATCTGCCTGGCCATCGGGGAGTCATGGGCGCGGATGGGCTCGATGCCGGCGTGGCACTTGCCGGCAGCCAGGCACCCGGTATTCGGGGCCGGATAAGCGGCAGGATCCATGTCCGGACCGGTGGATGCGTAGAGAGCGACGGGCACGAACAAGATTACTATAAGAGGAAGTAACACGGAATAAGCGGGACGTATTCTCATACACTGCATAAGAACCCCTTTGCATCGGTTTGCGGTTTTTGCGAAGGTTCCGGACCAGATGTTGCGAGGAGTCTCGTACTTATTCAAATGGCATTGGAATGCTTCACGCCATTAAAACGCTGTATAAGAATAACGATCGTTTTACGTAACGGGAAATCCGCCTCTCTGTCAAGAGCAATTGAATGGACGTGCTAATTGAGGACCCGATATCTGAGGCACACCAGGTCCCGACCCAACTGACCGACATCCAGAAGCTCCAATTCCATGGATATCTCTTCTGTGAACAATGACAGACCCCGGCCGAAGATCAGCGGGGAGAGCGTGACGACGATCTCGTCGATCAGCTTCTCTTCTGCAAAGAGGGAGTTGATCAGCGCGCCGCCGGCCAGAATAACTTCCCGATAGCCGTCGGCTTCGAGGTTTGCCAGGACGTTCTCCGGGGGGCGGCTGCTAAACACCAGATCGGGATCGTTTGACGACCGGCTGGTGTCCCGGGTGAGGATAATATTTTTTCGGCCGGGTAGCGGCTTTCCGATGGTCGCGAACGTCTTTGACCCCATGATAATGACTCCGGCCCGGCGGGTCATATCGACAAACAGCTGTTTGTCTTCTTTTCCCGTCCAGTCGGGGAAGTGGTCCGCACTTTTTGCGATCTTTCCGTCAAGGGTCATGGCCATCAACAGCGTCACTTTCATATCAGTGCTCCGTCGGATCAGCAGAAGTAACGGGATCGGTTTTTTTGAGAAGTGGATCCAAGCCGTGTCTGCCCCCGGCACGAATTCAATTCCCCTTGAAACGTCACGGTTTCTCGATAGGTTCGGTCACGGGAACCCGGACCCCCGGACGAATTCGGCATCGGGATCGCTATCGGGACCGGGATCGGCATCAAGACGGGATGGCCATCGTCCACGGCGATACCGCTTCCGACGACTCTGTTAAGTTCACGGACGCAAACAATGCACCCATCAAACCGAAACGCCAACACCGGCTACAACGGATTTTCTAAGGGAATCTGCGGTTGGTTTTCCTAAGCCACCCGATTATCGCCGGTGTCGGATTTCCGTTCCGATGGGTGCTTTCCGCACACAATCTCACCGATTAGATTCGCAAGTGTTTTGGAATCATGGCGCACAATCCCCCCGGTGGTATCCAGTAAATCGGTGGCGTAGACCGTCCGTCCCTTCCACCATCCGTTGGTGGTGTCAATGCTTACGATGTCCGCCTGCTGTTCTTTGTATGGTGCAAGGATTTCGGAGGCCGGGATCCGGTTGTTGTAAATGAAACAGTCAAAGGGCCGTCCGATGGTTTCTTCCAGCCGAACAGCAAAATCGCGTGCCTTGAAATGATGGGTTTCTCCATATTTGGTCATCAAATTGATCACACAACACATCCGGGCGGACGCCTCACACAGCGCTTCCCGTACACCGGGGACAATGAGATTGGGCAGGATACTTGTGAACAGATCGCCGGGACCGATGACAATGGCATCTGCGGATTCGATGGCCTCGATGACTGGGGGGTATACCGAAATGTCAGCGCTGTCGTGGGGCACCAGGAAAACATCCCGAATTTTCTCCCGCTGATTCCCCCGGGGGACATCAATCGCTTGCTCGCCATAGATCCGGCTGCCGTCGGTCAACTCCGCCACCAAAGTCACCCTGTCCGTGGTCACCGGCAGGATGGCCCCCTTGACTTCCAGGATTTCGGCCAGGGCCTGAATGCCTGCCGGAAAATTACCGGCGTACCAGGACAGCACGGTCAATAGCATGTTCCCGGCATTGTGGCCCCGGAGCCGGCTGTTGCGTGTAAATCGCTTGAGCAAAAGATGACGGGCGGTCTCACGGTGCGGGGAAAGGGCCAGGATGCACTTGAGAGCATCACCGGGGGGCAGAATTCCGAGCTCGTCTCGGAGTCTGCCGGTGCTGCCGCCACTGTCGGCCATGGAAACCACCGCCGATATGTCAATGTGTTGAAGATCCCGAAGGCCGGACAGAAGGGCGAACTGGCCGGTCCCTCCGCCGATGGTCAGAATCCGTTTCGTGTTGTGAGTCATGAGCGTACTTGCAAACCTCCCCACAATCCAACGAGGGTGTTGCCCCACAAGGGGCATCGCATGCTAAGGATAGAAATCATTCATCAACAGGAGGGATATCACCAATTCATGGGAATTTGGAAGGGGGCTGCCGGATCGAACAGGACGACCCGATTTCGGCCCGTCTCTTTTGCCTGGTACAGGGCACGGTCGGCATACCGGATCAGGGTTTCCAGATCGTCGGCGTTCTCTTTGTAATGGGATATGCCGGCACTGACCGTCACATCGGTATGATCGGCCACATTGCCTCGGATCCGCTCACCGATTCTGCATGCCTGGTCCCGGGTGACATTTGGAATCAATACGACAAATTCCTCACCCCCATACCGATAGACGTGGGGTCTGTCGTATTCCCGAAGACTTTTCTCTATCGCCCGGGTAACCGCTCTGAGCACGTCATCCCCTTGCTGGTGACCGTATTTGTCATTGTACCGCTTGAAATGATCGATATCGATCATCAACAGGCTTGTCCCGTTGTTGGCCCGATCGGCCATGGCAATCACCAGTTCCAAATCCGAGTCGAACTTTCGCCGATTGTACACACCGGTGAGAGGATCCTTGTCAATCAGAGAGACGATGAAACTGCGATCTTCCGCCGACAACTGATTTAATATTCTCGATAACGGTAAGCTCGTCCGAGCCGGTTCCACGAGTGCTCCTCCTTATACCCTGGCTCTGTTTAATATAACACCGATCGATGGCGTCGATCATACATATGTATTCATATTTATTCAAATTTGTGAGATGTCAATCGATACCGATGCCCTCCCCCTGGGACCTTTGGCAGAACCCAGGTTCCCCTTCTCGAAACGGCCCTTCCGGGGCTCCATGACCACGGCGTGGCCCCCTGCGGCCATCCTGTACCCGGGCAGGATATGCTAATCCACCTCGATCCGGGTCATCTTCGGATCGGTCTCATCGCTGTCTTTTTTTTCCAGGTGTGCGATACCCTGATCCACGATCGTGCGAACAGCTTTCAAAAACTCTATCCGTGAGCGGGTCATGTGGGTTCGAAATTCCGAGCCTTTTCCGAACATCCTGTCGAGGTCCGAGAAGAATCGACCGACCGGACAACTGACGGCGTCATCGCGGGTGGGTTCATCGGTCATGGCGGTCTCCTTTGAATGCGATCCGCAGCAGGTTCCCGTCAAGCTTGGCGGAAACGGCGTCAAGCCCCGCCAATCCTCTGGGCAACAGAATATGACGCTTGAAGGCGCCGACGCGGCATATCAGTTCATCGGATACCCTGTTCAGCTCGACATCCGTTTTATCCGCAAACGGAAGCTTCAACGTTAAGAGGTATCCGCCTTCTGTTTTGGAGAGATCAAAGGGGGGATCATGAAAAAAGCGATCCAGCGGTCGGCGATGCTGATACAGCCTGTCGGCCAGATCCTTGAGCCGATCATATCCGAAAATTTCTTCACGCAATTGATGAATGGAAAGGATCGGAATCGGGCTGAAAAACTCTCTGGCGTTTTCAATGTGCTGCCGCTGTCCCTCGATCCAGTCGCTGAAATAGTCTTCTTTGAGCGATGTCGGCAGGATCCTGTTGATGATAATGGCATCGATGGACATCTTGTACAAGGAAAAATACATAAACGCCCGCTGGGTCTCTTTGATGACGATCTTCTCAGGATTGGTGACGAGTCGCACCGTGGTGATGTCCGGATCGGTGAGCAGTGCATCGACCCCCCGAAGCCGCTTGAACAGCGACTCGATCGCCTGAAAGTAATCATCGCCGGGAAGCGGAATATCGTAGACCCGGCTGGCGATCGGCCGCGCGTAGCGCGCCACGGTCCGTTCCAGCCGGAAAAGCTTCTTCATGTACCACTCTAACGTTGTCGGTATGCTGATGAACCGGATCGATTCTCCGGTGGGAGCACAATCGAGGATAATGACATCGTATGCGTTGTCCCGCGCGTACCGGTTAATATAGAGCAGGAGGCTGATTTCCTCCATACCCGGCAAGATGGCAAGCTCTTCCGCCAGGATTTCATCGAGACCAGTCGTGTTCAGCAGGATCGCCAGGTATTTGTAGATATCGCCCCAGTTGGTGCGTATCTCTTCCTGAATGTCAAGCTCCTGAATATATAAATTCGGTGCGACGGGAACAGGCCGTCCCTGGTTCTGATCGAGGAGACATTGTTCCAGATCAAAAATGTCTGCGAGACTGTGGGCGACATCCAACGACAACACCACCGTCCGGTACCCGCTTTCGGCGGCTTTAATCCCTGTGGCAGCAGATAGAGATGTCTTCCCAACACCACCTTTTCCGGCAAAAAATAGAATCCTCATCCGGACACCCTGCAGTTCCGACACCTTTTCAGTGAACCCCAACCGATGCCGTTTTGACCCCATCGCAAAAGGTCTTGCGGTAACAGTACGTTTGCGTCAGATATCAGGAAGATACTTCAGTTTTCGATCCCATTGAGGATGCGTGGGGCAACTAAATCAGAAATGCTTTGGATGCGCAAGCAAACGGTGAATCGGGGATCTTTCCATGGGAGCCGGTGAAGAAGTATCTGAGGGGCCGGGTGTCTCTTCCGTCATGTAGGGGAAGGAGGCTGTGTCACAATTCAAATAAGCGCTTAGCATGTGTTCGTCATGCCGGACTCGATCCGGCATCCAGAGGTGTAAATCACGTAAAATACCTGGATTCCGGATCAGGTCCGGAATGACAAAATAATGAATTTTACCAATTTTTCCAATTACGACACAGCCTCGAAGGGCGGCATCCAGAGGAATCCTGTTCTATTCTTGAGGGGGCGTGCGGGATCCGGCAGGCGGGTTCATCCTTAACCCACCGGACCGAGATAGAATTAGGGTGCGCGTTCGCGTATGGTTCACACCAAATCGGGGGTGATTTCCAGGTTGCTGATGCCTGCGATGTTTCCGCCACCGATGTCCTGTGCTCTATTTAGCGCCTCATTCGCCAACCCCATGGTGTTTTTCATATCGCCGTCGTATACGGCAACGCCGCAGCTGATGGTGATCTTGCCGAGGGGCAGCCATTTGGGATCGACAAACGCATGCCGGGAGACACTCTGGGACAGACGCGTGGCCACCTTTTCGGCAATCCGTCCGCCGCAGCAGGGTAGAATAATGGCAAAATTGTTTCTGCCATAACGAAACGGCAAGTCCGCTCGCCGGATCAGCTTGCGCATCAACTCGCCGAAGTCTTGGAGCAGTTTGTCTCCGATTTCCGTACTATGGCGGTGAAAATCATCGAGGCTGAAAAGGATCAGGGAAAACGGTTCTTTGAGCATATCTGCTTTTCTGGACTCCTCGGTCAGTTTGAACTCGAAATAGGATCGATTGAACAGACAGGTCATATCGTCGGTAATGGACCGTTTAAAGTATGCGTTCAGGCGATTGGCAATCTTCTGGTATTCGGCGCGCAGTTCCATAAAGAGCTCGTGCAGGGTGCTGAGTTCATTTTCCCCGATGTTCTCAATCGACTTTTTTTTCAAAATCTCGGCGGCGATCATTTTTATATTGTTCATGATCGTTTCCCAGGAGGCAACCCAGCGCCAGAACAAAATGAAGCCGATACACTGCAACAGGAGGACAAGCAGGATGGTATTGCTGAAGGGATCGCGTAAGTTCTCTACTTGAGCCTCGGAGAGGGCTGGAATAACGTAGCTGGAAACCGTATAGAGCGATATAATGACCGGCAGAAGAGATGCCAGGACAAAAAAGCCCACGAGAATCCGCCTCAGCCGGATTTCGGGTATGGATAGATAGATGGCCATAACGACCTCCGGACCTGAATCGGTTCGAAAAAGTCACACAAGGCTGTCGCGCAAGGCAAATTGGATCAAAACAGGGCCAACAGCCCGGATTCCCACTTTTAATTGGATATACAACTTTATCGCGACGGTTCTACAATGTAAATCGGGAGAAAGTACTATTTTTCGACTTTTCCAGGGATGACAGTCGGTTTATGAGCACACCGAAGACCATATTGCTGGTGGGAGCGGGAATGTTCGGGAGGCATTATGCCCGGATTCTGAGTCGCATGGAAAATTCGGCCATCCCCGGGCCGAAGGCCATTCATCGTCTGATTTTGACACGCACCTCCCGGGAACGGGCCCGGAAAACAGCCGCAACGTTGGGAAAAGACTCCCGATGCCGAGTGCCCGTCATCGGTGAAGCGGTGCATAACGAGGCGGCGCTGGTGGTGGTCCTGGAGAAGCACACGCCGGACCTCACGTGCATCGTGGCCAAAGATCCGACTCTGGGCAACCGTATCCATGCCGGGTACAGCCTCCTGGCCCTGGCTGCCGGAAGTCGCGTGCTATGTGAAAAACCGTTCAGTGAAGCCGATGGAAACGGAGCCAGTCTGATTGAGGCAAATCTGCTGGCCCCTTATGCCGCTACGGGGGCCTTCGGCCTGGAACTGCCGTTTGCCGCCATCCGGAAACACATGCAAGAAAAGCTGCAATGGGACGGCTTTTTTCGGGATGTCGCGAAAATCGAGTTTTTCTGGGGCACCCAAACGGCGATTCGAACAAATCTCTTCAACGAATTGGCGCTCCACCCGTGGTCCCTGATCCCGAGGCTTTTGAAAACCGAACGGATCCAGACGGAGACCACCCCGACGGTTGCAGTGGCCGCCGGCAGATTACAGCATGGGGCCCTGAACCGGACCGCCGAATTCCGGATCACCCTGTCCAATGAAACCCGTTTCAGAGGATTCCGGGCCGACAACCGGTGTTTCGGATTCCGCACTGTGGGCACCGCGGTACAGCTCATCCAGCTGGATGTATCCATCGAGGCCGCATCCCCCATGGATCCCCAGCGATGGCCGGGAGAGGTCTTGCTTGAAGTCGACAATCCTCTGCGACGAAACATCATCGCCAGTATTCTGGGCGAACCGATCACCGGCGTTCGCCGGACCATCCAATCCCAGTTGTTTCTTGAAATGATTCACGGGTACCGTCCATGATCCGTGTGCTCTATCCGGATTGATTGAAGAAATTAACAGAGATCGGGCGATTTTTCGAGATTCGTGTTTTTCATAGAGAGTGTCAAACAGTGGATCATTGCACAAACTCGTGGAATCACGATCTAAACGTGACGGATAAAAAAAACAGGAAATCTAATAGATTACCTCGCCTCATAAAATAAATAATAAAATTTCAGGATGTTACAAATATTTAACCATCGACTGGGTGTCTTCGGTAATCGTCTGTAACCCGCTTTGACAGATTCATGTCCGATACTTTAGTAAAGAGGCTGTCTCAAATCGGATCCCAACAGAAAGCGGCTCGTTCACTGTTCTTTCAGGACTATCGCGTCGGATGATCAACAGACAGATGACATCTGTGCCCATTGATTTGGACTGCCTGCAACACATTCCCACCATTGCCCCGGAACCATCTTTCCCCTATGCGTCGAACCCCGAATTCAGTAGATTGCGATGAAAGGTAACACTATGATTTCACGAAGTTTCCGGTTCGAGGATTTTATTGATGCGGTTCAGGGAAAAAACGATTCCGACATCATTTGCATGGCGGATCAGGAAGCACTTCATGCATGGCGGTCCGCCCATCGAAGCAAGGGGTTGCCCGACAATCTGATGGACAAGAGCAGAGAATACCAGGACAAGCTGATCGGACTGATCGACTTTCTCCGACATGGCTTATGTGCGAGATCCGGCTCTGATTCCGATATTGCGCTCTTCCAGAAAATCCGGGAAGACGCCCGGAGCACCCATACCATTCATTAGAAGTGATTTGCCCCATCTAACACCGAATCTCTGTGTTGTGGGCAGAACCGCAGAGCCCCTCCCCCGCGCTCCAGCGAAAAATGCTCACATACGCCTATGTATTTTCCCAGACGATCGTTTTGCATGTCGCCCTACAGGTCCTGTTTATCCTGAGCCTGCCGAAGGGATCGGAGTGGTAGGGCAGCGAAATGCAGAATTAAAATCACCTCTACGACCTCTGCGCCGTTGCGGTGATAGGTTGATCGTAAAAGGAATCGGAACGGAATTCTGGCAATCGCTATAGTTTGAAATTGACCATAGGCCGCCGGCCTCAGTGACGTCCAGATTCGGTGAAACCGGCAGGGCTCATGAAAAGTCTGAATTACAGGGGGTAATACAGTGAATCCCGTTGAACCGGTTCGAACCCGGCCCGGCGGATGATGGTTTTCACATGGGAAATGGTGGCCGCCCTGTCGTGTCCGGCGTCTTTCAGCACGTTTTCTTCGATCAGCACCCCACCAAAATCATCTGCACCGGCCATCAGGCCGAGTTGACCCGCGGCAATATTTTCACTGAACCAGGAAGACTGGACATGGGGAAAGTTGTCCAGCAGCAGGCGGGCAATGGCCACGACACGGATGTATTCGGCCGGATGGGCTTCCGTGCCCCGACGGCGTCCAAGGGCTGAACCCCCGGATTTGAACGACCAGGGGATAAAACTGGTAAACCCTCCGGTGCGATCTTGCAGCTCCCGCAAGCGCACCAGATGATCGACGATCTCTTCGGGGGACTCTACATGACCGTACATCATGGTGGCCGTGGTCTTGAATCCGATACCGTGGGCGATTTCACAGGTTTCAAGCCACTCTTCGCCACTTGCTTTTCCGGGCGCCACGATGCTCCGTACGCGTTCGGACAGAATTTCCGCGCCACCGCCGGGAATGGTCCGGATACCTTCATTGTAAATCGCCCCGAGGATGTCGCGAACGTGGGCCTTCTCCTGCCCGGCCATGTAAACATACTCCGCCGGACTAAACGGGTGGATGTGTAGAGTCGGGCAGGCCTCACGAATCGCGCGAATATAGGCAATCCAGTCCATCAGGTGAACGTCCGGGTGATGGCCGCCTTGAAGCAGTACGGTGGTGGCACCCCGATCCACGGCGATGCGCACCTTTTTTACGACCTGTTCGGGAGACAGCAGGTAGGCATCCGGATCCCCGGGTTTGCGGAAAAACGCACAGAAGGCACACCGGGTGGTACAGACATTGGTGTAGTTGGGGTTTGTGTCAATAACATAGGTCACTCGGTGTCCGGGCAGTCGCCGCTGGCGGACCTCATATCCCAGCGTCATGAGCCGCCCAAGGGGCATGTCGCGAAAGATGTCCGTGCCTTCTTCCCGCCCGTAACGTACTCCCATCTGTACCGGCGGATTCATCGGGTCACCGTCCTTGGGTGCGTTCAATTTCTCGTTTCCTGGGGTCACGTTGGCTTCCTGAGCTAATTGGATGTGAGACCGAGCCGACACCGTTTTTGAAAGCGCTCGAGCTCTGAAAAAAATGCGGCCTGACCGGCCAGGTCTGTTTTGTCGAGAACCCTTCGGATCACTCGAAAGTACTCCCGGATATAATGCTCCGGTACCCCGAGTTGCGCCGCCGAAGGGGGAACGGCGTGTTCCACCAGTTCATGTTCCCGTTTTTTGAACTCTCCCAGCCACCGGTCCAAGGCCGATCGAATGATGCTCGGGGCGTCCTTTCGGACCACCCATCGGGCAAAGACGATGGGCAGCCCACGGCTGCGATACCATTCACTGGCCAAATCCGTAATATAGGGATAACCGTGCGGGTCTCGGAGTTGGTTGACCTTTTTCAGAGCGGTATCCCCGATCAGGAGTTCCCCATCGATGGAATCTCGAGGTCCAGCGATATGTGGCAGGTGGTCCGGGCCATTTCGAGATTCAAGCAGCATAAATAAAAGTCTTACACTGGAGGCGGACTCTTCGGTGACCCGGATCCGGGAAGTGGCGCCCATCTCATAGAATGGACGATTCGAAAAAAACAGAACGCTCATGGATCGTTCGCGAGCACCGATGCCGAAAGGCCCCAATGGCTCGACCTCTCCGGCGACATAATCCATGGCCCCAACCGGCACGGCGGCAGCCGTCACCTCGCCGGCCTTGATGGCGTGCACACTCTGCGCGGGCACACAGGATACGAAGCAACAACCGTCCGGTGCACCCAACGCGCGGTACGGTGCCATGTTCGTGTAGGGGATCATCGCTATTGGCTGGCGCATCTCGTTATTGCCTTAAGCCATCTCGGGAGACTTACCGGTTTCCAGCTCACGGAATCTGCCGTCCCGCTCCACGGGCCGGAATCCGGCGACCCGGATGGTATCGACCATCTTCTCCCGGGCCAGGCCAACGGGAGTCTGGGCCCCGGCCAGATGGGCAATCTTTTCTTCGGAAATCGTGCCGTCCATGTCATCGGCACCCCAGCTCAAACCGGCGGCGGCCGTTTCCAGGCCGGTCATCGGCCAGTAGGCCTTCAGGTGGGGGATGTTGTCGATCAGGAGTCGTGAAATGCCGATTACCGCCAGGGACTCCAGGGGGGAAGGGCCTTCTTCAACGAATCGGCCCTTTCCCGGTTGGAACGGCAGCGGGATAAAACAGGAGAATCCGCCGCTGGCATCCTGGGTGTCCCTGAGAATCCGCATGTGGTCAATCCGCTCATTCCAGGTATCGCCAAAGCCAAACAGCATGGTGGCGTTGGTCGGTATGCCCATGGCATGGGCCAGCTCGTGGATCCGTATCCAGTCGGAAGGGCCGATTTTGTTTTTCCAATGCTTCCGGTAGAGGCGCTCTGAAAATATTTCCGCGCCACCGCCGGGCATGGCATCCATTCCGGCCTTGCAGAGTTCATCGAGTACTTGTTCTTCGCTCTTTTTGGACATGCGCGCAAAGTAGTCGATTTCCACTGCCGTAAATGCCTTGATGTGAAGCTTCGGAAATCGACGCCGCAGTTCCCGCACCAGTTCCAGGTTGCGCTCGTAGGGCCATATCCCGTTGAGCCCGCCGACGATGTGCGCTTCGGTGGGAGCAAGCCGCTCGACCGTGTTCAGTATGTCCTCTTCTTCCAGGACATAGGCGTGTTCGGCTGCCGGGGTGGCGGCATAATTACAGAAGGTGCATCCCATGGCGCAGATGTTGGTTGGATTGATCTGCAGGTTGAACACATAGGTGGCGGCATCGCCATACCGTCGCCGTCGATTTTCAAGCGCGGCGATCCCGATCCGGTGGACCCGGTCGGGCGTGATTTTCCGCCCCAGCTCGTAGGCTTCCTCTGCTGAAAGCCGGTCGCCTCTGCGGCCTTTTTCAATGGCCTGATCAAACAGCGTGTCGCTCATGTATCCGATCCGTATCGATTCCGGGCACCCACGAGGCTATCCGGGAAGATGGTATGTGCGCCATCGCGCGCTGACGCGCTTTTCTATGGTTGGGTCGAACTCGACCGGTTTGGGGTACCCCTCCTTCCAGCGGGCGTCTATGACGATCGGCGCGTCGAATTCGAGCCGATTCCCCTGGACCCGGCGATCGGCCGGATGGATGTCCAGCAGCGGATCGAACCGGGTGAACCAGCCCCAGAAGATCATGATCGGGTCGTCCATGGGAATATCCGGAGACAGAAGCACATGAAACAGGTATTGCCGCGCCGCCGGATGGGCCTCGAGAGCGGCTCGAACATCTTCGATGGTCACATCGTTGGAACGAAGCTGGGCCAAGAGAAATGCGGGCCCCAGATTCATGACGCGAATCAGATCCCGGTGCACCCCCCGGGTTTCATCAATTTCCGGCGGCAGACTATCTCGGACAGGTCCAGTTGCTTTTCTGCAGGCAATGAGCACCAGACGCGAGCCGGAGTTCATGGCCGGGCCGGTAAAATCCAGGGTATCCTGTGCGGTTGGGGACACCAGGTGAAGCCCATCCCGCAGGTCGAGATGCCGCCACAGAGCGGTGCTGACCGCCTTGAAGTCTTTTACATCCACGCCGTGGTCCACGGTGATCATGATTTTGGTGAGCGACACCTGCCCCTCTCCGAGCATACCAAGCGTATGTTTCAAGGCCTCCCGGGGATACCGCTGCTTGACCGCCATGACCGCCAACGGATGGAATCCGGTCTCCGGGTAGGCCCAGATGGCCGTGACCGCCGGACGCATGATCTTTAGCAGCGGCAGTGCCATGTCCTGAAGCGCGGCGCCGATGTGAAAGTCTTCCTGCACCGGTTTGCCGACCACCGTTGCCGGATAAATGGCATCCCGGCGGGCCAGAACGCGTTTGACCCGAAACACCGGAAAATCCGCCGAGTGGGAATAGTGGCCGAAATGGTCTCCAAACGGGCCTTCCCTGGCGACATCCCCCTTCGTCACCGTCCCTTCCAGAACAAATTCCGCTTCCGCCGGTATCCGATGCCCCGTCCATTTTCTGGAAATGACATTAAGGGGAGCACCAATCATCATGGCTGCCAGAAGCCGCTCATCGATCCCTTCGGGCAACGGCGCCACAGCGGCGATGGTCAGTGCCGGCGGCCCACCTAAAAACACGCTCACCGGCAGCGGCCGCCCCAGTTCACCGGCCAGCTGAAAGTGGAAGCCGCCGCCTTTCTCGATCTGCCAATGCATTCCCGTGGAACCGGCATCATAGCGCTGGAGACGGTAGATACCCATATTTCCCTTGCCGGACACGGGATCGACGGTATGCACCAGGGGTAATGTAAAAAAATGGCCGCCATCTTCCGGCCAGCATTTGAGAACCGGCAGTTGATTGAGGTCTGCCGGCTCCATGACGGTTTCCAGGACCGGTCCCGACGCCACAGGCTTCAGCCGGGAGCGTACGAAGAGGGGAAATTCCCGCCGCATCTGCCACAGGCGCTTCGGGCTGGGCGGCATCATCGCTTCGGCCAGGCGGACGAGCCGTTGGCCGACGGCCTCCGGGGCTCCCCCGAAGGCAAGGGCGACCCGCTCCGGCGTGCCGAACAGATTCGACACCAATCGGTAGGGCGACCCTTTGACCCGTTCAAACAACAGCGCCGGCCCTCCCCGGGCCTGTACCCGGTGTTGGATGATGGTAATCTCCTGGTCCGGATCCACCTCTACGCGGACCCTCGCCAGTTCGCCTCTGGTTTCCAGCTCCCGTAGAAATGATCTAAGGTCCGGGGAACTCACCGCACATCCTCCCACGTTTGCTCGGCCGGCTGGCCAAGCATGGCAAGGATCCGGTCCACATAGGCGCTGAGCAGTTCGGAAAGCGTCACCTGGGAGGGATCTTTTTCAGCCGTCATATAGTACGGCGGCGATATGGGCATGATCACACCACCGGCGGCGGAAACCCGTGTTGCATTCTTCAGATCGATAAATGTCAGGGGGGTCTCCCGCAGGCCCAGCACCAGAGGGCGCCGTTCCTTCAAGTGGCAATGGGCCGCCCGGGTGAGCAGCGTGTCCCCCACGCCGGAAGCAATCTGGCCAAGGGTATTGGCGGAGCAGGGCAGAATAACCATACCCACCGTGGGCACCGATCCGGATGCGATCGGTGAAAAGAGATCGTCGTTTTCAAACACCCGATCCACTCGGCGTGCCAGGGATTCATAGGAACCGCATTCGTGTTCGAATACCGCCCGCCCCCAGCGGGTGGCAACCAGCCACACCGGCCAGGGCGATTTTTCCACAAGCAGGCCGGCGGCAAAGACCCCGGTGGCCCCGGAAATTCCAAGAACCAGCTTTTTTTTGTTGGTATTCATTTCGGATTACGCACCTTCATAGTTTTAGGACCCGTTATGCAGTATCGCATGTTTTTCAGTCTTCGAATATCGGATTTCTCATCACGGCAATTGAAGAAACGGACTGCTTGATGATACATATTTCCCCCGGGGTTACACGCCGACGGCCCTAATATCCCAGGATCGGAACTAATGCCGCAGCGATGCCGGCAATGGTGGCAATCGGGAAAAAGCGGAACCCAAGCGGTATCGAGGGAAGGTACATGGCGGCCATGGCAGCCGTCGAAATCACCATGGCCGCTCCCGTCCCGGGTCCACCATTGGTGTGGCTGAATACGGCAACCAGACATCCAAAGGCCGATAGGTGGCAAAGTGCCGCGATTTTCAGGGCACCGGCTCGCCCAAACCGTGCCGGAATACTGTGAATATGATGGGTCCGGTCGGCCTCGATGTCCATGATGGCGTATATGATGTCTGCTCCGCTGAGCCATAAAAACACAAACAGCGACAACCAGATCACCATTGGGGAAAACCCGAGATGTCCGGACGCCGCCACGAAAGCACCCAATGGCGCCATGGCCAGACAAACCCCGATTCCGAAGTGGCATAAGGACGTGAATCGTTTGAGGAGCGAGTATCCCAGGAGCGGAATCAGCGGCAATGGCGACAGAATCAGGCACCAGCCTCCCAGAGTCGCACAAGCTGAAATATAGACGGCCAGTCCGGCGAATGCCACCATTAGCGCAGTGTTGACGGAGAGGATTCCACTGGGCAGTTCCCGTATCGCCGTGCGCGGATTGAGTGCATCGATGCGCCGATCAAAGATCCGGTTAAAGGACATCCCGAAGATTCGCGCACCTGCGGTTGCGACGATGATCAGAAGCAGAATACTGATGGGTGGTGTCCGGCCTTCCGTCCCGATCCAGGCACCGGCCAACACCAGGGGCAGGCTGAATGCCGTGTGTTCGATCTTGGTAAACCGGAGTATCTTTCGGGCCAGGCCCGGATCGGACCGACCGTGTGTCTCAAGCTTTGAACCGGCCTGAAGCATCATGGAGCAATTCCTTCCAAAGTATGTTCGCCAGTGCCAGGCTCACCTCAGCCAGGTTTTCCTGCAGCAGTTGGCGTTGACCGTCTCCGGCAAAGTCGGTCACCCCTTTAAGGATGGTGCATGGGACACCGTACATGGCGGCCACCCTGGCGGCAACGGCCCCTTCCATGTCCACCAAATCACCGAATTCAACTAGATCCTGGCGGCGCTGTCCATCGAAAACCGGACGTTCCACAGTGACCAGCGTGGCTGACGGCAACTGCGCCCACAGGGTCGTATCACAGGCCACCGGTGCGCCCGGGATGCCGGGACCGGCGGCTCCCTCGGAAGCCTGGATAATTCGAAAAATCCGCCCGGTCTGAAACAACGGGTCGTCTGTCAGAGCACCGCATGTACCGCCAAAGACGATTCGACGGATTCCCTGTTCCCGGATCAAATACTGTACTGCCAGCGCCGCAGCCACTTTTCCCATGCCGCTGATGGCGACCGTCAGCCGGGGCGATTGAACGGCGTACAGCGGGAAAGGAAAGTCCGATACAGTAGAAGCCCCGGACATCACTATAAAAGGCTGGGCCTCCCGGGAGGAGGCAAACAGAATCCCGGTCACGGAATCACCCCTGCATCCTTTGCGCGCCGCTCCAGTTCGTCAACAGCCGCCCGCCCTATTTCTCCCAACTCCAGACTGAATTCATTGACAAAGGTCCGCACATGCCGGCGCAGAACATCGATCTCCATTTCCTGGGCATACCGGCGCATGTATGGCAATGTCGCTTCGGGATGCTCTTTTGCCATGCGGATGCTGTCCCCAATGAGGGATTCAACGGCACGGATGGCGCTTCCACCCATCTCAGCCTTGGCGGCAACACACCCCAACGGAATCGGCATATCGGTTTCATGTTCCCACCATGCCCCGAGATCGACGATCGCCTGGAATCCGGCCGTTTCGAATGTAAACCTGTTCTCGTGAATAATCACGCCGCAATCGGCCCGGCCGGATTCAATTTCTGCGAATATCCGATCGTAAGGGACAAAATATTTATTCTCTGCCTTGGGCGCCCACAACCGGAACAACAGGTGGGCGGTGGTCCATTGTCCCGGCAGAACGATGCGGCATGTATCGATGTCCGAACGGGCCAGCGGTTGCCGGCCGATCAGAATCGGCCCACAGCCAAAGCCCAGCGCAGCACCGCTTTGCAGCAATCTATAGGAATCCTTCAACCGGAGCCAGGCATGAAACGACAATTTGGAAACGTCCAGCCGATGTTCCATGGCCATGGCATTAAGCGTTTCAACATCATGCAGCTCCTCCGCAACATCATAGCCGGGGATGCAAAGCACTCCGCTGGCAATTCCATGAAACATAAACGTGTCGTTCGGACAGGGCGAATACCCCAATGTTATCCGTTTTCGATCCGTGTGTGTTGATGGGTCGGTCATGGCACCCGTTCATGCTCTGGGTATTAGTCCGGGCATTGCACCAAATGGAAAGTTTCATGTCCAAGGCACTTCGAGGCGACGCTGTAGTCCAACTACCGCGAGCCTCGAATAACGCTGGCCATGGAAGTTTCCGTTTGGCCCGAAGGGGGAAATCTTTTCAGGGTGTTCTCAAATTCTCGGTCGTTACAAATTGCACTGCTGCTGAAAACGCCCGAACCCACCATAACACTACGATTTCGCTTTTTTTTAGCCAAATGCTGAAAAGATTTCATGCAATGTTCGGGTTAGAAACCAATCTGTCGGCCGAAGTCCCTGGAAATAATCCCCGGCCATTTCTCAGGGTCCTGTTTTTACGCGACTATTCTATAAAAATCAACGGGCCCTGCGGTAATCAGCCATTCTTTCACCCCCACCGCGCCTCCCCCATCAAGGGGGAGGGCATTATTTTCTCCCTCCCCTGGAGGGAGGGAGCCAGTGGGAGGGGGTAAGATTGGCTCATTCCTTATTTTTGTCTATAGGACCGAAAATCAATGTGTATGGAAGATGCCGCAGCGAGTGCTCGGCATGTGCTGGATCAAAGACACATGGCCCGGTTTGGTTTTCTAAGACCCCTGTGCTAATGAGACAGGATGGCCGAATCGGCCGACCTGCTCTAACATGATATAAAACCGTTTCTATAAATTACCAATGGAGGGGCCGACATGAGCATGGCAGTGACGGTAGAAGTTCGCCAAATGGACACCACCGCTTCCGAAGGAAGCGTTCGCGGGCACCGCGTAATTATGGACCGACCAACGGAAAAAGAAGGTCAGAACAAAGGTGCCATGGGTGGAGAAGTTCTCTTGATGGCCCTGGGGGGATGTTTCATGAGCAATCTCCTGGCCGCCATCCGGTCCCGGGAGGCAGCCATATCGGATGTACACACGACCATCACCGGAACCCTGGAAAGCGCCCCGCCCAGGTTCTCCGCCATCCGGATGAAGATTTCGGCAACCTACGATGACCGCCCCTTGATGGAAAAGCTGGTGACCATTGCCGAGCGTGGCTGTATCAACGCCAATACTCTGAAACATGCGGTGGAATTGAAGATCGCCGTGGAATAACCGGAAAATTTCTTGCTTCGGGGATTATTCCGTAGTTCGTTGTACTTCGGCACAGCCCATTCAACCGTACGTATTTTCTTGGTATTTCACTTGAATCCTTGACCCCTTGAATCCTTGAATCCGTTATTCTTAAAATGAATGCCCCCATCGTATACCGCCCGGCGCTCAAAGAGGACTGCCGGCGGCTTGCCGGGTTGATGGAGATTGCTG
This sequence comes from Olavius algarvensis associated proteobacterium Delta 3, assembly GCA_903231505.1. GTDB lineage: Bacteria > Desulfobacterota > Desulfobacteria > Desulfobacterales > CAFBRK01 > CAFBRK01. The sequence goes on along the minus strand of CAFBRK010000054.1, from coordinate 5,479 downwards.
CCGGAGGGATGCTCGACTTCTTGTTCCACGACCTGGTGCCCGGATTGACACCCGTGGACATAGAAACGCGGGCCCTGGAAAACCACAACTCCCATTACTCCTTTCGTAACGCCATCGTTGCGGAGCACCTCGGGAGCGTTGCCGGAATGGCCCTCTCGTTTCCGGCCGCCGAATTCAGGATAACGGGCGACATGCGTCAATTTATCCCCCGGGAGCGCCTCGATCACCTGAACATTTTTTTTTCGGCCAGGGTGGAAAACAGCTTCTTTCTGGATGCATTGGCCGTTGATGAAGAACTTCGGGGAAACGGTATCGGCAGCCAACTGATCGGGCTGGCGAAACAAAAAGCCGAGAACAAGGGGCATGAAAGCATCAGCCTGATGGTATTTCGGGACAATCATGACGCAAGGCGCCTTTATGCCCGACAGGGCTTCGAGGCGGTTCGGGACGTGGCTGTAGAGCGCCATCCGCGAATCCCCCACGACGGGGGCTGCCTGCTGCTAAACTGTCCATTGAGGGGCTCCTGAAGTTCGCGTCGGGGGGCTACATTCCAAATCTGTTCGGGATCAACACTGCCGAGGAAATGAGATGGAAGACAAACTGCTGATCACGGTAGCGCCGAGTATTCCGCCCCAGGCGGCAGCGTCCATACCGGGTCTTGACCTTTCACCGGACGGGATTGCCGACGAGGTCGTACGCGCGTGCAACGCCGGGGCGAGCATCGCTCACCTTCACGTATGGGATGAAACAGGCCAACCCACCGCCGACCTGACGTCATTTCATCGGACCATTGAACGTATCCGCAACCGTTGCGATATCATCATAGAGGGGTCCACGGGCGGAACCCATGACCTGTCGGCACAGGAGCGTTCAGTTTCGTTGGCAGCCGATATCGAGCTGGCATCACTCAATCCCGGATCCGTGAATTACGGTGACGGCGTTTACATCAATTCGCCGGAGGATATCGATTACTGGGTTTTGGAAATGCATCGAAAACAGATCAAGCCGGATATCGCCATATTCGAGCCGGGGATGATTGCCAACAGCATGCGCTACGCCGAAGAGAAGTTGATTCAACCGCCGTTTCTGTTCACGTTTGTGCTCGGGCTGCAAGGGGCAATTCCGGCATCACCGCAAAACCTGTTCTTCCTGTCGGAATCGATCCCGAAGGGATCTTTCTGGTGCGTCTGCGGGCAGGGCGGGTCGGACTTGCGGCTTTCGGCCCTGGCCATGAACATGGGCGGAAACGTCCGCACCGGATTTGAAGACAACCCCTATTACCGCCCTGGGGAACTGGCGACGTCGAACGCGCAGCTCGTCGAGCGATTGGCACGACTCGCCCGGGAAGTCGGCAAAGATGTCGCATCACCCGGGGAAGCCAGACACATGCTGCAGATGAAGGAGAACAGATGAAGACGATATCATGGCAGGACTTTGAACAAGTGGAATTACGGGTCGGTACCATCCTGTCGGTGGACGATTTTTCTGAAGCAAGGCAGCCGGCCTATATTGTTACAACTGATTTCGGGCCCGACATCGGCATAAAAAAATCCAGCGCACAAATCACGGACCTCTACAAAAGAGAAGATCTGGTCGGCAGGCAGGTTGTCGGCGTGGTCAATTTTCCTGCAAAACAAATCGGACCGATGATGTCCGAATGCCTCATCACCGGCTTCTACCGGGAAGACGGCGCCGTGGTACTGGCCGTACCCGACCGGCAGGTACCCAACGGCGCCAAGCTCGGATGATGAAGAAGGTCGCCGCCGGTATCATCGTTTCCAACGGTAAGGTCCTGCTGACACGGCGGGCAGACGGCGAGAAGCAGGCCGGACGGTGGGAGTTTCCCGGAGGCAAAATTGAAAACGGCGAAACACCGCAGCAGTGTCTCGAGCGGGAACTCCTTGAAGAACTCGGCGTGACCATCCGAGCCGGTGACATGATAATGGAAAATGAGCATCTTTACAGCCACGGGCCGATCAAGCTTCTGGCCCTCCGGGCAGAGATTGTAGAAGGAGCGATTTCCCTATCCGTACACGACCGCGCCGACTGGGTACCCGTCGAACAATTGGAGTCCTATGATCTGGCGCCCGCGGATGTTCCCATTGCCCAGACATTGCGTGAGATTTTTTCAGATACGGTTAAATAAAAAAACGGGCCTGTGAACAAAAATAAGGAATGAGCCAATCTTACCCCCTCCCTCTGACTCCCTCCCGCCAGGGGAGGGAGAAAATAATGCCCTCCCCCTTGATGGGGGAGGATCGGTGGGGGTGATGGAAGGGCCTATTTCAATATCCTCAACTTTGGTTATAGGCCCGTAAAAAATACGGCGGGTTGTTCTTACATTGGCTGTTGTAATCAATCGAGAATCTCATTCAGCCGATATCGGATTAAAATTTCTGAAAAAATCTCACTCTTGGAGCTTCGCTCCACTGGTTGGGCCGAATGGAGGCACCCCATGCCTTACAATGAAACCATCGATACCAGAATACAAAAAGCCATCGCCAGATGGCAACAGACCAATTCCCGAAAAATGTTCGGCGGCGTCTGCCACCTGAGAAACGGAAATATGTTCTGCGGCGTGTATAAAGACTACCTGATCCTCCGCATGGGGGAAACCGCTGCCACGGCGGCCATGGGAAACCCCCACGTTCGCCCGTTTGACATCACCGGAAAGCCCATGAAAGGGTGGGTTATGGTGGAAGAGAAAGGCTTTGAAACCGAAGCGGAATTAAAGAAATGGCTAAATATGGCAAAAGAATTTGTAGACAGCCTCCCCCCGAAGTGATGACATGACGCCCGAAGATAAACATCGAATCCAGCAATGGTGCCCCACGATTCCGGACAATGGCCTTCGTATCCGTTTGATCTCATCGGAATCGTCGGAAATGACGCCACTCAAGGAGTTCTGCAATGAGCTGATCGAGCTGGCACCCGAAGTTCGATTAATAAAAGACGACCCGGACTCCGGCCCATCACCAAGCATCCGGGTCTCCGAAAACATCACCTACCAGGCCGCTCCCTCGGCTCAGGAGTTGGCGCCGTTCTTATCGGCCCTGACCGGTTCGAGTGCTCCGATAGATTCGGCCACAGCCGAAGCGATCCAAAAACTCCAGGCCCCGGCTTTGATCGATATTTTCATGGCGCCCCAGTGCCCATTCTGCCCCACCGTGGTGAACCAGGTTTTCTCCCTGGCTCGTGCCAGCTCATTGATCCATGTCAACATCATCGACGGCACCCTCTTTCCGGAATTGGCCGGCGAAGCCGATATTCGATCGGTACCCACAGTAATTCTCGATGATGAATTTCGCTGGACGGGGGCCGTTCAACTCGCCGAGATCGTTGATATGATGCTCAACCGGAATCCGGCACGACTTGGAGCCGACACACTTGTGAAAATGCTTCAAGACGGCAGTGCCGGGCGGCTGGGGGAAATGATGGTCGAGTCCGGGCAAATCTTCCCGGCGTTTCTGGAACTGGTGGCCCATCCCAAGTGGTCGATACGGTTGGGAGCCATGGTCGCCTTCGAGTATCTGGCGGAATCCGATCAGCATCTGGCCGGCCAGGCCGCGACCATGTTGCTGGACCGCTTTTGGGATTTCGACGACGGTGTCCGAGGGGATGTGCTCCATCTGGTTGGAGAATCCGGCTATTTACCGGCGCGGGATCGCATTGCCGACATCGCGAGGGAAACTTTTTCGGAGGAGATCCGTGAGGCGGCAGACGAAGCGCTGGCCAACTTGAAAAGGGGATCCTAATGGAAATTCCATATTTTTAAATCGATGCGTTTACCAGTAACCTCTTTGGGGGAAATCCGGCAGGAGTATGTCTCCTGGAACAATGGCCGACGGACGAAACCATGCAGGCCATCGGAGCGGAAAACAACCTGTCCGAAACGGCCTTTTTGGTACCTTCCGGGCCGGGACAATACGATCTGCGGTGGTTCACCCCGGAAATAGAAGTGGATCTTTGCGGTCATGCCACTCTGGCCAGTGCGTTTGTCATTTTCCGCTATGTGGACAAGGAACTGGCCGCAGTAAGTTTTAATACAAAAAGTGGACTGCTCAGTGTCGTCAAGGACGGTGACAGGTTGACCATGGACTTTCCGTCCCGCCCGCCATCGCCCTGCCCGCCGCCGGAGGATTTGATCAAAGGGCTGGGGGTGACTCCACTAGAGGTTCATCGTTCCAGGGATTTTTTGGCCCTTCTTGAATCAGAGGACCAGGTTCGTCAACTGCGTCCTGACTTTCAAAGCCTCGCACGCCTGGATGCCACCGGCATCATTGTCACCGCGAAGGGGCAATCGTCGGATTTCGTTTCCCGCTTCTTTGCGCCAGCGGTCGGCATCCCCGAGGATCCGGTCACCGGATCGGCGCACTGTTCCCTGATTCCATATTGGGCCGGGCGGCTCGGTAAATCTGAACTCCACGCGTTCCAGGTTTCTCGCCGCGGCGGTGAGCTGTTTTGCCGGGATGCGGGCGATCGTGTTCACATTTCAGGTCGAGCCGTCACCTACCTGCAGGGCACTATCAATATTTAGGATAGATCTTGCCAAAAAGAAAGTAGCACAAATCATCCTTTCGGCACCTGATAAACCGATCACAAGGGTAAGTGTTTCATGTTCATTACAACTATATTTTAACCAATGGGCAAATGAGTGACCCATATTTTCAATTTCAAGGAGGCTCGAAATGTTCTATCTCTTGAACCTATGTCCCAAGCGATTCAATTTGCAGTGTTTCATTTTCGGTGTCCTTATGTGCCTGTTATCCTTGTCCCCCGTTATCGCTATGGCCGAATCCGAAAAAGAGGGGAAATCGGCTGAGGAACACTATCGCCACCAAATTGTTGCATTCGGAGGCAACACCCATGACGGGAGTGACCACGGGGCTGCCCTCGCCCTGGGATATCTTCACATACTAGGGCCACATTTCAGGATCGGTGGGTTTGTGGAACGTGCTACGGGGGATTTTGATCTTTGGCTGATCGGTTTTGACACTGCGGTTTTTCCCATCGGTGGTTGGTATATACGGGCGGCACCCTCAGTGGAATTTGAAGAAAGCGAAACGCGATTCGTTTTCCGATTGGGGACGGGCTATGAGTTTGATTTGGGCCCCAGGTGGTCTATTGCCCCGGAGATAAACTATGATAATAACCGGAGGGAACGGGAGCACACCTTTGTGTATGGGATAGCTGCGGCGTACAAGTTCTGATTTCCAAATTTTTTGATAGCGATTCAGAAAAAGATTATAAAACCGGTCAAGAGTGCATGAGGAGATTCAAAGAGTACGCAGTGCAGACCTCTATGGTACTCTACAGCCTTGCATTAGAGGACAACATTTCTTTATACACACGTTGCGGCATTTTCGGCAGACCACTATATAATGGGGTCAGGTCTTGCCGGGCTGTTGCCCGAACCGGTTTTATCGAGCCGTCTTTAGCTCCATGACGCATGCTCTTTCAACCAACATGGGAGCATGAT
>CAFBRK010000053.1 GCA_903231505.1 Olavius algarvensis associated proteobacterium Delta 3 | reverse complement strand
TATCTACCGTAGACAAAGCGATTCTTTTATCTGCCCGGAGGGAGAAGAACTCAAGCGCAGAAACTTTAACAAAAAGCGCCAACAGTTCGAATACATGGCATCAATGAAAACCTGCGGTAGATGTCACCTGTTGGATCAATGCACGCGCAGTAAAACCGGCAGATCGCTCAAGCGCCATTTGCGACAGAACGAATTGGATATC
>CAFBRK010000052.1 GCA_903231505.1 Olavius algarvensis associated proteobacterium Delta 3 | reverse complement strand
GACTCAGATCGCAATTGAATCATGCTCCCATGTTGGTTGAAAGAGCATGCGTCATGGAGCTAAAGACGGCTCGATAAAACCGGTTCGGGCAACAGCCCGT
>CAFBRK010000051.1 GCA_903231505.1 Olavius algarvensis associated proteobacterium Delta 3 | reverse complement strand
GATCCAAGAGCTGTTAACGGCCACGGTTCAAAATATACTGGTCTATGTTCGGTATGCCAAAGATCGTAGGAGCCGAGCGGCGGCAGGATTGCGGATCAGCACCACCTCTGCCTCTGTCAGTTGGTACCGACGCAATCTAATGCGACTCAGATCGCAATTAAATCATGCTC
>CAFBRK010000050.1 GCA_903231505.1 Olavius algarvensis associated proteobacterium Delta 3 | reverse complement strand
GCCTGTTTGGCCGGTTTGGCCGGTTGGCCCGTTCGCCGGTCTCACCAAGCTGTGAGCTTTATTCTTTAGCTTAGTACTATTTTTTTCTCTGAGAACTCTG
>CAFBRK010000049.1 GCA_903231505.1 Olavius algarvensis associated proteobacterium Delta 3 | reverse complement strand
GCCGAGCGGCGGCAGGATTGCGGATCAGCACCACCTCTGCCTCTGTCAGTTGGTACCGACGCAATCTAATGCGACTCAGATCGCAATTAAATCATGCTCTCATGTTGGTTGAAAGAGCATGCGTCATGGAGCTAAAGACGGCTCGATAAAACCGGTTCGGGCAACAGCCCGTTGATTATTGATTTAAATTTTCGCGTTTCGACCTGAGAATTTTTTCATAGTGAATGAGCAGGCTCGGTGAGTAAGTTATGGTTTAAATCAATAATCAAGGTTTGACCCCTATCCTATTCCCAAAGATACGGAACGCTTATCTAAATGGAGACAGACAATGAAGAACAGAAAATTGACAATTGCAATCGTAGCAGTGGTCGCCATCGCGGCACTGACAGCGCTGGGCGGCCCGGCGTTGGCGCAGGAATATACGCCGGACAAGGGCCAGGCGGTCAAACAGCCGAAACCCTATTCCCCGTTCGTGGATCAACACTTCCCGCAGAAGGTGCTCTTCGGCGATACCCACTTCCACTCAGCACTGTCCGTTGACAGCGGCATGATCGGGAACACGCTCGATCTGGAAACCGCCATCCGTTTCGCAAGGGGTGAAGAGGTCCGTACCAACGGCGGGCAGCGGGCAAAATTGATCCGCCCGCTGGATTTCCTGGTGCTCTCGGACCACGCCGAGTACCTCGGCATCGCCGATCTCCTCAACAAGGGAGATCCCGCTCTGCTTGCGAGCCCCGTGGGCAAGGGGTGGTACGAAGCCATGCAAAAAGGCGGCGATGCCGCCTGGACGGCCGCGCTAGGGATGATGGCCGACTTCGCGAGCGGGAAACCTAAATACAAGGACGCCAAGGTCGAGCGCTCGGTCTGGGATCGGGTCGTCGACACGGCCTCCAAATACAACGATCCCGGCGCCTTCACCATCCTCAACGGTTACGAATGGTCCTCAACCGTCGACGGCGACAACCTGCACCGGGTGGTGGTGTTTCGGGACGGGCCCGAGCGGGTGAAGCAGATCCTGCCCTTCTCCGCATTCGACAGCCAGGATCCCGAGGCTCTCTGGGCCTTTCTGGCCGACTACGAGAAAAAGACCGGCGGCAGCGCGTTTTCGATCCCGCACAACGGCAATGTCAGCAACGGCATCATGTACGCGGAAACCGTCAACGGCAAGCCCATGACCAGGGACTATGCCGAGCGCCGCGCTCTCTGGGAACCTCTGATGGAGGCCACCCAAGAGAAGGGCGACGGCGAGTCGCACCCCGCGCTTTCCCCGGACGACGAGTTCGCGGATTTTGAGAACTGGGACACGGTCAATGCGAATGGGGACCCCAAGACACCCGATATGCTTCAATACGAGTATGCGCGGTCTGCGCTTAAACTCGGGATTCGTCTGGAAGGCGAGCTTGGAGCCAATCCCTTCAAGTTCGGGATGATTGGAAGCACCGATAGTCACAGTTCGCTCTCCACCACCCGCGAAGACAACTATTTCGGCAAGCTTCCGAACGAGGAGCCCTCGGCCAAGCGTTACTCAGAGGTGTTTCTGCGCGACAGGCAAAAGAAGCCCGTCCTTTACACCTGGCAGTTGGCCGCCTCTGGAAGGATCGGCGTCTGGGCGCGCGAGAACACGCGCGCGGAGATCTTCGATGCGATGAAGCGCAAGGAGGTCTTCGCCACCAGCGGTAGTCGTCTGATCGTGCGCGTGTTTGGTGGTTGGGATTTCAACGCTGACGAAGTCGAGCGACCCGATTTCGCCCGTACGGGCTATGCCCGCGGCGTGCCGATGGGTGGTGACCTCACGAACGGCCCTGCAGGCAAGGCGCCATCGTTCATGATCCGCGCGCTCCGCGATCCCGACGATGCCAACCTCGATCGCATCCAGGTCATCAAGGGCTGGTTGGACAGCAAAGGCAAAACCCACGAGCGCATCTATGACGTGGCGGTCTCCGACGGCCGCAAGATCGGGCGCGACGGCCGCTGCAAGACGCCGGTCGGCAGCACGGTGAACGTCGCCGATGCGAGCTACACCAACACCATCGGTGATCCGTTACTAACGGCACATTGGGTCGATCCGGAGTTTGATCCCAAACAACGCGCCTTCTATTATGTGCGCGTGATCGAAATCCCGAAGCCGCGCTGGACGGCGCATGACGCGAAGTTCTTCAAGGTGAAGATGCCGGACAACATCCCGATGACCGTTCAGGACCGGGCCTATACCTCACCGATTTGGTACACGCCGTAAACCGGATTTCGATGGACTGGATCCGAGAGTGTCGAGCGCCGTTCAGTATGTTCGTCAATTTGAGAATCCGCCTTGACGGGAGGAGGGGCCTATGGCTGAACCAACGTTGATGGACAAGACCTACAGTATCATTATAAAAGGGTTCGTGGAGACGGGGCAGGCGCCACACTACACGGAGATTGCGACCGAGCTGGGCGTTGCTCCCAGGGAAGGCTGTCAAGCCCTCCGCAAGCTCTTCTCGATCCGCGGTTTGCCCGGCTGGCTCTATCCCAAGGTCGACACCGTGGTCTCCATGGCCCCTTTCAATAATCTCCCAACACAGTACCGAATCACCATCGATGGGGAGCAGAAGTGGTTTGCCCAGTGAGCGTTCGAATCGCTGGCGGTCTGCTGGCTCTTTCCCGGTAAGACGGTGCAAGTCGACTCTGTATGCCTCGATTGCGGTGAACCCTTACAGGTCAAGGTAAAGGAAGGCAAGTTTGAATCGAGGGATCCGGAAGGGCTCATCGGTTTTGTGGCCCTCCCCTTCGCGAGGTGGTTGTTAAACGTCCCCTACGCGTGAAGCACCATGAACTTCTTCCGGTCGGAAGAACATCTTCGCAGGTGGGAAGGCTACGAGGAGAAGATGGGGGAGGGGAAGATCACCCTGGATTCACTCATACAGCTCTTTGGGGAGCCCTACTTCACGAACCGAGGCAGGCCGGACTACATCTCGCACTTCAGCGAGTACATGGCAGGCCTCGTGGGCGGACTCGACAAGCTCCCGGATGCGGGAGGCTTCTGGAAATTGTCGTCCTTTCAGACGGCGGCCTTCAACCTGGCAATGAAGCTGGGACTATTGTAGACGCACCACCCGTGTCCGATCCCGGTCGGGCGCGGGCTACCCCTGTACGAGTTTATCAGTTGTACGAGTTCATCAGTTGATGTATATGAAACATTTGCATATAAATGTCGAATCAATTGATTTCAAACGATTTTTTGCGAGAATCAACACGAGCATTGCTTTGACAACTCCTGAGCAATCAAAGTTTGATTTTATTAGCCAATGGCATCAACCAAGCGAAATGTTATTTATCAGGGGAACTCGGTAATTTCCGTTGAAACGCTTCCGGGGTATCCCCATCCGGTGGCTATCAAGAAGCCTTCCAAACGCCACCCATCCCGGCGAATCCTTCGATCCCTGGAAAAAGAATACGAAATGACCCGCACCCTTGATGCGGTCGAGGGTGTCCGCAAGGCCTTGGGGCAGAAGTTGTTCGAGAATCAACCCGAATTGTTCCTGGAATATATCGATGGAGAGACCCTGCGGGATACTATCGCCAGACAAACACTCGATCTGCGTTCAAAATTAGAAATAGGCGTCGATCTGGCCCGCATCCTGGGAAAAATCCATCAACAGGATGTTATCCATCTGGATCTCAACAGTAAAAATATTCTTATCGGAAACGGGCAGCAGGCGGCCCATATAATTGATTTCGGTGCTGCTTCGCACATTGACCGGAGTGGGCAGCAAAAAGTCCGGCCCGACCAGCTGTTGGGCACCTTGCCCTACATCGCCCCGGAACAGACCGGCAGAATCAACCGTGTTGTGGATGAACGCTCGGATCTGTATTCTCTTGGTGTGGTTTTGTATGAACTCGTGACCGGGCAATTGCCATTCGATTCAAAAGATCCGCTGGAGCTTATCCACCAACACATTGCCCGGATGCCCGTCTCGCCGTCTGAGATATCGGATCTCCCTGAAGTGATCAGCGCCATCATTTTGAAGCTGCTTAACAAAAACGCAGAAGACCGTTATCAATCAGCAGCCGGAGTTCAAGCCGATCTGGAGCAGTGCCTGCAGCGCTTGAAGCCTGAGGATAGCATTGACGATTTCCCGCTGGCAGAGGGCGATTATTTTCGCCGGCTGGTATTTCCTCAGAAGCTTTATGGTCGTGAAAGCGAACGGAAGGAATTGGAGAACGCTTACGAAAGTGTTTGCCGGGATACCTCCTCAATCGTGTTTGTCGGTGGTTATTCCGGGATTGGCAAGACGGTTCTGGTTGAAGAAATACGGCGACCGGTGTCAGAAAAAAGCGGCTACTTAATACAGGGGAAATTCGACCAGTTGGTCACCACACCTTACGCAGGGATCAGCCAGGGATTGGACCTATTGGTTTCCCAGCTCCTGACGCAAACCGAAACCCAGCTTGCCGCATGGCGGTCGAAGATTCTGGAAGCGGTGGGGCCAAACGGCAGGGTGCTGACGGATGTGATTCCCAGCCTGGAACTGGTCATTGGCCCCCAACCGGCCGTGCCGGACTTGAGCGGACAGGAAGCGCAGAACCGTTTCAATTATGTCTTTCAGCGCTTTTTTGGCGCGATCGCTCGGAGCGAGCATCCGATTTGCCTCTTCCTGGACGATTTACAGTGGGTCGATCCGGGCTCACTTGGCTTGCTGAAGGCCCTGTTCACCAGCCCTGACCTTGCTCATCTCCTCGTCGTTGGCGCCTACCGTGACAACGAGGTTCATGCAGACCATCCCTTGATGATGCTCATCGCAGATTTGGAAAGGGCCGGCGCCAACCTGAAGCGGATGACCCTGCCAAAGCTAGCGGAAGCCGATGTCGAAGCGCTGATTTCAGACGCTCTGCGGCGTGATCCCGGTGAGATCCGGGAGCTTTCCAGGCTGATCTATGCCCAGACAGATGGAAACCCGTTCTTCACCCGCCAGGTGCTGCGTAGCTTGGAAGATCAGGGCCTCCTCGCGATCGATACCGCCGCCGGCCATTGGCGTTGGGATATGGATGACCTCAGGGACCTGGATGTCACGGCCAGCGTTGTCGAACTGCTGGTGGGCAAGCTGAAGGAGCTCCCCGCTGACACCCAGGAGACACTCAAGGTGGCGGCCTGTGTTGGGAGCCAGTTTGACATCGCCACCCTGACGGTGGTCACCGCAGGAGATGACGACGCAATCCTTGATCATGTCCGCGAAGCGGTCACGGCGGGTTTGATCTGGGAACGCGATGATCGTGGCTTCTTCGTCCACGACCGTGTCCAGGAAGCGGCCTATACCCTGGTGCCGATAGAGGAGCGTGATCGTTTGCATCTCACGATTGGCCGACACCTGCTGCAAAGACATCGCGCGAGTGATCACGAGCAGGATCTTTACCGGATTGTCGATCAGTTGAATCGTGGACTCCACCTGGTCGAAGATGAGCAGGAGCGAATGCAGATAGCCCGGTTGAACCTGCAGGCGGCTGGAGCTGCCTATCAGGCCAGCGCCTTCGAGACCGGGCTGGCCTACGCCCAAGCCGGGATCGAGTTAGTCGGTGAAACCGGCTGGGAACAGCGCTACCAGCTCACCCTGGCGCTGAACGAGCGAGCGGCGTTGCTGGCAAACGGGGCGGGTGATATTCCGGCTATGGAACAGCACAGCGAGCACGTGCTTCAGTGTGGACGTGATCCCCTGGACCTGGCGCGGATCCAAAGGCTGCAAATCGAGTTCCTCTTGTCCTCAAAGCGTTTCGATGAGGCGATTGACGTCGGGCTGGAGGCCCTGAGCACCCTTGGGCAGGAGTTCCTGTCCAACCCGGACATGGCGTTCGCCACTGAGAAGCTGTCCGAGTTGTTGGATCGACTCGAACGCGAGCCCCCCGATTACTTTTCCATGCCGCGTCTGTACGATCAGGATCCAGAGTTGCTCGCGGTATCGGAGATCCTGTGGCCCGTCGGGAATGCGGCCTTTATCTCTCGTCCCGCTCTGGCACCTTTGATTTACATGCGCTGTGTGGAGCTTTCTCTCGAACGCCAGCTTCTACCGGAATCCATCCCGTCGATAATCGCTGCGGTGGGTATGTATGCCAACGCCCTCCTGGGAAAGATCGAAGTGGCACATAAATATGGCGAGACAGCCATCGAGCTTGCGAGTCGGGCGACCCTTCACACCGACCTTTACGCTGTTTTGCAGGTTCACGGCCTGTACAACTATTTTTGGCGCAAGCCCTTGCGGGAGACCCTGGACCTCTTCGACCGCGCGATTCAGAGCGCCCACGACTGTGGCAACAACGAATTCGTCTCCTATGTGTCACTCAGCTGGCCCAAACACGCGTTCTACGTTTCGATCGAGCTGGCTCAGGTTGAGGAACGCTGCCTCAGGCTTCGTACTTTTATCGACGCCATCCACTACGTTACCCAGAGCCGGTGGGTCAACATTTATGTGACCGCGGTGCAGGCGCTGCGCGGAAGTTCATCGGCCCAAGGGATCACCTGGAGAGGCACGCCCTTCGACGATGAACGGGACCTTCCTGACCTCCAGCGGGTTGATGACCAACTGGGTCTCCTCTTTGTGTATTGTGCCAAAGCCTGGGTCGCAACGCTCTTCGGCGATCACGATGGCGTTGAGGAATATTCGGACCTGTCCTGGTCCTTCCTGGTGGCGGCTCCCAGCGGGATAGAGAAAGCCATGCTCACCTTCATCTGCGGGCTCAGACGTGCCCGCGAGCTGCGCAAGAACCCCTACGAGTCCGAGATTGAGCAGGATCTCGAGGAGCATCTCGGTTCGCTCGAGCGCTTCGCCGGCCTGGCCCCGATGAACTTCGCCCACAAGCTCTCGCTGGTGCAGGCGGAGGTGCACCGTGCGCGGGGTGAGGTGCTTCAGGCCATGCAGGCCTACGAGCAAGCCAGCCAGGGCGCAAGAGAAAACGGCTACCTGAATGAAGCGGGGTTGGCCCATGCCCTCGCCGCCGAGTTTTTTCAAGACCTTGGCCTGCACCAGGCAGCGCTTCACAATGCAGAGCAG
>CAFBRK010000048.1 GCA_903231505.1 Olavius algarvensis associated proteobacterium Delta 3 | reverse complement strand
GCCGGTTGGGTCAAGATACAAGTTTCAAGATTCAGGATACATGATTAAGGGGACTGCTAGCGATCAATGAGCTCTCGATCTCTTTTGGGTGCATCTTGTAT
>CAFBRK010000047.1 GCA_903231505.1 Olavius algarvensis associated proteobacterium Delta 3 | reverse complement strand
TTCAAGAGCTGTTAACGGCCACGGTTCAAAATATACTGGTCTATGTTCGGTATGCCAAAGATCGTAGGAGCCGGGCGGCGGCAGGATTGCGGATCAGCACCACCTCTGCCTCTGTCAGTTGGTACCGACGCAATCTAATGCGACTCAGATCGCAATTGAATCATGCTCCCATGTTGGTTGAAAGAGCATGCGTCATG
>CAFBRK010000046.1 GCA_903231505.1 Olavius algarvensis associated proteobacterium Delta 3 | reverse complement strand
TCCATGACGCATGCTCTTTCAACCAACATGGGAGCATGATTCAATTGCGATCTGAGTCGCATTAGATTGCGTCGGTACCAACTGACAGAGGCAGAGGTGTTGCTGATCCGCAATCCTGCCGCCGCCCGGCTCCTACGATCT
>CAFBRK010000045.1 GCA_903231505.1 Olavius algarvensis associated proteobacterium Delta 3 | reverse complement strand
GCCCGCCTTTGGCGGGTCGGATGTCGGATGTCGGAGGTCAGAGGTCGGAGGGCAGATGTCGGAGGTCAGAGGACAGAGGTCAGATGTCGGAGGGCAGAGGACAGAGGAAAGGTGTCGGGTT
>CAFBRK010000044.1 GCA_903231505.1 Olavius algarvensis associated proteobacterium Delta 3 | reverse complement strand
TCTGCGAGCTCTGTGAGATCCTTTTATCCCTGAAACCTGAAACCCGACACCTGTCCTCTGACATCAGACATCCGACCCGCCAAAGGCGGGCAAGCCTCCGACTTCAAGCATCCAGCATCCAGCATCCAGCCGTCAGGCGGGCCAGCCTCCAGAGCCTATTTCACACCTTCCGGTGTGAATCGCAGCCCCACGGTCACATAGGGCCACGTCAGGCTTTCCGGATGGCGCCCCACGGGACTCGACTTCCTGACGGCCCTTTCGGCGGATTCATCCAGGTGCCGGTTCCCGCTCCGCTTGTCGAACCAGATATCGGTAATGGTACCGTCGGGCATGACCTTGAAGGCCAGTAGCGCCTCCAGCCCCTCCTGCCCGCCGGCCAGAGACGCAGAAAACGCCCAGTGTTTTCGCACCCGGGAGGCGATTTCCACCCGGTAGATATCCAACAATTCAATTATCTTACGGTTGCCCTCGGCAGATCCGCCGACAAGCCCCGGCCGTGGTCGGACCGCAGCCGAGGGTAGCGTTGCAGATGATGGCGGGGGGGCTTCGCCGACCTCTTGTTTCAGCCGCTCCAAAGCTTTTTGCAGCGGATCGGGCCGGGTGTCCTGGATGTTTTCCTCAAGCCGGTCGATGGCGCTTTTGACAACCTTCGACGATTTGAAGGTTTTCTTCTTTAGCGATGTTTTGGGGCGTTTTCGTTTTGTTGCCGCAGGTGCGGGTGATTTGGGTTTCAGGCCCGTGGGTTGAGGCACGGTCCGGGCCACTGCGTCCGTTGCCGATTCGCCGGTCACCTGGAGGGCCGGATCTGCAAGGGTCACCATGGTCACATTAATGACATCCGGGAAGGTGTCACGCTGCGGCAGATACCCGGGGGTCAGGACAAGAATCCCGAATAGCAGAAGGTGGCACAGGAATGACAGCGATAAGAATCCTGTCCAGGTTCGAAAATCGATCCCTGTGCCGTGAAGCGGGTATGCTTCCCGGTAATGCATGGTGCTACCTTGTTGGGGTTTTCGAAACTTCCTCCAGTATGGGCGTGGTGACCATGCCCAGCTTCTCTACGCCGGCCCCCTTGATCTCCGCCATGATGCGGACCACCGCACCATACGGAATGCCCTGATCCGCCCGGAGGAACACTTCCCGGTCCGATCGCCTCTCGAGGATTTTCGCCAGCTTCTCGTTCAGGTTGTCCGGATCCACGCTGAAATCGTTAATGAACACCTGACCCGTGGCATCGATGGTGACCACCAGAGGATCGGATTTTGATGACAGCGGCTCGGAGGTCGCCTCCGGAAGGTCGACACCAACCCCCTGGACCATCATCGGTGCCGTCACCATAAATATAATAAGCAGTACCAGCATCACGTCGACAAAGGGCGTCACATTGATGTCTGACATCAGACGGGAGCTGTCACTACCGCTGTTCATGACCTTCTCCTTCGACCCGGATGAGCTCGCGCTCGATGATGTTAAGAAAATCGGCTGAAAAGCTGTTGAGTTCGGATTCAACTATACGGATTTTAAAGGTAAAATGATTAAACGCGATCACGGCAGGGATAGCCACCGCCAGACCTGCCGCCGTGGCGACCAGCGCTTCCGATATTCCCGGCGCAACCACCGCGAGGCTGGCCGACCCCCGGAGCCCGATGCCGTGAAATGAGTTCATGATACCCCATACGGTGCCGAACAGACCGATAAAGGGGGTGGTGTTGCCGGTGGTCGCCAGAAAGGGCACCATCTGGGTCATTCGGGTGATTTCGACATTAATGGCGCGCCGCAGGGCTCTTTGGACGTTATCGATTCCGGCAAATTTGGCTCCCAGTGTCCCGGCTTCACCCCCACCCCGTTTTGCAGCGATGGATGCCCCGGACTGACTCAGCCGTTTTAATTCCATATATCCGATTCGGAAAATACGGGCCACCGGGCTGTTTCGGAGCTGTTTGGACCTGGCAAATGCATCGGACAGATTCCGGCTTTTCCAGAAAAATTCGGTAAAGGCCGCCGATTCCCGAAACGCTTTCCGGAGATACCGCCACTTGATAAAAATGATTGCCCATGTGGCGATGGAAAATATCAGCAGCAGCAGCAAGACGAACTGCACCATCAGCCCGGCGTTGAGAACCATTTGAAATACATTGATGCTGTTGGGTAACATCGATCACCTATACCCGCGCAGTTCGACGGTTTGGAGGGGCACCGGCGACAGCGGTGCTGATGTGCTTAAGCCGGTTGCGATTTTAAACTGTAAGAGCTATACGATTTGGTCATACGTGTCAAGAAATACGCCGATCGGGAAAGGAAAACCACGATGACCGGGCAAGTTGCGGATCTGCTGTTCGAGGCCAAGTTTTTAAAGGAGATACCCCGATCCGGATTCCAGTTTTTGGGAGCCGGGAAGGAATCGGTGGCCGAGCACTCCTTCATGACGGTGTTCATCGCGTTTGTATTGTCAACGATGGAGCCGGAGATCGATGCCCGTAAACTGGTGGCCATGTGCATTGTCCATGACCTGCCGGAGTCCCGAATCGGCGATCTCAACAATGTCCAGAAAGCGTATGTCAAAGCCAACGAAACCCGTGCCCTTGAGGACCTGGGCGGCACGTCATCACTCAAAGCCGGCATTGCCGGGTTGCTTTCGGAATTCAATGCTGGTACGTCCGCGGAAGCCAGGCTGGCAAAGGATGCCGACCAACTCGGCTTGATCCTCGAGCTAAAGGATCTCATTGACAAGGGGTATGCCCCGGCTCATAAATGGCTCCCCTACGTTCTGGACCGACTTCAAACGGGATCCGGCCGGCAGATCGCCGACGAGATCCTGGCCACGGAACGGGACCGGTGGTGGATGAAAAATTACCTTGACAGTCCGGAATCAAGTTTATAGTCAAACTCCTTTGGTTCGACCGACCCGGGTAGATTCCCCGCTGCGTGTCGGAGCGATGCGGAAATTCCGGTAAGCGGGGCTGCAAGGGTAACATTTGCGCCGCCGCAGGCGGGTAAACCCGTCACAATAATGGCGGGTAAACCTTTCGTCCGATAAGCGACATCGTCGCGTTTCATAAAATCGTTACACGATTTTATCATGGAGGATTACGATGAATTGGCTTACCCAAACCCTTGGATCGGCCATCGGAAAAAAGTTGTTGATGGCGATCACCGGCTTGAGCTTCATCGGCTTTCTGGCCGCCCATCTTGCCGGCAATCTGACCATCTACGGGGGCAAGGATGCGTTTAATTCGTACGCTGAGCATCTGCACGCGTTAGGTCCGCTGCTCACCGTTGCCGAACTGGGCCTGTTGACCTTTGCGCTCATCCATGTGTTGACCGGCGCCCTGCTTTTTTACCAGAACTGGCGGGCGAGGCCGACCCGATACGCGGTCGATCGAAGCTCGGGGGGCCGCAGTATCGGATCGAGAACCATGCCGTATACCGGCGTTATCATCCTGGCCTTTGTCATTTTTCACCTGATCAATTTCAGCTTCGTGGACAAACGTCACATCACCATCTTCGAACTGGTCGCCTCTGCGTTCCAGAATCCGCTTTATGTGGTCGCGTATGTCGCCGCCATGGTGGTTGTCGCGCTCCATGTGAGCCACGGTTTCTGGAGTCTGTTTCAGACCCTCGGGGCCAATCATCCGAAATATATGCCGGCTATCACGATCATCGGCCTGGGGCTCAGTCTGGTTTTCGCCATCGGTTTTGGCTTCATCCCCGTATACATTCTGTTTATCGCTTAGAAAGGACCCATCATGTCCCTCAACGCCAACATTCCCCTCGGTCCCTTAACCGATAAGTGGGACCAGCACCGCTTCAAACTGAAACTGGTCAACCCGGCCAATAAGCGGAAGTACGACATTCTCGTTGTGGGCACCGGACTGGCCGGGGCTTCGGCCGCTGCATCGCTGGCGGAGCTCGGCTACAACGTGAAAGCCTTTACCTATCACGACTCTCCCCGTCGGGCCCACAGCATCGCCGCCCAGGGCGGCATCAACGCCGCAAAAAACTATACCAATGAAGGCGACAGCATCTGGCGCCTGTTCTATGATACGATCAAAGGCGGCGATTTCCGGTCTCGCGAAGCCAATGTCTACCGGCTGGCCCAGGTCAGCAACAACATCATTGACCAGTGCACGGCCCAGGGGGTTCCCTTTGCCCGGGAATACGGGGGCCTGCTGGCCAACCGGAGCTTCGGCGGCGCCCAGGTCTCCAGAACCTTCTACGCTCGCGGACAGACGGGACAGCAGCTTCTTATCGGGGCCTACAGCGCGATGATGCGCCAGGTGGCCCTCGGGAAGGTCGAACTGTTGACCCGGCGGGAAATGCTGGATGTGGTTGTGAGCAACGGCCGTGCCCAGGGTATCGTTGTCCGGAATATGGTCACCGGCGAACTGGAAACCTACGCGGGTCACGCCGTACTGCTGTGCACCGGCGGATACGGAAATGTGTTCTACCTCTCCACCAACGCCATGAATTGCAACGTTACGGCCACATACCGCGCCTATCGACGGGGCGCCTACTTTGCCAACCCCTGTTTTACACAGATCCACCCGACCTGTATTCCGGTGCATGGCACGTATCAGTCCAAACTCACCCTGATGAGCGAAAGCCTCCGAAACGACGGCCGGGTATGGGTTCCCAAGCAGGCGGGCGACAAGCGGGCGCCCAGCGAGATCCCGGAATCAGAACGGGACTATTACCTCGAGCGCAAGTACCCGAGCTTCGGCAACCTGGTTCCCCGGGACGTGGCATCCCGAAACGCCAAGGAACAGTGCGACATGGGCAAAGGCGTGGGCGAAACCGGGCTGGCCGTGTATCTTGATTTCAGGGATGCGATCCAGCGCGACGGCCGGGATACCATCGAGAAAAAATACGGCAATCTCTTCCAGATGTATGAAAAAATTACGGCCGACAACCCCTATGAAATGCCGATGATGATCTATCCGGCCGTTCACTACACCATGGGCGGGCTCTGGGTCGATTACAACCTGATGAGTTCCGTTGACGGCCTCTTTGTACTCGGGGAAGCCAATTTCTCCGACCACGGCGCCAACAGGCTCGGCGCCAGCGCCCTGATGCAGGGGCTGGCCGACGGTTACTTTGTCATTCCCTACACCATCGGCGGGTACCTGAACACCGTGTCCTGGGATCCGGTGACCGCCGAAGGTCCGGCGTTCAGCCAGACCGTCAAGGAGGTCGATGAAAAGATCCAGCGTCTGCTTTCGGTGAACGGCACCCGGACGGTGGACGATTTCCACCGGGAGCTGGGATTGATCATGTGGGACTACTGCGGCATGTCCCGAAAAGATGAGGGCCTTGAGAAAGCCCGGGGCATGATCCAGGACCTGAGGGAGGAGTTTTGGAACGATGTCCGGGTGCCGGGGGCCGACAGGGATCTCAACCAGAGCCTGGAAAAAGCCGGTCGCGTGGCCGATTTTCTTGAATTTTCCGAGTTGATGATCATCGACGCACTGCAGCGCCGAGAGTCCTGCGGCGGGCACTTCAACGAAGGGTTTCAAACCGAGGAAAATGAAGCGCTGCGGGACGATGAGAACTTCTCCCACGTTGCGGCCTGGGAATTTGCGGGAGATGGCGCAGAGCCGGTTTTCCACAAGGAGCCGCTGGTTTTCGAAAACGTTGAACTGGCCACAAGGAGTTACAAGTGACTAAGACGATTAATATCACCCTGAAAATCTGGCGCCAGAAAGGCCCCGAGGCAAAGGGCCGGCTGGAAACCGCCAATGCCGCGAACATCAGCACCGACATGTCCTTTCTGGAGATGCTGGACGTAGTCAACGAAAAGCTCACCGTGGACGGCAAGGAACCCATCGCGTTCGAAAGCGACTGCCGGGAGGGTATCTGCGGCTCCTGCGGGTGTGTGGTCAACGGCGAGGCCCACGGTCCGGAGAAAGGCACCTCCCTGTGCCAGCTTCACATGCGACATTTTAACGACGGTGACACCATCGTCATCGAACCCTGGCGGGCCCGTGCGTTTCCGATCATCAAGGACCTGATTGTGGACCGCGCCGCTCTGGACGACCTGATCCGGGCCGGGGGCTATATTTCGGTCAACACCGGCAGCGCCCCGGATGCCAACACCCTGCCGGTCCCCCAGCGGGATGCGGAACTGGCCTTTGACGCCGC
The DNA here is from genome assembly GCA_903231505.1 of Olavius algarvensis associated proteobacterium Delta 3. GTDB lineage: Bacteria > Desulfobacterota > Desulfobacteria > Desulfobacterales > CAFBRK01 > CAFBRK01. The sequence continues at coordinate 8,775 of CAFBRK010000044.1, read as the reverse complement.
GGCGTGCATCGGCTGCGGCGCATGCATCGCGGCCTGTCCCAATGCCTCGGCGATGCTCTTTGTGGGGGCCAAGGTATCCCACATGGCCCTGCTGCCCCAGGGGCGCCCGGAAGCGGCGAAACGGGCCCTGTCCATGGTGGGAAAGATGGACGACCTGGCATTCGGCAACTGCAGCAATCACAAGGAGTGTGAAGCGGTCTGCCCGAAGGAAATCTCCATCACCAACATCGCCCGGCTGAATCGCGAATACATCAAGGCCGGTTTCGGCTCCGCCGAAAAATAGCCACAGGCCCTATCCGAGTGTTTCCAGCGGCCCGGTCCCAGGATCGGGCCGTTTTCTTTACCGCCTGCACATAAACGTCCGCCGCGGGTTTGACAAATGGCCTGGCGGGAAATAGAAATACGTGTTCTTAACCCAGGCACTGGAACCACGTGATCCGATGTCTGGGGTGAACCGATACAGGGACAGGGAAGTCGATGAAATCTTACCACAAATATTTCGACCTGTTGCAGGAATGGTTGCCCAACACGACCGATTACAACTTGCCGGTCTGGGCCCATGTCCTTGTGGTGGTCTTTGCTGCCGTGGCGATCTGGATTGTCTCCCGGTGGGTGTCGCCTATTTGAACCGGCGGGTCACCGCCCGTGGGGGCATTCCCCTCCAGGAAGAGACCTTCCTTCTGATCCGCAAAGGGATCGGGTACACCATCGTGCTTCTCGTCGGCACCAATTTTTTCCAACTTTTTAAATTCGAGGGGCTGGAAAAGCTCTTCAGCGCGGCCATCATCATTGCACTGGTATCTCCGGCACGGCAATTGGTCAGTATCCTGATCTACTATCTGGAAACGTATGTGGCCAAAAAGACACGGACCAAGATCGATAACATTCTCTTCGACCTTCTCAAAAAATTGACCGGGGTGATACTCTATGCCACGGCCTTTGTCATCGCCCTGGATCTTCTGGGAATCAACATCATGCCCTTTGTGGCCGGCGCCGGGGTGGCCGGGGTGGCCATCGGGTTTGCGGCCAAGGAGACCCTGTCCAACCTGATCGCCGGCATCATGCTGATCATTGACCGTCCGTTTGAGGTGGGCGACCGGATCGAGGTGTGGAGCTCGCCAAAAAACAGCGCCACCTGGGGGGATGTCATCGACATCGGTTTTCGGGCCACGAAAATCAGAACCACCGACAGCATCGTCATCATCATCCCCAACAATGAAATCATGATGCGGGACATCATCAATTACACCACCCTCGATTCCAAGATCCGGGTACGCATCAACATCGGTATCGCCTATGATGCGGACATCGAAAAAGCGAAGAAGCTCATTGTCGAGGTGGCCCAATCCGCAGATTGGATCACAAAACACCCGCCTCCGAAGGTGGAGGTGGTCAACTTCGGGGCATCATCCGTCGATCTCCAGGCCCGGGTGTGGATCAACGATGCCCGGCGCCGTATCAACACGATCACCTACATCACCGATGGGGTGAAAACCGCGTTTGACCGGGAAGGCATCGAGATCCCCTATCCCAAGCGGAACATCCGGATTGTCCGCGAGACCGACGCGGCCAACCCCGAATAACATCGTGCGCCCGTTTTACGAAACGCGACGGGGTCGCCCATCACAGGTGTCAGATTTCACCGATTCACCGGATACCCCATGAAATTGTCAATGGCACAAATCGCCGAGCACCTTGATTTACCGGTTCAGACCGTGGAGCGCTGGATCCGCCAGGGACGGATCCCGGTTCACCGGGAGGGCCGTTCGTGCGCCTTTCATCGGGCCACCCTGGAACGCTGGGCGAGGGCCCACAACCTGACGTTTTCCCCACCCCGATCGCGCCGGGAGACACCCGATGCGGAGGCATCGGAGAAACTGGAAAACCTTCTGCCGGTGATGCAGCGCGGCGGTGTCCACTACGGCCTCCGCGCAGAGGGGGTGGCATCCGCCCTGGTGGAGGTCACCGCCCGCATTCCGAATATCGCCCGCGAGTCGCGCGACGAGCTCCTGGAAGGCCTGCTGGAACGGGAGCAGCTGGCCTCTACAGGCATCGGTAACGGCATCGCCATCCCGCATTTGCGCACCCCATTATCGGAACTGCTGAGCGAGCCGGTGATCACGACCTGTTTTCCGGCCCGCCCCGTCGAATTCGGGGCCATCGATGATCGGCCGGTGTTTGTGTTCTTTGCCCTGCTCTGTCCGTCGGTGAAAGCCCACCTGCACCTGCTGTCCCGGCTCTCTTACTGTGCCAGGGACAACGCATTCATCGAATTTCTCCGATCGGCCCCGGCAGAGGAGGATTTGTTCGAACGGATCGCCGGGTTCGAGAAACAACTGGAAATGTCCGGCATGTGAGCCCTCCGGAACCTGTTCGTGCGATTGCCGGAATTCCGTTCCGATTGGTTTAGGGACACATATTATCGCAGAGCCGCAGAGGACGCAGAGGCGATATTCCTACTTGCTTTTCGCTGAGAGGGCGAAAAGCAAAAAACACCGTCCGGCAGAAGATCCCGATTGTTTATGCATATATGGGGCAGCGCTTTTCCAGAATCCCCCTCACAGGAATCTGGGAAAAAAGAACCCTTCTCTGCGCGCTCTGCGCCTTTGCGTTAGGAATGTCTTTGGTAAACGTGGTTCCCGATACGCTTCAACGGAACATATGCATCGCAACGGCGATAACCCGAAAACCATGGCACCAGACCGGTGGTGTATGAAACACATGTGGGCTTCCTGGCGATACCCGGGCCGGTGGCGGATTTTTCGCTTCGACGACCGGCTCCTGCTCATCCTGATCGCCATCATAGTGGGGATTTGTGCCGGCCTGGCCGCTGTGGCCCTGAACCGGGCCCTGATCGCCATGCTCGAGTGGCTGCATCCGGTTCGGCACTATTGGTGGGGGTTCGTTTTGCCGGCCATCGGGGCGGCGCTATCTTCGATATTCCTGCACAACATCGTCAATGAAGGGCCGGGCCACGGGGTTCCGGAGGTCATCTACAGCGTATCGCGGTATGGGGGCCTGATGCGCCTCCGATCGAGTTTTTCCCGACTGATATCGAGCTGTCTGACCATCGGCAGCGGGTCGCCCTCGTCGGATGTGGTGCGGCCGGCGCCATTTCCTCCATTTTCAACGCCCCCATCGCCGGGATGGTCTTCACCATCGAGGTCATCCTGGGCGAGTGGAAGGCGATCAACATCATCCCCGTGGCCATCGCTTCGGTTGCCGGAGCTCAAATCAGCCGTATTCTCCAGGGTAATCAGATCGCGTTCGAACACCGGTTGTTCCACATCGATCTGCTCGACATCACAGCCTGTTTCGGGTTGGCGCTCCTGTGCGCCCTGGCGTCGATTTTGCTGACCCGCCTGTTGAGAGGCAGTGCCCGGTTGTCGGGGTCGTGGCAGATCCCGTTGTGGGCACGGGCCGCAGCCGGCGGATGTGCCGTGGGCTGCATCGGCATCCTGTTGCCGGCAGTTCTTGGGGAAGGATATCACTCTATCCGGGAGATGATTAACGGCACCTTCATGCAGGGCATCGGGATTGTCGCCCTTCTCGTCCTGGCTAAAATTGTCGCAACATCCTTGACCCTCGGCACCGGGGGCTCCGGCGGGATCTTTGCACCCAGCCTGGTTATCGGCAGTCTGGTGGGCCTTGCCTATCACCGGGCGCTTGTGTTTATGTGGCCGACGGTGGGCTGGGTCAACGAGGGCTGCTTCGCCCTCCTGGGGATGGCCGGTCTGATCAGCGGCATGCTCCAGGCCCCGCTGACCGGCATTTATTTGATCGTGGAAATCACCGGTGGTTACGAGGTCATGCTGCCGCTGATCATCGTTTCGGCGATCTCCACGACCGCCTGTCATTATATCGAACCGGTGTCCTTTTACCTGAAAGAGCTCGTGGAAAAAGGCCAGCTTCTGCGGCCCGGCACCGATGCGCGGGTACTGTCGGACATGAGCATCGAGGAACTCATCGAGACCGACTGCCTGTGCGTCCACCAGAACATGCTGCTGAGGGATTTCATCGATATCGTGAAACGGTCCCGCCGGAATTACTTCCCGGTGGAAGACGACAGGACCGGGCGTTTTCTGGGGATGATCCACCTGGATGATATCCGACCCTATATGTTCAACATCGGCATGTACGATGCGTTGATGCTGGGGCAGATCATGAACACCGGAGTGGACGTGGTGACCGCAGAGGATGATCTGACCGAAGTGCTTCAGCGGATGGATGCCCGTCGGTTGTTCAGCATGCCGGTGGTGTCCAATGACCGCTTTATGGGCATGATTTCAAAAGCGACACTCCTCGATCAATACCGAAAAGAGCTGATGGTGCAAACGTCCGGCGAATAGCCCGGCATGTTCACCTCGGCGGCTGAAAGGGAATTGTCATGGAACCCAAATTATTCCACATTTTTCGCAACACCCCCCTGGGACGGGAAACCCTCCTCCAGTCTCTTTTTTTCTGCAATACCGTCGGCAGTAGCCTGGTGATTTACATTCCCAGGCACACCAAGTTCCTGATGTATTTTGAAAACGATGTGGTCCAGGTGGATCTGGACAGCTCCTATCTGACCGCTCCGGAAACGGCTCTGGCGCATGCCAACGCGTTGGCCGAGGAGGCCGGCATCGAACCGGTCTTTCTGGAGCCGAAGAACTACACCGCATCCACCCTCCCGGACATCTCTACCAATTTCGACTTCATGTGCTGCCCCCGCAGTATCAGCGACCTCTCGACCAAAATCGGGCTGGGTTACATCGGCCCGCGGGTGAGACGTATCGTGCAATCGGCAAAATTCCCGGTCCTGGTCACCAGCCCGGCCTTTAAACCATGGAACCGCGTGACCGTGCTTTTCGGGGGCTCCGCAAATGCCGTAAATGCTCTGCGGCTGGGTATCCGGATCAGCCGGGAGTCGGGCGTTCCTGTGGAGATGGTCACCCAGATCGAAGGCCGAAAACCCGATTTCTATGACAAGGTTATCCGGGACCAGGGCCTCGAAGCGGCACGGGAACAATACGTGGAAAACTGGCATTTTTTCGAAAAAGGCAAATTCGAGGAAAACCTTTACCACATCCCCCACGACGCCCTCGTCATATTGGGCGCTTACGGGCACGGCCTGATTCGGGACATCATGTTCGGCAGCAAAATGGAAAAGGTCCAGTCGACCATCACAAACAACCTGCTGATCGCGGGTCCGAACTATGCGGCGAGGGTGTAGCTGAAGGACTCGGAATCGGAATCGAGACCGGTTGGTTATCGTTGCAGTCGATGCCGATACCGAACCCGATACCGATTCCGACACTATCTTTGCGCTCATCCCATAGAAACCAGCAAATAGAATTGGAACTCACACATCTGCCATAACACCGACAGTCCGACACAAACTAGAACGCTTGTGATACACCAGGGCGCCCTGGGGGACTTTATTCTCACCTTTTCCGCTCTGGGGCTTCTGAAGCAGCAGATCGGACCCGTGGATGTGCTGTGCCGCTCCGGACCTGGGCGCGTGGCATGCCGTCTCGGTCTCGCGGAACGCCGTTATTCGATCGATGCTGCGGCATTTGTGTCTCTGTTTACCGATGCCATCGACCCCCCCGCAGAGCGCATCCTGAAGAACTACGACACCATTCTCCTGATATCGTTCTCGGAAGCGGTCGAGCAGGTTCTTCGGCGTTGTCTCAGGGGGCGGGTGTTTCGGGTGTCACCCCGGCCGCCGGACCATCAGCGGGTCCATGTAGCGGAGTTTATCGTGGAAGCGCTGCGAGCCGCCGGGTTGGTGGAATCGCCCGGGGCGATTGTCGGCCCCATGGGCCGGTCGGGGAGCCGGAATCGCCACGGGGTGGACCCGGACCGCATCCTGTTGCATCCGGGAGCGGGCAGCCTTCGAAAGCGCTGGCCCCTGAGGCATTTCAAGACCATTTTTGGCCGACTTCAGCGTCGCGGCATGGCGCCCGAGATCCTCATCGGCCCGGCGGAACTGGATGTGGCTCCCCGAATCGCCGCCGGATGGGAAAAGGCGCAGCCGCTGGTGATCTCCGATCCGGACCGGCTGATGGACAACCTGGAAACCGCCGGCGGCCTGATCGGCAACGACTCCGGTGTCAGCCACCTGTCGGCATGGATGGGGGTCCCGACGGTGGCCTGCTTCGGCCCCACCGACCCTGCCTGCTGGCGCCCGGTCGGCCCCCGCGTATCGGTGTTACGACCATCGAGGGGCGTCCCTGATCATGCATTGGGCAGCGATATGTCCCGGATTTCCCCGGAGAGGGTGCTGGCAGCGTTTATGAAGCTTCGGGGGGCGACGTTTCCGAGCGAATCGGGGGAATAGGCGCCAGCTCCAGTGCCACGGGCCCTCCAAATAAGATCCGGGCTGCATGTTCCACATATTCGGATCGGTCTGTTACAACGAACCGTGAGGTTTTTCCCCGGGAAACCGCTCCCGGGGATCCGGAAATACGGGTCGCAGTGTCGGCAACCGCCGCTTCCGCCGCATCCACAAGAAAAACCCGCTTCCCGATTTTGCGCTGGATGGTCCGCCTCAAAACGGCAAAGTGGCTGCAGGCCAGGATAAGGGTGTCGACCCGGCGCCGTTTCAACGGAGACACGCAATTTTTGATGATGCGGAACGTTTCCGGTTTGGTCAGCCGTCCGGCCTCGACCAGAGGAACAATCAGCGGGCATGGGTTGGCATATACGCGGGCACCCGGTTTCGCCGCCGCAAGCGCCCTCTCAAACGCATGACTGGCGATGGTTGCCGGGGTGCCGATGATCCCGATCCGGTTTAGTTGCGGCAGCGCCAACGCCGCATGGGTCCCGGCGGAGACCGCATCGATGATGGACCGCCGGGGCAGCCCGTCCGGCAGATCGAATCCAGCGCCGGATATGTCGCTGCAGGGGATACAGATGATCGTTGCGCCGGCGGCGAGCAGAAACTTCAGCCCCTCCGACGCATTCCGGCGAATAGTGTCTCCATGTTTGACGCCATAGGGAGATCTTGCGGTATCTCCGAAGTAGATCAGGTCCGCATCCGGCACCCGGTCAAGGAGTTCCCTGGCCGCCCGAAGGCCCCCGATTCCCGAATCCAGGATACCGATCATGATCCATCTCTTCGACATGTCGCGGGCATCCGGCCGAGGGCGGGATACCCCGTGATGTCCGTGGTTTTTGACAACACCGGCGGCGGTGTATAAAGTGGCGGGGGCAATAAACGATTCAGCGCGGAGCGACTATGGATCCCACCGGTGCGCCCAAGGCCGTCAATCAGAAGATTTTTAACCTCGGCTTGTCCGTTGAAACCATCTCCCTGTACCTGCTCTGCTGCGGAATGGCAGGAACCGGAATAGCGATTACCCGCCAGAGGTTACGAGAGAAATGGAACAGTTCGGACAACGCCCTGGCACGCAGCCTGGGGGAACTGGAATCCATGAGCATCCTCCAGCCGGAATCCCCCGGGATGGATGATGCGACAGCGTACATCCTTACCGAAGATGAGATCTGGACCACCGGATAGCGTCATTTCCCGAAAATAGCGGGAAAATGCGGCCTTCGCTGTCACCCCTTTCTGAAACCTGTTTCTGTGACGCGACACCATACGGCTCAGAGGCGGTTCAGCTCCCTTTTGACACAGGCAAGTATCTCCTCAGGTGGCGCGTCGGTTCGCATTCCCGGACAGCTGCCGGCCATGGAATACCAGTTGTTGACATCCGTCACAATGGCTTCAATGAACGGCCACGCCCGGCACATCCGCGGCTTGACCGGGTGTATGCGGCATTTCCCGTCCCAGAAAACACAGTATCCGTCATCCCGCTGGGCCAGAACCGGTCTGCCGCCGGAGAGAGCGCAATAGATATCCTGGAAGCGGATCGCGTCCAATTTGATGAATCCGGAAATGGCCGTAATATCCCGCCGCGTCAGATACGTACCGCCATATCCCCGGCAGCAATCTCCGCACATGCGGCAGTCGAAGAGATCGGAGGAGGCCATGATTCTCATACCTTGCGACGGGACTCGATGGCACGCTTGAGCGTCACCTGGTCGACATACTTCAGGTCGCCGCCGACAGGGACGCCGGACGCGATTCGGGTGACGGTCACCGGCAACGGGGTGAGCTGTTCCTGCAGGTAAGCGGCGGTCGCCTCCCCTTCGACGCTCGTGCCGGTCGCGAGCAGCACTTCCCGGATCTTGCCGGATGCGGCCCGGCGTATTAGTTCGTGAACGCGGATATCTTCCGGCCCGACGCCGTCCATGGGGGACAGGACCCCGGAGAGCACGTGGTAACATCCACGAAACGCGCCGGACCGTTCGATCGATATCATATCCCCCGCTTGCTCCACAACGCAGAGAACCGTTGCATCGCGATTCGGATCTCCACAGATGTTGCAGACGTCACGGTCGCTGAGGGCAAAACAGGAGCGACAGAGTCGAATGTTCTGTTTGACGTCATGAATGCTGCGCGCCAGCGCTTCGGCCTGGCGCCTCGGGGAGCGGAGAATATGCATGGCCAGCCGCTCGGCGGTCTTCTCGCCGATTCCCGGTAATTTGGAAAGGTTCTTGATGAGATTCCGTATGGATTCTGGATAGTAGTTCATGATTCCTTAGGTTTGCCCGTGGGCCCGTGGGCCCGTCAGCCCGTTGGCCGGTTTGCCCGTGGGCCCGTTGGCCCGTTGGCCCGTTGGCCGGTTGGCCGGTTGGCCCGTTCGCCGGTCTCACCAAGCTGTGAGCTTTATTCTTTAGCTTAGTACTATTTTTTTCTCTGAGAACTCTGCGAGCTCTGTGAGA
>CAFBRK010000043.1 GCA_903231505.1 Olavius algarvensis associated proteobacterium Delta 3 | reverse complement strand
TACCGCAAGACGGCGCGTCATAGGTTCGGCACGGCGCTCACGTCATTCGTTGTTTGGTTGATCTGTAATCTTTCAACTTTCAGCTTTGAGCTTTCAGCTCATCAAATATCCTGGATCCTGCATCCCGTTTGCCTACCTGTTATGCTTACCCTGAGTCAGTCGAAGGGCCTGTCCTGCCTGTCCTGAGCTCAGTCGAAGGGAGGCTCTCGAAGGGCAGCGGAATGCAAAAAGGAACATCACCTATGCGACCTCTGCGACTTTGCGGTGAACCGTTGATCGTAAATGGAATCGTAACGCAATTCTGACAATCACTCTAAGATGAAAAAATATCAATCTGTTCTATGTTCTAATGGTTGCCCGCTTTTTTACAAAGCGGGCAACCATTATTTTTATTGGATCCCCAGCTTGAACTTAAGGGACTTGAGCGTGTTTTTCATCAACATGGTGATGGTCATGGGTCCGACTCCCCCGGGGACCGGTGTGATGGATCCGGCGATTTCCTTTGCGGCGTCGAAGTCCACATCGCCCTTGAGGAGCGCCACCATCTTACTGGGATCTTTGGCGCTCGGTTTCTCGCCGACCCGGTTTACGCCAACATCGATGACACACGATCCCGGCTTGATCCACTCGGGTTTGACCAGTCCGGGGACTCCGGCGGCCACGATCAGAATATCGGCGCGCTTGCAGTGGGCCGCCAAATCCTTGGTCCGGGTGTGAACAACGGTTACGGTAGAATTGGCGCCCGGCCCTTTTTGAAGCATCATGTTGGCGATGGGTTTCCCCACGATATTCGACCGGCCAACCACGACCACTTCTGCACCGCTGGTTTCCACCCCGGCGCGCACGATCATTTCCTGAATTCCCGCTGGCGTACAGGGTGGGAATTTTACCTCGTCGCCGCCGATCATGAGTCGCCCCACGTTGACGGGATGGAATCCGTCCACGTCCTTGTCCGGATCGATGGCATTGAGCACCTTTTTATCGTCGATATGTTTGGGCAGCGGAAGCTGGACAAGGATACCCTGGATGCTGTCATCGTTATTGTACTTGTCGATCAGGGCCAACAAATCTTCTTCGGAAATGTCGATCGGCTGGGATTCCTGGACTTCCTTGAATCCAAGCCGATGGGCGGTTTTGATTTTAAGCGTGACGTAGGAAATGGACGCCGGATTCTCGCCGACAAGGATCGTCACGAGACCGGGAACAGCACCGTGTTTCGCTTTAATCTCCTCTACCTCTGCAGCGATTTCCTCGAGGATCTCCTCACGGATTTCGGTGCCTTTGATCAGTTTCGCCGTCATGTTCTCTCTCCTTTCCTCCAGTTGGTTATTGGGTTACTAATAATATAATGATTACTAATGTTTAATTAATTTTTCTAATGCAACAGATAAAATTACAAGCTTATAAGCAAAACTACGGAAAAGGAAATTGGCAATGCTTTTACCCCCACCCTACCCTATTAATTCCCTGCTGTGTAAGGAGTGCCAAATGCGGCAATAAATCTTCCCCCAGCCCCGCTGAGCGGGATTTCCGCTTTGCACCAACAAGCTGCGGGGTATCAAGTGGAATATTTCCAGATCTATCCCCCTCTCCTTGCCTCTCCCACCAGGGGAGAGGAATTTGAGTGGAATCCCTGCAGCCCCGGCGTCAGGATTCCCCCTGCGCAACATCAAGCAACTGAGAATACTCAACATTAAGGAGTCACGTGATGGTTTTCGATTATCTCAATCAGCTCCTTTAGCTTTTCACTCGAATCCTTGGCCCCTCCTCGATCCCTACTCAGGCGGCATTTTATAGGGCAAGCCTCCCTCCAATCGCGAGGGGAAGGACATTTTTTTCCCTCCCCTGGTGGGAGGGAATACAGGGAGGGGGAAAGATGCTGTTCTTCCTTATTTTTCATTCTATGTCTGAATTATATGGGGTACGGTACCTGGTCGAGTCCCGCCCGCTGATCGAACCCGAGCATAATGTTCATATTTTGAACCGCTTGCCCGGCGGCCCCCTTTACAAGATTGTCGATGGCCGAAATCAGGATCAGCCGCCGCCCCCCTCTTTCGACCTTGCAGCCGATGTCGCAATAATTGGTGCCGCGCACGTGAAGGGTGTCCGGCGGACGGGCGGCTGTCCGAATCCGGACAAAGGGCGCGTCCTTATAGAATTGCTGGAGACACGCGCTCACCGCCTCATCCGACTGTTCTTCCAGGAGGCGGGCATACAAGGTGGTCAGCATGCCCCTGGACTTGGGGACGAGATGGGGAACGAAGCTGATCTGGACCGGAACCCCGGCCTCTTTTTCGAGCACTTCCTCCATCTCCGGAGTATGCCGATGGGCCCCGATTTTATACGCCTTGAATGATTCCTGAACCTCGCAGAAGTGGGTCGTCAGGGACGGCGACCGGCCGGCCCCGCTCACCCCCGATTTGGCGTCTGCTGCAATGCTGTCCAGATCGAGCCAGTTTCGGCGGATCAACGGGATCAACGGCAGCAATACGCTGGTGGGATAGCAGCCGGGATTTCCGATGAGATCGCTCCGGCGGATGTCGTCGGTGTAAATCTCGGACAGACCGTAAACGGCCTTCTCCGTGTAAGGACCGGCCGAATGGGGTTGATAGGCGGCCTCATATCGGGATACGTCCCGAAACCGAAAATCAGCCGAAAGATCCACCACGCGAAGCCCGTTTTCAATGAGTTCGGGAATCAGATTCATCGGAAGCTGATGGGGCAAGGCGGTGAATACCAGATCGACACGCTGGGCCAGGACAGCAGCATCGTATGCCTCGCACACCAGATCCACAATCCCAGCCATGGACGGGTAGACATCACTAAAACGGGCCCCTGCATATTGCCGTGAGGTCAGGATAGCTATCTCCACATTGGGATGACCGGACAGCAGCCGGACAAGTTCCGCACCCGCATACCCGGTGGCCCCGACGACGCCTACGCTTATCATTTAACCTCCCAGCACGGCGCTCTGAGAAGCAGGCGGTACACCCAGCTGCTCAGGCATTGCGTCTCTCTCAGTTTGTCGAAAGGGGGGAATCGATCCTGCCTACAGACCAAGGCGGCACCTTAGCAAACAAATCCACCTGTTTCAAGAAGCGAAAACAATCAACGGATTTCCGGAACAAGAATACTGGAAAAGGATCCAAGGGGCCAAGGGGTCAAGGGGTCAAGGGTTTGTTTTCCGGGGATAGGGCTTGTGCGATTGGCACTGACTTGAGTTCCGTGCCGTATAAATCATTTTTTCAGGAATTACACAGCTTTTCGATAATGTTTCTACTGTTTCCAAACACTCGCCTCGTTGTAATGATTGTGTATTTCACTTGAACCCTCGAATCCTCGAACCCTTGAACCCTAGTTGATGAGATTCACAGTGGGCAGGAGCCCTTTGGCCTTTGCTCTACAATCAAAAAAACACTCTGCAGATGGTATTTTGGGGGCCGGAACGGCCAATTCCTAAAATTGTGAAACGATTTTAGTCTTGGATGGTCTTTTTGACGTTCGGGATGGTCTCCGGTTTGCCCTTTTCCATATACCGGCTATCGCCATCCCGGCGGGTGACATTTTCGTAAACACCGTTATCCCGGCGGACCAGTTTGGTGAACCCCAGATCCCTCAGCTCCGCATTGGTTTTCGGAGTGCTGATGTTTACCCGGGAGATGATCCGGTGTATCGATTCCCGGCACTCCGAACAATGGGTCAGTTCTTTGTCCTTGATGGATTGTTCCACCTCAAAAATGAGCCCCAGCTCACAGGGTTCTGATGTGTGTTCGTACTCGTATACCGGCATGTGGGCAACCTCATGTATTAGAGGAACATCATGTTTGGTCAACTATTATACTACAGTGCCGGAAACGCTTCAAGATTCGAGGGGCAGGTTGGAGGGTAAAAGGTTGGAGGTTGGAGGCCTGCCTGTCCGCCTGAGGCGGATAAACCTTTGGCGGGGTGGAGGTTGGAGGTTGGAGGCCTGCCCGTCCGCCTGAGGCGGGACTCAGGATAGTCGGGCCAACGGGCAAACGGGCAAAACCGGATGCTAGAGGTCGGAGGCTGGAGGTCTGAGGATGCAGGTTTCGTGATACATAATCCATCTTGAATCCTGGATCTTGGATCCTGAATCCTGAAACTCTGGGATTTGACATTTGAAATTTGGTATTTGGTATTTGGGTGGCTTCAGCCGCCCAGATATGCCTTCTTGACTTCCGGATCGTTGAGGAGGTCGTCGGAGCGCCCTTCCAGAACGAGCTCGCCGTTTTCCAGGACATAGCCCCTTCTGGCGAATTGCAGCGCCATACGGGCGTTCTGTTCCACAAGCAAGATCGTGGTGCCCTCTTCGTTGAGCTCCTTCATGGCCCGAAACACATCCATCATGAGAAGTGGAGCCAGGCCCATGGAGGGTTCATCCAGGAGCATGATCCGCCGACCGCTCATGAAGGCTCTGCCGATGGCCAGCATCTGCTGCTCGCCGCCGCTGAGGGTTCCGGATTTTTGGGTTTTCCGCTCATCCAACCGTGGGAAAATGGTCAGCACCCGATCGATGTCCTTTTGGATCTGATCGTTGTCTTTTCGGGCAAATGTGGCCAGGGTCAGGTTCTCCATGACCGTCAGGTTTCCGAACAGACGACGGCCTTCAGGTACATGGGATATGCCCAATTTGCTGACCACCTTGTCTGCGGCATAGTCGAGCAGATCGTTCCCATCAAAGGTCATCTTTGTTCCCGATTCCACCGGCACGAGACGGGATATGGCCCGGAGGGTGGTGCTTTTTCCCGCGCCGTTGGCGCCGATGATACAGACGATCTCCCCTTCTTCGATATTAAAATCGATTCCGTGAAGGGCCCGGATCTTGCCGTAGGAGACGCGAAGGTTTTCGACCGAGAGCAGCATTATTCCACCATCTCACTTCCAAGATAGGCCTCGATGACCTTGGGATTGTTTTGAATCTCTTCGGGGGTGCCCTCTGCAATCACCTCGCCGAAGACCAGGGTCTGGATTTCCTGGCACAATTCCATGACAAACCGCATGCGGTGCTCGATCAGAAATATGCCGACACCGAATTTGCGGTGTGCCCGCCGGATGATTTCCATCATCTGGATGAGTTCTTCGGGGTTCATTCCGGCGGTCGGCTCATCGAGAAACAGGATTTTCGGCTCCATGGCCATGGCCCGCGCCATTTCCACGCGCCGCTGGGCGCCATAGGGGAGATTGAGCACAATCTGGTTTGCAAACCGGTCCACTCCGAATAGCTCCATCAATACCTGAGCCTTTTCCCGGCTTTCGGATTCTTCCCGTTTGCGTTTCGGGGTCCCGAAAAACGCCCCCACCAGACCATACGTCAGCTTGGAGTAGCGTGCCATCATGACGTGTTCCAGAACCGTCATATGCCGCCACAGCTGAAGATTCTGGAAAGTGCGGCCCAGTCCGCGCGCTGCGATCTGATAGGGCTGCAGTCCGACGATCGATGCGTTGTCGAGACGGATGTCGCCCTCGGTGGGACGATAAATTCCCGTAATCAGGTTGAAAATCGTTGTTTTTCCGGCACCGTTGGGTCCGATGAGGCCGTGGATCTCACCGGGCTCGATGTTCAGGCTGTAGTTGTTCACGGCGCGCAGACCACCGAAATCGTGGCTCATGTGATGTACTTCAAGCAACGCCATGGCTATACCTCGGATTCAGGGTTTTGCTTCGGCTTCAGAACGGACCGGACATCGAACTCGCGAAAGGCGATCAACCCGGTCGGCCGATAGATCATCACCAGGATCAGCAGCAATGGGATGATGACCCATTTAAACAATTCAAAGGGGCGGAGGGCCTCGCTGAGCAGGCTGATGCTCACCGCGCCGACGATGGATCCGTACACCGAGTTCAGGCCCCCGAAATAGACCATCGCCAGCACTTCAGCTAACTTCTGCAGGCCGAAGGTGGCCGGGTTGACATATCGCAGGACATGGGCAAAAAGCCCACCGGCCACTCCTGCCCAAAAGGCTCCGAATAAAAATGCCGTCATTTTGGTACGCCGGGTGTTGACGGTCATGGCATTGGCGGCGACTTCATCATCACGGACCGCATTGAGTGCCTTTCCCAGGGTGGAGCGCACGAAATTGTTAATCGTCCATATGCACAGGACCGCCCATGTAAACACAACCGGAAGACTGGCAAGGTCGGGCTGACCTTTCAGACCCCGGGGACCGCCAACTATTTCGAGGTTCTCGATGAGGCTCTTGACGATAAATAAAAATGCCAGGGAAATAATGGCCAGATAATCTCCCCGGGTTCGAAAAGACGGCACGGCGATCAACAATGCCCCAAAGGAAGCCACAGCGCCGCCCACCACAAGCGCCAGGGGAAAAAAAGCGGGGGCCAGAAATTTGGGCAACAGGGCGGCCCCAAAAAGCTTGTCGTTGGCAAACAGGACCACCGTGACCACCGATGCCCCATACGCGCCAAGCGCCATAAAGCCGGGATGGGAGCAGGAAAACTCACCCATGTATCCGTTGATGACGTTGAGACTCAGTGTCAACATGACAGCGATCAGGGTGAACCGCAGTGCCATGCCCCGGTAGGCACTCATATCGGCCCAGATGTGCATCACCAGATAGAGCAGGATCAGATAACCGATCACCGAGACAGCCGACGGAAGCTTCGACAATTTGTCCGCCATCCAGTTGGCGGGGCGAATCGTGAGGGTGCCGAACAACGCAATGGGAAGAAAATAAACCAGGAAAACGTAAAGCAGCACGCGTGGCGTCTGAAACGGATCCGGCACACTGACCACGCCGCTGAATGCACCGCCTGCAAACATTTTGCCGATGATGACCAGCTGGTCCCATCCCTGCCAGAGAAAATACTTGATATCCTTGGCGATAGCCAAAATTCCGAGGAGGCTCGGCATCTTGTCCATGTCGAGGGCATCGACAAGATAATCCCCCGCAAGTTGTTCCAGAATGACGGCCAACAGGGCACCTAAAAGCCATCCGAGGATCGGGACCAGCGACAGACGATGCTGCACGTTGTGGCGCAGCCGCAAATAGTGTTTTTCAGAAGTGGGATTATCGGGAGTCATGTTGAAAAAATTCCAGTCAGAAAGAGTCCGATCCGTGATCCGGATGCCGCTTGAACACCTCAGACGTTGCCTTGCCGGTAAACCCGGAATTGCACCATGCCATTCTCGAAATGAAGCTCCCCGCAGCCCCGCAGGGCGGGATTTCCGCTTTGCTACAACAAGCTGCGGGGTATCAAAGGGGAGGATATCTACTCTTAGCCCCCTCACCCTAACCCTCTCCCACCGCGGGGAGAGGGAACCAAAGGACACCCTGCAGCAAGCTACAGGGAATTATCAAGTTAAAGCCGCAGCTTGGCGCTGTAGGGTTCACCGAAGAAACCATGGGGGCGGTACACCAGTATGAGCAGAATAATCGAATAGGCGATCAGGTCGCGAAGTGTCGATGGAAACACCAGCGGCACAAATATTTCGATGAAACCGATCAGGAAACCGGCAAAGCAGGCCCCCATGATGGACCCCCTGCCTCCCAGGATCGCCGCGACAAACGCCTTCCAGCCGTAGACGATGCCCATGGTCGGTTCCAGGACCGGATAGGCCATCCCGAAAAATATTCCGGCCACCGCCGCCAAAGCGGAACCTATGGCAAAGGTCATCCGTGCAATGGCGTTAATCGACACGCCCATCAACGGGACCACCAGGTAGTCGAACGCCATGGCACGCATGGCCATTCCCCATTTGTTTTTCTTGATAAACAGGTGCAGGGCCAACATGAACGCAAGGGAGACGCCCACAATCATGATCTTGATATTGGTAATATCAACGCCCCCGATGCTGAAGGTCTGGCTCTCGATGATTTCCGGAAAACTGCGGCGTTTGGCTCCCAGAAGGATGAGGTTTCCCTGCTCCAGAATGATGCCGATCATCAGGCCGGTGATCGCCGCCGAGGCGCGCGGCGCATCGCGCAAAGGCCGGTAACCGATGCGTTCCACCGCCATGCCCACGATGGATGTCAGGCACATGGCGCCAAGCAGGGTTAGAATCAGAATGACCCATCCCGGCAACGCCAGGGAGCCGGCGACGGTTAAGCCAACCAGGAGAGAGGCAATGCCGAAGCCGATGTAGGCGCCGACCATAAAGATGTCGCCGTGGGCAAAGTTGAACAGCATCAGGATACTGTAGACCATGGAATAGCCCAGGGCGATCAAGGCATAGAAGCTCCCCCATTGGAGCGCATCGATGATGTTCTGAAAATCGAGGAGGTTTTGCAGATTCAGTGTCATGGGCTGTATATCCGGGGACTTTAAAAGGGCGGGCCCAGGTTTACCCGGGCCCGCCCTTTTTTAGATCAACTCGAGGGCGTGCATCACTGACCGCATATCACATTCAGCACGTCTTCGAAACGAGCGATGTTCGTCTTGAATTGTTTGCGGAATCGCCGCATTTCGTAACATCGTCCTACGATGTTACGGGCAGACCGATTTAAAAAATTCGTATTCGCCCTTTTCGCTGATCCGGACAATGACGGCACATTTGATCGGATCGCCTTCCTCGGTGAAGGTCATATTGCCGGTGATGCCGTCAAATTTTTTGATTTTTGCCAGCGCGTTCCGGACACATTTGCGATCTTTTTCGATCCGGCCGGTCAGTTTCCCGCAGGACTCGATCGCACTTTGCACGAGGCGCAGGGCGTCCCAGGTCAGGGCGCCGACGTCATCCGGGATGTAGCCGTACTTCTTTTCGTAGCGGTCGATAAAGGCTTTTGTCGCGCCTTTGGCTCCGGCAGCCGCATAGTGGGTGCTGAAAAAGAGGCCGTAGCAATCCTCACCGCACAGCTCCACGGTCTCGGCCGATCCCCAGCTGTCGCTGCCGACGATGGGCATCTTGATCCCCTTCGAATTTGCCTGCTGCACAATCAGCGCCACCTCATTGTAGTACTGGGGGGTAAAGAGGACCTGTGCTCCGGAGTTTCTGATTTTGTTCAGCTGGGAGCTGAAGTCCACATCTTTGGTGGTAAAACTCTCGAACGCCACGACGGATCCGCGGCCATGGAGTTTCTCCCAGGCTTCTTTAAAAAACTCGGCCAGCCCCTTGGGGTAGTCGCTGGCCACATCGTAGAGAACAGCGGCTTTCTTGAAACCGAACTCCTCGGTGATGAAGTTTGCCAGGACCGGTCCCTGGAAGGGGTCCAGAAAACAACCGCGGAACACGTAGGGACGATCTTTGGTGGTATCGGGGTTGGTGGACCAGGGGCTGATCATGGGTGTTTTCCAGTTGTTGGCGACCTCACCGGCCGGAACGGCCTGTTTGGATGACTGGGGCCCGACGATAACCAGAACTTCGTCATCGGTGATCAGTTTGGTGTTGGCCCGAACGGCCGATTCGGCCTTGGATTCGTTATCTTCAATGTACAGTTCCACAGGGTATTTCTTTTTGCCGACCTTGAGACCTCCAGCGGCATCGATATCTGCTTTCCACATCTCGGCGGCGTATCGTGTTCCCTCTCCAACCTTCGGGATGTCACCGGTGAGCGGTGCGTTGATTCCGATCTTGATGGCCTTGGCGCGACCCCAGGCACATGGCGAGAGGATGAGACTGAGCACCACACAAGCAAGCACAACGTAAAGAGCTTTCCGCATCACGACCTCCTTTGGCTTTCTTTCTGGTTGTTTTGTATAACGGAATGAAATCGCGTAACGATTTTATGAAACGCGACGATGTCGCTTTCGGGCGAACGGCCCGCCCGCTGTGATGATAGCGGACTAAAACTGCTATCCCTGCAAGAAGAGGCAGGGCATCAGGTCGTTCATCCGGAAATGGATCTTATAACATTTTTTGGCCAGATTAAGATGCGGTCTGATAACACACGGCTTTCTATTTTTCAACTTATAAAATCGTTTCACGATTTTATTAATTTAAAGAATTATAAACAAAAAAAGGAATGAGCCCGTTATACCCCTCCCTTTGAATCCCTCCCCCAAGGGGAGGGAGATAAACGTCCTCCCCCTTGATGGGGGAGGTGCGGTGGGGGTGACAAAATGGCCAATTTCCGCATCCTTACTTTTTATTTTGGTTCCGGAAATTTATGGCTGATTTTCTCGTGAGATAAGAGAATAGAAACCATCTAAAAAAGGGTATCACGTTGCAGGGCAAGCCCGCGGTAAGTGAATAAAATGGGGACGATCTGCCGTTGCCTCTCTAAGACATCCGGCCTGGGATGAGACTGGCCGGAAGGTGGCGCGTATGCGAAAGTTGATGCGTTTTAATGAGGATTGTTCGAAAAATGGTCGCGCCCGCATCAGGCCACATCAGCCTGCAGCGGCCAATAGACGCGGGCAATTAGAAGCACGACGGAATCCCACATTCGCCATGGAGCTAGCCCGTAAGTCCGCTAAAGGCGAGACCAGAAGACACGTTTTTTATCGTTTTTCTTTTTTTAGATCTGCAACCAGATCCTTGATAATGGACATCACATTGCTGCCGCGCTCTTTGGCGATGTGGTGAGCCTCTTCGACGAGCCTGGCCGCCTGGTGTTTCAGGTCGGATGGGGGAGGCACCGGAAGGTTCATCCGTTCGTAATGCCACGCGAGAAGCCGAACAGCGAGCTTCTCCTCCTGTTGTCTGAAAAAACCCACAGGAACCTCCTTTTCCCAGCTTAAAGTCTGTGGATGGGGTGTTTCTAATATTGGAACTTATGGTTTTACTCGAAATTAATTGGAATAAAGGGTTCGAGGGTCCAAGGATTCAAGGGGTCAAGTGAAATGACAAATACAGAGCCCAGGGATTCGAGGTTTACCCGCCCTCCCGAGGCGGATAAACCTATGGCGGCGCCCGAGGCGCCCAGGGCTTGCCTGCCTCAGGCATGGATTCACGGGTTCGAGTGTAATGCTAAACTCAGGGTCCAATACTTATGTCTTAAACCCTGAGCCGTTATACCTTAAGCCCTGCGCCGTTTTGCCTTGACCCCTTGAATCCTCGAACCCTTGAACCCTGATAAATCCCTATTCCTATGGTCTCCGTTCACCCTTCGCTGAAATGATATCACGCTACGTCCCGGTGAATCGCATCACCAGCCGCTCCAAAACCCCACGGGCCTGGTGTCCGCCCGTCTTGATGGCGACATCCGCCTCGAGAATCTCGGCATATCCATCGAGCAACTCTTTTTTCGAAAAAAGCCCGGCCTTTTTCATCATCAGGTACACCGGATAGGCATTTTTCGGATTGGGTGCAATATACAGGTCCGTCTGTACGCCTTTTTTCCGGCGTTTGCCCGTTTTAGAGGCTTTTGTGGCTGTCTGGTCATCATTCTCCGGCGCGAGTGCGCGTGCCCACTCTTCCAACAGCGCCGTCAGGGAGGCGTCATGATCCTGTATCCGCGGCATCACCTCCTGGCGAAACCGTTGAAACGGCATATCGGCATGCCACACGCCCCCGTTGGGCCCATCGATAAATTCCCTGATCAGAATCAGTTTGCGGATCTGATTGGTCACCGCCGCAAGCAGCTGCAGCGGGTGGGAGATCTCCCCGCTGTCCAGCAAGGAGGTCATGAAAAAAAGCGCGCCTTCCATATCGCGACCGGTCACCGCATTTGTAAATTCGTAGATCGGATCCCTTTTGGTACGGGTGAGCACCGATTCCACGTCTTGGGGTGAAATGTTCGAAAGGTCACCGGTGTAGTCGATCAGCTTTTCGATGTTTGCGGTAAAGGTCCGCAGATCGAACCCACTTTTTTCGTAAAGGGCTTCGAAAACTCCGGGCGACATGGTCTTGCCCTGCTTTCGAAGAGCTTCCTCGAGGCGTTGTTTGAGTACTGCCCCCTGGACCTGTCGGTCGGCCCTCCGATCACCCTTGGGTATGCTGCAGTCGACAATGATGCCGCTTTCATCGATCGCTGAATAGAGTTTTTTGCGCCTGTCGACCCGGTCTGTCGTGATAACCAGGTGATTCCCAGCGGGAAAGCCTTTTCCAAGGGTCTCCTGCAGGAGGCCGGCCTGGTCCCGAGGTTCGGGGAGCGAAAGTTCGTGTTCCCGGCAAAACGTTATCACCCGGTCCAGCCATTCCCCATCCTCAACCCCGGAGGCATCCATTTTCAAGAGATCCCTTCGGGGGCCCGATTTGAGGTCCTCCAGTGTCAGTCCCTGTATCGACAGCACGGACAAGAGATAACGGGCGGCCTTTCGGTTATCGTTGGCATCGGCTGCCTGCCTGGCCCGGGTGAGTAAACTGGATAAATCTTTGGAGGTGTCGAACAGCTGCGTGGAGACCAGGGCCACCACTTTAGTCCCACCGAGGAGGGAAAAGGTGTTTAGCCGTTCAAGGATGTCCGGCATCTCGGCATCCATGCCGTCGAACGCCTCGAAGTTGAGGCTTCGGGAGGCCTCCGGAATCATGGCATCCAGCAGCGATCGATACGCCTCTGCAACCAGCAGCTCGTCCCCATAGATCAAATAAATCGGCGCATACCCGGATGCATCCGCTTCTTGAATGTGGGTTTCTATCTCTTTGTAGCTGATTTCGGTCATGGGTTGGTAAAGGTTTGCCGGTTTGGCCGGTTCGCCGGTTAGTCAGTTTTCCGGTTAGTTTACATATTAGCCGCAGACCCACGCGGACAGGCGCGGAAATGGGTGGGCCCGTTGGCCGGTTCGCCAGTTTGCCGGTTTGGCCGGTTTGCTAACCTCAGGTATTCGGTATTGGGTATTTGGTATTCGGTAGTCGGTGAACCATCGATCATCTCAGAATCTGTTCTCAATAACGAATACCCAGTACGCGAGTACCCATCCAGTTTGCCGGTGGCAAACGTCATTTACCGCCTGACGTCGGCGTCATTCGTTGTCCTTCGATCTCTGTTTCCTGGACCTTCACGCCCTTGTATCCAGAATCCAGCCTGTCGGAGCGAAGCCTGACATCCACTCCCCATCACTCCAGCACTCCATCACTCCAATTATCCATTTGTTCTGTATCCTGAACCCCTGACACCTGACACCCGAATCCCTGACACCTGAAACCAGCATCCAGTATCGAGCATCAAGCATCCAGTATCCAGCATCCAGTATCCGTATCTGTCATTATCGTGGCATCCTATTCAATACCAGATGGTAAATGAAAATCCCGATTCCGATGGTGACCGCACTGTCGGCGATGTTGAACGCCGGCCAGTGCAGGTTTCCAAGGTACACATCCAAAAAATCGACGACCCTGCCGAATCGGAACCGGTCCACCATGTTGCCGATGGCGCCGCCAAAAATAAGTGCGAAACCGAAGGCCAGAAAGCGATGGGTGCCCGGTGTGGTGGCGTAAAGGTACAAAATAACACCCGCCGCCAAAGCGGATGCAAACAGGAACACGGCGGTTTGAACCGTTGAGCTTTGGCTGGAAAACAGGCCGAATGCCCCGCCCGGATTCTGGATGTGGGTTAGATCAAAAAATCCCGGGATAATCGGCGTGGAACTGTAAAGCGGAAGGTAATGCAGCACCAGGGCCTTGGTCACCTGGTCCAGGAGAGCGACGGTTCCGGCGATGATCAGAAGTCGAATCGTCTTGGATGTTTTGGAGTCAGCTCCTGCGGAATCGGCCTCAGGGTTTTCGGAATTTATGGTATCTTTATTGGATTTCATATTAGGATAACGCCGGTGCCGATTGCCATTCCGCCCGGCACGGATGGAGTGGTTTTCAAAAATAGCGTTCCGTATGCCTGCATTGATCCCTCCCCCTTGAGGGGGGAGGGTTTGGGTGGGGGTGAGGCTGGTCCCCCTCCCCATGCCCCTCCACCAGGGGAGGGGTATCGCCTATTGGAACGTATTTGTGAAAACAGCTATAGACTTGGGATCCTTTAACCCCTAAATTTTCAATTCACTTGAACCCTTGAATCCTTGAATCCTTAACCTCCCATCTGTCTCTTAACCGACGGAACCACTGTGTGTTCAACAGTTAACTCAAAATTGAGTCAAGTGCGCTTCGACACCGATTACAGATCGTCGGGTGGTCGCTATCGTCCCCCACCGTGGTGTCGTGCACCCAGCACCGCTCACACTTGGTCCCCGGCGCGGGGGCCACTTTGACAGCCAGTCCCGGCACCTCTTCACTCACAAAGGCGTCACCCGGCGCGCTGCCGTTTTGAAGGGACACGCTGGAAACGATTAAATTCGACCGGAGGTCGTCGAAGGTCCGAAGCAGGTCATAGAGCCCGTCCTCGCCGGCGTATATCGTGATCTCCGCATCCAGCGGATGCCCGATAAGTTTATTCTCCCGCGCCGTTTCCAGTGCCTTGGTGATTTCTCCACGCACCGCAAGCAGGGTTTCCCACCTGGCGGCCAGGGATGGGTCGATCCACTCCGGCACCACCACCGGCAGCGTCGCCATGTGGACACTTTCCTCACGCCGGGCGTGAACCGGCATGTATTTCCAGATTTCCTCCGCGGTAAATGAAAGGATCGGCGCCATGATCCGGACCATCCCTTCCAGAATAATCGACATCACGGTTTGCGCGCTGCGTCGCGCCCTGGAGTCGGCCGGTGACGTGTACAGCCGGTCCTTCAGGATGTCCAGGTAAAAGGCGGACAGATCCAGTGTGCAGTAGTTGTACATGGCATGGTAGATCATGTGGAATTCGTATTTCTCATAGGCGGTTTGCGCCTTCTGAATCAGCAGCTGCAGCTGGTACAGGGCAAACCGGTCTAGGCTCTCCATCTCGCCGTAGGGTACGGCATCCTCTTCCGGATCGAAATCGTACAGATTGCCGATCAGGAACCGGCAGGTATTCCGGATCCGCCGGTAGGCATCGCTGAGCTGCTTGAGGAACCTATCCGAGATACGGATGTCGTCCCGATAATCGGATGCAGATACCCACATCCGGAGGATTTCCGCCCCGTATTTTTTGATGACCTCTTCGGGGGCCACGATGTTGCCAAGGGATTTGGACATCTTTTTGCCTTCGGCGTCCACCACGTATCCGTGGGTCAGGACCCCCTTGTAGGGCGCCGTGTTCCGTGTGCCGACGGCGGTGAGCAATGAGCTGTGAAACCAGCCCCGGTGCTGGTCACTGCCCTCGAGATAAAGATCCGCGGGCCACGTCAGATTGTCCCGCTGTTCCAGAACGGCCGCATGGCTCACACCCGAATCGAACCAGACGTCCAGAATATCCGTTTCGCGGTCGATGTTGTCACCGCCGCATGCCGGGCAGGTGGTACCGGTCGGCAGCAGGTCCTTCGCCTCTTTCTCAAACCAGATATCGGCACCGTGCCGCTCGAAAAGCCCGCACACGTGGTCCATGATGTCCCGGGTCAAAAACGGGGTATCGCAGGAGTTGCATGAAAACATGATAATGGGTACGCCCCAGGCCCGCTGCCGGGACACACACCAGTCCGGCCGGTTTTCGATCATCCCGTAAATCCGGTCCCGGCCCCACTGGGGGATCCACTCCACCCGGTCGATGGCTTCCAAAGATTTTTTCCGAAGATCGGTTTTGTCCATGGAGATAAACCACTGGGGCGTGGCGCGGAAAATAACCGGCTCCTTGCATCGCCAGCAATGGGGATAGGAATGGACGATCTTCTCTTCGGCCAGAACAGATCCTATTTCCCTGAGTTTGGCGTTGATATTCGGGTTTGCGTCGAACACAAACTGCCCGCTGAAAAAGTCCACGTCATCCGTGAAGACGCCCTTCTCGTTCACCGGGCTGTAGACATCCAGACCGTACTGCAATCCGACCTCGTGGTCTTCCCGGCCGTGTCCGGGTGCGGTGTGCACGCAGCCGGTGCCGGCTTCAAGGGTGACGTGATCGGCCAGAATCAGCAGGGAGTCCCTGCCGTACAGGGGGTGCTTGCATGTCTTACCTTCCAGATCCCCGGCATCGATTTCCGAGAGGACCCGGTAATCGGTGATCCCGAAGCTCTGCATGTTGAAATCCATGAGATCGCGGGCCAGGATCAGCACCTCGTTGCCCCCCACGTCCACGGCAACATAATCAAAATCCGGATGGAGCGCGATGGCCAGATTGGCCGGAATCGTCCAGGGCGTGGTGGTCCAGATGACCACGGAAACATCCTTGCCGGCCAGGGACGGGTATGTGTCCGTGATGTCGTCCTGAAGCGGAAACTTTATGAAAATAGACGGTGATGCCTCGTCGAAATATTCGATCTCTGCTTCGGCCAGGGCCGTTTGACAGCTGCAGCACCAGTAAATCGGTTTCTTGCTCAGAAACAGGCTTCCGTCCAGAGCAAACTTGCCGCACTCCCGGGCAATGGTGGCCTCGTAGCTGTAGGCCATGGTCAGATACGGATCGGCCCATTCACCCAGCACGCCGAGGCGTTTGAACTCCTCGCGCTGAATATCGAGATACTTCTCCGCATAGGCTCGGCAGCGCTTTCGGACCTCCGCCTGGGTCATGTCCTTGATCTTTGGGCCCAGCTCCTTTTCCACATTATGTTCGATGGGCAGCCCGTGGCAGTCCCATCCGGGGACGTAGACCGCGTCGAATCCCATCATCTGCCGGGATTTGACGATGATGTCCTTCAGGATCTTGTTCAGGGCGGTACCCATATGGATGTGACCATTGGCATAGGGAGGGCCGTCATGAAGGATAAACCGCTGGTGGCCGGCGGCCATGTCGCGGAGTTTGCCGTAAAGATCCATCGCCTCCCATTCCCGGAGCCGTTCCGGTTCCTTCTGAACGAGACTGGCCTTCATGGGGAATTTGGTCTTGGGAAGGTTCAGCGTTTTTTTATAATTCATTCCGTCCTCCATCTACCGGAAATGTTAACCAAGTTTTGAGTGATTAATGAGAAAGGTAAGATATGTCAAGGAAATATAAGGAGCAAAGGCTTTCGCTAAGGGCGTAGAGCCTAAGGCTGAGGGCTTAGGGCTCAGGGCTTAAGGATTAGGGCATAAGGCATAAGGCTTAGGGCTTGGAAGGACAATTTAATGGAGGGACACGGGGACGAATTCGAAGTGTTCCTGACGTCATCCATCAAATGACATGTATCAAGATATCGTTCGTTTTTCTCGGTTACGAACAATCAGAGTGATGGTGAAGCCTACGATGAGAAATCGCAAACTTGGTGGAACCGGGACCTGGGTTTCGGTAGAGGTTGCCAGGATCTCGGAAACCAGCTGAATGGTCTCCGGATCGGATAACATGGGATCGTGGCCGACACCATTGGTCATAAGATAGTTGTTGACCTGTCCGAGAAAGGATTCCACTTACAGAGCTATCTGATTTTCGGCGGCCGGGATATTGGCGCCGTTACTTGGGCTTAGATCTATTTTTGCTATGTATTCCTGAGGATACCCAAGGGTTATCAGTTCATTGGCCATGGTATTGAAGCTTGAGGGATTGATCCCGTATCCATGAACAAACAGTAAGGGTGCTCTTTGTTGCAGGAGGCCAGCATCTGAAGTGTTTGGTAAAAAAATTGGGAAAACATTTCTATCCCTTCGATTCCGCTGTGCGGAATTTACGCGTCTCTCCAACAAGCAGCGGTGAACCATCAGGTATAAAGTTCAGGGGATCAGCCCGGAAATTGCACCAAATGGAGAACTTCATGGGCCCCGATGGCGGGATTTCGCTTTGCTCAACAAGGCAGTTCCTGACGGGGTTACACAGGTACTGACGCACCCCTTGCCGTCTTTCCGCTACACGGAGCCGGCAAGGCGCCTCGCTTCGCGATTCGCTGCTTACTACGAGAGTGAAGGTGTAGTCCGTCTACCGCAAATCTCCCATTCGCCGGCCCTGAAACGGGCCGTCGAATCTCGCCCATGGAGGTCTCCGTTTGGCCCGGCTTGTTTGGTCGTAGCTCGAAGATCGAAGCCTAAAGGGTGAAATCTTTTCAGGTCGTTGATCAGTTTTTAACGTGACACATTGCACCGCGGCTCTATGCCGCAGCAATTACGTTAAAGTGCTGATATTGTTTCTTTTTAGAAAATTGCTGATAAGATTTCAGGCAATGTTCGGGGTAAACTCTTTTGCCCTCTGAGCGACCCCGTCGCGTTCCATAAAATCGCAGCGCGATTTTATTCGGGTTGTTGTTCGGAGGGGCGGCATATGCCTTACCTGTCCACCGTATGATCGGAATGTTTGCCGGTCCATCAGTGATGATGGAAGTGCCAACAAGGAATCAGCCCGTTATACCCCCTCCCTTTGAATCCCTCCCCCCAGGGGAGGGAAAATAAAGTCCTCCCCCTCGATGGGGGAGGTGCGGTGGGGGTGACAGAATTACCAATTTCCGCCTCTATAGTTTTGTTTGTAGGTCCGTAATGAAATAAAAAGAGGACATGCAGGACAGGCGGGCAGGCAGGACATAGAGGGCGAAATGCAAAAAGATCGTCTGGCAAAATGTATATAATTTCAATCTGCTGATGAGATCCTTTCCCAGAATCCCCCTCTCAGGGATTCTGGGAAACAAACAGTTCCTTTGCGCCCTCTGCGACTCTGCGGTCAGCGTTTCCATATTTCTGTAAAAGGAACATATTTAGGACAACCATTATAGATGCAAGGAACTGCTGAAGAAATGGTTTCAAAACCCCAGATCGCGCTGAGGTTCAGGAATGGGCCGACGAGAAAGCGCGGAGGCCCTTCGATTCTGCTGAGGTGAGGTTTACCCCTTTAGGTCGGGTCCGCAACATGGGGAATCTCTGTTAGATGGGGTTTTGAAACCACGCCAAGCTGCAATTTCGTTGGGCGTATCGCCCCACATCACATCACGTTCTGTCCCAATTTTTACTCAGGGTTCCGGTCGCCTGGCGCCCTCGCACTCACTGTATATCGTCATTTTCGTTAGCGTCCGGATCCACTTCCAAATATCGGATTCCTTTTCGACGATCCTGTCCCGACCGTCTTTCCTGCCCGCTCCTTCTTTCCGGAATGTGCACGGAATAGCTATACTGTCTGCGACCAGGCCCGGATCTTCGTCCGCCATTATCCTTCGCCGGAACCCTGATTTTTTCCATTGGCAGGCCGATGTTGGATTTATGTTTAGAATAGGCTCGCATATGACCCCCTGCTCGGTTAGATGAAAGTCATACGCAATTTATGTGCCGATCATGCTTTCCTATTGGATAGAACGACTTAAGAAAACTATTATAATGGTTTCATATAGTTATGAATATCCAAAAATTTTCCGGTTTTCTGAAACACACCATAGGAGGATGTTGGTAGGAGGTTAGCGTAATATTTTTCAGAATTTTTTTCACAGTCAGCTATAACCTGTTTTTCGGTCTTATATGACGGATTCCGGAATAAATAAGAAATTAGGTCCTTCTCCCAATTAGTGGGAGAAGAGGGTCCAAGGATCCAAGGGGTCAAGGGTTCAAGGGTCTGTTTTGTAATGTTTATTGAACGCTTTTAGCATTCTTTCGATTTCTGCCATGTATCTTTTCACCGTATCGAAGTCACCCGCCTCAATAAAGTCTAAATACCCTGCTAATCATATCTGAGTTTCCAGTTCACAAACGGAACCATAAAATCGGAATAATCTTTGCCGGAGGTTCAGCTCTTTATAATTCTTTAGCTTTTCACTTGAATCCTTGAATCCTTGACCCCTTGAACCCTCTATGCTCATTTCGACGCAAGAGCGATAAATAGCAGTTTGTCATCAAAAGCTACAACGAATAGGAAGATGATCCAAAAATTATCCTATTCCGCTTCCGCGCGGGCAAATACCAAACAGGCGAATGCCCGCACCATCTTCCGGGTGCATGCAAGGTTCCGGATTGTCGGCGGATTATCTGTAATTTTTGTTGTTCTCCGGATTTGATGGCCGAATGTTCAGATCGCTTATTTTGTAGAGAAGGGTTTTGTAGCTGATTTTCAAAATTTTTGACGCTTTGCTGCGGTTCCAACGCGTATGGGTCAGTATCTGGGAAATGACATCCCGCTCGATTTGATTTACCGCTTGCTTTCGCAACTTTTTCAGTGAGAGATCTTCTATGTTATTAAAATCAATGGAAATCGGACTATATGCCTCGGACCGGGGAATACGTTGAGAAGATGGTGTTGAAGGATGGAGCGCAGGAGCCGCTTTTGGTTGGGGTGAATAATTGCCGGGCTGTTGCCCGAACCGGTTTTATCGAGCCGTCTTTAGCTCCATGACGCATGCTCTTTCAACCAACATGGGAGCATGATTCAATTGCGATCTG
>CAFBRK010000042.1 GCA_903231505.1 Olavius algarvensis associated proteobacterium Delta 3 | reverse complement strand
GGACTTGACAAACGCTGAAAAATGAAACAGGAAAGCAGCAGATAACCCACCTTAATCAATAGAAAAATCAGACCTCATTACGTCTAGCTTGCCACAGTGCGCACCTTTCATGAACCACCCCGCAGGTGCGCATATCAATATATTATGTAAACAATTGAATCAATTAGGGCCGCCACAACAAGTTGTGGCGGCCCTGTTTGGCTTTGGAGGGCGGCTCTGGGGAAATTCTTCTCACCCGATGTATTTAAGTGGCAGGGGCACACGGATGGTCGGATGCCTTGATCCCACCGCCTTACACCTGGTTTCAATATCAGAGCTTGCCCCGCTCTTTGGCTATCGTTAGGTAAGTTTCAATGACATTGGCCGGCGGCACCCACTGGGCTCCCTCCTCCTTGGCCTCAAGGAAGATGGCGTCTACATCACACGATGGTACGCAAAGTCCGCAACCGATACACCGACCCAGATCCACCTGGGCGACCTCGTCCACCACAAGGGCTTCCATCTGGCATCTGTCTTTGCAGTCACCACAACCAATACAACTTTCTTCATCAACCACTGCGTAGTAGCTGGTGCAAGCAATTTGGGCGGGTTTATCCGAGCGTTTTAACATTTTGAGGACCTGGCAGCAGCAACCGCAGCACATACAGATGTTGGACGGTTTTTTGGCATTGCCGGGTTGAAGAACGAGACCGCTGTCTGCGCCTTGCTGCAAAATATGTAAAGCCTCTTTTTGAGAAATTGTGCGCCCGATACCGTTGCCCTCGTAGTAGTGAGCACCACCGCCGAAAACCAGGCAAGACTCCAAGGGTTTTTCGCAACCTTCACCGACCATTTGATGCTCTTTGCGACAAATGCAAGGAGCAACGACAATTTTCGATTGTTGCCGGATGATCTCTTCTGCCTGCTCATAGGGCATTACCTTGATTTCGGCCGTAAGACTCTTGTTTATCGGGATGACTCGCAACTGCTGGGTTCGGAGTTGCTCCTGGGCTTTGGTGAGATAGGGCAGATACTCATTGACATCTCGGATCAGCCCCTCATCAAGGTCATTTACATGATATTCCCAAATGCCCACCATAAATTGAGCGGCCATAAACCGGGTCTCACCTTTTCTTTTCAAGCGGAGGATAAGCCCCTTCCGAGACATATCCATTAGCTTTGATGCCAGATCGGCCTCATCGGCTCCTATGCGTTGGGCAATAGCAGCGGCCGACTCCGGCATCAACGTAAGATGGCCGGCGATTTCAGCTTCCCCAGGGGTAAATAGCCTTTTTAAGATCCGTAGTTCGACTCCGGATTCCGTGGAGGGATAGCCTCCGGGAAGACTGTCAAGATGTTGAGCGAGGGAATGATAAATTGGTTTCATTCTTATGGTCCTGGAATGCCGGGTGCGTCGACCTTCCCGGCCTCGTTTGGCGGATTGATCTCTCAGAACAACTCCCGCTTCTTTGTCGATCTTCTTATATTAGGATTAGCCGATCTTGAGCAACAGCGCTCCGGCCGTGTCTCCGGCAGCACAGCCGCCGAACAGAACGTACCCGCCGCCGAGAATCGCGGCTTCTTCGATACCCTCGATAATGCACCGGGCTGCGGTCGGCCCCTGGGGATGTCCGAAGACCAACGATGACCCGTAGTTGTTAAAGCCCATGACATCGATCCCCATCTCCCCGGCCATATACACATCATTGGCAGCAAAGGGGTTGTGGGTCTTGATCACCTTCACATCGGCGATGTCGACGCCTGCCTTGTCCAGGGCCATCTGACACGCCGGCACCACGGCCATGGCCATAAATCCCTTTTTGGTGCGGTGATGGCCGTAGGACACCACCTGGACATCTATGCCCGGGTCCGAACTGAGTTCCTTTGCCCGCTCCCGGGTGGTGACCAGCATGCCGATGTTCCCGTCGGCAGGATGGGTCTGGGACCCGAATGTGTGCGCCCCGTCGGGCAGCACCGGTCTGAGTCGCGCCAGGCCTTCGGCCGTGGTCTCCATGACTCCTTCGTCGGCTTCCACAGAGATCGTCTTTTTCCTGGACACCTGGATCTCCACGGGGAACATGTACCGTTTTTGAAAGGCCCTGTCGTCGGCCAGGGCGTCCACGTACTGTTGATATCGTCTCAGGGCGACCTCGTCACACTGTTCGCGGGTAATGCCGACTTCCCCGGCCACATTTTCGGCGGTCTGGATCATGGCCCCTTTTGCCGACGGATCAAAGCCAAAGTGATCCATGACCCAGTCTTCGGATTCCACCTGGCCGCCGGGCCCCTTGGGATTGGGCCAGATCGTGTGGGGGCCGTTGGAGCACCGGTCCGCGGCGAGTAAAAAGGGGGTGTCCAGCATACCGGTTTCCACACCCATGCCGGCCTGAAATATGCAGGTGGTCGAGGTGGAGCAGGCTTGCATCACCGTGACCCCCGGAATGTGTCCGGCCCCCATCATGTGGGCCGCCCAGGTGCTGCCGTAAAACACGTAATGCTGTCCAACGGTAATTCCCAGAAAGAGATAATCGAGCATCGCCGGATCCCACTGTTTTTCCTCGCACCATCTCTTGGCCGTGTTCGCCCCGAGGACGATGGCGTTTTCGTTGGCGAAGCTCCCCTGCCAGCGGGCAAACGGTGAACTGTAGTAGCCGCCATATGGAATAAAGGCTTTTGTCAGCATAGACTTTCTCTCCTCTTCTCAGTAATGGGTATTTGGTATTGGGTATTTGGTATTGGGTAAATTGGTTCAAAGTTCTGGGTTCTGGGTTCCAGGTTTTCAAATTAAGGTTTCAGTGTTCAGGTGTCTGGTGTCTGCTAGTTGTTTTTTGGAATTTGAAATTTGATTTTTGTTTGTAATTTGATATTTGTGTTTTGCTATTTGGCCTCTGTCGTCTGTCATCTGACATCTGTCATCCGACATCTGTCATCCGACATCTGTCATCCGACATCCGACATCTGTCATCTGTCATCTGTCATCTGTCACCCGACATCTGTCATCTGCCATCTGCCATCCGTCGTCTGTTATTTGTCATTTATCAGTTATCTCCCCGTATTTCTCTCGTAACTTCCGGTGCAGTATTTTGCCGGTGGCGGTTCTGGGCATCTCGTCATCTTTGATGAAGATCACTTTTTTCGGACGTTTGTATCCGGCCAATTGCTCCCGGCAACATTCGATAATGGTATGATCGTCCACATCGTCCCGCTGGACCACGACAGCCACGACTTTTTCACCCCATTTATCGTCCGGCAAACCGATGACAGCACAGTCGTAGACACACTCATGGCTGCCGATGGTCTCCTCCACCTCGCTGGGATGGACGTGTTCGCCGCCGGTGATAATCATGTTGTCTTTTCGATCCACGATATAAAAAAAACCGTCCTCGTCTTTTCTTCCCAGGTCGCCGGCGGAAAACCAGCCTTCTCGAAAGGACTCGGCGGTTTTTTCAGGCAGCTTGTAGTATTCATCCAGCAGCATGGGGCTTCTGGAGTAAATCTCTCCCACTTCTCCAACCGGCACCTCGTTGCCGTCGCCATCCAGCAGCTTGATAAAATCGGTGCCCAACGACTCGTAGCCGATGGAACCCAGCTTATTGAGCTGATCTTCGGGCTTGAGAACCGTTACGATACCGGCCTCGGTGGACCCGTAACCTTCATACAACTCTACACCCCTGAAAAAATCCATGATTGCCAGTTTCATGCCCCGCCGCACGGGCGCCGAAGAGCAGAGCAGTTTTCGAATGGAGCTGACGTCCCGCTGTTTGGCGTCCTCCGGGGCGTTCAGTATCATGTTATAGTGGGTCGGAATGAGGGAGATGAATGTTATTTCCTCACGTTCGATAATTTCCAGTATTTCTTCGGTCCGGAAGGACATGGCCGGGTGCACAACCACGCTGCCGCCGATGTAGAGGAACGTGAAGGTGAAAAAGGTCGAGTTGATATGGCACAAGGGCATGACATTGAGGCAAACATCGTGCTCGTTGAAGCCAAAATCGATGGCATTGATCAGGTAGAACGCAATGTGGGAGGCATGGGAGCGCACAACGCCTTTTGGCTTTCCGGTGGTTCCCGACGTGTAGATCAGGATCCAGGTGTCCTCCGGATGGACTTCCATTTCCGGCTCACGGTCCGGTGCCCCGGCCATCAGCGCGTCGTACGGCTGATACCCGTCCCTGGCATCCCCGACAACCACGAACCGGCCAGCGGAAATATTCGTGAGACGGCTGCGGACACTCTCCACCGTGTCGGTGAACACATCATGCACGACAATCGCTTTGGCATCGGAGTTGTTCACGATGTATTCCACTTCGTTGCCCACCAGCCGAAAGTTGATCGGCACGATCACGATGCCTGTCTTGGCGGTGGCCAGATACATTTCAATGATCTCGATGCTGTTCTCCAGCAGCACCGCCACCTTGTCGCCCTTTTCCAATCCCATGGCCAGCAGGCCGTGGCACAGGCGATTCACCCGCTTGTTGACGGCCGGATAGGTAAAACTGCGCTCCCGATCTTTCAAGGCGACCGTATTGGGGAATTTCTTGGCATTGACGCGTAGAACATCACCCAGATTCAGCCAGCACGTCATATGTCTCCTCCAGATTGGTTATAGCAAATGCCAGACTCTCGTTCCGATTGGTGGATTGTTTACACCTATGAATGTATCAGAATCATCGGAATCGGCATCGGGTTCGGAATCGGTATCGACTTCGAAGATGGCCATCCTGTCTCGATTCCGATACCGATAGCGATCCCGACGCCGAACATGTTCAGTTGCAGAATATTTTCCATTTTCTCCCCTCACCTTGCCTCTCCAGTTCGACTTAGCTCACCACGTGCCACCAGGGGAGAGGAAATGAAGGGGAATTCCTTCAGTGGGCTACTTAGAAGCTGTTTAAGAGCCTCCCATCAGGTCCAAGGTCGGTTGAAATCTTCATTAAGCGAATTTGAAGATACAGATCAGCGCTCAAAGCAAGGCGCGGGGCGGCTGAAAAGCGGAGCATACACGATAGTATGTACGCATGGGTGCGGGTGAAAGGACCCGGCACCCATGCCAAGCCGGTCCGCAACACCGCCACGGGCCCTAAGATGCGCTTTTAAGATCGGCTATAAAAGGATGCGGGCGTCGACAACTAAGGCCCCCTCCTCAAACGCCATCACCGGATTCAGGTCCAGTTCCTGAATGACCGGTAGATCTTCCAAAAGCTGAGATAATCGCTGTATCAGTTCGATCAGCGCCTCCTGGTCAACCCCCGGCTGCCCCCGGACGCCCTGCAGCAGGGTGGTTCCCTTGATGGATGTCAGCATCTCCGTGGCTTCGGCGGCCGTCACCGGCGTCAATTCAAACACCACGTCCTTTAAAACTTCCACGTAAATTCCGCCAAGGCCGAACATGACGGCATGCCCTAAACCGTCTTCCGCTTTGGCACCCATGATGGTTTCCAGCCCGCCGGGCATGTACTTCTGAACGAAAAACCCGAGATCCGCATCGCTGATGCGCGTTTGCATGTCTTCCGCCGCCATTCGAAGGGCATCTGCGGCCATCAGATTCAGAGACACGCCGCCCATATCACTTTTATGAATCACCGAAGGGGCATCCGCCTTCAGGACCACCGGGTACCCGATGTCTTCAGCGGCTTCAATGGCGCCGTCGACACTGTCGGTGATCCGCCAGTCCGGCACGGAAATGCCGTAGGCCTCCAGAACCCTGTAGACCTCATCGGCCGCCAGGATCTTGGAACCGTTGGCAACGGCATCATCGACGATCCGCCGCGCTGTCTGGGAATCCACGTCGCGGACCGGGGCAACGTCACCTTTGTCACGTGTCGTGATCTGGTGGTAACGGACCAGGTTGGCCATTGCCCGCGCCGCCTCTCCGGGAAGGGCGTAACAGGGCACGCCGGCGTCCTGAAGGATTCGTACCGTATCCACCCACTGCCCTTTATCGGTCATCAGATTACAGACCAGCGGTTTTCGTTTCTGCTGATTTACTTCGGCGATCTCCCGGGCAATGCTATCGGTATCGACAAAAAACGGTGTCACAAAATTGACAAAGACACAGTCGAACGCATCGTCTTCCATCATGGCATCCAGGCACGTCCGGTAGTGCTCGGCCGTTCCGGTGGCCAGCACGTCGACCGGGTTGGCGACCGATGCCTCAGGATACAGGCGCTCTTTTAAAAACGCCTCGGTTTGAGAGGACAGCGGCGGTAACTCAAGCCCGGCGCCGGCAAGGATATCGGTGGCAATGACCGCCGGCCCGCCGGTGTTCGTGATAATACCGACCCGGTTGCCCCTGGCCCTGGGCTGGGAGGCAAATGCGACCGCAGATTGAATGAGTTCGCCTTCATCGCTAAAGGAGAGAACGCCGGCTTTCTTGAAAATCAGGTCGGTGGCGATATCTTCCTTGGCAAGCCCGCCGGTGTGGGAGGCGGCGGCTTTGGCCCCTTCTCGGGTCCGTCCGGCTTTCATCGCCAGAACCGGCTTTTTGGCCGCCACTTCAGTACAGGCCTCCAAGAAGGCCGAAGGATCGCGAAGACCCTCCACGTAGGTGACCAGGACCTGCGTGCCGGGATCGTCTCCAAGATACCGGATGATCTCCGGAATCGTTACGTCGCAGGCATTCCCATTGGATGCATAGATTCGTGTGCCGACCCCCATGGCCGCGAAACCCTGGTGAATCACCTCGGCCACCCCCCCACTGAGGGCCACGATGGAAATGGCGCCGGGTTCCGGTTTCGTGAAGGTAAAGTTGCAGTACGCCCGAATCTCCGGATCCGAGTTGATGATGCCCTGACAATTGGGTCCGAAAATGCGTATCCCGTACTTTTCGGCCCGCTCCAGGAAATCCATTTCGATGGCTTCACCTTCGGGTCCGATCTCTGAGAATCCGCCGGAGTTGATGATGATGTGTTTCACCCCCTTGGTGCCGCAATCTTCCACGGCCTGGGGTACAAATTTTGCCGGGATGACCATGTGAACGACGTCGATACCGTCCGGCGCATCGAGAATCGATTTGAGCGCCGGGATGCCCCAGATCTCGTCGGCCTTCGGATTGATCGGATAGATCTCTCCTTTAAACCCGAAGTCAATCAAATTCCTGATGACCCGGTTGCCGATATGCAGTTCTTTGGTGGACGCCCCGATAACGGCCACTCTTTTGGGATTGAAGAGCGCTTCTAGCATGATTCTCTTCTCCTTGAAGATTGCTCTCACTTGTAAGTTCCATGATTTTCAGCAAAACCTTGAAAACAATCATGGAACTTTCAAATTAGTTTTTTCTCTCCTCCAATTGCTCAACAAATGCCTCGATGTTCGTTTTTGTCTGCTCGTCCGATATCATGCGCAGATCGTTCAGGTCGCCGTTTATGGTCAAAAAGGGCAACGTGGTCATCTCCTCTATCCGTTGGGGCATGCCATAGCGGCAGTTGGAATTGTTCGGGCATGTTTTGGCATCGTGATAAATGACGCCGTCCACCTTGAAGAAATCCAGCATGGTTTTGACATACCTCTCCTTTGCCGGATCCGAGCGCACAATGAACAACTCGGTATAGGCTTTGGCCATGCTTCTGAAGGGATCGTCGGGATCGAAGGCTGAAAAAATCCAGCTGTTGCAGTAAGTGGAGGCCAGAACACAGGTATTCAGGCTCGAAAAGAGCTTGGAGTGGGCGCTCAGCCGCCCCCAAATCGGCATACCTTCCCAGTAGAGCCGGTACGATTCGTCTTCGACGGCGCCCTCGCCCTGGGCGATCCTTTCGTTCATCTCCGCCAGCAGCAGATGGTAGTAGTCGACCGCCTGCTGGGTGCCTCTAAGAACGACGGCCGGTCCCATATGGATGGTTCCGTCGTAAAATGTCAGCGGGGACGGCACGTTGGAGGCGGTGTCGAGAACCTGCTTCCAGAGGTCGGAGCATTGCTTTGACAGGGCCACCACCCGCTTGAGTTCCTCCAGGTCGAAGGTGTTTCCGGAGATCTCCTCCAGCGGCGGCACCAGGGCTTCCATCTGGCTGGCAACCGATTCGACGTGGGCACCGGTCACATCTCCGACGCCCCGGTGGGTTTCGACACCCATAATCGGCACATTGAGTTCTTTGGCATACCAGGCGAACCAATCCTGCACATCCCGACACTGATTGGTATTGTAAACCAGCACATCCGGTTTCGGGACGCCATCGATCCCCTTATATGCCCGGGTGAGCGGCGAAATCCCCTTCACATAGGCCCCGACATCGGCGGTCAGGTAACTGCAGATGTCCGGTGAATAGCCAAGGGCGTTGGCCTCTGGAATCATATCGGTGGCCATCCGGGTGGCGCCCAGCATGGCGCCGTGATTTTCCGGGAAATGTACGAGAAAACCCAAGGAACGAAGGATTTCCGCCGGCCCGACACTGGTGCACCAGGCGATCTTCCGCTCGCCTGTTTTGGATGCATTATCGAGTTCATAGAAATATTCGGCCATGATCCGATTCATTTCGCCGGTGGCTTTGATCTTCTTACGAACCACTTTCTTTTCTTTCGCCATGTTGTCTCCCTTTCATTCAATAGTCGCCAACCCGATGCCGTACAGGGCGGCACCGACGGCGCCGGTCAACTGGGGATGCTCGGGAACCAGAATGGACCGCCCGATCTTCTCCTCGGCCATCTTCACCAGATAGGGGTTATGCGCGACCACCCCTCCGGTCATGACAACCTTCGGGCTCAGGGCATCCATCTCGACCACCCGCTGGATGACCGAAAAGAAAAGTCCTTTGATGATATCTTCCACTTTGCGGCCCCGCCGGATATTCTCCAGAACCTCGGTGGCTGAGAACACCGTGCAAAAACTGCCAAGCTTGACCATGTCCGTGGACCGACTCGCCAGACCGTCCATTTCTTCCAGGGGAATATCCAGCCGCGGCGACATCTCTTCCAGAAAGGCTCCGGTACCGGCGGCGCACTTGCGGTTCATTTTGAAACTGATGCGCCGTCCGTCATCGCCCAGTTTGATGATCTTGTTGTCCTGTCCCCCGATATCGATGATGGTCGTTGAAAACGGAAAATAAAAATAACAACCCTTGCCATGGCAGCCGATTTCAGTCCGTGTCTCATTGGCGTAGGAGACGTTTTTCCTGCCATATCCGGTGGATATCGCCTTGGTAATGGCTGTCGCCTCCGCCCCTGCCATGCGAAGGGCGGTATCGAGACAGCGGTCGGCGGTAGCGGTAAAATCCGTTCCTGACTTCTCCACACTGTGTCCGACAAGGCGGCGCTCGGGGGTCATCACCGCCACCTTCGTTCTCGACGCGCCCACGTCTACCCCGACAAAAACAGAATCCATATCCATTTTCGCCATCTACTGCCTCGACTCGAGCCCTTTGACCATGGCCCGCAGGGTACGATTATAAGGTGTCGGTACGTCGGCCTGTTCTCCGTAGTCGACAAACTTGCCGTTGATGTAATCGATTTCAGTACGCCGGTTGGCCTCGATATCCATGAGCATGGAAGGTTTGTGGTTTCCCGCATTCCTCATGTAGCCGATGGCATGGGGATAGTAATTCCATCCAAGACTGATCTCGTTCGCCCGGGCCACCTGGACGCATTCCTTCACCAGAGCGTCGACGATCTGAAACACGATGGGATCTCCCATGGCCTGTGCCATGGTCAAGCCGGTAACGGCACATACCGGGTTCATGCAGGCATTCATGATGCTTTTGCGCCAGACCATGGAAATGATCTGGTCCGTGTGATGTGTTTCCAGACCGCATTTGGAGAAGGTGAGGGCAATGGCCTCGGCCGCCTGGGTCGCTGTGTCATCGAGCTGCTGCACATAGTGGGGGGGATGATGAAACGGCAGAACGACGTGGGCAGGGCCCTTTAGACCGCACCCGTAGTTGACCACTGCCCGCATCACTGGGGCGTTCCCAAGAACATTGGCCAGCTCCAGTTCCGTATCGATGCCGTTCTGCCAGCTGACGACGTACATGCCCTCCTGCTGAAATTCCTGAATAGCAGAGGCAATCAGCGGCAGAGCGTTGGCTTTGACAGTGATGATGATCACATCCGGAGGATCCGAAGCGAGATCGTCGATGTTGGTGACCGTCCTGGAAACGGTTTGTTGAAAATTTTCAGCACCCTCCAGAATAATACCCCTGCTTTCGGCCGGGTCGAGCAGCTCGGGAAGGATATCGCACAGGGTGACCTCATATCCTCCTTTGGCGAGGAAAGCGGCCACGATACATCCCACAGGACCGGCGCCGATAACGGCAAATCTGTGTGGCTCAAAATCCGGTGTTTTTTTCATTGCCCGTTCCCCCTTTTCAGCACGTGACGGTTAGCTGTTGATCTTCCTGCGGCAAGGTCAGGATGTCTGATCGCCCACTTCATCGAGCATGCCGAATGCATCTGCATCGAGCAATTTGGCGCCACTTTGCTCGAGCACCTTGATGGCTGTGTCGATATCGCTGAACCGGAAAATCATCACCGCATTGGACCTGGAAAACCGGATAAATGAATATGTGTAGATCACATTCACTTTTGCCTCCCCAAGAGGCTTGAGCAATCTGGCGAGCTGACCCGGCTTATCTTCGATTTCAACGGCCACCACCTCATGGACACGGGCGGGCATAGCAAGTTTCATCATGATACGGCGTGCTTTTGCCAGGTCAGACACCAGAATCCGGAGCACACCAAACCCCCCGCCGGTCTCCACGAGGGTCAATCCCCGCAGGTTGATGCCGGCGTCACCCAGAGCCTTTGAAATTTCGTAGAGCCGGCCGGGATCGTTCTCGATGGCCACGGAAAGCTGTTTAAGTTTCATGGAGCCCTCCTCGATATCGTTGAATTTATCATTGGGTCCGGCCGAGATATTGACAGCCGGAACGGCAACGCGGGAGGTGGAGAATAGTTAAAGGAGGAAGCTGATTCGGCCCCCCGGCAGCCGGGAGAATCCGTACACAAACTAACTACATTTAAGCTATAATGTAACTACAAAGAAGGTCCCCCGAAGTCAAGCGAAAAGTGGGGCGAGGTCCGTTCGCCCGTGGGCCCGTAAGCCCGTTTGCCCTTGGGGCGGCAGGTCTTTTCAGATACGAGGAGAATTGGCGTGGTGGAGTGATAGCGTATTGGGGTGACGGGAACTTCCGTCATTCTTTGCCTTGCATCCTGCATCCTGAAGCCTGAATCCCTTCTACCCGCTTGGCTCGCTCAACCCGATCCAGTATCCAGAATCCAGCCCGCCAGAGGTTTATCCGCCTCAGGCGGACGGACAAGCATCCAGTCTTTAGAAGATTTTCCTGGCTCTCGCACACTTCTCCACATCCCCCATGACGATCAACGTCATTCCGGGTTCCAGAGTGTCTTTTGGCTGGGGATTGAATTCAATCGTCTCCCCGGGCTTGCGAAACGCCAAAAGCAGAAGTTCAAATCGCTCTTTGAGTCCCGAATCGAGGATCGGTGTTCCGGCCATGTTCGAGGATGATGATATGGTCAGTTCGTTGATTCTAAGATGTCCCTGGCTGCTCCGGAGCATCCGATCCAGAAAATCCACTGCAGCAGGCCGAATCATTTCGGAGGCCATCCGGAGCGCCCCGATGGCGCTGGGAGAAACCACCCGGTTTGCTCCGGCGTTGATGAGTTTGGATCCCAACGGTTCTTCCATCACCCGGCTGATAATTCGGATGCGTGGATTCCACATTCGGGCCGTGATGGTCACATACAGGGCATCCTTGTCTGAGGGCAGACAGATGAAAAGACCGGCAGCACGTTCGAGGCCGCCGGAAATGAGATTCTGATCTTCCATGGCATCGCCCCGGATAAACAGCAGGTCGCCCAGGAGGCGACAGCAGCGATCGATTTTCTCCGGATCGTTTTCGATGAGCACGACCCGCTCCTGGTTCTGCATCAATTCATGCATGACCGGCAGGCCCGTTTCCCCGCCCCCGCATACGATAAAATGCCCGGAAATCCGGCGGATCCGCTTGACCATTTGCTTGGCCCGCAAAAGACCGGATAGTTCACCCTCGATAAAGACGGCCGTCAGATTACTGATGCCGTACAGGATAACACCCGCTCCGAAAGTGATCAGAATCATGGTGAAAATCTGGGCGGGGATGTTGCCGGTAATCTCGATGACCTCCCCATACCCGACGGTGGTCAGAGAGATCACGGTCATGTATACGCAGTCTATCAGGGAGTATTTGCCTTCGAAGAGAAGATAATAGCCGGAACTGCCCGTCAGAATAATCAGGGTAATGGCAAAAAGGACGAGGTAAAGGCGCTTTGCAACGATGGACATCGCACTACCCCTGCAAACGGGCTGCCTTCCGGCAGGATCAGCCCGAACGGTGCCTATACGTCTGGGAAGGGTGCCATCTCCGGGTTAAGCTGCGGACGATGGTCGAAGGAGTCGATGACCATCGAATTCACAACAAGGAA
The DNA here is from genome assembly GCA_903231505.1 of Olavius algarvensis associated proteobacterium Delta 3. Lineage (GTDB taxonomy): Bacteria > Desulfobacterota > Desulfobacteria > Desulfobacterales > CAFBRK01 > CAFBRK01. The sequence goes on along the minus strand of CAFBRK010000042.1, from coordinate 22,951 downwards.
GCGACCGGTGCGCGCACCCATCACCTCCGGAATCCCATCACGTCGGGCAGCCAAAGGACCAGATCGGGCATGTAGGTCATCACCGCCAGGACCAGAAGCTGTATGATGATAAACGGAATGACGGCGCGAGATACATAGAAGAGACTTTTATTGGCAATCGCCCCGGTGATGTACAGGCTGACTCCCATCGGCGGTGTACAATAACCGATGGCGAGGTTTACCGTCATGATGAGCCCGAAGTGCATCCAGTCCACGTTAAACGCATCGAGCATGGGCAGAAACACCGGGCCGAGGATCATGGTGGCCGAAATGATATCCATGAACATACCCACGAACAACAGCAGCATGTTCATGGCCAGCAAAAACACCACCGGTGACTGGATGGTGGAAAGAACCGTTTGGGTAATGGCTCCGGGGATGTCTTCCAGTGTCAGCAGACGGCCGAAACAAACGGCGCCGGCGACGATGATCAGCAACGTTGCGGAGGTCACCGCTGAACTGACGGTTATCTGCTTGACCTGCTGGAACCGGATGGACTTGTGGATCACGATCTCCACAAAAAAGGCATAGACGCAGGCCACCACCGCGGCTTCGTTGGCCGTAAACGCGCCGGAAAAAATACCCCCGAAAATAATCAGCGGTAGCATCAGCGACCAGAACCCTTCCTTGAGGACTTTCAGTACCTCGAAGAACGACGGGACCGGAAGTCGTGTAATTTCCGTCTTTTTCCGGAAGAAAAAATACGTGTAAAGGCAGACACCCAGCATGATGAGCATCCCGGGGACAAAACCCGTTAAAAACAGTCCCTCCAGGGATACGTTGCTGATCATGCTGTACAGGATCATACCGATACTGGGCGGGATGATGACGCCCAGGTTCGGGGATGTGGTCATGAGACCGAGGGTGTATCGTTCCGGGTAGCCGTTGTCGATGAGGGCCGGGATCATAAACCCGCCCAGGGCCACCACCGTTGCCACGGTGGACCCGGATATCGCGCCGAACAGACCGCATGCCAGCACCCCGGCCATGCCGAGCCCACCCGGAAGCCAGCTGACCAGGGCGTTGGCCACTTTGATGAGCTTCTCGACAATGGAACCGGCCGTCATAATGTTTCCGCAGAGAATGAAAAAAAGCACCACCACCAGAGCAAAATTGTCCATGCTCCGCAGCAGTGTCTGGGCCAGCAGGAGAAGGGGCAGATCGGTGAACAAAAGGAATCCGAGAACTGCCGTAAAAAAAAGACACATGAAAACCGGTATGTAGGAGGCCATGCAGCCCAGCAGGATGAGTAGAATTATCAGGTGGGAAGTCTCCATTTACCAGTTTCCTTTATAGTCTCGCGATGAATCAATGCCGCTCTAAGAGGACTTCTTCGCGGCTCTCAGTTCAACAATATCTTCGTAAATCACCTGTAGTGTTCGAAGAAACATCATCCCGCCCATCAACGGCAGAATCGCGAATATGTAGACAAGCGGGATCTCCATTATGATGGTTTTCTGGTTCGTCTGGACCTGAAGGGCGGCCATCAACCACCCGTAGTAAAATACAAACATCGAAAAAGCGAGCGTCACCAGGTTACTGAAGAAGGTCAGGGGCACTTTGATTTTGGGGATCAGCTGGACCGTGGCGTCGATCTTGATCATCGACCGCGCCTTGACGGCGGCGCTGCATCCGATCAGCGTGGTATAGATGATCACCTCCCGCACCAGCTCTTCGGACCAGGCCAGGGTGTAGTTAATCGTGTAGCGGAGGGTGACATTCGCAAACAGGGCTAACAGCGCCACCATGACACTGATAAACAGGGTCCATTCCTCGAAAAAGGACAGAATACGATCGATAACCTTGAAGATTCTTCCAATCATTCCCGGCTTCCTTGTCATTCAGACAACGCCAACGGCCCGACCAGCTTTCCGGAATGCCCCGTGGGGTGGAAATGCGGGCGGGCCAGGACAGAGTCGCGCCGTCTCTGGGAAACGGACATGGCTCTGTTCCCTAATCGCATAAATAAAGGGGGCTTCACCGGGAAGCCCCCTTTATAATCTCAATGCCTATCGTTACGGCTTATAACCCATGTACTCCTGAACCTCTTTGAGAAAATTCTTCGGGCGATAGGTATCCCCCGGATACAACTTGTTGATTTCCCCTGCATATTTCTTATGAACGGCATTGCCCCTCTTTTTCAGCCAGGCCATCTGGTCTTCCGGAAGGGTGAAGAACTGGATGCCGTTTTTCGAGGCCTTCATGATTTGTACCGCCTCCTGCATCTTTGTCTGTTCCCGGATGTCGGCGCTCACGTCGCGGACCACCTCGACAAATATTTTCTGGAGATCGGGCGGCAGTTTGTTAAACCATGCCTTGTTGAAAACCCAGATAAAGAGCCCCTGGGCATAGTCGATATAGGTGTAATATTTGGCGACCTCAAACTTTTTGGTGATATTGCACACCATGGGGGTGTGGTCCAGCCCTTCGATCACGCCCTGTTTCAAGGCCACCGGCACATCCGGCCATGGCATCACCACCGCGTTTATCTTCCACTGCTTGTAAAGCATCTGATTGACCGCGGCTTCGGCCGTGCGGAATTTGACCTTTTGAGCCTCCTTCAGACTCCGGACCTCAACGGTCGTGGCCCATCCATAGTTGCCATACCCGGTAATGTCAATACCCATGATGCCCTGGTGGTCCATGGCTCTCATGTAGTGCTCGAACAGCGGGCCGCTGGCGATGAACTTGTCCAGTTTTTCAAATGAATTGACCAGAAACGGCAGGTTCACCAGACCGAATCGGGGCCCCAGGTTGGTGGACGCGACGGAACTGACACCCATTCCCTGAATGGCACCCATTTGCAGCTGGTTCAAGACTTCCACCTCGCCGCCGAGCATGGAAAACGGCTTGTAGTCGATATATATCTGGCCGTTGGTGCGTTTCCACAGCTCATCGCGGATGGCAAATCCCGTGTAGACCCCCTTGAGGACCGGATGGGAAACATTGGACACAATGCACTTGTACTTCGCGCCGGATGGATCGAATGCCGGCTTCCAAGCGTCGAGCGACGGTTTCTTGGCCGCCACCGGACTCACTAGCAACAGTACACAGGCAATCCCGATAATCGCGCCGACAATGGCACCTCTACGCATCATGTGTTCCTCCTTTCGATAAATGGGGCCTCCACCAAAAAATAAACACCATTCATTTGCCAAAGATGATTTACAAGCTACATTTCAGCACCCACGATTTTGTCAAGAAAAAAAAACCAGCCTATCCAGGTCCCAGTCCTTGTCCTTGGGGCTTTTATGAAAAAACCATATCTTGCGGGAAGACATGTGGAAGGTCTAGACGATCTGTAAATCCGGCCGATATTTCCGTAGCACCAGGCAGGCATTACCCCCGCCGAATCCAAAGGAATTCGTCAGGGCTACGTTGACATCGAGTGACTCGGCCCCACCTGTAACGTAATCCAGCGGGCAATCCGGGTCCGGTTCCCGGTAATTGATGGTGGGGGGTATTTTGCCTTTTTTCAGCGCTTTCACCGTGGCCACAAATTCGACCGCACCGGCGGCGGCAACCAGGTGACCGATCATGGATTTGATGGAGCTGATTTTCAATCGATCCGCATGGTCATCAAATACCTTCAGCACCGCTTTGCTTTCTATTCTGTCATTGAGCAGGGTGGAGGTGCCGTGGGCATTGATGTAATCGACCTGATCCGGGGTAATGCCGGCGTCCGCCATGGCAGTATCCATCACCCGAACCATGCCTTCTCCGGTGGGTTCAGGAGCCGTGAAGTGAAAGGCATCGGCCGTGTTTCCAAATCCGATAAGCTCTGCATAAATCTTCGCTCCCCGGTCACGGGCATGGGTCAAGCTTTCCAATACCACGACACCGGACCCTTCTCCCATGACAAACCCGTCCCGTGTCCGGTCAAAGGGTCTGGAAGCTGTTTCCGGGGAATCATTACGCCTGGAAAGAGCGCGGGCCGCACTGAATGCGCCGATGAGAAGTGGGGTGATGCACGCCTCGGTACCACCTGCAAGCATGATATCGGCCCTTCCGTCTTGAATCGTGCGAAAGGCCTCCCCGATGGCGTTGGTGCCGGTGGAACAGGCGACGGAAGGTGCGGAAATGGGACCCCGAAGCCCGTGGGCAATGGAAATCATGGATGCGGTCATGTTGATCATAACCATGGCCACGACAAAGGGACTGACTGCCTTGGGACCTTTGTTGAGGTATACCAGATGTTCCTTTTCCAGAGTATCGATTCCCCCGATACCGGAGCCGACGATGGTGCCGGCCCTCCGGGAATCAAAACCGGCGCTCTCGAGCCCGGAATCCACCATGGCCATACCGGCCGCCGTGAGCCCGAATTGGGTAGCCCGGTCCGTGCGCCGAACCGTCTTGACGTCAATCCATTGATTCGGATCGAAATCTCGGATTTCTCCGGCTATGCGGGATGCAAACGCGGAGCTATCGAATCTCGAAATGCGGTGGATACCGTTTTTCCCGGCAATCAATGCCGCCCAGAACTCATCGACCCCGACGCCAATGGGAGTCACGGCCCCCAGACCCGTCACAACGACCCGTTTTTTTTCCTCCGCTTCGGGCATAACCGCGTATCTACCTCCCCACCGAAACCCGGAATGGATAAATCGAACTGCCTGACTGAAGGCTGTTTCTACACCATTTCGAAAAGAAGTTCCAGTCGAAAAAAGTCATGCGTTCTCCGTGCGGCGCGGCCCTGTCCAATAGCCATCAGGATCAAAACGTCGGAGTATGGCCAGCTCTTCATCGGTGGGCGCTGGTGTCGTTTCGAGCCGATCGCTAACCGCAACAGGCCAACCGGTGTGTGCCTGGATAGTCTCCAAATCCACATCGGGGTGAACCGAATCCAACACCATTTCACGGGTCTGGGGATCGAATGAGAAGCATCCCAACGTCGTGATAACACCCGCCGGACCGCCACGCGGGAGGCCGCGTTGCTGCCGCCATCCGGAGCCGCGTCCAAATCCGGGGGAGGTGACGTAATCCACGCGGGCTACAAATCGCCGTTTTTCATGGGCCATAATAATCATATGCCTTCCGGCCAGGCAGGCCAGGTCGCATGCGCCGCCACTGCCCGGCAAACGGGTCCGGATCCCGTTGGACGACCGGATAACGGTGGTGTTCAGATTCCCGTACCGATCGATTTGTGCACCGCCGATAAAGCTAATATCGACAGCGCCCTGCTGGAGAAGGGCCATGGCATCCCCGGTATCCGCCAGCCACGCGGCCTGGTAAAGATTTGGCAGATCGCCCATTGTCAGTATCGGTCTCGGGGATGGATTGTCTCTGACAATACCCAGTTCGTAGACGCCCACCGCACGTGGGGCATGGGTGCATTTTGCCAAAAGAAATCCAAGCAGCGGAAGCCGCATCCCCACAAATACAATCTCACCGTTGCGGATCTTCCGGGCCGCGGCCGTCACCATTAGTTCTGCTGCTGTGTAGGCTGTCATGGGATATGCCGGATGATGGTTGTGATTGCCATAGACATGCTCCGCATCAACATAGAGGGACGCCAACGTCCGATCCCGGGTCAACGTGGTCTGGATCTCAGCGGACTCGGCGTCGGGATCGCTATCGGTATCGGAATCGAAACAGAATGATGATAATCTCCGTCGACGCCCATGAAGGGTTCAGTATCCGTAATCGACCGGGACAGAGGGCGCGCTGTGTGTGATCATCAACTGGCGTTGACGATCATTGCCCAGCAGATCCAGATACTCGGTCCGGGATGCCACCCCGACCACCCACCGGCTGAACCACTCCGCAAAACCCGGAGGGGTTTTGCTGGCCTGCTGGTAGTCCAGAAACACCTGATGGTCCCGGTTGTAGAAACCCGGCATGGGAGATGGATGGGCGCTCCAGGGCTCGTGGACGACGGCCCCGACACGAAAGGACGGGAGGAGTATCCGGTTCGGGTCACTGCAGATCGTATCCTCGGGGACAATCTCCTCTGCCACAATGATCACCTGGCGGCTGGCCATGCACGCCTCCCGACTGACGCCAAGATTACCCCATGCATGCGCACCGCCGGAAGCAGCGGCCCTCTGAACAGAGATAATGGCGACATCCGGCCGGATCGCTCGAACCGCCACCAGCGGCCCCCCGGTGAATGGGCAAACCATCTCTTTGAGCTGGCTGTTTGTGCTTAAAAGATCACTTCCAAGGGCCGTAAGTGTCGGCATAAACGGCACCCCGGCCGCTCCCGCCCGCAGCCCCATGGTTATCGTCAGGTTGGTGTGGTCCTCCACGTCTATTGCGCCGGATTCCACCGCTCGACGAAAATTATACCCGGATCCGGTGATCACATTGCCGACCCAAGCAGCTCGAATCCGATCGGCACATCCGGCTCCGACGAGCTGATCGAATAACATATCGGATATGGGTCCAATCAACGCCAGCCGGCGCTTTTTCTGCCGCATTAACTCGTGGCCCGCGGAAAACGGGATGCAGGTCTCCAGACCGCATCCAAGGGCAATCTCACTGCCGTCCGGCACAAAGCGATCAACCGCTTCGACCATGGTCATCAGCTTGGATTCCGGCATGGTGCCCCTTCCCTTTTTTTTGTCGAGAACCCGGCTTCCAAAGTACAAAAGGTTAATATAGAGAGACCCTTGGGGGATGTCAAAGATTTTCAAACTTGACGTCAACGCCTAATTTATCCATACTTTTCACCCATGAAGGCATCACCGACCAACGACCCCCGGTGGCTGATCCGGCGCGTCAAGGAAAACGAGGAGATTGCCAAGAAGTTCTTCCTCGTGGAGCGGCAAATTCTCTCCGTATTGAATTTCCAGGATCTATTTAAAGTTCTGTTGTCCGCCATACAGAAGACCTTCCAGGTTCCGTATGTCTGGTTATCGATGATCGATACATCCGACGTCTACCGTCTGGTTCAATCCCTTACCGATATGGACGTGTTTCACCAACGGCTCACCCTGGTAAAGAAAAGCGCCTTTGAATCCCTCATCGGGAGTTCCATGACGCCGATTCTGATCAACTCCGATTTGGACCGGTTTCGTGATGTGATACCCGTCGATGCGTTTGACGCGATCCAATCCATGGCGCTGGCACCGCTGTCTCTTGATGGGGAGATCATCGGCAGCCTCAATCAGGGGGATAAAACAAAGGCACGTTTCGAACCCGGCATCGACACCGGTCTGCTGGAGCAGCTGGGGATAAAACTCTCTCTTTGTCTCTCGAATGTGACGGCCCATGAAAAGTTGCGGTATCTGGCGTATCGGGATGTGCTGACCGGACTGCTCAACAGGCGCGTGGTAAAGAATATCCTGGAAAGGGAGTTTGCTCGCTCCCGCCGATACCAGAGCCCCCTTTCCATCGCTTTTCTGGATCTCAACGATTTCAAGGGTATCAATGACACATACGGCCATGAGGTGGGAGATCTGGTGTTAATGCGCATCGGCGATATCCTCACCCAACTGAGTCGGGAATCCGACGCGGTGGCCCGCTATGCCGGCGACGAATTTGTTGTCATCCTTCCGGAAACCTCGAAGCTAAATGCCGAGGCCCTGATGAAACGGGTATCCTTTTATGTATCCGAGCATCCTGCAACCCATGGGAGCCAAACTATTCCAATATCTTTCAGTTACGGGTGCGCCGCCACCACGGATCAGGGGGTCAAAGATCCCACCGATCTGCTGAGAAAGGCCGACAAGCGGCTTTACCGGGCAAAACATCTTCGGAAGCCGGAAAACAAAAAGCCCTGACGCCAGATAGGCGCTCAGGGCTGTCCCACGAGCGTTTTTGAGCCGTCAGACGGACGCCTCCGATCTACTTTTCTTTTGGTTTCTTCTTTGAAGCTTTTTTCTTCTCAGTCTTTTCTGGGTCTTCAGGAGTGTCAGTCTTTTTTTCCGCCTTGGTGGTTTTCTTCTTTGTCACCGACTTTTTTTCCACCTTTTCAGTCGTGTCGGCCTCCTTTTCTGTCTTGGCGGATTTCTTCTTCGGAACAGCTTTCTTCTTAGCCTTCTCAGGGGCCTCAGCTGCGCCTGTATCTTTTGCCTTTTTGGCGGATGTCTTGGCTTTTTTGGACTTCGTCTCGGGGGTGTCAGCAACTACAGGTTCCTCAGCGGCATCCGCTTTCTCTTCTGCCTTTGCGGCCGGGACGGGGTTTTTTCTTATCTTTTTTTTCGGCTTTGCGCTTTTTTCTTCGATGACCAGTTCAACCAGGCTGATCGGAGCTGCGTCTCCTTTTCGCGGCCCCAGTTTGATAACCCGTGTATACCCCCCCTGGCGATTACCGAAACGATTCTGGACATCTTCAAACAGCTTATGGACAACCGCTTTTTCGCGAATGATAGCGAGCGCCTGTCTTCGGGCATGAAGGTCCCCCCGTTTTGCCAGGGTGATTAAACGGTCGGCCCAGCTTCTCAACTCCTTGGCCTTGGCATCGGTGGTTCGAATACGATCATGCTTAAACAGAGACGTAACCATGTTTCGAAACATGACCTTACGGTGACTGCCCGTTCGATTCAGTTTTATGCCGGATTTTCGGTGTCTCATGGGATCGCCTATGCTCCTTCTTCCGTTTCTTCCGAGGTGGGAGGAACAAACCCTTCCAGTTTTATTCCCAGCTGAAGTCCCATTTCTGCGAGCACTTCCTTGATCTCATTAAGAGACTTTCTGCCGAAGTTCTTTGTCTTTAGCATTTCCGCCTCTGACTTCTGGACAAGCTGGAAAATTTTATGAATGTTTGCATTCTTCAAGCAATTGGCACTCCGTACGGAGAGTTCGAGTTCTTCCACGCTCCGGTACAAGTTCTCATTGAATTTGGGTTTACCGTCCCCTTCAGATTTTTGGTCGAGGGCGGGTTGGCGTTCCTCGTCAAAGTTGATGAAGATATTCATCTGCTCTTTGATGATTTTAGCAGCATAGGCGACGGCATCTTCCAGATTTACACTTCCATCTGTCCACACTTCGAGGGTCAGCTTGTCATAGTCTGTCCTTTGGCCGACGCGGGCTTGCCCAACCACGTAATTGACTCGTCGAATGGGAGAAAAGACCGCATCGATGGGGATGGTGCCGACAGGAACGTCTTCATCCTTGTTGTTCTCGGCTAGCGAATAGCCCTTGCCGACCTTGACCACCATCGCCATCTTCAATTCACCGCCATCGGACAATGTCGAAATATGCTGTTCCGGATTGAGAACTTCTACTTTACCGTCCGAGCTGACAATGTCTCCCGCAGTCACCACACCCTCTCCCGACGATTCAACCGTCACCGTTCGGGCTTCGCGATCGTCGACCTTCAGTCTCACTTCCTTGAGATTTAGAATGATTTCCGACACGTCCTCCAGAACCCCGGGAATAACGCTGAGTTCATGCATGACGACATCGAATTTGACCGATGTGATCGCTGCGCCATGGAGCGATGACAGAATGACCCGCCGTAGCGAATTCCCGAGGGTGATTCCGAAACCTCTCTCAAGGGGCTCGCACACAAACTTGCCGTAATTGGCCTTGCTGGTCATCTCGACCTTTTCAGGCTGGATCATCTCCTGCCAATTCATGTAACTGATGTCTTTCGATGACATACTTAAATTCTCCAACTAAAACCGTTGTCCGATTTTAAACGGTATGTGAGGAACTTGTTTTAAAGCCGGGAAGAAACCTTTCAAGAAAATCGATCGATGATTCAGATCTACTTCGAATAGAGCTCCACGATTAGCTGTTCCTGAATCGGCATTGTAATATCTTCCCGGACAGGAAATCCTTTGATCATTCCCCGAAAGTTCTCTTTTTCCAGCTCTAGCCACTGGGGGATACCCCGACGCACCACGGCGTCCAGGGAATCGTTAATCGACTGGATCTTTTTACTCTTATCTCTTACTTCAACAACATCGTCGGCCTGGATCATATAGGATGGGATGTTTACCTTTTTACCGTTGACCAAAAAGTGATTGTGCCGGACGAACTGCCTTCCCTGGGACCGGGAATTGACAAACCCCAACCGGTATACCACATTGTCCAGACGGCGCTCGAGCAAAACCAGCAGATTGGTACCCGTAATGCCCTTCTGACGATCCGCCCTTGAGAAAAACAGACGGAACTGCTTTTCAGACAATCCGTACAAGCGTTTGACTTTCTGTTTCTCCCGGAGCTGGATACCGTAATCGGAAACTTTTCCCCGCCGCCGCTGCCCATGCTGCCCAGGGGCATAACTCCGACGGTCGAATGCGCACTTATCGGAGTAGCAGCGATCACCCTTGAGAAACAGTTTCATATTTTCGCGTCGGCAGATCCGACATACCGAACCTCTATATCGTGCCAAAGTCTTCCTCCCTTGTCGTCACTCAATTGTTGACGAGTTGAACTCTATTACTTGCCGTTGCTTCCAGCGCAGGACTGTATATGAAAATCCTTTTTAAAGCGAAAGTGCGGTTTGAGTCGCAGCGCTGAAATAATAATTGCGTTATGCCCCCAAGCTTGGCGTAGGGGTAGAGGCTTTAGCCTTTCACCCTATGAGCGACATTGTCGCGTTACATAAAATCGCTTCACGATTTTATTCGTTAAACGGTTTGGCAAATTAACAATATCGGCACCGACTCCCCATTGAGTCTCTCCGGGGGATGCATCCTGATCAGCGGTTGTGCCCATTCTACCCATCAACCGGATTAAACTCTACGGCGTTTTGGAGGGCGGCATCCATTATGGGGTATCGGGGTCACATCCTTGATCATAATCACATTGAATCCGGTTCCCTGAAGCGATCGAAGAGCCGACTCCCGACCGGCACCCGGTCCCTTGACATAGACCTCGACATTTCTCATGCCATGCTCCATGGCTTTTTTTGCAGCGTCTTCGGCAGCAAGCTGGGCCGCAAAGGGGGTGCTTTTACGAGAGCCTTTGAAACCTTGGACGCCGGCGCTTGACCAGGACACCACGTTTCCGGCCGGATCAGTGATAGTTACGATCGTATTGTTAAAGGTCGATTGGATGTGAACGATCCCGTTCGGTACATTTTTCTTCTCTTTTTTCTTTGTGCGTGTTCTTCTCGGCATAATTTTATCCTGAAGTTGGACGCCCCGCTGTAAGTTGCCGGAGCAATTCTGGCGGACTCGGAATTCCGTCTATTTCTTCTTCACACCGCCCTTTTTCTTGACCGCCGCCCGCCTCGGACCTTTTCGTGTTCGTGCGTTGGTACTCGTGCGCTGGCCGCGCACCGGCAGCGATTTTCGATGGCGCAACCCCCGGTAGCAACCGAGATCCATAAGACGTTTGATGTTCATCGACACTGTCGACCGAAGCTCTCCCTCCACTTTATAGGTACTGTCGATCAGCTTTCGGATATTGGTAACTTCCGACTCCGAAAGATCATCCGTTTTCGTGTTGGGATCAATATTGAGCTTTTCCAGAATTTGATTCGACGTACTGCGCCCGATTCCGAAAATGTAGGTCAGACCGATCTCTATCCGCTTGTTTTTAGGCAAATCAACGCCGGCGATTCGAGCCAATGCTACCTCCCCTATCCTTGCCTTTGCTTGTGTCGTTTATTTTCGCAGATCACTCGCACCACACCTTTGCGACGAACGATCTTGCATTTGCTGCACATTTTTTTAACCGATGCCCGGACCTTCATCGTAACTCTCCTTGCCTTTCCTCATCGGCGGTAGCAGTGCCCGCCCGATGGCGAGCTATTTCGACCGGTAGGTAATCCGGCCGCGGGACAGATCATAGGGCGACAATTCAACCGTCACCGTGTCCCCTGGTAAAATTTTGATAAAGTGCATCCGCATCTTTCCGGAGATATGGGCCAGAATCTTGTGCCCGTTTTCGAGTTCAACTCGAAACATCGCGTTTGGCAGGATTTCCACCACCGTCCCCTGCACCTGAATCGCTTCCTCCTTGGCCATGTATCTCATCTCCCATCGTCTATGACGCCCCGGGTGTCCGGTCCGTCAACGGATGGCGACCTTGCCGTTTTCGGCATAACGGCCGCCGTTGTAAGCGCGTTAGCGCCCCTTCATACGTCCGGCCCCTTTTTTCAGAAATCCTTCGTAATGACGGGTCAGCATATGGGACTCGATCTGAGAGACCGTGTCGATCGCAACACCGACGACAATCAGCAACGCTGTGCCGCCGAAATAAAACGGAACATTGAATTGGGCAATCAAAACAGAAGGCAGCACGCATACCGCAGAGACATAAATCGCGCCCCCCAGGGTAATCCGTGTCAACACCCGGTCAATGTAATCCGCCGTCCTGCGCCCTGGACGAATTCCGGGGATATACCCGCCGTGCTTCTTCATGTTGTCGGCCACATCTACCGGATTGAAGGTGACCGCCGTGTAAAAGTAACAGAAGAAGAAAATGAATCCCACAAACAACAGCTCGTAGATAACATTTCCCGGTTGCATCGCCTGGGCCACGCTCTGCATCCAGGGCACCTTGATAAAACTGGCAATGGTTGCCGGGAACATGATGATGGATGATGCAAATATCGGCGGAATGACCCCTGATGTGTTAATTTTCAGGGGAAGATGCGTGCTCTGGCCGCCATACATGCGCCGGCCGACGACCCGCTTGGCATATTGGACTGGAATCCGCCGCTGCCCCTGCTCGACAAACACGATAAAGGCCACCACCAGAATCATCAACGCCAGCAGCAACACCATCGAAAAAACGCCCATTTCACCGGTCGAGATGAGACGGAAGGTATTGCCGATGGCCGCCGGCATCCGCGCCACGATACCGGCAAAAATAATCAATGAAATCCCGTTGCCGATGCCCCGTTCGGTAATCTGCTCGCCAAGCCACATGATGAACGCGGTGCCGGCGGTCAGCGTCAGCACCGTCATCAATCGAAACCCCCAACCCGGATCAATGACGACCGGAGCTCCCCCGGGGGAGGTCATGCTCTCCAGCCCCACGCTGATGCCGAACCCCTGAATGATACTCAGGACGACGGTCCCGTAACGGGTGTACTGGGTAATTTTTTTGCGCCCCTGTTCTCCCTCCTTGGAAAGTCTCTCCAGATGGGGGATCACCACCGTCAGCAACTGCAGAATGATCGAGGCACTGATATAGGGCATGATGCCCAGCGCGAAAACCGAAAGCCGCTCCAGGGCACCACCGGAAAACATATCGAACAATCCGAGAAGCGTCCCCTGGGCCCGGGCGAAAAAAGAAGCCAGGGCCACCGTGTCAATCCCCGGGGTCGGTACGAAAGCACCGATGCGATACACCGACAACAACGCCAGGGTATACAGAATGCGCCGTTTCAGCTCGGGAATTTTGAAAATGTTCTGAACACCGCTGGCGATCATGTCGGGACAACCTCTACGCTGCCCCCGGCGGCCTGTATCTTCTTAACGGCGCTTTGGCTTGCCTGGGTTACCTTGACGGTCAACGGGTAGTCGATGTCTCCCCCACCCAACAACTTGATGCCGTCCCGTTTGCCCTTCACCAGCCCGGACTTCACCAGCGCGGCCTCGTCCACGGTACTGCCGCTTTCGAACCGGGACAAGTCCCGGATGTTGATCACGGCAAAATGCTTTTTGAAGATGTTGGTAAAGCCCCGTTTCGGCAACCGGCGATGGAGCGGCATCTGTCCGCCTTCAAATCCCGGGCGGACACCGCCACCCGAGCGGCTGTTTAGGCCTTTGGTTCCTCTCCCGGCGGTTTTGCCGGTCCCGGAACCGACCCCGCGTCCCAATCGTTTGCGGGATTTCCGGGATCCCGCAGCCGGGGAAAGTTCATTAAGCTTCATCGGATACCTCCTCGGCTCTGACAAGATGAGACACCTTCTGAATCATCCCCCGAATGGCCGGGGTATCTTCGAGCTGGACGGTCCGGTGCATTTTGGTCAGTCCCATGCCGCGCAGCACCTTTCGATGCTTTTCCGGATGTCCGATCATGCTCTTGACTAATGTGATGTTAAGTTTCTCCGTCATGCGTCCGCCTCATCCCTATAGTTCTGCCACCTCTTTGCCCCGTCGTGCGGCTACTGTGCTGCGGCTTTGAAGCTGCTGAAGGCCTTCCATTGTCGCTTTGACCACATTGTGGGGGTTGTGCGTCCCCATGCATTTTGTAAGAATATTTTGCACCCCGGCAGCTTCCAACACCGCTCGGACCGCCCCGCCGGCGATCACACCGGTGCCCTGTGATGCGGGTTTCAACAAGACGCGACCGGCGCCGAACTTGCCAATCACCTCAAAAGGGATGGTGCCTTCCACCAACGGGATCCGCGTCATACTCTTTTTGGCCTTCTCCAGCCCCTTGCGGATCGCTTCGGGAACCTCTCCGGCCTTACCGAGACCGGAGCCCACGGTCCCCTCGCCGTCACCCACCACAACGATGGCACTGAAGCTGAATCGGCGACCACCCTTGACAACTTTGGCCACACGGCTGATGTGAACGACTTTGTCGATAAGCTGATTTTCGTCTGTATCCTTCTTGAACAAGGGCCTGCCTCCTTACTGGTTGTTACCCTTAAAAGGTCAATCCGGCTTCACGAGCGCCGTCAGAAAGCGCCTTGACACGGCCATGGTAGAGAAAGCCGTTTCGATCAAACACGACGGTGGTGATTCCCTTTTCCATGGCACGCTGCGCGAGCATCTTGCCGATGTATTGCGCCAGGGCGATTTTGCTCTCGAACGCGTCATGTTCCTTTACGGCCCGATCAAGGCTCGATGCGGCGGCCACTGTCCGGCCTGCTGTGTCATCGATGACCTGAGCGTAGATGTGCCGTGCGCTGCGAAACACGCTCAGTCGAGGTCGTTCCGCGGTGCCGTGTATTTTTTTCCGGATGCGTAGTTTCCGTTTTACCCGTGCTTCCACTTTCGGATTCTGCTTTGCCATTGTTGTGTCTCCGAAGGATCTTTGGACGTCACTTACCGGGGCGCCCGGCGGTGATCGGAGGATCCGTGATTATTTGGTCCCGGTCTTGCCGGCCTTCCGATGGATGTACTCCTCCGCGTATTTGATCCCTTTACCCTTGTAAGGCTCCGGTGGCCTCAAATCTCGAACCTGGGCGGCCGTGCGGCCCAGCAGCTCTTTGTCGATGCCGGTCAACCGGATAACGTTTTTTTTGTCAACGGTGGCGGAGATGCCCTCCGGCAGCTTGAAATCGATGGGATGGGAATAGCCGAGATTGAACAAGATGCTGGTTCCCTTCGCCTCGGCCCGGTAGCCGATGCCATTGATCTCCAGCACCCGTTCAAAGCCCTGATCCACACCGGTGATCATGTTGGCCACCAGACTGCGTGTCAGCCCTTGAATGGCCTGGGACTGCCGATCCTTGACCAGGGGCACCACTTCGATGGTGTCCTTGGAGATGTTCAGTTCCACCGCCGGGTGCACCGTTCGGCTCAGTGTGCCTTTCTCTCCGTTGACGGTGATCTGCCTGTCCTGGTACGTAATTTTGACTTTATCCGATAATGGAATCGGTTTTTTGCCCACTCGCGTCATGGGTCACTCCTTGGTCGGTCCTGTCGGCGTCGGTTATCGTTGTGATTTTCTGCAGGGCAAGCGCTACCAGACACTGCAAATGATCTCGCCGCCGACATTCTCCATTCTCGCCTGTTTGTCCGTGAGGATCCCCTTGGACGTGGAGAGGATGGCAATGCCCATCCCATTGTAAACCGGCCGCACATCCCGGCTTCCAACGTATACGCGTCGGCTCGGCTTGCTCACCCGCTCCATGCGGTAAATGGTGTGGTTCTGGTTTTGGTCATACTTGAGGTACACCCGAAGAATGCCCTGTTTACCGTCCTTGATGAATTTAAAATTCCGGATATAGCCTTCTTCCTTCAGGACTCGGGCCATCTCGGTTTTCAACATTGAGCCCGGAATATCCACACTGTTAAATTTTGCTTTTCCCGCATTGCGGATCCGTGTCAGCATGTCTGCTATGGGGTCGCTCATCGACATGGTGTTCTCCTGGTACGCCTGTTGTTATCCTCCGGCAGATGCGCGCCGCTCTACCAGCTCGATTTGATTACGCCGGGCAACTGTCCTTCCGACGCCATTTTTCTGAAACAAATGCGACACATGCCGAATTTTCGCATATATGCCCTGGGCCGGCCGCAAATCGGGCACCGGTTGTAGGCCCGAACCTTGAACTTGGGTGTTCGAGCTGCCTTCGTCATCAGCGATGTTTTAGCCAAATCATCCTCCCTATATGTTCGTTCATCCCAAGGCGGGATCCTTGATTGGCGGATATCCAGAACCGGCGTTCCGGCACCGACCGGCAGCGGCCCTGTAATTAACAAACGACCGATCTAATTCCGAAACGGCATGCCGAGCAACCGGAGAAGCTCTTGGCCTTCTTCGTCGGTGCCGGCGGTGGTGACTATAGAAATGTTCAACCCTTTGATCTTTTCGCTCTTGTCATAGTCGATTTCCGGAAAAATCAGCTGCTCCCGAATTCCCAGGGAATAATTCCCATGACCGTCCATGGCCTTTCCGGACACGCCCCGGAAATCTCGAACACGCGGCAGCGCCACGTTGACCAGTTTGTTGAAAAAATCATACATCCGATCTCTCCGGAGGGTTACCATGGCACCGATCGGCATTCCCGCACGCAGCTTGAAGGCAGCGATCGATTTTTTGGCCCGGGTGATGACCGGCTGCTGACCGGCAATGGTACGAATTTCGTCGACAGCGGAATCTAGAACTTTGATGTTCTGAATGGCTTCCCCCATTCCCATATTCAGGACGATCTTCTTTAGCTTCGGGACCTGCATCCGGTTTTGATAGCCGAACTTATCGACCAGCTTGGGTACCACTTCCGATTCATAGAATGCCTTGAAACTAGACATGTTATCCCCCTATGCAACGCCGTTAGGTGTCGATGACCTCACCGCACTTACCGCAAATGCGCACCTTTTTGCCGTCGTCCAGCTGTTTCATCTTGACGCGAACGGGCGTCACACATTTATTGCACATGAGCATTAAGTTGGATGTGTGGACCGTGGCCTCACTCTCCACAATGCCCCCCTGCCGGGCTTGTCCGGAAGGCCGGGTGTGGCGTTTGACAATATTGATGTTCTCCACCAGGACCCGGTTGTTCTTCCGGTTTACCTTCAGGATCTTGCCGATCTTGCCCCGGTCTTTTCCGGAAACGACTTTCACCTTATCGTCTTTTTTTAAGCGCGCTTTGTGTTGCAGCATGATTGAAACCCGCTTTTCTGTCTGGTTGAATGTGCTGTTTTTCTCATTCCGCCCCGGCTCGCACAGAAAACAGGGGCTCGATTCGGCTCAGAGCACCTCCGGAGCCAGTGAAATGATCTTCATAAATCGTTTGGCGCGGAGCTCTCTGGCCACGGGTCCGAAAATGCGCGTGCCGATCGGTTCTTTCTGATTATTGATCAGCACGGCGGAATTGTCGTCAAACCGAATGAATGAGCCGTCCGGCCGCCGCACTTCCTTCTTTGTGCGCACCACTACCGCCCTGAGTACATCCCCTTTTTTAACTTTCGCATTGGGAATGGCCTCTTTGACGGAAACCACGACAATGTCGCCGATACTGGCATAGCGGCGTTTGGACCCCCCCAGCACCTTGATGCAATACAGCACTTTGGCACCGGAATTGTCCGCAACGGTGAGTTTGGTCTCTGCCTGAATCATGGTCTTCTTCCCTTGCCTTTAGACAGCCTTTTCAACGATTTGGCTGACGCGCCACTTCTTGGTTTTGCTCAGTGGTCGGGATTCCGTGATCAGCACCCGGTCACCCGTCCGACACGCGTTGCGTTCATCATGGGCGGCAAATTTGGAGCGCTGCCGGACAATTTTTTTGTACAGCTTGTGCTTCACCAGCCGCTCCACTTGAACCACCACGGTTTTATCCATTTTGCTACCGACGACGGTCCCAACCATCTGCCGTTTTATACTTCTCTTCTTCATGGCACCCACTATGCGTTATCGGATTGCAGTTTTGTTTCGGCTTCCCGGAGAATCGTCCGCATGCGTGCAATGTCCCGTTTGGTCTGGACAAGCTTTTTGGGATTCTCCAATTGTCCGACTTCATGCTGAAAGCGCAGGTTGAAAAGCTCCTGCTTGGCATCCTGCAGCTTTTGCCGCATTTCATCGGGGCTCATTTCCCGTATCTCGCTCGCTTTCATCTCACTTCGCTCCTCTCGATAAATCGGGTTTTTAACGGGAGCTTGTGCGATGCCAGCCGGAGCGCCTCCACCGCCATTTCTCTTGAAACGCCTTCCATTTCATAGAGAATTCTTCCGGGGCGTATCACCGCGACCCAGCCCTCCGGGGCGCCTTTGCCTTTTCCCATGCGAACCTCGGCCGGCTTTTTGGTAAACGGTTTATCCGGAAAAATACGAATCCACATTTTCCCGCCACGCTTGACATGCCGGGTCATGGCGATACGGGCCGCCTCGATCTGCTTGGAAGAAATCCAGCCGCATTCCATGGCCTGCAGTCCATATTCTCCAAAATTCAGCTCACTGCCCCGGCGAGCGATGCCTCGCATTTTACCTGTTTGCTTTTTCCGGTATTTTACTTTCTTTGGACTCAGCATCTGTTCTGTCTCCCTGCGGCGGTTGCCCGGATCGGCCGAATTGGGCCGGCGGCTTTACACCGACGGGTTGTGTTAGGCCGCGCTGGCCGTCAACGTATCGTCTTTCTTTAATATTTCCCCGTGAAAAATAAACACTTTTACGCCGATCACGCCATACGTGGTGCGAGCCTGAATGAAACCGTAATCGATATCGGCACGGAGGGTATGCAACGGCACGCGGCCTTCGCGGTACCACTCCGTCCGTGCCATCTCAGCCCCGCCCAGCCGCCCGGCACAGATAATTTTGATGCCCTTGGCACCGAACCGCATGGCAGATGAGACCGCACGTTTCATGGCACGACGAAACGCAACCCGCCGCTCAATCTGCAACGCCACGTTCTCGGCAACCAGCTGGGCATTGATTTCAGGTTTTCGCACTTCCTGAATGTCGATCAACACTTCCTGGTCGACCCGCTTTTCAAGATCTTTTTTGAGCTGGGCAATCTCCGAGCCCTTCTTTCCGATGACGATGCCGGGCCGGGCCGTATAAATACGAAGGCGCACGCGCTTGGCGGACCGTTCGATTTCAATCTTTGCGATCCCGGCATGGTTTAACCTTTTTTTGATGTATTTTCGAAGCTTGTGGTCTTCGAAAATGTAATCCGCGTAATTCTTTTCAGAAAACCATCGCGAATCCCAGGTTTTTACGATGCCCAATCGCATCCCGATGGGGTTGACTTTCTGGCCCAAGCTATACCTCCTTTGCTACGCCGACTCCTCGGCGAGTGTCACCGTGATGTGTGCAGTTCGCTTCAAAATACGCGTGGCACGCCCGCGCGCTCTCGGCCGCCAGCGCTTGAGCATCGGCCCGCCGTCCACGGTGATGTTGCGGATCACCAAAGAATCGACGTCGATTTCCGGGTTCTGGTCCGCGTTGGCCACAGCACTTCGCAACACCTTTTCGACAATTCTGGCGGACTTCTGGGGCATGAACTTTAAACTGGTCAACCCCGTTTCCACCGGTTTTCCTTTAACAGCGTCAACCAGCATGCGGACCTTTTGTGGTGACACGCGCATATATTTGGCGACCGCTCTGACTTCCATGGTTGCATTCCTTTACTATAATCGAATCACTTCTTGAGTTTCGACCGCTTATCTCCGGCATGCCCGTAAAATGTCCGCGTTGGAGAGAATTCCCCCAACTTATGACCCACCATGTTCTCTGAAATGAATACCGGAACAAATTTTTTCCCGTTATGCACCGCCAGGGTCAGACCGACCATTTCGGGTATAATGGTCGACCGCCGGGACCAGGTCTTGATGACCCGGGTGCTCCGGGACTCTTGGGCGGTAAGCACTTTTCTCATCAGTGTATCGTCGATGAACGGACCTTTTTTTAATGACCGTGGCATAATCTCTCCTCAAGAACGCGCCACCGGGTGCCGCAGAGGGTCTCTGCGGACCTCGGTGTTCTATCTCTTTGTTCGTCGTTTGACGATGTGCGAATCGCTCGGCTTTCGTCGCCTCGTGCGATAGCCTTTGGTTGGCTTTCCCCAAGGCGTGCACGGGTGCCGTCCTCCCGAAGACCGTCCTTCACCACCGCCCATGGGATGGTCGACCGGATTCATGGCAACCCCCCGAACCTTCGGCCGTTTGCCGAGCCATCGGGTCCGCCCGGCCTTTCCCAAATCGATATTTTCGTGCTCCACATTTCCGAGCTGACCGATGGTCGCCGTGCATTTTAGCAGCACCATTCGAACCTCTCCGGAAGGCAGTTTAACCAGGGCATAGCGGTCTTCCTTGGCCATCAGCTGGGCATAGGTGCCGGCGCTGCGAACGATTTGCCCCCCTTTGCCCACGCGAAGCTCGATGTTATGGATGTGGGTCCCCAAAGGGATATGACTCAACGGCAGGGTGTTGCCGGGTTTGATATCGGCGTTCGGCCCGGCCATGACGGTCTCGCCAACCGACAGGTTCAGCGGCGCCAGGATATAGCGCTTTTCACCATCCACATAATGAAGCAACGCGACACGGGCACTGCGGTTCGGGTCATATTCGATGGATGCCACTTTGGCCGGGATTCCGATCTTGTCCCGCTTGAAGTCAATCACCCGATAATGACGCTTGGCTCCGCCGCCTCTGCGCCTGCAGGTAATCCGCCCGTAGGTGTTCCGACCGCCCTTTTTGTTCAGTGGGCGAAGGAGTTTTTTCTCCGGAGTTGTCCGGGTGATTTCATCAAATCCGGCATATGCCTGAAACCGTCTGCCGGGAGATGTCGGCTTAACCTTTTTTACTGCCATGAACCTGCTCCTAAACTCTATGCACCTTCGAAGAAATCGATCCGCTCTCCGGGCATGAGCGTCACGATAGCCTTTTTCCAGTTGCGCCGTTTTCCGACGATGCGCCCCCGTTGCTTGACCTTGCCTTTGATTTGCATGGTGCGGACGCCGGCGACCCGAACATTGAAAATCCGTTCCACAGCCCGACGGATCTCCACCCTGTTGGCTTTGCGGTCCACTTCGAACGTGATCTGGTTGGCGTCTTCTTTCTGTATATTTGTCTTTTCGGTGATCACCGGCCGTTTGATGACGTCGTACTCGATCATGTCATCAGCCTCCCTTCAATACCTTTTATCGAGGCCTCAAGAAGAACCAAATACTTGTATTTGAGAACATCGTACACGTTGAGCCCTTCTGCCCGCAACACCTTGACCCCGGGGACATTTCTGGATGAAAGCTCCAGATTCTCGTTCCGTTCATCGGTCACGATCAACAAATTTTGAAGATCGAGGCTCCCGAGGATATCGACGAAATCTTTGGTCTTGATCCGTTCCAACGCGATCCTGTCGAGCACCCGCAGTGCGTCTCCCTGATATTTGCTGCTCAGGGCCATCTTCAGGGCCAGTTTGCGCACCTTTTTGGGCACCTTGATCTCCCAGGACTTGGGTTTCGGCCCAAAGGCAACGCCTCCCCCCCTGAGGAGGGGCGATTTAACGTTTCCACGCCGGGCGCGACCCGTGCCTTTCTGTCGAAACAGTTTTCGGGAGCTTCCCCGGATCTCGCTCCGATTCTTCACCGACGCCGTACCCGCCCGTCGTTTGGCCAACTGCATGCGGACCACCTGGTGCAGCACACTGGTGTTGACCGGCACGTTGAAGAGATCGTCGGAAAGTTCCACCGTGGATACCGTTTCACCTGATATGTTTAGAACATCTACGCTTGCCATTTACTTCCCCGTCGATAACGGCCGGTGCAGCAACGTTCCGCCGGCGCTACTGCCTGTTATTTGGTGTAAGCGGATTTTTGAATCATCACCAGAGAACTTTTGGATCCGGGCACAGCCCCCTTGATCATGAGAAGATGCTGGTCCTCCCGGATGTCGATAATTTCCAGATTCTTTGTCGTCTGTCGAGCGTTGCCGTATTGGCCGGGCATTTTTTTGCCTTTGATGACCTTCGATGGCGTGGCGCTGCAGCCGATGGAGCCGGGTATGCGGACACTCTTGCTGCCGTGGGTGATGGGCCCACGGCTGAAGCCATGCCGCTTGATCGTGCCGGCAAATCCGCGACCTTTGGTGGTACCGGTCACATGCACCCGCTCACCGACGGCGAACTGGCCCAGCGTAATCTCCTGCCCGATCTCAAAGTCGTCCGGGTTATCCACCCGGAACTCCTTGAGGGTCTCGAACAGTCGCTCCCCGCTTTTTTTAAAATGACCCTTCATCGGTTTGTTGACCCGGCTGGATTTTTTGTCCCCGAATCCGAGCTGCAATGCGCTGTAGCCCTCTGTATCGGCTCGCTTGATCTGGGTCACCACACAAGGTCCGGCCTGGATCACCGTCACCGGGATGTGCTGCCCGTCTGACGTGAACAACCCGGTCATCCCTAATTTTCTGCCAATCAACGCTGATATCATCGTTTGTTCCTGTGTCTGTAGGCAAATTAAAACGCCGCGGGGGCCTAAAACCGGCCCTGAATCCAGGACGGCGTCTGTTGAGCGTTTTTCCCCGTTCGGGTGCTACAATTTGATTTCTACATCAACACCAGGTGACAGATCGAACTTCATTAGAGCGTCCACCGTCTGCTGGGTCGGTTCCATAATGTCCAGAAGCCGTTTATGGGTTCGTATCTCAAACTGCTCTCTGGATTTTTTGTCGATATGCGGCGACCGAAGCACGCAGTACTTGCTGATACGCGTGGGCAGCGGTATGGGGCCGACAACCTTTGCCCCGGTTTTGTTCGCCGTGTCGACAATGTCCAGAGCCGACTGGTCCAGCAGTTTGTGGTCGTATGCTTTCAGCCGGATCCGTATTTTCGTATTCATGATCATCTGTTCACCCGATCGTTATTCGATAATTTCGGCAACCACGCCGGCACCGACGGTGCGACCGCCCTCGCGGACCGCAAACCGCAGCTCCTTTTCCATGGCGATCGGCGTGATCAGT
>CAFBRK010000041.1 GCA_903231505.1 Olavius algarvensis associated proteobacterium Delta 3 | reverse complement strand
TCGAAGTGCCTCCCGCTGAGCGGGATCACACATCTGTTTGAATAAATTAAGGTGTGCGCTTGGCCATAAAAGCCTCCATTTGGTGCAATGTCCGGGTTAAGCAGGAAGAGCTGGACCAGCACAACACGTGGAAAATGGAGGAGTGATTATGAATTTGTTTAAATTACTCAGCATTATCCTTTGTATTGCGTTTCCGCTGCCGGCGTTTGCTCAGAAAGCTCAGACAATAGACGAACTGGCCGCTATGTTCGACTCTTCGCGTTGCGCGGAATGCCATGATGTCATCTATGCGCAGTGGGAGAAGTCCCAACACGCGCGCCCTATGATGGGAACCCCGGGCACCCTGAATATGACGTTGCTGGCTACACCCGGCGCAACGCCTTTTTCGCCTCCCGATCCGAAGCAGGCGACACTCAAGACCTATCCGTGCTTCAAGTGCCACCTGCCGCAGGCCTTGACCCATGCTGAAGATTCCGTGGCGGTTGAGTTCACCGAAGCCATCATTGCGCAGGACAAGGCCAAGATCGCCAAGCTTCAGATTACCTGCATCGTCTGCCACAACGAAAAGGCGATCATCCACCGGCTCGAGGAGGGAAAACCGGACCCGGCTACACTTTACGGTATCAACGAAATGGATGCTCACGAAGATGAGGTCTTTGAGAAAGTGAAGAAGAGTGCCGTTATGCAACACTCGCTTATGTGCGGACAGTGCCACGGCCTAGGGCCGAACCTCGAGTTCGAAAACCCGGTGCAGTGTGCGAACCTCTATGGCAGCTACCTGCATGCCTACATTCCCGCCGGCGGCTCCCAGACTTGCCAGGAATGCCACATGAAGCCAATTGACGGCCTGGCGGATCATCTGATTGCGCCGAACTGGGATGATATCCCGCACACAACGAAACTCCTGCAGGAAGCGCTTTCACTCGATGTCCAGACCCTCGGCTACGAGTGGCTCGAGAACGCCAAGACCTATGTGCCGAAGGTCATCGTGAACACGAAGGTCGCCTCAACTGCCGGACATCGGATTCCCGACGGGTGACCGTCCCACAATCGAGTGGTCCTGGAAGTGACCGCAAGGACACCGGACGGAAAAGAAATCGGCATCCAGACGCGACATTATCATCCCCAGGCAACCAACGAAAAAAATTCGAAGCAAGTTTACGGGGCTCAGATCAAGGTCGCGAATATTCGCGATACCAGCATCCAGCCCTACCAGACAAAGACAGAATCCATAGAATTCGTTCTTCCCAAGGGTGTCAAATCGGCTGACATCACCGTTGATCTCAGTTACTATCTCGGCAGCCCTGACCAGCGTTATGAGGTCCACAAAATCACCAGGCGAGTTTACCTCGACCGGTAGCTTATAGAGATGTGTTCACTGTCATGCTGGCCGTAGCCGCCGACCTTGACTGAAGCCGAACGACTCGAGGAGCACACCAGGCTGCGGAAACGACGCCAGAGTTTCGCCAGTAGAAAAGCTTTCATGAAATATCCGGGTTATGTGAAACGGACGCTTCGGCGCAAAAGGTTTCAGGTTTCGGGTTTCAGTAAAAAACCAGTTGGTTATGGCCCAACTGAAACCCGAAACCCCGTAGGAGACTCGTTAGGCCACATCCACCTTTCGGATCAAACGGGGCGCCTCGGTGACCAGCGGCAGGGCTGACACCTGAAATCTTAATTATTAGGAGGTACACCCAGATGAACAAGACAAGTCTCGATTCACTAATATTGGTCGTGCGCTGGTTGTCCGCCCTGGCGCTTTCCCTGATAATCGTATCGGGAACGTCCGCGGGGGCCAGGGCTGCTGAGGCGGATGCCAAGCGGATCCTCAAGGCCATGTCCGATTACATGGCGGCGCAGAAGTCCATCTCGTTTGAATTCGACGCCACCCTTGAGGTCGTCACATACGATGAACAGAAACTCGCCCTGGCGAGTTCAGGCACCCTTACACTCAACCGGCCCGACAAGATCCAGGTTACCCGCGCCGGGGGATTTGCGGATGTCGACATGTATTTTGACGGGAAATTGCTGACCCTGCTGGGCAAGAACCTCAATCTCTACACGCAGATTGAGGTGCCAGGCACGATCGATCACCTTATCGACGAATTGAAGGATACCTACCAGCGGCCGCTGCCTGCCGCGGATCTGCTGTTGTCGAATGCCTACAATGAGCTGATGCGCGATGTCGTTGACGTAAAAGACCTTGGCAGCGGTGTGGTCGGCGGCATTGAGAGCGATTACCTTGGTTTTCGAACCAAGGATGTTGATTGGCAGATCTGGATTGCCCAAGGCAAGCGCCCATATCCGTGCCGATATGTCATCACTTCCAAGCACCTTGACAGCATGCCGCAATACACCATTCAGATCAGAAATTGGAAGACGGGCGGCGAGGTGGCAGCGACCGATTTTGGTTTCAAGAATTCAACCAAAGCCGAGAAGGTCGAACTGAAGGATTTAAAGGGTGCAGATGATTTGCCGGATCATTTCGTGAAAGGAGACGTAAAATGAAACCGTTAAAAATATTAGGTGTCGTTGTGATTGCCGGGATCTTCATGACCCTCGGATCTGAGATTGGAGAGCGGTTTTCTATCCCCGAGGCTCAGCGTTTGGTGCTGACTGCCGAGGCCATAGTCGGGCGACCGCTCACACCGGTGAGCGTTGCCGGGGTGGCGCGGCGCTCGGTGCGGCGTTGTGCGGTTGGCGTGTATAACTGCAGCCTTCCCGGACCCGGGTCTGTGGACAGTCTGCTGGGGCAGGCGAACCTTGAGCCGACTCGCATTCCCGGCTAACGAATCAGGGAAGTGAGCGGAACGATCCCGCGATCTTGGATGATGTGTTTGGCTATTTTGGTTTTGACTTGAATAAGAGGAACGGTGAATGGATCACCAAACGGGTAGCCTACTCATACATGCGGCGACGGTGTTCATGGGCTTTTTTGCCATCATGAACCCGATTGCGAATACCTCGATCTTTATTGGACTCACCACCGGAGACGATGTGGCCACTAAGAAAACGGTGGCGCGCAATGCGCTGCTAATGACCTTTGTGATCATTGCGATCGTCGCCGTCCTGGGAAAGCTCATCTTTGAGTTGTTCGGTATCACGCTCCCCGCCTTTCGCATTACCGGCGGAATTTTAATCTTTTTGATTGGTGTTCAGATGTTGCAGGGTTCGCAATCAAGCGTCCATAAGCCGAGCGATAGCGACCTGCAGAAGAGCCGTGACGCCGAGATTGCCGTCGCCGTCTCGCCGCTGGCCATCCCCATACTTGCCGGCCCGGGTACGATCGCCGCCGCAATGAACTTTGCCTCTGGGAGTGGCACGGCTCCAATTGTCGTCACGATAGTAGCGTTTGCGGTGCTGTGTTTGATCACGTACTTCTTTTTTCTATCCGGTGATCGAATGATCAAATACCTTGGTGTAAATGCCGTCAACGCCATCACCCGCCTCATGGGGCTGATACTAGCGACCATTGGTACGCAAATGGTCATTGCCGGGGTGACTGGCTTATTTCCGAAGGGCGCGTAGGGCTATAGAATGTAGGGTGGGTTAGCGTTTTTGCGCGCCCGAAGGAAGTACCCTTGGGGTATAACCCACCGAGCGTTGCGAAGCAACGCAACGCCTTTTGAACGGACACGTCGATTGGGTTAACGACATGCGGCGGATTACACTGCGTGACTTCGTCCGATGTGGACCGATTACGAATTAATGCGCAGATTATCGATATCATCGAGGCGCTGGAGAACCGCTCTGCTGCTGATTTGGTCAAGCTGCTTGTGATATAAGCCTACCGGCAGGAGGTCGCACATACGGATGAGTTTGGTCGTTGTCGGGTATACGCAAACCCTGCAAATTGAAAACTTGGTATTAAGGATAAATATTCGATCAATAAACGGTAAAGTGAAATGAGATCCCGATCCAAAACTTTTTCGATATGGATTCAACTGCTCTGCATTCACCTCAGCATGTGCATCGCAAACAGCACAGAGGTAACACCTGCGCCTGCTGCCGACATTCCGATCTTTACCGAAGGATATCATGTGAGCCGGTCGTTGGATCCGGCCAATCAAACCGTAACGGTAAACTATCGCGTCCAGGCGGTGCATCCGGCTGCGGAAGTGCTCGAATTTTATGACAGGTATTTCAACGGAAGAGGCTGGATATCGCCTTTTGAGACCTGCCAGAGAAATTGGCAGGATATTGGCGGCAGTAAAAAACCAATTGAACCTGCTGTACGGCTCCTATTTGCTTCCTGGGAAGATGTTAGATCCAATCAAAAAGTACTTCTCTGGATTCGACATGACTCCTATTCGAATCAACGGTCTGATGAAGTGGTTGTCGAATACCAGCTGCGGCCATTGATGACCGAGTGATGGAACCACAGAAACCGGTTGAACCGCACGGATAGATATTCCCCAAAATTCCCCCAAGATCCCCGCAGCACACAAAAAGATAGGATCCGCTACCCCCCCCCGGAGATATAGATTGGCCACCCATGACGGCAGTCCGTGGCGCTGCCTTCCGGTCTATATGTGACCGTAGTAATCCCGGTGCGCCACGACCGAGTAGGCATAATCGAGCAGTGTCCCCCAGCTGAATACCGGCAGATCGACCGCCTGCTGAATCGCCCGGGCAAAGGGCTGCATGCCGGTGCACTCCAGCATGATCGCGGCGAGGCCGGGATGGGTCTGACAGAATTCGACGCATATTCGGATCATGTCCTTTTCAGCCTTGTCATAATCTGCTTCCGGCCGTTCGGGCCGCTTTTCATGATCCCACAACTTGTCGAATTCAGGGCAGCCGTATTCATCCTGCGCCCCGGCTATAACGAAATTGCTGTTCAGGTCGATGCCCACATTGCGCAAATGATCATCGGTCAGGAAGCGTTTTTGGGCGCACACGATGCCCACGTCCTTTTTTGGACCGATCAGCTGCTGGATAAAGGGCACCTGGAGCAGGCTCGACATGAATACCGGCACGTCCACCGCCCCGGCGATCTCTTTTTGAAAATAGGCGAAATAACCGCATTCGGCGGCGATGGCCCGGCAGCCCATTTTCTCCAGCTTTCTGGCTGCACGCCGAATCGGCTCCAGGCAAGGGCTTTTGTCCCGCTCCCAAACCAGGGTGTAGTTGTCCACGCCCTCGGCAATTTCGTACTGGATCGGATACGGAAACGCGCTGGCGTTGCGCACATCACCGGGAAAACCGGGGTAGGCATCGTCGAGGACGATGATTCCCAGGCCCATCCCGTAGCAGCATTGCTGCTTGCGCGTTTTCATCCGATTGATACCCATGTCACGCTGCTGATAAAGCATTGCTCACCTCCTTTGGGCTGTGCTACAGAAAACCTGGTGACAAAGTCCGTACCTGCATCTCGATTTGCCGTTCTGCCCCAAAAGTTGGCCCGTTGGTGTTCAGGGGACAGGGGCAGTGATGCGTCTTTTGAATTCGACCCTTTTCACGCTGCACCGATTCGCCGGGACCGCCCGGTTTCAATCACTGCATCATCCGCCCGATGTCAATGGCAGAAGCCAGAACCATCTGACAGGTATTTGCAACAAATCTCAGCATACGTAATAGCGAACCCGTTAAAGCGAATGCAACCCGTATTCCATGAGGAGGCAACATGATCCAGACCGGGGCGGTGGAAAAACAATCGGTGGGGTTTCGGGTTCTCAGCGATGACCAGGTCGCGGAAATCAAGCGGGCCGCTTTCGATGTCATGTCCACGGCGGGCTTTACCGTTTATCACGAAGGTGCCCGCAAAATGCTCAAACAGGCCGGCGCATTGGTCAAGGGAGAAAGCGTGCGGGTTCCGGAGCACGTGGTGACCGCCTGCCTCGGTTCGGCACCCAAAGGTTGGACTATTTATGATCGCGACGGCAATCGGGCCATGGAGGTGGAGGGCCGCAAAAGTTACTACGGCACCTCGACGGCCAGCCCCAAAACCAAGGATGCAGTGACCGGAGAAATTCATCCCACCCGCGTGGCCGACATCGCCATCGGAGCCAAGGTGGCCGACGCCCTGCCGAATATCGACTGGGTGATGCCCATGGGCTCGTCCCAGGATGTGCTGCCCGAATCGGCCGACCTGTACGAATTCGAGGCCGTCGTTACCCACACCACCAAACCGATGGTGTTCATCGGCTATACTCCCCGGGGCGTCGAGCTGGTCTATGAGATGGCGGCCGAGGTGGCCGGCGGGCTGGAGAACCTGCAACAAAAACCGTTTCTTATTTTTTATCCCGAGCCGATTTCTCCGCTGGTGCTGCCGGCGGATGTCATCGCTCGCCTGTTTGTGTGCGCCGATCTGAATTTGCCCCAAATGCAAGGTCCTACCATCCAACCGGGTGCCACCGGACCCGTGACGCTGGCCGGCGCCGTTGTGCAGGGTACGGCCGAGGCGCTGATGTGCCTGGTGCTGGCCCAGCTGCGCAAGCCGGGATGCCCCTGCAGCCTGGGGTGTAATTTCGGGATCTTCGATATGGCCGTCGGCCTGTTGACCATGGCCGCACCGGAAATGAGTCTTGCCCTCAGCGCCCAGGCGGAGGTGGCCCAATCCTTCGGGCTGCCCACCTGGGGCCTGGCCGGGGCAACCGACGCGAAAACGATCGATGCCCAGGCCGGCGCCGAGTCCGCCTTTTCGATCCTGGCCCAGGGGCTGGGCGGTCTCAATCTGATTCACGATGTGGGCTACATGGACAACGGAATGGTCTGCTCCGCGCACCAGCTGGTTCTGGGAGACGAAAATATCGCCATGACCAAGCGGTTTATCCGCGGGATGGAAGTCAACCGGGAAACCCTGGCACGCGAGGTGATCGAAAAGATCGGACCCGGCGGACATTTTCTCGAAGACGAGCATACCTACCGCCATTTTAAAAACGAGCTCTGGCACCCATCTCTGATGACGCACGTGGCCTATGTGGAATGGGAAAGCACGGGCGCCAAGGATATGGCGGCCCGGATCGATGAAAAACTTCAGGGTATCTTAGAGACCCATGAAGCGCCCGCGCTGCCGGACAAGACCCTGGCTGCGATCCGGTCCATTCGCGAAAAAGGGGTCGCTGCGTTGGAAAAAGCGGAATCGTCAGGAGGATAGCGACTTTTTTCGCCGGCTGACATACTCGCGCAGGGCTTGCTCCAGACCGGCATCGATCGACGGTTTGGTGTATTCTTCCAGTCGCTTGGGCAGCAATTCGAACGCCGCTTCAAACACCTGCTTGGCCCCGTTGTCGTACCAGTCTTTATAGTCATCGCGGGTAAACAGCAGGGGCCGGTACAGATTCCGGCAATGGGTGAAGGTGGTGGGATGGGTCAGGTAGTTGCCGTCGCTGCCGACACTTTTGATGGTGTCGATATCGATGGTATCGACGGTGATCTGCATGGCGGTCAGCACCCTTCGCAGCATGCGGCACACCTCTTCGTCAAACAGCCATTTTTCAAAGCTCATCGATATGTAGGAGCCCAGCTGTCCGCAAGCCTGCAGGATGAAATTGGCCCCGCTGCGCACGGCCGTGCTCATCATCAGCACCCCCTCGGCCGCTGCCTGGGCATCGGGAACGTGGGCGTTGGTCAGCATCCCACCGGTTCGACAGGGCAGATGATAGAACCGGGCCAGCTGAATGCTGGCCGAGGACAATGCCACCGCTTCGGGCGCCCCCACCGCCGATATGACCGTGCGCATATCGGCCGGAGCGGAGATGGAACCGTACACCACCGGCGTTCCGGGTCCTACCAGCTGTGCGAGCACCAGACCGGCCAGAATCTCCGCATTGGCCAGGGCGAGCAGCCCCGGAAGCGATATGGGGCCGCTGGATCCGGCCATCACCAGGTTGGTAATTACCACCGGTTGTCTCAGACGGGCCATGTCGATGATCGACTCGGACTCTTCGGCGGCATATTTGAGCGGTGATGAGGCGGTAATGATGGCAGCCATGACCGGCTGCCGCCTCAGGTTTTCTTCTCCTCCCCACGCGATCGCCGCCATTTCGATGCTGTCGGTGGTTGCCTGCCGGGTCGCTGCGGTGCCCAGATATGCCTTGTCGCACAGCACCATGCTGGCGAAAATCATGTCCAGATGCGCGGTCTGCGGATCAAGATCCATCGGTTCGACCATTTTATGGCCGACCATATCGAGCTGATCGGAGGTTTGGACCAGCTTGCAGCACGTATGGTAGTCATCGAGGGTCGCCGGCCGTCTTTCACCGGGAAAGGTCACCACGTATGGCGCTCCTGCGGTGGGCAGCAGTACGAAGTTTTCTTCACCGATATCGACATTGTATGCTGAATTGCGCGCACGGACCTCGAAACGCGACGGCGTGGTTTGCAGCGCTTCCTGCACATCCCTTTCGGTGATATATACCTTCGTTCCGTCCCGCTTGAAGCCGTGCTTTTCGAAAATATCGATTGTTTCACCGGAATTAAACCGCAGGCCGGTCTCGGCCAAAATCTCCATCGATGCATTGTGGATTTGATTGATTTCGTTTCGCGAAAACACCTGCATCCGATCCATCGCCATCTCCCCTGCAGTGATGAGATAACGCTTCCGAATCCGGAAGCTTTTGGAGATTTTATATCAACCTAGCCGATCACCGAAAAACTCGATTCGGGATTGATCTTCCTGCGACGGGAGAAAAAGCCGACGTCGCAGGTTCGCTTGGTGTAGGCCATAAAAAACTGATAGGGGTTGCTGTCATGATCCTGACCGTTTTCGCAGGTATGGATCAGCTCGGCCATCAGTTTGCCCACCACCGGAGCGTTCTTGTACTGGTTGCCGGAGGTGCCGACCGCCAGGTAGAAGCCGGGAAGGTCGGATGTATCGTAGATGGGCAGCCAGTCGTCGGTGACATCGTAAAGATCAACGATGCCCTGGGGCTGGTTGGGGACCGGAAGCCCGGGGATGCGCTGCGCTTCCCTGAGAACCTGTGTGGTCCATTGGCGGCTGAAATTTTTGCTATAGTCATCCGGGTCGTCGATCCATTCAAGCTGGTCACAGGGGGGATCTTCCGATCCGATCAGGATGTGGTTGCCCACCTCCGGGCGGGAATAGCACCCGATGTCGCCGTCAGAGAGCAGAAAGCCGTCCCGCTCCCAGTCGACCCCCTTGGGAGCCGGCACGTGGCACACTTCCTGTTTCAGCGGCCTCGTCCGGATATTCATCCCTTCCAACACGCCCGCCATGGCGTTGATCATATGCGAATGAGGTCCCGCGGCATTGAGCACCACCGGTGCGAAGACCGCACCCTGGTCTTTGAGCGTAACCCCGGAGATGCGCCCCTTTCGCTTCAGAATTTCGACGACTTCGGCATTGAAACAAAACGCAGCGCCTTTGGCTTCCGCGGCCACCTGCACATTGTGGGTCGACAGCTGCGGGTCGGACACATAACCGGATTCCGGTATCCAGATGGCCCCTTTAATGGTGTCCGCACCGGGCTGGCCAAAGGCGGGGTCGTCCATGGTCCGGCATGGAAAATAGGATCGGATGTCGGCATTGGGCACGAACTTAACCATATCTGCCGGATCCACCTCCACGTACCCGATGCCCAGGGCATCCAGCGAAGCCATTACGTGTTTGAGGTATTTATTGGTTTCGGTTTTGACAACCAGCGCACCTGTGTTTCTGTAAACGGCCAGCCCCCTGTCGTCGCGGGTTTCCAGGTATTTGGGCCAGTCCAACCAGTAGAAGTACCCCTCTCTGGCCATGGCGACACCGTCCGGGGTGGAATAGTGAAACCGGACAATGGCGCAGGAATTGCTGGTTGAGCCATAACCGGCAGCCGGCAGCTTATCCATGTTGAGGGTTTTATATCCCATCTTGCTCAATTCAAACGCCGTACAGCAACCGATGATGCCGGCGCCGATAATCAAAACGTCATAGGTGTTGTCCATTGTTTGCATCCCTCGCATATTGAGCCATTGCGTATGGTTGGCACTTTCCATTTGAGATGAGCTGCCAATTTTATTTTCTTTCACATGGGTCGCGTATTATCTGAACGATATTTTCATGTCAAGAAACGGATCGTCAATGGAATTGGTATTACTCAACTCCAGCCAGATTTGTGACACGCGCAAGAAATCTCGAGCATTGAACTGTCTCAAACTCGTCACATCGCCTCATTGGTTCTGTAGTTCGCCGTTTATTGCGGTGTTGCTGTGCTTTTATCCTGGAGATTTTACATTTGTTTGAGCTACAGAAATTTCGGCAGTTGCCGAAAAATATTCAGAATTTCAAAAGCTCGGTGTTCAGATTCTTTCCATGAGCATAGACAGCGTGTTTGTGCATAAAATGTGGGATGATAAAGAACTATCCAAGATGGTCGATGGCGGTGTCCCATTTCCGATGCTTTCTGATGCGGGCGGCCGTGTTGGAAAAGCCTATGGGGTATTTGATGAAGACGCGGGAGTGGAAACACGGGGCCGTTTTATTATCGACCCTGAGGGTGCACTTCAGGGATATGAAGTACTGACCCCACCGGTGGGGCGCAACGTCAATGAAACATTTCGCCAACTGCATGCTTTTCAATTGGTCAGAGATACGAAGGGGGCGGAAGCGACACCATCGGGTTGGAAACCTGGCAAGATGACGTGGAACGATTTTATTAGCTCAACCTGCCGGTCAGTTCTTTGATCTGGTTTAGCTCGTCGAGATGCCAGGCCATATCCAGCAGTTCATCAATCACGGTACTGTCCAATACCGCTGTCGCCAGCCAGCGAAACTTTTCAGCCATCATTTCCCGTGTCCACTCAGGTGCAGGGAACTTCATACCGCCATCTTTCATCCCTGAGCAATACTCGCGCCCGTCCTTCAGTTTTATGGTTACAACACTGGCGAAACGACCCCGTGGATCTCCTTTGGCGTGCAGCCGGCACAGTTCGTTGAGTTCTTCGGACTCGACGACCTCGACCTTTCGGGCAAGATCCCGAATGATGGGATCCTTGAGGCGGTGTTCCCCGGTTTGATTGGGACCGATTTCTCCATCCACCAGCATGGCCGCCACCGGCCAGGCAAGATTGAACTGGGCCTCTTCCGTATTTGAAGGCAACCGGGTTCCTAGGAGAACGGTTTCATTAAACGCATCCACAACGATACGCTCAATCTCCTCCAGGGAGATCCCATGATTCACAACCAGTTCCCGGGCGCCTTCAGCACCGGCATGGGCCCATCCGCAACAGGCATATCCTTTCATTTTCCAGCTGACGCCATCAAGCATGAGGTATCGCTCACCGATGTCCATAACCCAGTGATGATACCGCTCTTCGCCGAGGAGCAATGGAATCCCGGTAAAACCACGGAAAGCCAGTTCGGCGGCCGTAACACCCGTCATACTCCCCCATGGAATGGCATGCTTGACCATTGCAGGGTGATCGACATCCCTCATCATGGGTGCATTCGGCGCATGATACTCGGCTATGCCCAACGCATGAGATGTCTGCGCGGGCCTCAGCCCCATCAAATTGGCGGCTACCGCGGCACTGGCCACCGAGCCCCAGGATCCACACGCCTGGTACTCGCGGTGATGTTCATGCCAGCAGCCCCCAATGCGGTGGGCCACTTCATAACCTGCCACCGTAGCGGCCAGTAACTGTGCGCCGCCAAGATCCAGGCCCTCCGCCACAGCAAGGGCTACCGGGAAGATCTGTGCGCCCCCATGCCCCCATGCGTATCTTACACTGTCGTCGCTATCGATCCCGTTAGCGGCAGCAGCATTGGCAAATGCCGCGCCAGCAGGGGATGAGCGTTTACCGTGCAGCAGGATTGTGGCGGCGTCAGAGGCCCATGTGGCCTGGGCGTAGTCGGCGCAGATTTGACTGACTCTCGTTTTTATGCCGGCTATTGTAGCACCCAGGTTGTCTATGAAACACATGCGAGCTTTCTCCTGCACCTTGGCGGGCAGCTCTGTCCATCGGATTTGCGACACAAAACGGGCTATCTGTTGATTCGCGTCCATCTCAACTTTCCTCGGATTGTCCTCTCATTCAGAGTCGTTCTCAAAAATTTTCCTTCGACATATAGATAAGATATTGTTTTTTCTGTGTAACCTTCTGCCATGCGTTAATTATTCAAACACTATATTTGACAATCAGAACAATGATGAAGTGGGGGAGAGTTTATTGGAAGTGGATCTATACCAATTTTACTACCGTACCCCTGTTTTGATTGGATCTGAGCTGCGACAATCTGAGGGCCGCATGCATGTCTTCCGGTTGGTTTTCTTGCTTAATTGGGGGCAAAGGAGTCGATCCGATTCTGAATTTTCGCCACCTGGTCATCGGGGACCGCCACGGGTTCGTGGGATTCCAGGATTTGATGCAGGCGCTGTCGGGCCCGTTCCAGAAGCGTGGTAGCGCCGGAGGAGAGCCAATTGGGGTGATCCATGCGACTGATCAACGTCGGTCGCCACTGGGTGCTGCGCAGGTGTTTTAATGTGTGCTCATGCACGAGGAAATTGCCTTCACTGCCGACCTCGCCGATGACATCCAACGCCAGCATCTCCGCATTGACCGGGACACCCTGATACAGCCGTCGGATTTGATCGATCATTTCATCTAAAATGACGATCATCTCCAGGCTGCCGGTGCGTCCGAAATCCAGATATCCAACGTCATGATTCAAATTGGATCCGGCCATAGTTGATATGAAGGTCAGCAAACCGGCTTCAAATGTGGCCTGTCCGTCCGGAATTTGAGAATCGCTGATACCGGCATAGCCCCAGTTGGGAAGATTGTAGAAGTGGCTCATTTCGACGATCGCCTGATAGCCCAGCAGATATTCCGGTGCATTGTAAGAGCACTGGACGGTTGCCATGTCCAATACGGCAGGGCCTGTTCCCATCAAAAATGGTGCACCCCTGGCTTTCAACTGGTGGATTACCAGCCCGCAAAAACACTCGGCCAGCCCCTGGGCGATGTGACCGGCGATGGTCAGCGGGGCAGTGGAACCGGAAATGGGTGCCGGCGAATATACGACCGGAATCGATTTTTTGGCACAGTAGATAAGCTTGTCAACACTTTCAAAAGGATGTTTTAACGGACTGATCGGCTCGGTGTAGTGAAGCAAATAAGGTTTGGATCGCAGCTCATCTTTTCCGTTTCGCAAAATCCGGGCGATTTCGTACATTTCGCTCAAATCTTCACGATCTTTTGCTGTAGAGACAATCGGTTTGGTGGAATGGACCGTCATGGCGTGAAAGCTCAGTAGATAGGCCAGCTCGGGCGGCTGGTCTGAAGGATGGGCAAAGGACATGACAAAATCGATGTTGGGCAAAGCATCGACCACTTTGGCCGCACGGCTGACATCTTCGAGCAGGCATGGATGCCGCTGCATGGTTTCAGAATCAAGAGAATAGATAAGATCAGAGCCGGTTCCAAAATAGGAGCGCCGTTCACCGAGGTCCATGACATTCCGGCCGGTCCGATCGTAAACCGCTATGTTGTTCGGTGCACTTTCGATCGCCTGTTGAACCAGCTCTGCGGGTATTTTTGCGATTCCATCGCCGTCGATCGTACAGCCGGCTGCCTGTAACAGAGCCAGTGCATCATCATGGAATATTTTCATTCCAATCTCAGACAGGATGGTCAGCACCGCTTGATGGATACCTTTTTTGTCTTGGTCGGAAAGAAAAGACAATGTTGGATAAAAAGGGGAGCTGGTGGTGGTCACGCAATTCGTCCTTTCTGAAAATTGAGACCGGCTGGTAATCCATTATGCGGCCGAGTCATTATCGTATTGGGGCGCAAAAATGCCCAATTCCATCAATTTCTCTGTACCCGGATGACCCTGATTATCCCAACCCATGATGGTATAGAATTCATGAATCATCGGCTCCATCCAGGCCTGGGGCTTGGAAGGTTGCTTGCCGGCATTATAGTCTTTTTCAAAAAACATATTCGGAAGCCGATCATCGGCTGCGCTGCCGCCGTGTCTTACGTTGAAAAGTCTTTCCATATTGACGATTCTTTCGCCGCTGGTAAAAAGCGACGGTGCATCCACCGGCCAGCCGGTGATTGCGGCAGTCAACTCCGCTTCATTGACCAGGTCGTAAGCGCAGATAAGACACAAAATCGGGACCTTGCACAAACCGAGACTGTCTAGCACCGTTCCGATAATCATCGACTTTCTGACCAGCTCGGCCTTACCATGGATCGAATGGAGATTCGGCGCTTGGGGTGTGGCAGACGCTTCATGCTGTTTGTCCGGCAGCCACTTATACTCCAGCGTGGCAAAGACGTCGTTAAAATCCGCCCCCCGGCTGGCAACCGCATACCCCAGTGCTGTCCCCATAATATTGTTCGGATGATAACCGGCCAGTTCAAGACCTTTTACATGCGGTGCATACTGATCCGAACCGCGTCCGATCACTTGACTGGCCCGGCGCACACCCATAGCAAGTATCTTGCCAAAGCCCTTACCAGCGGCCATCTGCCGGATCAATGTTTCCATTACATCGCCGTTTCCCCAGGTAAGATCGAGCCCCTCGGTATCTTGCATTGAAAGGATGCCGCGCTCGAAAAGATCCATGGCAAAGGCGATCGAATTGCCAGCAGAGATACAATCGAGCCCAAGCCGGGAACACAAGTTATCGAGAAAAACCAACGTGTCCAGGTCGTCCAAACCACACTTGGACCCCAAAGAAAGCATGGGTTCGAATTCGGGCCGAACAGCCTGCATCCCCTTAAATTTACCCCGGGAAAATTCAAGATCCGCCTTGCATTGAACCGGGCAGCGAGGGCAGCTGCGTCTGCGGGTGATATTGTCTTGTAAATTGTGACCTTCGATGCGCTCTGCAGCCTCGAAGGTGTTTTCCCTATAATTGCGCGTTGCTAAAATGCCCAACTGGTCAGCCCATTTCACGAAGCCGGCGCCACCGTGTTTTGAAATCCCCTTGTAATGGGGGGATTCCATTATTTGCCGGAAATATCGTTGAATCGTCGCATGCAATTTGCCACTTGAAGGAAACAGTGATTTTTGGCGTTTCTTTTTGACCACAATGGCTTTCAAATTTTTAGATCCCATGACGGTACCCATGCCGGTACGCCCGGCCGCATGATCCCGATCAGACATAATGCAGCCAAATAAAGCACCGTTTTCACCCCCTGGTCCGATCGTCAACACTTTGATTTTGCTGCTGCCCACCTCCGCTTTGAGCCGGTCCTGGGTCTCCCATGTGTCCAGGCCCCACAGGGGTTCGGCATCGCGGACTTGAATCGAGTCGCCATCAATGTACAGACACACCGGTTTGGCAGACCTTCCCCGGACGATTACGCTTTGAATGCCGTTCGAGCGGAGCTGGGCGCCGAAATCGCCGCCAATATTGGAACTACCCAAAAGTCCGGTGAGCGGAGAGAGGGCATTGATATGGAGCCTTGCAGATGACGGCACCGCCGTTCCGGTCAGCAACCCGCAGGATAGAACAAGAAGATTTTTGGGACCCAGCGGGTCAATATTGACCGGCAAATGTTCATACAGAAAATGAACATTCAAGCCGCGTCCGCCAAGATACGTTCTGGCCAGGTCTTGTGGATATTCAGCAAGCTTCCACGTATTCGCGGCTAAATCGATATCAAGAATCTTTCCGAGCATTCTCATGGGTCCAATAACGTCCCTTTCAAATTTAATAGGGTCTCCTGTCCGGCAGCATTCAGTATAGACCAGAATACAGGATTTACCAGTAAAATCGTTCCGAACATCAACGCGAACGATCGATGGCAGCAGCGCATTCCGGGGGTACGTTATCGGCTTTCACGTTATGACTGTCAAGGGGAGGTGATTCGGGTTCAGGGGTATGGGAAAGCGTGCCTTCCGTGCCGGCCATGGGGGGAAGATTGCGTGTCCGCACGGAGCAGATCTTGCTTCTGGCAAAACAAATCGCGTCCAATTCGAACGGGTCTAAAGCCCCGGTCTTTAGTTTCACGGGGGCAGGCCGGGTGGCCCGCCGGCTTTCATTTATGCGGCCTTGTGGATGACGGGATCCACAAACTATCCCCATGGACATGCAAAAGCAGATCAACGGTGTCTTTCCCCAACAAGGCCATTGAACGCTGCAATTGCATGTTTTGGACGCTCATTCTGATTTTGTCGCGTGAATACGTTCGGACTCATCCGGCACGATGATGACCGGCCCAATCTTGCTCAACTCTTCGATCGGTATATGGCACTTGATAACGTGCCGATCGACAACCTCTCGATCGGGTGGCATCTCGATGTCACAAATTTCGCCGATTCTCCTGTGGCAGCGGGTACAAAATGGGCAGCCCTTGGGCGGGTTCATTGCACTGGGCAGGTTTCCTTCCAGCACAATTTCACGCTTGGTCACTTCGGGGTCGGCAATTGGCACCGCGGACAACAACGCCTCCGTGTAGGGATGATAGGGCGGGTCGAAGACCTGCTCCGTCGTTCCCCTTTCAAGAATATGTCCGAGATACATGACAACAATACGATCCGCCAGGTAACGCACCACACTCAGATCATGGCTTATGAACAGCAGCGTGGTTTTATGTTCGCGCTGAATATCCGTCAACAGCTCCGTCACCGCCGCCGCAACCGAGACGTCCAGCGCGGAAATCGGTTCATCTGCGATGACCATACTCGGGTTTCCGGCAAATGCCCGGGCGATACCGACCCGCTGCTTCTGTCCACCGGACAACTGCCTTGGTTTTCTGTAATAAAAATCCCTCGGCAGTTTGACCGTATCCAGAAGGGTCATCACCCGCTCGAATATTTTCTTCTTATCCGTTTCTCCTCCGAATTTCTTGATAACCCGTGATAGCTGACCGCCAACGCCGTGACTTGGATTCAAGGTATCAAAGGGATTTTGAAATACCATCTGGAGCGAGCTGATCTGTTTGTCACTGCGGTCCCTGACGGCCACTTCCGATATGTCTTTGCCTTTGTGGCGCACTTCGCCGTCCGTGCCTGACTCCAATCCCATCAGCACTTTGGCAAAGGTTGATTTGCCACAGCCGGATTCACCGACGATGGCTACCGTTTCACCCTCCTGGGCAGTAAAGTTCAACTCCTCATTGGCCTTTACATAACGAATTCTTTTGCCGCTAAACAAAGCCCGCAGTGAGCTGTCGCGAACCTCGTAGTACTTTTTCATGCCGTCTACATTGAGAACCCGTTTGCCAAGTGCTATCGGCTCTTTGACTTCATCACTCGGTTTCAAAAGGTGATGGTCGATTTCTTTATAGCGTAAACATCGCACGCGATGGTCCGCGGCACTGTCTTCAACATGTTCCATTTTGATATGCTCACGGTCACACAGCCCGGGTTTGAAATGATCACAGCGCGGGTGGTAATAACAGCCCCGGGGTCTCTCGAACGGCAAAGGCAGCTGACCCCGGATCGGTTTCAGCGGTGCCGCATGTTTATCTGCTGTCGGCAGCGGGATACAGGCAAAAAGGCCGTGTGTGTAAGGATGCCTTGGCCAGGTAAAAAGCGAGTCAATCGTCCCTTCTTCCACAACTTCACCGGAATACATCACGAAAACCCGGTCACAGGTTTCTAAAATCAACCCCAGGTTATGGGAGATATAGATCTGGGATGTGCCGTACTTTTTGCTGATATCGGCCACCAGCTTGACGATGCCGGCCTCTACGGTAACATCCAGCGCAGTCGTGGGTTCATCCAGCAGCAACAGTGATGGATTAGATAAAAGCCCCATGGCGATAACCACCCGTTGTTGCTGTCCACCCGACAACTGGTGCGGGTAGGATTCCATCAACCGCTCAGGATCCGGCAACTTGACATCAGACAGCATCTCCACCGCTCTTCGCCGCGCTTCATCTTTCGAAATGTTTTCATGCGCCAGGGGCACTTCCATGAGCTGGGTCTTGATTTTGAGGCTTGGGTTGAGGGAGGCAAAAGGCTCCTGGTAAATCATCGCGATCTCCGAGCCTCGGATGCGACGCAATTGATCTTCCGACAGCTGGGTCAAATCGCGGCCTTTAAACGTGATGCTGCCGCTCTTGATGCCGCCGTTGGCGCCCATATACTGCATGATCGCCATTGCGACGGTCGACTTGCCGCAGCCCGATTCGCCCACAATGCCGATCGTCTCACCGGGCAATACCGTCAGCGAAAAATCGACCACCGCCGGAATTTCTCCCGCACGGGTATAGTAAGAGATGCACAGATCTTTGCAGACCAGCACCGGTGTTTGATCTTGATTCATATGTTGTTTACCTCCTAGTCACGCAACGAGATTTCACGCAGACCGTCCGCCAGTAGATTAAATCCCAGGATCAAGGTCGATATCGCGATGCAGGGAAAAAGCGTCATGTGTGGAAAGGCCATGGCCATCTGCCGTGTTTCATTGACCATGCCGCCCCAATCCGGATCCGGCGGTGGCAGACCCAGACCGAGAAAACCGAGCACACCGATAGTGATAATAACGTAACCCAGACGCAGGCAGGCGTCCACAATAAGCGGGCCACGGGCATTGGGCAAGATCTCGACCAGCATCACGCGCCAGTCGGATTCGCCCCGGGTCTGGGCCGCCGCCACATAGTCGCGATTGCGAAGGTCCAGCACCAATCCACGCACGATTCGCATGATCCCGGGAGAAGAGGCAAAGGTAATCGCAATAATGATGTTAAATCCGGATGCACCGATCGTTGCGATGATGATAATATACAGCACCAGCACCGGAAAGGAGAGAATGATATCGGCAATGCGGGACAGCACATCATCCACCCAGCCGCCGCGATACCCGGCCGCAAGTCCCATCAGAATACCCACGAAGTAAGCCGAAAAGGTAGCCAGGGGCGCATAGATCAATACCGTTCGTGAACCCCAAATAATGCGCGAGAGGATATCCCGCCCGATATGATCGGTGCCCAGCCAGAATGTGCCGCCTTTGGCCGACACTGCTCCCAGCCCGGCAAACGGCTGAATAGACGCGTTGGGGTCAAACGGTGCCAGCAACGGTGCAAAGATGGCAACCAGCACCCAGAATACGACCAGAAACACCCCCACCATGCCGACCCAGCTTTCCCGCAATAATCCAAAAGATTTCAGAGCGCGCCAGAGCGCGGGGCCAAACCCGGTTGTGCGCATTTCGGTTACAGATGTCGTCATGAGTATCAAGCCTCCTTAGCTAAAACGGATGCGAGGATTGAGGAAGGTATACCCGATATCGGCAATGGTTTGCGTCGTAACGGCAACACATACCGCCACCATGGCGCAGGCTTCCAGAAGGGCGATATCGTTATTCAGTGAAGCCTCGAGGATCAGGGCCCCAAATCCCTTATAGGCGAAGAAAAATTCCACGACAATAACTCCGGACAACAGCCAGTTGATTTGCAGCATGATTACGGTGAAAGGGGCGATGAGTGCGTTGCGCAGCGCATGCTTCAAAATCACCGACCTGTATGGCAGGCCCTTTAGCACCGCTGTTCTTATGTACTGGGAGGTCATCACCTCGGCCATAGATGCCCGGGTCATGCGGGCGACATAGCCAAAATCATAGACGATCAACACCATAGCGGGCAGGATCAACTGTTTGAACTCGAACCCGCCCGACATGCTGCTGGTGCCCGGCAGCCATTTCAGGGTAAATACAAAGATGGCGGAGAAAATTACCGCGCTGGCAAATTCCGGCACGGACGTTGTTATAATACCGAAAACCGATATCGATCGATCGAGCTTTGATCCCTCCTTCATTCCCGACAAGACACCTAAGATCAATGATAGCGGGATCATCACTGCAAACGTCCAAAATCCCAATATGACGGTGTTCCACAGCCGGGGCAACATCACGTCAGCAACCGGGCCTTTGAAACGGATCGACTCGCCCAGGTTACCGGTCGCAAAATTTCCCAGCCACTTCACATAACGTAACATAACGGGTTGATTGTACCCGTGCTGCTCGCGCCATAGCTCTTTTTGCTCTTCGTTGGCAAATTGGCCCAGCACCCGGGCGGCCGGATCTCCCGTAAGATCTGTCTCTAGAAGTAAAAACAGAATCAGAGATACGACAATCATGGTAAAAATCATGAATCCGATGCGCTTTACCACCAAGGTGACCATTTGACGCCT
Source organism: Olavius algarvensis associated proteobacterium Delta 3 (assembly GCA_903231505.1). Taxonomy (GTDB): domain Bacteria; phylum Desulfobacterota; class Desulfobacteria; order Desulfobacterales; family CAFBRK01; genus CAFBRK01. The sequence continues at coordinate 19,288 of CAFBRK010000041.1, read as the reverse complement.
CCTGATACAGTGGACTTTTTTTAAGAGAGATTCAAGGGCGGGAAGCGCCGCAGCACTCCCCGCGCCCAAATGCACGCTGTTTTAACTATGCTAAAGAAACCTTGTGGAAACGGTAGTATCGGGTTGGATGCATTTCAAAACCGACGACATTATCGCGCACCGCTGTAAATACCGCCCGGAAAAAAGGCTGGACCATAACGGCGTCATCCTGCAGAATCTTCTCTACCTGCTCCATTTTGACCCGGCGTCTTTCAACATCCAGGGTCGATTCCGCTGCCACCAGGGCGGCATCAAACTCGGGGTTGGCATAGCTGGACTCATTCCACGGTACACCGGTGCGGTAAGCCAGGCCCAGCACCATGACGGCCAGCGGCCGGTGGGTCCAGGAGGTGAGGCTCAAGGGCGCCTTGGTCCATACGTCCCAATATTGCGCCTGCGGCATCACATTCATTTTGATATTGATCCCGGCTTTGGCGGCATCTTCTTTGAGTATGGCGACCGAATCCTGTTCCCAGACACCCTCGGTATTGCCCACGTTGCAGGTTACTTCGATACCATTCGGATAACCGGCCTCGGCCAGCAGTTTTTTGGCACCTTTAATATCCTGTTTGAACGGGGGCAGTGCAAAGTATTCGGGGTGTATCTTGGCGACATGATGGTGTTCCGCTACAATACCCAGGCCGCGATGGGCAATGTCGAGCTGTCTTTGAGCATCGCAGGTTTTCTGTACCGCCTGGCGCACGCGGACATCGTCAAACGGTTTCTTGTTTACCTTCATGCGAATAACACCGGTTTGGGTCGATGGTATCTCGACAATGTTGATTCCGGGGATATTCTTGGCCGCTTCGAGCGTTGTCAGATCAAGATTATAGATGCCGTCCACCTGTCGTGAAGCGATTGCGGCCAGATAGGCGCCGGCATCTTCGCCCAGGTCAACAAAGCGAATTTCATCCAGAAAAACCTCCCCGCCCCAGTAGGGTTCCTTTCTTTTTGTCAATACCGCCAGCTCACCAACCCTGAACTGGGTAAGGGTATAGGGGCCGGTACCCACCGGGTTTTTGGAGAGATCCCCGCCCTCTTTCTCAAAATCGCGGTGAACGATAGCGGTGGGATAATTGTAAAGGTTTTCGGGAATCGCCAGCACCGGCGAGTTCAGGTTGAGTCTGACCGTATGATCGTCCACTTTCACCACGGCGTTCTTGATCATACGCTTGACCGGATTGCCCTTCTTATCTTTTTCGCCGGTCTGCTCCAGCATGGCATCGAACAGTCCCAGGTTAGAAGATCCGGTTTTCGGGTCGAGCCAGCGGGTAAAGTTAAAGACCACGTCATCGGCATTGAAATCATCGCCGTTAGACCACTTGATACCTTTGCGAAGATGAAACGTCCAGGTCTTCAGATCGTCGGATGCCTCCCAGCTTTCTGCCAGACCGGGTCTGGTGATGTTATCAGGCCCCGTTTCCACTAAATACTCGACAATATGTCGGGCAACGATAGACTTCTGGGTCCATGAGTAGGTCGCTGGATCGGCCATTTCCTGTACCTGCATGCCAAACTTTATGGAACCGCCCTTTTTCTGCGTGGCGGCCATGGCCGATGAAATGAAATCAGGCAACACACTCTCGCCCAGTATCTTGGATGCAATACCGTAGGCAGCCGACGCGGATACGCCCAGCAAAGTGGTTGTGCGCAGAAATTCGCGCCGCGAGCACTTACCGTCGGCAAGCGCTTTCTTCATTTTCTCAACGCCAGGGTGCACTCTCTTGATGGCCTGTTTCTGGTCTTCAGTCGTCATAATGTTACCTCCTCCTAAAATTATGGTAACGTTCAAAAACGCTAAAAATCGCGGGCCGACCATTGTAGTGAAACTTAAGAGACCTCCTTTCAACATTGTTTGCAAATGAAACCGTGCAGACTAATAACCGGTATGTTAAAAGGAACATCTAAAAAGGGGGCAATCATGAGCTTGAAAAAGCGCGCATCACTACTCTCACTGGCCTTATCCCTGGTCCTTATCGGCGCATCCGTGATGACCGTCCAGGCCGCCGGTGTCATCACCCGCGACGTTATTGAAAAAGAGGTTCTGACGGAAGTCGATTTTATCAAGACGGCAGACAATTTTGTCATCCTGTTCGATTCTTCCAGTTCCACCAACAGCATGCTTAAAGGGACCAATATGACCAGGATCCAAGCCGCCCGGAAGCTGCTCATCGAGCGGAACCAGTTGCTCCCGGATCTGGGTTTCAATGCCGGGCTGTATACCTATACGCCCTGGAAGGCCTACTACGGGATGCAGCGGTACGATCGGGACCAGATGGATCGGGCCCTCAATGCCCTGCCGGAACGGGGCAGCGGACCGGGCCGACTCCAGGCCGCTATGAGCAACCTGCGGTCGGTGCTGGCCGGGCTTTCAGGGAGAACCGCGGTGTTTCTGTTTACCGACGGCCGATCCCAGCGCGTACTGGGTCCCAAAAGTGCCAAACAGATCGCCCAAAGTATCGCCAGTGATCATAATGTGTGTTTTTATGTGATCAGCTCTGCCGTTGAACGCACGGAACGCAGGATCGTGCAGGCGGTCAGCGAAATCAACGCGTGTTCCCGGGTTGTTCCGATGCAGGCCTTCTTCACCCGGCCGGAATTTACCACCGGCGCGCTGTTCACCGTGCAGGTCACCTCCTACGTGAAGCTGACCCCGGTCAGTGAGGTCGTCGGCTTCCAGGTGCCCGATATTTTCTTTGACTTCAACAAGGTCAATGTAAAGTCGGTGTTCAAAGACGACCTGGGCAAACTGGCGATGTTTCTCCAGGAAAATCCCAACGCCTATGCGGTGGTCAGCGGCTTTACCGACAATATCGGGTCCGAGGAGGTGAACCTGATGGTATCCAAGGGCCGTGCCCTCACCGTGGCCAATTACCTGACCCAGATGCACAATATCGATCCCCTCCGGGTCGTCCCACTCTGGTTCGGTAAATCCAACCCGACGGCTCCAAACACCACGGAAAACGGCCGGCGCCTCAACCGTCGGGTGGAGATCGCCGTGGGCGGTATGGAGTAGTACCCATTAAGTCCGGATTGTATCTCGGTTTTCCACCATCGAGAGGTGGGGGATCCCATCAAAACAAAAAGCGCGGGACGAATTATCGTCCCGCGCTTTTTTTGCGTTATAGCCATTGTCAGAATTCCGTTCCGATGGGTGACGTTTCACCGTATCGGAAGAGATCGGGATCATCGGGGTCGGAATCGGGATCGAGCCCGAAAACAGTGTAAACAACAATTCATAAAAAGAAAAAAATCACGGGTAGTATTGACCGTGATTTTTTTCTTTTTATTGGTGCCCCCGGCAGGGATCGAACCTGCGGCACCCGGATTAGGAATACGAAAAAGGCCCCTTGCGAGATAACTATAGGTAAAATCTGTGATGGCCTGTTTAAGTGTTTTTATATTCAATTTCAACGGGTTGTCTAAAATAAATAACAATTGGTAAACATGGTGCATGTAAAGGTTATTATCCGACCATGTTGACCAAGCGTTGACCAAACTCGTCACCAAGCTGTGCGTTTAGCCAATCCGTGTATAGCGTCATCGCACCTGCGATGTTGGTCTCATCCGGCTTGATATAATATTTGTCCATACCCTTGAGACTGTGACCGAGAATCGTGTCTCGGTATGCCTCTCTAACGCCGGCGTTCAGCATCCACGTTTTAACCGTGGTCCGAATATCTCGGAACTGAACCCCGTTTTTGACCTTCGCACCATAAGGGATCTTAGCGTCTTCACAGGCTTTCTTGAATGAGCGCCGAAGTCCTCCCGATGATTTTATCGGTTCCCCTCGATATGTGAATACATGGTCGGTCCTGCCGGTTTTGACCACCTGGGGGCGCCTGAGAGCCACGAGAACGCGCCGAACGTTGTTGCTAACAGGTATGACCTTGGGTTTAGTTGTTTTTCGTCCCTCTTTGATGATTTCGGCGGGCAAACGAAAAAACTTTAAATCCGGGTCAACCATAGACCATTTCAATTTTCTGATTTCGCCTTTCCGCATTCCCGTATTGATCGCGACAATAAGGACGTGTCTTAAATGCTCCGGAGCCTTGTCCAACAGCTTTATGAACTCATTGGCTGAAAATTTTCTGTCTCGGGCATTCGTTCCGGTGACCAACAGCTTCTTGATTCGATTAAATGCTTTGAAAGCCTTCACCCCAACCTTGTCATTTTCAAACCCAACCTTGACCGCTTGTTTGGCATAGGTGATTTCATAATCAACGGTTGCACGTTTCCGACCGACCTCAATTCGGTCCTTTTGATATTTTTCGATTTCCAGAGGTTTGATGGACCGAACCAACCGACTGCCGAAAACCTCATTGAATTTATTGAGCGCCCCCTCGGCGCGGTCATAGGATCGGAACTCGTCGCTCTTTTTGTTTTCAAGGAACCAATCGGTCAAATTCTGAAAAGTCCAATGGCGCTGAGCGTCAATGTCCTCGGCGCTGCTGCCTTCATCAACCATCTTCCTGCGCTCACGGTCCCTTGTGTCGGCGTCAGTCTTTGATTTACTGACATACTCACGGCGCTGTTTTCCGTCGACTCGATAGTTTATCCAATACCTTACTCGTTTAGACCGCTTTGCGGTGTCGAGGTTTTCCCCGCACTTACAAACCTTGTTCCTTGAAGATTGTTTCCTGTGACATACCGGGCATTCTGCTAAAACTGTCATTTTAGAAACCCCCACTTCCCCCCTGTTAAGCCGTCATGGATCAGGTGATAGGGGATCACCTTTTCGGCCGCACCTGCCTACGCCGTGGGCTTGTTATGCCGTAAAAACTGACAAGAGCATCCTCCACGAGTTTGGCTTGAGAATACCGGTTCTTCCGTGCGGTTTCCTGCAACCAATCGGCCAACCATACTGGCAGCCTCATGTTCACATGGCGCTTGGTTTGTTCCGCCGGGCGTCCTGCGCCTTCTCGTTTTCCACCTCGCGTCATATTCTCACCTTTTTTGATAGTAGTAATTTTATGAAATATGTCAACACATTTTTCAAAATAATGCTTAATTGTGATTGTTTAGGTTACTATCCCTATCGGAACATTACGAATAAATAATCTTCGTGATTATCACCTAATCTATCTGCGATTACGTAAATTCATTCCTAAATTCGGGAATTGTATTTCCATTTAAATATGCATGCATTTTCTCGATTTGAAGTAACTATTGAGATTTACACGATATCGCATAAACCACTGTTTTTGCATGATTTTTGCATACATAAGCTAACAGTAAATCCCTTAATTATAATGACAAAGCCAAACCTGCCGTGAGACAGGGACGGAAAGCTACGGATCTCTCAGGGGCGAAAGCCACAGATCTGCGTAGTGAGAGATAGCCGGGTTGCCTTGGATGGTGACTCGGCTTTTTATTTGATGAGGAGGGGGCCATGAAAAAGTATCAAATTGTGATCTTTGTCCTTTTATTATTGATAGGTCGGCAAACAGCCGCGGAATCTGTCTTCGTAGCAATTGAAAATTTCAGTGTAAATCAAATTTCGGCAGACGGAAATTTTGCAGTTGGCCAAACTCTTGACGACCCTAATGAAGCTTCCCTTTGGTCGATTGAGGGTGGCATCGAACGTCTTGATAACCTCACAGGTGGAACGGTTAGATCAGACGGTGTCGGGATATCTGCTGATGGATATACAGTTGTAGGCTATATACGACTTCCGACATCAGGTTCCTACTACAGAGATGAACCATTTCGCTGGACTCAAGAGCGTGGCATGGAAAAGATGTACGACCTATCCGGTGGTGCAATCGCTGGTGGATTTGCAAAAGATGCTTCAGCAGATGGGTCAGTTATTATAGGAATGAGTAGCGGTAGCACATGGCGTTGGTCTGAAGGTGAGGCTCCTCTATTTATATCCGATGCAAGACCCACAGCTTTGTCGAACAATGGAAATGCTATGGTTGGTCAGTATAACAGTGAAGCATTTCGTTGGACTGTGACAAATGGAATCGAAGGTCTCGGATTCCTGGCCGATGACGGTTGGTGGAGTAGTGCGGGAGGAATCTCGGGTGATGGTAAAGTAGTAGTAGGCGACAGTGATTCCAATTATTCAGGAGAAGCTTTCCGTTGGGATTCAACTAAGCAGATGGTGGGACTAGGATTTCTAAGAGCCAATAATTATTTTTCATCTGGTGCTAACGATGCGTCGCACGATGGTTCAGTCATCGTAGGAGCATCGCTAGCAGTTCTTCCTAATAATAGAGTTGTTAATGAAGCATTTGTCTGGGATGAGAACCATGGCATGCGATACTTTCAAGGAATATTAGAACAATATTTTAATCTTGACCTGTCCGGCTGGCAACTCAAGTGGATTTATGGCGTCTCAGATGATGGACTTTCTTTCGTTGGACACGGAGATTGGAATAGTGAAGGGCTTTCTTGGTATGCGAAAATAGATACACCGCTAACTGATATAGATTTTATCCCCGAGCTACCGCAGTTTCCAATCAACCTTCCTCACGAATCACCCTATGTCATAAAAAAAATCTGTGACACAGACACCGATATACCGGAAGGATTCGGAAAGTTCAAATCTTTATGGGGATCCGCTATTTCCCAAGGAAGAATCATATTTAGTGGAAACGGATCTGATAATCAGCGGGGCTTGTATATAGCCAACGGCAGGACTGGAATAATTGAGGTAATTGTAAATCAAGATAGCACTCTGCCAAGTTATGGCTTTCGGGGATTTGACCGTCGGTCAGTTGAAAAAGAGAATATAGCCTATAGTGCCTGGTTAACAGATAGTGTGTCAGGCCAAAGTATCGAAAGCATCCTGGTTCACACTCCAACTGGTGGGAATGTCGTAATTATTGACGGTAGCACGCCAATTCCTGAGGGAACTGGTAATTTTACTAGATTCACTGGCCCGGGATACGCTGGGATCGATGCGTTTGGAAACAGTTTAGTGTTTAAAGGTGGTGGCCTCGATGGTCAAGAGGGCATCTATATCTCTGATTTGAATGGGGCAAATATCAAACGAATCGCAGATAAAAATACGTTAATACCGGGAAACTTGAATAAATTCAGTTATTTTATTTATTCGAATGCAGAGGACGGGGGTGTAGCCTTTCGTGGACGAGATGCGACAACAGGGGATGGCATATATTATTTTGATCTGACAACTGAAGCACTTCGAGCGGTTGTTGATAATAATACTATGGCTACAGATCTTAATGAAAACTTGGATGATTTTGCCTCACCCTCTTTGAGTGGTAAGCAGATAGCTTTTTCCTCAGGCAACCAAGGCGTATATGTTGCGGATGTAAACAAAAGTGCCTTAACGAAGATAGCAGATATAAACACTGCCGTCCCTGATGGACTCGGCACCTTTACTTCTTTCGGTGATCTGGCAATGGATAATAACAAGGTAGCATTTTCAGGTCGGTCATTCTATGGTTCAGGGCTGTATGTTGGAGATGGGCAGAACCTTTTTGCAATAATTTCTGATCTGGATACTTTAGACGGTAAAACCATTCGCTCGATAGGCATTGATTCATACAAAGCCAGGGATAATTTTGATAGCAATCAAATCGTTTTTTCAATCCGTTTTACTGACGGTTCATATGGAATATATGTTGCTATTCCCAAAATTGTCGTAGCAATCGATGAAATCTTAGATTTCTACGATGAATCTGTCGCCAATGGCACAATCGAATGCAATGGCAACTGTAAATCACCATATACCCAATTAAGCAAAGTCAGAGATAAAATCGTTAAAGCAAAAAAAATAATCGAGCGTGAAAAGTTCAAAACAGCTTTAAATAAGCTCAATAACATATATGATAAATGTGATGGTGAACCTAAACCCAAGGATCCTATCACTGGTTCGGCGGTATCCATATTGAACGATATGATCTCAAATCTGATGGATGAACTCGCTTGTACACATAGCTGAATACTATAGCAAAAAACCTAGCTTATCTACTTTCAGATTCGGGAGACGGAGAACGGCTATCTTTACACACCAGCGAATAAGCTGAAATGAGGCGCGGAATCGTTAACATTTTCCGCGCCTCTGAGCCCGATTAGATCACTTTGTTTTCAATTTTCAAAGAGCGGTTTAAGCTCTATCAGACCTTGTTTTAAGCGGGACGCAAGGCAAGGTCGGAATCCGTTTCCGGGCCCCCATCCAGATCCCCATCGAAACGATGATAATGCACCCGCTTCCCCTTCAAGCGCTTAAGTTGAAATCGATTGTTGATTTTCCAGTGGGTTGAGAATTTATGTTTTTATATAGTTAATAACTAAATAAAAACGTAATGATTGAAGGTCAATAATAATCATTGAATTAGTTTACCGGATACCCTATTGCTTCGGAGTGCCAACTGAAAAACCCATACTGACGTTTGCCGTGGATAAAGATTTGTTTGAGCGGATCAACGACTTCCGGTTTGAGAACCGTATTGAGGCCCGTTCTGAGGCGATTCGGAGGTTATTAGAAAGGGGTTTGAAAGAATACGACAAGCAAAAGAAAGGCGGAAGGATGTAAGGTTAATAGTATCTATTGAAATTTAAGTCTTTGATAATTTTTACACCCTAAATCACAGCCCAGCTCACAACTTATTTCGTACTCCAACTTAGCCTCTCTTATTTTTTCTGATAATTCATAAGCATAGCCACGATTATTATAGGCTAGACAATAATCTGGATTGAGCATTATCGCTTTATTACAATCTTCCAAAGCCTCTTTCAGCATCTTCAACCCACAATAGGCGGCGGCACGATTAGTAAGAGCTTCAACATTTTCTGATTCCCATTTTAGAGCTTCGTTTGAAAGCCTGAGAGTCTCTTCAAAGGCGCCACGATTAAATGCCAAATTGCTTTCTGCTATTAAATTTTCGACCATTTTAGGTATCTCAGAGGGAGCATAGCCAACGAGCTTCTTGAAATTTTCACAAGCTAATTTTAATCCTTTCTCACAGGCTGATTTATAGTCGTTATTAGCGGAATCTATTTCTCCTAAATGTTCATATGCCAGACCTCGATTGTTCAAGGCTAAAGGATTGTTGGGCGATAAAAGGATAGCCCTCCTCGCGGACTCGAGCGCTTCCCTATAGTCACCAGTCCCTATATATGCATTAGATAAGTTGATATAAGCAGATATCTGAGACGAGTCTATCAACAGGGCGACTTTACAATCTTCAGTCGCTTTAAGGTAATAGCCCTTATTGATATACGCCCAGGCTCTATTTATATATGGTGCAGGTCTGCCTGGGTCTAATGATATTGCAACAGAGGCAGTTCTTATTGCCTCTATCCAATCACCTTTGTTAACCGCTTGCTGGCTCTTTCTTTCCCATTTAAATGCGTCAGGGTTTCCAGTGCTTGAAGGTCTTTCTATTATCTCTATCTTTTTTTCATTGTTGCCGTTTGATTTAATTTCTGTAGGCTTGTCCTCATAAGTGGAATAATAATCCTTAGGTTCCTTAAATGGTTCAAGTATTACAAATAAAAGTTTTCCTTTATCCGGCTTAATCTCCACGCACTCTTTTTTAATTTGAAATCCATCAGCAGAGATTCTTAAACAATACCGCCCTGGATCTATGTCCATTCCATCCTGAAAAGAATTCGGGGTTCCTATAAACTCTATGTCAGCATCCTTTGGGTCTGTTGATATATAAAGCCTTCCCGGGATTGGTTTTAGATCAATAGATATATGGCGCTCTCCTTCCATTGTGATCCATGACTTGTGAGTATGGTAGGCCGGAGCGGAAACCTCAAGGTGATATTGCCCTGCGGCTAATTTTATACCCTGATAGAATACCTGTTTTATATTGAGAATTCGTATTTTTGCATCTTCCGGATTGGTGGTAACATACAGTCTACAGTTGCTTATTGGCTTTCCTCTAAATTTATCGTCTCTTAAAGAACTAAGAACCAAAAATTTCTCAAGGATGACCTTCGATGATACAGCGAAGTTAAGATTTTGAGATTCCTTAAGAAAGAGTGCCACTATCCCTATCACCTCTCCATTCATATTCAGAACGGGACTGCCGCTGGATCCGGGTGATATGGGAGCAGTGAACTGAACTAAACCCTCCCTTATTGCGGAAACCATTCCGTCTGAGGCAGTATATTCAAGCCCACGGGGGTGACCGACTACAATGATTTTTTCACCCACCCTTGGTTTTTTTTCGCTGAGTTTCAAAGGTGGCACTTGACTTCCATTAGGCAACACTAAAGAGAGCAACGCAATATCCAAAATCTCATTTGAGTCGATTATTAACGTCGGCAAATAATTCTCACTTAAATCTTTTATCACTATATATTCGGAATCGTTTACCACATGATAGTTAGTAAGAATCCCACCATCAGAACTTATATAAAAACCCGTTCCGTTTCCAACAGGCTTCTTGTTGGAATCAAAAGTAAGGATATGAATTATTGAAGGCTTTGCCTTATCAATTAGATCAGGTATCGACGTTTCGGGACGGGCTAAATCAAAATGACAAAGCAGGAGGGTAATAAAAGCGTAAAATGTTATAATTAACCGCTTTCGTTTCATTTCGAGTCCGCAAACACTGTAGATGTTCTATGTTCCAATTAGATCAGTTAGCATAACAGTCGCATTTTTATCAATGCCTTAAACTTTAGTATAATGAAACAGTTGCCTTGAGCTAAGAGTAGATGGTTAAGCCATTTTCCGGTTTAGCATCCTACCTGCCTTAGCAGGGTGTCTCGGCACCGTTCCTTGCGGTGCCTGCCCACAACTTACAACCTGTTCGGCCCGGTTGTTATCCAGCACAGATAGGGTTTTCAAAGAGCCTCGAGACAATCCATTGGACAGCTAAATTGCTGTAGCCTCGAAAAGTTCGCATCGTTAAGGTTTAAGCTGGCATGCTCGGCTTGCTATTTTCAAATCTCTTTATAATTGTTTGATAATTTTGGTGGTATTGATTTATGGGTTCATTTGTACCCATTTCACCTTTTTTTGGTCCCCGTGCGCCGAGCGGTCTCTAAGAAATCTATTTTTCGGGAAAGTCACAATCGGCTCCCAACCCCCGCCTACTCGGGGTCGACAATTTCCACCTGCATATTTACACCCTCAATATTGTCACCCTCAAAAATCCCCCGCCCACAGTGCGGACACACACCGCTTAGAATCTTCTCCATCATAGGGGTAATTATCGCGGAGGGAGCAGCGTTCTTTTTCAGCTTCTCTTCCAGTTCAATGAGCGCCTTGCCGGCACGAACACCCCGACCTCTCTCCATTGCATCTTTGCTGTTGACCATCTCTTTGACCACGGCCCGCAATCCCTCGAGGTTGCACTCGTATTCCTTGGTCTTTTTCTTGCGCCCCCGACCTGGCCCGCCTGGATTGCCAGGGGTAAATCGCCCTAACACATCCCGTTTGGTACCGTTTTTCTTAACCGTTTCACTCATAATATCTCCCCACTAAATTGACTAAGCGTTGACCAACAATTCGCAAACACGCGCTGTATCTACTCCTGAGAGACGGCACACGGATAGCCCATGCGGGTGTCACAACGCCTCGATATAGGCATCTATGTCCCGAATATCGAACCGAACCGACCCACATACCCGCTTTGGTTTGATGGGAAACTTCTTTTTCGCCTTCCGACCAATTTTGTTGTAGATGGTCCGGGGCGATATGCCTAAGCGCTCTGCCGTCTCTTCAACCGTCAAAAGTCTCTTGAGATATGTTTCTTCCATATTTTTTCGAGTCCTGTGCGTGTGTCGAACGAATCCCCACAAATTTTCCCACCCCCTACTCGCCCGGTCGGAGAATTATCGGGCAACCATCTAACGGGGACAACCACCAGCGGGGTAGGTTGGGTAGGTGGGGTAGGAACAACAAACACTGATACCAATCTTCCTACCCCTCCTACCCATCTAACCCTCTTTCTTTGCAAACATACATCCCCCTTCCAACTTTTTTGACACTGCCATCCTCAACAAGCTTGGGGACTGTTTTGTATATATAGTCGATGCGATAGCCGGTTGCGGTAAAGATTTCCTTCGGGGACATAGGCTGTCCGTGATCTCTAATGGCATTGAAAACTGCTTGCATTTTTTCAGTGCTTTTAACCTCTTCCGCCCTGCCCAGCAGTTGCCATGACAGAGTTGGAGAATCGAATTGCAGGGCGTATTCTGCCGATTCGACATCCCGCCCTGTCACATGAAGTATGGCATCTGCTTGTCCTGACTTCCGTGCCAACACCATAGTAGTGTCCGCCGATCCAGTGATCCCAAAGGTTCCCGATACGTCGTCCATGCGATCCTCAGATTCAGTTTTCCTGAGATGGTGAATGGCGATAATTGTGATTCCATACTCATCAGCTACAGATTTGATCTTAGATCCGACTTCATAGTCGAAGTCATACGGTGAAGTGTTTCTGGGTTTTGGCGGACGGAATTTCGCAAGAGTATCTATGATCACAAACCCTGTATCCGAATGCTCTTGAAGCCACTCTCTTAGAATCGTTAAGCCTCTGTTTCCCATGCGTGGCCATTGAGGATATAAATAAAGGTTCTCCGGTACAGGGCTACGATCAGGGATAATTTGTTGCAATCTTTGCTGTAATCGCCGTGCCGTGTCTTCAAGAGCAAGGTAGAGGACACCTGCCTCATTCACTTTAATGCTCCCAAGGGCAGTGCAACCCAATGCTACCGATATGCCCATATTTAGTCCGAGAATGGACTTCCCATGCTTTGGCTTTCCAGACAAAACACCATACCCCTCGGGAATGATCCCTGGAATAATCCACCGAGGATCGGTAAACTCCTTACAGATTAGATCCGACGCCGAATAACCAGTAATCTCTTGAGTTGCTTGCCTTTTTGGATTGTTACGCTCGTCAGTCCTCTTAATGCTCTCTATGGTTGTGTGAAGCTCTTTGTCAGAGAGTGGCGGGATATTGTGGTCGTTCCATGTTTCGAGGAGTGCGGTAACCTCCTCGGTGGCCAAACCCATATTGAAGTATCGCCCAGCAAGTTTGGCGGCTGTCGAGTTCCTTTGACCTTCACAGACGCCCTCTAAAATTAGGGTTTGTTGTTCGGCGGAGGTTTCTGTCGGCGAGCATTTAACCCCTTGCCTAAGGACGTCGAATAGAATCTCCGGCATCTCTGCCGGTTCCACATTGAATAGGTCGAGGTCTGGTAACCATTCGTAGCTTCTTCCGTTTCCGTTATTACCGGGGGGCGCAAGCACGTAGCCCCCATCTGTGCGGATGTCGCAACCGGAAATGGCTCTAACCCTGTTCCTCAGCCCTGGCCGATATTTAAAGTAGTAGTGCAATCCTCCTGAAGGGGTTCGAGCTATCGGTGTCGCATAGTTTTCAGGCAGGAACTCTTCAAGTGCCTTCCGGCCTTCTTCCGAATCCACATCAACAACCATAACGCCCGAAACTTCCCCGGTCACAATCGCCGGATTAGCATCGGGGTAATTTGACCACCACTCTTCAAGTTGGTATTTCCTCGCCGCCTCGGATTGATGTGGAGCCCAACTGTCAATGCAGGGCTTTTTGTTACTGTGGCAGGGAATTACGGAGTAATCCTTCCCACGGTAACCCTGTGCCGCCGCTAAACGCCCATTGGCTTCACCAAAGCCCACTCCTTACGCCTCCGCTCCCAATGCTGCCGGTGCGTCTGCTGGCCGGCGAATTGACAGAAGCTCTCGGAGTTTCTCAGCATCCTGCCGGGTGAATCGTCTATAGTTGTTCAAATCCCGTCGCGACTCTATGAAGCCCTCACGCTCGTACCGAAGCACCGTGTTTGGATGACAACCAGCCACCCTTGCCACCTGACCTGTGGTTAGTTTGAATCGCCCGTCCATCATTGCTCCCCATTGTTTACGTTGTTGATGATTGGTTACCTATTCGACGGGGCAAAAAAAAACCGCTGCCCTCTAAGTAAATAGATGAGCTGCGGTTCTCGAAATTGGACAAAAAAATGGATTATTAGATAATTTTTTTCAGTGCTGGGATGTCCTCAAGCAGATCTGGGCATCCTTCAAGCGTTTGAGCGATCTTTTTCAATCGCCTCGCAATGGTCCGGTATGAGACGCTTACCCCGTGTTGAATTTCGTAATGCCTGGCAAGCCCACTCTGGTTTGCCTTTCCGTCTTTAAATAGTCCAACGCCTGCTAGTATGATCCTCATGATATTGGCTTCCAACGGATCAGGGAACAGGGCAACACATCGCTCCATTGCTTCTTTGTGCAGTAAGCCTGCCGTGATTTCTTGTTCTTCTCCAGGGAGCGCTTGGCGACTCCGGGGTCTCCCGATATTCTCTTTTTCATCTATTGACATCTCGTCAAAGCTGGAAAACTTGCCCTGTGTGACCAGCAATTCGGGCTTCCGTTCCCGTAGAAACCTTTTTTTAAAATAATCATTGAAATATCCTGATGGGTTCACACCCTTTCCGCCTGCATAGCTGTTGCACTTTTCCCGCAACTTAATAAACGCAGAAGCGTATTCATCCAGGCGGGTGGTTTCTTCGCGCTTCTGGTCCGCAATCTTTGCCACCCTATCGAGCAGAGGGTCATACCGTTGCGCTGTCTGGAAGACGAACGGATCTGTCAACATGTCCCCTCTATGATAAAAAAACACCCTGTTTGGGGTATCGGAACTGAAACAAGTCTCCTTAACGACAGATCCGTATTTTTGAAAACTGAGCACAGTGTATGTGTCTAACGATAGCTGATCATCGCTTGGAATTGGCCCCATTGACGGATAATAGATTTCGGCATCCTGATTGATGAAGCAGAGCATAAAAAAGGGGAAGTGACGTCCAATATATCTTTTGGTAATCATCCTGCCCGAGTCGTCTTTATATTTGACCGTTGTATCAATCGAAATAACTTTCCTAAATGCCGCCCGTGTCTCCTCCAGTGCATTTGGATGTCCCTGTTCTCTAAGGGTTTTATACCACTTCAGGGTACGCTCAGTGGCGTAAAAAGCTTCTTTAAGGTGATCTAAAAAATCATGGTGATCGGAGTCTGTAATCACCAGATCTTGAAGTTTTGAAATTTCTTCCGGCTTGAATTTTTCCAATTTCTGAAGTTTCTCGTTGAACGGGTAAGCCTTAAGGTCGGTAAAAATAAAAGGTAAAAAAGTGAAATTGTACGTTTTTACGAGAATAGGGTCTTCAGAAACAAAACGCCTGAGTGGTTCTGGGTCTCGGTTGCGCCTATAAAACTCCTGCCAATTGTCTAAGATCTCCACAGTGCTCTCCGCTAAACACTTTTTCCGCAGGAGGTGATACGGGGGAGGCCCGGTGCGGACGTTCCGGGTTTTCGCTGCGTCCAGCTATCCCCCAAATTGAAGATGTAAAGATTTTATACTGAACTTATGAATACATCAACACAGGGTGTCTGATGCCACTCAATCCCACAGTGTTGACCAAATAGTTGACCAAATCTGATTTTTCTAAAGTTAGGACTTCTAAAACTTCTTTATACACATAGTTTTCAGCGCTATGTGCTCCTTAATTAATCAAATAATAAAGGTTTGCAGAGTATAGATTCTGCAAACCCTTTTAAATATTGGTGCCCCCGGCAGGGATCGAACCTGCGGCACCCGGATTAGGAATCCGGTGCTCTATCCACTGAGCTACGGGGGCAATCACAACGGGTATTGGATACTAGGTATTGGGTATTTGATAGTTGGAATTGGGTAATTCTTACTGGTTCCTGGATCCTGGATACAAGATAGTTGGTGCAAGATGCAAGAGGCATTATCCTATCCTGGATCCTGGATACTGGATGCTCGGTGTTGGGTATAAGGTGTCGGGTGATAGGGCTCGGGAAAAAGTTGACTGGAGTGATGGAGTGGTGGAGGGCGGCAGATCTTCGGCTCACATCCGGCCTCCAATGATCCAGTATTCCCGTACTCCATTACTCCCTGTTTTAAACCGGCTAACGGGCAAACCGGCCAACGGGCACACGGGCAACCCGGGAAACCAGTATCCAGCCCGCCAGAGGCGGGCAAGCATCCAGTATCGAGCATCCAGTATCGAGTCACTAATACCCAATACCAAGTACCCAATACCTATTCTATATAGAGTGTTTGGCCGGGATAGATCCGGCTGCGGGGGTTCAGCTGGTTGAGTTCAAGGAGTTTCTTGAGGGGCAGATTGTGTTTCAGCGCGATGGTGTACGGGCTGTCACCGTTTCGCACGGTGTAGGTGCGGCCCCCTTCCGTCGGCTTGGCGGTGACCGGCGGTTTGGTTCCCGGGATACTCAACTCCTGACCGATATGCAGTGATGTGCTTCGGAGACTGTTTTCGGCCTGGATGGCGTTGATGGTTGTTCCGTATCGGCGGGCGATGATCCACAGGGATTCCCCGCTTCGGACCACGTGCACGCTCGGGTAGGTCTGAGGCCGGTTTGATTTGGCCTTGGCCGGGTAGACACGAGTGCCCTTCTGGGGGATTTTCAGTCTCTGCCCGGCCCGGATGAAATTCTTCCGGCGGATATTATTGGCGATCTGGATGCTGCGAACGCTGGTGCGATATCGTTCTGCGATGGTGGACAGGGTTTCTCCCGGCCGGACCCGATGGTAGACAAATGCCCGCTGCGGTGGGGTGGTAATCGGTATCTCGCCGAGTTTGGCCAGGAGCTGGGTGGAAAATCCCCGGGGTACGTTTATTTCGTAATTCTCGGGCGGCAGGACACCGTAGCGCAGCTCGGGATTCATCGCCCGCAATTCCTTTTCCGAAACATCGAGCGCTTTGGCCACGTTTTTGAGATGCATCCTCCGGGAGACGGTCACCGTCTCGAAATCCAGCGGTTCATCGAGACGGATATCCGCCAGGCCGTATTTCTCGAGGTTGTTGATGATGTGCAGGGTCGCCAGAAATCGGGGCACATACCGGGCCGTCTCCAGCGGCAGCCGCTTGTAAAGATCCCAGAAATTATCCAGGTAGTTGATGTTTTGATCGCGGATCACCCGAAGCACACGGCCCTCTCCACTGTTGTAGGCCGCCAGCACCGTCGTCCAGTCCCCAAACATTTTATGCAGTTCCTGGAGGTACTTGATGGCCGCCCGGGTGGCTTTTTCCGGGTCGAGCCGTTCATCGATATACATGTCCCGTTTGAGCCCGAACTTGTAACCTGTGGAGGGGATAAATTGCCAGAGGCCGAGGGCCCGGGCCTTGGATAACGCTCTGACCTTATACCCGCTTTCAATCAGCGGTAGCCATGACAGCTCCTCGGGAAGCCCGGCAGCCTTTAACTTCGCCACGATATAGGGGCGATATCGACCGGATCGCTGGTAGGACTGCTTGAAAAATGTTTTCTCCCCGCCCTTCGTAAAACGCTTGATTTCCGCCTTCACATGGCGGTTGATCTCCACCGGGATCTCGTCGTGGGTGCCGTTGACCACAAGATTCCGCGAGGCATAAATTTCAAGAATCCGCTTGGAGATGGTGAACCGCAGATCCTCCTTTTGCTGGATGAGCCCGGGAGCATCGAAGGTCTCAACCTTAAGGACCAGTGAATAGGCCTGATCCAGGGCTTCCAGAGCGTTTTCCAATTCGCCGTTCTCCCAGAAATCCCGTGCAATCTGAATGTAATCCAGGGCTTCGGCGATGTAGGATTGGACCTTTTTCCCGGGGTTCTCCCCTGGGGGAAAATCCTCCGTTACCGGGTCCTGGGGAGGCCAGCTGTTGGAATAGACGGTATCGCCTGATTCATACAGGGCGGCGACAGAATTGTCGTCCAACGGCGTCATTTTTGCTTCTGATGTTTCCGGATTTTGCGGTTTCGCCGTCGTCGAATTCCCATCGCCGAACCCGGAAGAACTGGACGGCGAATTTGCAGATCGCTGTGACGTCTGTACACAGCCGCCGGCAATAAGGATCAGCGGAATGATGAATGCTGCAAGAAGGGGTAATGGCGTTGGTCGTCTCATTTCAGTATATGGGTGCCGGTCCGAATTGGTCAGGCTTTGATATCGCAAACGCTTATGCATTGTCAAGCTGTCGACGGGTTTTCCGTCAGTTGATCCATCTGCATGCAGATTTCGGGCCGAATTTGATATCGAGCCGAATAAATCTTGATTATTCATATTCTACTTGATTATTCATATTCTATTAGGATATCTTGCGTTTGGTGTTTGGTGTTTGGTGTTTGGTGTTTGGTGTTTGGTGTTTGGTGGCGGCTTTTCTATCGATTTTCCCATCATGAGGTTTCCAATCATTCCGGGTATCCCCTTGGCGACGATGTTTCCTTGCCCGGGAGACATGCGCCTCTCGAAAAAGTGTGAGATCGCATGGTTGTCAGAACCGATTCAGCGGTCTGCGAATAGAGAGACGGCGAAAAGGAATGGAAATCCACGTTTTTAGTAATATTAAAAAAATAATTGACAATAATTTAAAACAATCATAGATTCCTCAGGTTGTGGTTTATGTGGGGGCCGACTAGGTATTAGCGTTTGTTCCGGCGGCGTGTTTTCTTTGACATTTTTTTGAAAGCGAAAATTCTTTCAAATGATTACGGGCCAGCGTAGCTCAGTTGGTAGAGCTACTGATTTGTAATCAGTGGGTCGGGGGTTCGAGTCCCTTCGCTGGCTCCACGGTAGAGGTTTTGGAATACAGGGGCGGTATGCCTATCGTGTCCCTGGTCCATTTTCATGCGGTGGGGTTCCCGAGTGGCCAAAGGGAACAGACTGTAAATCTGTCGGCGATGCCTTCGGAGGTTCGAATCCTCCCCCCACCACCAGCCCTGAAGTAAGTCCCTGTAGGAGATCCTGAAGTAGGGTCGTATTTGTACTACAAGGCTGCCCTGCATGCGTCTTACGACAACACACAGGAGAACGGATAGTTCCGTTTGCCCCCCGGCGGCACATCGACATGAAGGAAAACGCGCGGGAGTAGCTCAGTTGGCAGAGCTTCAGCCTTCCAAGCTGAATGTCGCGAGTTCGAATCTCGTCTCCCGCTCCAAACCCTTGGCAAGCAGGGTTGATGCCTTCGACGACGGGAGGTCATGGCGTTTATTGCCCACGTAGCTCAGTCGGTAGAGCGCTTCCTTGGTAAGGAAGAGGTTCACCGGTTCGATTCCGGTCGTGGGCTCCACCACTTAAATTGTCTGCGACGACCCATACGGCAGCGAGCGCAGAGAACGCGTTTCTCTCCGAGGACTTCGGAGATGGCAAAAGAGGAAAATCACGGGAGGGTGAGACCATGGCGAAGGAGAAGTTTCAGCGCACCAAGCCGCACGTGAACGTAGGGACGATCGGTCACATTGACCATGGCAAGACGACACTGA
>CAFBRK010000040.1 GCA_903231505.1 Olavius algarvensis associated proteobacterium Delta 3 | reverse complement strand
GCATCAGAGGCGAGATAAATCATCGCCCCGACCATGTCTTCCGCCTCGGCCATCCTGCCGAGGGGGACTTTATCCTCATATTTTTTTTGAAACGTTTCATTCTGACCCGAGTAAACGCCCCCGGGAGTCAGCGTGTTCGTTCGAATACCTTTTGGGCCCCAGTAAGCAGCAAGATATTTCGTCATGGCAACGATGGCTCCTTTGGTTGCCGAATAAACAAACGGTGTATTGATGGTACCCCCCATATCGTCATAGAATGATCCTTCATATATGCGCTGATCGGGGCCCACAACACCGTATATAGAGCTGACATTAATGATGCTGCCTTTCCCCCTTTGCGCCATTACCCGGCCAAGTTCGCGCACCGCTAAAAAAATGCCCGTCATATTGACCGAAACAACCTCGTTCCAATCGGCCAGTGGAAAACTCTCGAGCGGCTCAAAAAAATTCGGAGATTTTGTCGCCGCGTTGTTTACAAGAACATCGACATGGCCGAAGGCATCGATGATCCGTTTTGCCCACCCCACGACAGACATTTCATCGGAAAGATCGACAGAGAGCCCGATACAATCCGTGCCGGTTGCCCTGCTGACCTTTTTTGCCAGATCAGCGCATTTGTTCCCTGCAATGTCAGATATGATCACCTGTGCCCCTTCTTCGGCGAACCGCGTGCAGTAGAGAGAACCCAGTATCCCTGCACCGCCTGTCACCACGATTGTCTTTCCCGAAACATCAAACCTCTTATACATACGGGGCCCTTTCAGGTAAGCCGTTTAAAACCACTGTAAGCGGCATCGTGTTTCAGTAACGATTTCACATTCCCGCTCTCAAGAGCGTTTGCAATCATCCTAAAAACCGGATCGGAGTCAAGGATGAACTGTTCGATGATCTCTTCCGAATATGCATAGGTGGTATAGACGGCTGCACCCAGAAGGTAACCCTTGAAGAGCATTTCTTGCGTATAGAGTGTCTGGACCGCTGCAGGTTCCGGGGCTTCGAATGAAATATGGGTGAGCGGTGGGATACCGCTGATATGGACCGGAACGTTATAATTTTTCGAGAGCTCCAACCAGCCCCTGTTGATCAGTTCCCCGTATTGCACGAGATAATCTGGAACGTTTTCTTCAACCATCTTGTCTATAGTTGCGAGGGCAGCCACAAATCCAATCTTTTCGGTCCAGAAAGTGGAGCTGATAAAGCTTCTCTGCGCATGATCCATTACCGATCGTCTTCCTACGATCGCCGAGATGGCGTACCCGTTTCCCATTGCCTTGCCAAAGACGGTGATATCCGGCTCTACACCGAGCTTCAGATGTATGCCGCCGACGTTGATTCTGAAACCCGATGTCACTTCGTCAAAAATCAACACAGCGTCAATTCGTGTTGCAATCTCGCGCACGCGATCAAGAAAACCTTCTTGAAGAGCTGACCCCCTCAGCGGCTCCATAATGATGACGCCGATCTCGTCGGGATGATCTGTCACGATCTTTTCAAGTTCATCAAGGCGGTTATAATTGAATGGAAATACCGTACTTGTCAGTTCTCTCGGTACTCCAGCGGGTTCAAGGCCGGGTAAAAGCTGACCGTCAAGATTCGATGTACCGGACAGGTTTGCCGACAGGTACCAGTCATGCCACCCGTGGTATCCACAGAACGCAATTCCGGATTTCCCGCTGGCAGCTCTCGCGATCCTCACGGCCACGGCGCAGGCCTCGCCGCCGGTTCTGGCAAACCGCACCATCTCCGCCCAGGGATGAATCTCAATCAGCTTCTCGGCCAGAGCGACTTCTTCCGGGCAATTCAGGGTGCACATGCTACCGTGATCGATGGCCCGTTTGACAGCCGTGTCGACATCCGGATCGGCGTACCCGAGAATACACGATCCAACACCCATCTGAGCGAAGTCGTAATATCTATTCCCGTCCAGATCCCACACTTCGCATCCCGAAGCCCGCGCATAATACGCCGGCCAGGCTTCCGGCAAAAAACGTTCACTCCGCTTGGACAGTAATTGATTGCCCCCGGGGATGATTCCCTTGGCACGCTGCCATAGGGCCGGTCCTGTTTTGTTCATCCCGACGTTCTCCTTTGCCGGCCTTCGGCCGTCACCCAGATGGGGTGACGGTTCGGGGAAGGCTTGATTTCAAATGCCGACGGGTTACCGATATACAGGCTGTGATCCGCCAGGTTGTGATCCATCAGCAGAGATCCGGTCGAGATCTTGCAGTTGTCGCCGATGTGGCAGTCTCCGAGGACCGCGGCGCCAGGATGCAGGCAGAAGTGTTTCCCGAGACGAGGATAGATATCATGATTGCTCCCGACACTGCACCGCTGGTACACCAGCAAATAGTCCGCATACTCGGCCCGGCCAAGAATTGTACCGATGGGATGGACAAAGAGGAACACATCAGGAAGCTCTACTTCGTAAAACGCGTCGATCCCGTGAAGCGCTCTGTTGAGCTGAAAGATCTTCGTGCAATCGTCGATCGACTCACCCTCCCGATACAGCGTGTTTGCCGCAAAATACAGAAACATGGCGTACTGATCGGCATTCAGGTGGTTGAAAATCGTGTTGCCACCGTCTTTGAAATAACGATTCTCGACTTTCAAAAAGCAATACTCGGTTCGGTCAAGAATTCCGTCGATATGACGACGCAGCGCCTCCTGAACGTTTTTATCGCCATCGGGGAAAAACACGTCCAGCTGCGCCGAGGTGTAGTCGGCAAGGTCCGTTTTCGGCAGAGAAAGAATCACCGGCTGTCGATCCTGAGTTCCGGATATCGTTCCAGGAGAAATTCGGCCCAGAGCCAGTCCAGGGGCTCGTCGATTTCCAGCCCTTCGATGGGCGACACCGGGTGGGCGAGGGTCTTCGGAGTATAGAATGTCCTGTGTTTCATGAAAGCATCCCATCTGGCGATGTAGAACCCGCCGGAGGGTGTGATCTCACGCGGCTCCTCCTGCCGCCGTATCGATCCGGTCCTTGCGATATTTTCGGCCACCCGGCTGAGATAACGGGACTCGGCCTGGACGTAAAAAGTGCTCGGCGTCACGTACCGGACGGCCACGACGGCATCGGCCTCATCGCGGGAGAACAACTCCCGGACGGCATCGTCCAAGGTGTCGGGCCGAACAAATGGAGAGGTCGGCTCCAGCAGCCCTACCCCGTCGAACGAGAATCCATTCTGCCGGGCCCATTCCATGGTGTGAAGGACCACATCGGCGGATTTGGCGTCATCCGTTGCCAGCTGCGGTGGCCTAATAAACGGTGCGCGGGCGCCAAACTTCTCGGCGATGGCCGCGTAGCGGGCGCTGTCTGTGGAAATCCAGATATTCTCCCCGGAAGCGATCCGGGAAGCCAAGCGTATCCGATATACCAGCAAGGGAATCCCGCCGAGTTCCCTGATGTTCTTGTCCGGTATGCTTTTGGACCCGGACCGTGCGGCGATCAGCCATAGAATGCGGTGAGACGTCGTGCTCATGGGACGCTCTTTTCTGAGAATGGGTCCATCAGTTCCGGCTGCTTTTACTGGCCCGCACATTCAGGCCCTGGCTGAAAAGGTAGGAACGCACTTTGATCGGGCTGTGATCCGTAAAAAAGAACATGGAGCTGATGGTGATGGCCGAGGCTCCCGCATCCAGGGCCTGCTGACAGTCTTTCAAGGAACCGGCGCCGCTGGAAGCGATCAGGGGGATTTCGAGTTTTTCTGCGAGCCTTGCTATCATTTCCAGATCATAACCGGACATGGTTCCATCACGATCGATGGAACATAGGAGTATTTCTCCGCAGTGGTTGTCCTGCATTTTCAGCGCCCACTCGATGGGATCTGACTCTGTCAAGGTTTTACCACCGTTGATGAACACCCGGTGTTTCCCCCCCTCGACCCGGCAATAGTCGACCGAGACCACGATGCACTGGTCACCGAAAGCCCGGGCCGCCTCCCGGACAAATCCGGGTTTCGTCACGGCGGCGGTGTTGACCGACACCTTATCCGCCCCGGCACGCAGAAGGGCGTTGACATCCTGCAGTTGGGAAACCCCTCCGCCGGCTGTAAACGGCATGAAAATCTCTTCGGAAACCCTTTCGATCACCGAACAGACCGCCATGCGGCTGGCATCAGTGGCGTCGATGTCGAGGAAGATGAGCTCGTCCACGCCATAGGAATCGTATACTTTGGCTGTGCTCACCGGGTTTCCCGCTTCTCTCATGTTCTCCAGAAAGCGAACCCCTTTGGCCAGCCGTCCGTCTCGAAGCAGAAATTTCGGTATGATCCGTTTCTTCACCATTTCAGCGCAATCCGCACATCCGCTTCATGACTGGCGGAAACCCCGAAAAGAATCGTTTTTGTTGCGATACAAATCTTCGGCCTGGCGCAGCGTCCCCTTCGTCCGGTTTTCATAGTAGTTGCGTATCAAAATGCTGTTTGCATCGAGGAGCGCCTCATAGTATTCTTCATCGCTGAGTTCTGTAAAATTCACTGCCAGCAGATCGGAATTCAGATGCTTGTTTTCGTAAAAATCCCTACAGTCTTTGAGCAACCCCTGTTCAATCGCGTAATAATAGAGATCGGAGCCCGGATAGGGCGTGACCGGCCGGATAGTTCTCATCTCTGCGTCCTCGGCGTGGTACTGTAGAAGGAACTCAAGGCCTTTCTGAAGGGTCTGCCGGTTCTCTCCAATGTTTCCGAAAATGATGTTCGAGGCTGGTGTAATGCCAGCCTCCAATGTCGCCTCGATGCCCCGGACAATTTGCCGGGTTGTCAGTCCCTTTTTCATCACCTTCAGAATTTCGTCGTCGAAGGCTTCGATGCCGTAGTTAATGTAGACGCACCCGGCCTGCTTCATCACATCCAGCACCTCTTTCGTGGCGTAATTCAGGCGGCCGTTGCAATCCCATTTAATTCTCAGATCCTCTTTCAGGAACGCCTCGCATATTTCGATCGTTCGCTTCTTGGAAGACATCAACAGCTCGTCGGCAAATGCAATGTAGGTAATGCCGTAATTTTTCTTCAGCATCTTGATTTCTTCCACGATCGATTCGGAACTCCTCGGGCGGAATCCCTCATCCATCCGGTAGCAAAAATTGCAGCGGAAAGTACACCCCCGGCCCGACAGGATGGGGATAATAAAATCCCCGTTCGTACAATGGGGCAGGCGC
Source organism: Olavius algarvensis associated proteobacterium Delta 3 (assembly GCA_903231505.1). Taxonomy (GTDB): domain Bacteria; phylum Desulfobacterota; class Desulfobacteria; order Desulfobacterales; family CAFBRK01; genus CAFBRK01. The sequence continues at coordinate 31,916 of CAFBRK010000040.1, read as the reverse complement.
AAAAGACGGTATGTCTCCATGGGGAACATCTCGTAGGCCGGGAACGGAATTGCATCGATATCCTGAATCAACGGCCTCCGCTCGTTTACCACGCACCGTCCGTTTTCGCGGTAGGCAATGCCCAATACGCCGTCGAGGGAGCGTCCGGCGCCCACGGCGTCCATCAGCTCGATGACAGTGTCTTCCCCCTCCCCCATGACAATGACATCGGCACCGGTCTTTTTCAGAAAAAATTCCGGTTCGGGTGCCGGGCCGTGCCCGCCAAGGATGTAAAGCGGTCTTTGAGACGAACGGTTGATTGCTTCGGATATGGCTAACGCCTTCCGGTATTGATAATAGCCGGCCACAAAGCTCAGCCCCACAGCGTCGAACCGATGGCTATCCAGGTACCGGGTCAGGTGCTCGTCAGGGTAGTGATGGATGTCCTGATTGTAAATTTCAACATCATGGCCGCTCCGTTTCAGTACCGCGGCGATGTAGGCCATTCCTTGGGGGAACCAGTGAATATACGAGTCATTGTCGTAGATAACCAGTAAAACGCACATCGTGCTCCCTTGCTGTTTTGCGGTTCCGCACCCGTTTTACGGGATCACGGCTTCCAATTTACGAAGTTCTCGATCACCTGAATGCCGTTGTCCTGGCTTTTTTCAGGATGGAACTGTGTGGCTACGATGTTGTCCCTGGCGATGGCGCAGGCGAAGTCGAAGCCGTACCGGCAGGTCGCGGCGACGTACAGATTGCCGCGGCAGACAACGTGATAGCTGTGAACGAAATAAAAAGACCGTTCCGCTTCTTTTAAATTGGCAAAGATCGGGTGTTCGATCTGCAGATGGATATCGTTCCAGCCCACGTGGGGGATCTTGAGACCGGCTTCGTCGAACTGAAAACGGCGGACCTCGGCATCGAACCACCCAAGCCCTTCGTGTCTTCCGTGCTCTTCGCTGACCCGGGCCATGATCTGCAATCCGAGGCAGATGCCGAGAATCGGTTTTCCCTTCTCTGCGACCTGCACGGTGAGGATGTCGTCCAGGTGCCGTTCCCTGAGGTTGCGCATGGCATCCCCGAACGAACCGACACCGGGCAGAATGATATGGCTCGCCCGGTCGATCTGGGTTTGGTCACTCGTGATCCGGGCGTCCCGACCGACAAAATCCAGCGCATTGAAAACAGACCGCACGTTGCCCATGCCGTAATCGATGATGGCGATCATAAATACTTTCGCAGCTTGCCGCCGGCGTCCCGTGGGGGGCCCACCGGCGGTTCGTCGACCCGGATTCGATCCCATTGCTCCATGTCCGGCAGCGCCTCACCATCCCCCATGTTCTCCGGATCCGTCTTCCAGGGGTGCACGGCATGGGTGGCCAGGATTTCCATGAACTCCGTTTCGGTGATCTGAAGAAATTCCAGGAACCTGTCCAGGGATGCCGGCCGGAGGCCTCGAAACTGTTCGCAGAGTTCCCAGGCTTTCTCTCGGGACATTCGGTTGTTGCGGATGTCGATACCGGCAAGGTGTTCGACGCGACCATACCCCCGCTTGATAAACTTGCAGTAGTCCCGAACACCCTGGAACTGGCACTCGATCTTCTCGTAATCCCAGTATTCAAAGGGGATGCCTTCCACCGGCTGTCCTTTCCATCCAAGTTCCTTTTTGATGATATCGACCTGCTTCCGGGTGTCCCACTTAATGTAGTTCCCAAGGCAGATGGAGCGGCACTTGATTCTCATCAGATCTTTCCGGCGTGGGTAGGCAAACGGGTAAAGGTCTCTTCGGCTCACGCGGCCTCCGAGGAATTCGTACATGTCGTCTGCCGTCATGCCCTGGTTCATCGCCCGGTTGAATCGTTTTTCATCCACCTCTTCAAATTCGTCATAGGAGTACCAGGACGCGTATTCCGCCAGGGACTCCCCCCAGAGTATCAATGGCGTTTCGTAGCGAAGCGCGATCTGCATGGTGTGCGCGTAAACGCCGGTGTGGCAGTGCCAGCAAAAATCGCCGCGCCGCGTCAGCGACTCCAGCATCAGTTCACGGACGACATGCCAGTTGGGCTGAAACGTCAGGACATCGACCCCCAGGATCTTGAACGTGCGGGTGTTGTTTTCCGCCACCAGAGGCCGGTATCCCCAGTGGTCGAACCGGACCACCAGCGGTTTGAGCTTCAGCTCCCTCACGGCGAACCAGAGTTGAAAGGTGCTGTCCTTGCCGCCGCTGAAGGGGATGATGCAGTCGTAGTTGCCCTTTTCCCGGTACGGCTCAATCAATTCATCAAGCATCTTCCGCCGCTCGGCCCAATCAATCTCCTCGTCCCGGTAATCGATCTGACGGCATACGCTGCAAACCCCGTCATCATCGAACATAATCGTGTCATGAGTTTCCGGCAGTACGCATCGTGTGCAGTATATCATTGAATTGTCTCCATCGGAGTGTTCCGGTCGGTCATTAATGAAGATGGCCGCTGAACGTCAACAGGATTGAACCGACAACCATTGCCGACAGCAGAAGAATCGCATGCCGTCGAGCCCGTTCGTCCAATATGGCACATCGTTTTCGATCAATGATTTAACAGAACGGAATGGGACTGGATGCGACCGGGATGACTCAGCTGAAAATATCACTGAAATCGCCATTGGCCTGATCGAAATCGCTCTTTTGGCCGATATCCATCCAGTATTCGTGTAGCGGAAACGTAACAACTTTTTTCTCTTGTTCCATCAGTAGACTGAACACATCCGGCATATCTAGAAATTGATTCTTGGGAACCATTGACAGAACTTCCGGGGCGAGGGCATAGATACCGGCATTGACAAAGAAGGATTGAACCGGCTTCTCTTTGATGTCTTTGAGGGAGTCTCCCTCGATATGGACAACCCCAAACGGGACCTGAAATTCGTATTTTCGGACACACATAGTGGCAGTGGCTCCGGCCTCGAGGTGAAAATCGAGCACCCGGTTGAAATCGACGTTTGTCAAGACGTCCCCATTCATGACGATGATCGGTTCATCGGCGGGTGCCGTCAAAAGGCTGAGGGCTCCGGCTGTACCGAGTTGCTCTTTTTCCCGGATATAATGAATCGTAACCCCATGGTCTTCCCCGCTGCCGAAATAGCTCTCAATCATTTCCGCCTTGTAGTGGGTGGAGATGTAAAAGTTCGTGAACCCCTGCTTCTTGAAATTTTGAATCAGCGTCTCGAGAATCGGCTTACCGCCCACTTTGAGCAGCGGTTTGGGGCATTCCTCTGTTAGTGGCCGCAACCGGTTTCCCGTGCCTCCGGCCATCAGCAGAACAAGATTGTCGCGATGCCCGGTCTCCAGAAGACGGATCAGAATTTTGAGATCCACCAGGTGTCCCCGGTCGTCGACAACCGGGATCTGCCGAAGGTCTTCCCGACGCATCAGAGCGATGATCTGATTCTTCGACAGGTTGGGGCCCACGGTGACGGGATGGCGGGACATGATCGTTTCAACCGGCAATTCGAGAGAGAGATCGCCGAGAATGGCCCGCCGAATGTCTCCGTCGGTCAACGTTCCGATCAGATGCCCTTCCCCATCGGCCACCAGGCCGATCTGAAGCCCCCCCTGGTCGATAATCCGCATGGCGTCAAGGATCGAAGATGAGGGGTTGATAAGAACCGATTTCCAATCCGTCATGATTCACTCACGATCTGTTGCATCCACTGCAAGGTCGTGGAAAGATTTTTGTCTGATCGATGCCAGGTCGGCTGTTTTCAGGACCATTCGGATGCGATCCTTCGTGTCGGCCTGCTCGTAGGGGTTCCGAACGTCTTCCAAAGTCTGTTTGAATTCTTCTGAAAGCGCCTGCCGAATCGAATTCTGGATGGCCTCTTTCCGGGGTGGGCAGTCAATCACGCTATGGGCCCGGATTCTGCCCTTCTGCCTGCCCCCGATGTTTACCGTCGGCACCCCGAGGCTGGGAATTTCGATGATTCCGCTCGAAGAATTGCCGACCACGGCGGCAGCGAACCGGGCAGCCCCCAGATAGGCGTGCTGGCCCATGGATTCGAAAAACACCGACCGGTCATGATGGTCATCGACGAATTCACGGATGAGCCGGTTCATGGCACGACCCCGGGCATCGGCATTGGACCCGGTGAAAATGATCCGAATGTCTTCGAGATCCTCGAGGGATTCGAGCAGATGCCGGGCGTCGGCAAGCGTATTCGCGAGTGCGACTGTTTCCGGATGATAGGTCACGATCAGGAAGGGCTGCCGAAGGTCGAATCCGATACGCTTTTCAAGCGCCTGTCTGCCGGGAAATTGAGTGTTGCGAATGTTCTCGACACCGACGGCACCTACGTTGAACACGCAATCCGGATCTTCCCCGAGTTGAATGACACGCTGCCGGTAGGATTCCGTGCTGGTAAAATGCAGATGGCTCATCTTGGTGATGGCATGGCGGAGTCCTTCATCCAGAGCCCCTTCGGTAATCTCACCGCCGTGAAGGTGAGCCACCGGAATGCCGGCCATGAACGCGGCTGCAGCGGCCGCGAAGATTTCGAACCGGTCGCCGAGTACCAGGACCATGTCGGGGCGGAGATCGTCAAAGATGTCGGCAAAGCCGATCATCCCGACCCCCATCGATTTGGTGACGCCGACCGGTGTGTCCGAAGAGAGGAGCATGTCACAGGTCCGTTCCACGACAAGCCCGTCCGCCTCCATCCCGCGGACTGTTAGGCCAAATGCCGGTGAAAGATGCATTCCCGTGACCACGAGCTGGAGCCTCAAATCAGCGTCTGCATCGATCATCTTGAGCAGGGGTACAAGCAGGTCGTATTCAGCCCGGCTGCCGGTGACCGCGCATATCTTACGCCGCTTCATATCGGTTCGTCCTTCCGGTAGTCCCTTTGAGAAACCACGCCGATCACGTTGTCCCACTGCATGGGAGAGATCCCGGTTTCCGGTCGTCGGGTCGTCAGATTCTCTTCCGTGAAGACCTCGCCCTTGTGGATCGGCCGTCTTGCCACAATGCTTTTCCGGGCAGCTTTTCGGGTGTCGCGCTCACTTTTCCGTGGCCGCTTGACACCGTCTCCAAGCGCCCGCTCGACATTTCGAATCGCTTCGACCATGTCCGAAAACTCTGCCGGATCGAGAGAAGCGCGGTGATCGGGGCCTTCCATCGTTTTATCAAGGGTTAAATGCTTTTCGATGACGGCCGCACCCAGGGCCACAGCGGCCACAGACGCTTCGATGCCGAGCGTGTGGTCCGAGAGTCCGACAGGGATTGCAAATTTCTCTTTGAGGGTTTTCATGGCCCGCAGGTTGACGTCTTCGAAAGGTGTCGGATAGGCGCTCGTACAATGGAGAAGTGTAAGGTGCTCCATGTTTGCACCGGCTGCCGTCAGAACACCGACGGCATCTTCGACTTCGTGCATCTCCGCCATACCCGTCGACAAGATGATCTCTTTGCGCAAGGCGCCGATCTTTCGAAGGTATGGCAGATTGGTAATCTCCCCCGACGGTATTTTGAACAGATCCAGACCCAGTCCATGGAGATATTCGACGTCTTCGACGCTGAAAGGCGAAGACATAAACCGGATATTCCGTTGCCGGCAGCGAGCGATCAGTCTGCGATGGGCTGGGTCGTCGAGAACGAGTTTTGCGAGCATCTCGTATTGGGTTTCCTTCGCACCCGTGGTCTCCTTTTGGTAATCCGCTTTTTCCGAGGTTCTGGTGACCAGGGTTTCGGGTGTAAAGGTCTGAAACTTCACGGCGTCCGCCCCAACCGAGGCCGCCGCATCCACCAAGGCTTCTGCAAGCCCCATCCGACCGTTGTGATTGACCCCGGCCTCTGCGACGACAAAGGTCCGCGTGTATTCTTGACCCGGTTCTGTCATACCCTATGTAACAACCTGATTTGCGCGAACATTCTCAGTAATCGTCTGATTCGCTCCAATAAACGCCCTCTTTCCGATGTTAACGGACTCACGGGCAACAGCACCGCTTCCAAAAAATACCCCCTCATCGATCTGGACTCCCCCGTTGACCCGGGCGCCGGTAGAAATATGACAGTGGTCGGCAATCACCGCATCATGTTCGATGAGCGCCTTTGAATTAATGATGCAGTTGTCGGCAATCGTCGCGCCGGCATTCACGAGGGCATGATGCATCACAATGGTACCTTCCCCAATCCGTGCATGCGGTGAGACGTACGCCAGGGGTGACACCACGGTGGCGAATTTTCCGTCGGCTTCCCGGATGGATTCATAGATTTGAGTCCGTTTTTCCGGGCTTTTTATCTGGCCGATCGTCACCAGAAATAGGCAATTATTCCGTACCAGGACCGGTAGATCATCGTCGGCAGCCACGATGGGGTAACCCAGCACATGCTCACCAATCCGCCCGCGCCGGTCGATGATTCCCGCAATATGAAACTGACGGGTCTGTTCGATCACATCGATGCAGGCCTTGCAATGGCCCCCGCCGCCGATGAGGATAATGTCGGTTTTCATAAAATGGGACTACTGGGAATATTAATCAGCCGCTTCTCTATGCTTTCCGAAGTCGTCAGATCCATCCTCGGGTTCTTTTGGTACATGGGAAGTTTGTGCATCAGGGTCCAGACAGGACGGGTCATGATGCCCTGACGGTTCGTGAGCGTCAGTACGTCATCGCGAGAGTCCTGAATGGAAGTATCGAGAAGTATGGCATTGAGCCAGTAATTGCTTCGGGCATATTCCGGCTCCTGGAAGAACCGGACCGCGGGCACGGCTTTGAAGGCTGCGGCATAACGACGGGCAAGGGACCGCTTCCGTTCGATGAACGACGGCAGTTGCTCCAATTGCCCGCATCCCAATGCCGCGTTGATGTTCGGCATCCGGTAATTATACCCGATCCGGTCATGGACATAGGACCATGGGTGTGGGACTTTCGCGGTGGTGGTAACGTGTTTGGCGAGATCCCCCAGGGCATCATCGTTGCAAAGTAACGCCCCCCCGCCCCCGGTGGTAATGGTTTTGTTCCCGTTGAAACTGAGAATCGACAGATCCCCTCGATTCCCGACATGGCTTCCTTTGTAAAGGCTGCCGATGGCTTCGGCCGCGTCCTCGATCAACACGAGGCCGAAACGACGGCAGAGATCCTCAATGGGGTCCAGGTCAACCGGATGACCGAATGTGTGGGTAACAACGATCGCCTTGATGCGGCGCCCGGTGAGCCGGTTCTTGCAGCCCTGCGTGCCGGTTTGGCAAATGTCGCCTAAATAGTTCTCGAGTTTCAGTGGATCGACCCCAAGAGTCTCTTCGTCGCAGTCGATGAAGTGCGGAAGCCCGCCGGTGTACGTCACGGCGTTGGCCGTGGCGACAAACGTGAGGGCCGGCACCAGGACCTCGTCATTCTGCCCGACACCCATCAGGGACAGGGCGGTGTGAAGCGCGGAAGTGCCATTGACGACCGCCACGGCCCGCCGGACACCGGTGTACTCGGCCAGCATCTGTTCGAATCGGTCCACATATTTTCCCACGGAGGAGACAAAACCCGAGTCCATACAGTCCTGTACATAGACCGACTCTTTTTCTGAAAATTTGGGTTCGTGAAGGGAAAACCGGCCCTCGGTTCCATTCAAGGTTGCCCGAATCGCCAGAAGAATCTTCTCCGCGATGGATTGCTCAGACATTGTAGATGTCCGTTTTGTAGCCGGCACGGTGTTGTGGATCGGAAAACCATTGCACGGTTTGCAGGATGCCCTTCCGAAACCCCTCACGACCCTGGTAGACAGACCGCCATCCGGCAAGCTCCCCGGCTTTGGTGGTGTCTGCCCAGAGCCGCTCGACCTCGCTTTTCTCAGGCCGGATGCGCCGTTCATCCGAACCGATCTGGATCTCTGCGTCCATGGCGGACGCGATATCCCGGGCCATTTCGCCGATCGATATTTCAAAATTGCTGCCGATGTTCACAACCTCGCCCACTGTCCGGTCGGATTCGGCGATGGCGATGAAACCCTGAACGGTATCCTGCACGAACGAAAAATCACGGGTCGGGTGGAGTGCCCCAAGCCGAATCGTTTGTTTGCCGGATGCGATCTGGGTGATGATGGTGGGAATGACCGCACGGGCAGACTGCCGAGGGCCATAGGTATTAAAGGGCCGGATGATCGCAACAGGGGTCTCGAAAGATCGAAAGAACGAGAGGGCCAGCTGATCCGCTGCGACCTTTGTCGCCGCATAGGGCGATTGCGCGCTAATTGGATGTTTTTCGGTGATGGGGACAAATTGGGCGCTGCCGTAGACTTCACTGGTGGATGTATGCACAATCTTTTCAATTCCGAGGTCCCTGCCCGCTTGAAGAATATTCAGAGTCCCTTTGACATTGGTGTCGACGTATGCGTCCGGTGAATGGTAGGAGAATGGAATACCGATCAACGCAGCCAGATGGAATACGATGTCACAACCCGTCATGGCCGCTCGAACGCCGTGGGGATCTCTCACATCTCCAGCGAAAATTTCAATCTCTTCTCGAATATCTCCCGGTGAATGGTCGAGCCAACCCCAGGAATTAAAGCTGTTGTAGAAGACAAATGCACGGACGCTGCATCCGGCACGCACGAGTGTTTCTGCAAGATGGGAGCCGATGAAGCCGTCGGCGCCGGTGACCAGGATACGTTTGTCGTCAAGTTTCATGATGTGGGACCTTCGTTTGTCGGGATCGGATCACGGTGCAGCGCGACAACCTTCTCCAAGACCCACAACGGTCGGTTGTGTCCCCGGGCCGTTTGATAAATGACGGATCGACAGCCGGAACAATCAATCCATGACCCGGATTTTGCTCTCTTCGATACCCAGAAGCACAATTTCTTCACGAGCTTTTTGCTTGTCTTCCATTGTGGTCAGGAGAATACAATCAAACGTGATGGTCGGCAGCGCATCCGGCGCAATCACCCTCTTTTTCAGAAACATCTGCTCTGCTCGATTTTGATCGACAACCGCTGTAAGGGACATGTCTGTCTCCTGCAGAAACAGATAGGCAATTTCCGCCAACTCCGACGCACCGTAAAAAACCACCTGACGAATACCTTCTTCGGATAGTTTCAAGAAAAGGTTTTCGATCTTTTTACGCCCCTCTTTGTAGAACTGGAAGGAGTATTGAATGTATTCATAGGTTAATCGTGTTTTTTCAGCGGCCCCTTTGGGCGTGAGAATATAGCGTACACGGTTTCTCGGGATATTGGTAATCTTGAAATACCCCTTGTTGACCAGGCGTTTGACGAAGGAATTGACCAACCCGAGGGAGATGTTGAGTTGCCGGGCCAAATCCCGCTGGCTGGGGGCGTCTCCGTTGTCAACAGCCTCGAGAATTTTTAACGTGCGTAGTTTTTGGGTCTCCATATAAAATTGCCTTGCAATTTTATGAAACGCGGCGCTGCCGCTTTAGGAAATAGGTTTTGGAGGTAGCTTCAGAGTCGACGGGAGAGGTTTCAGGAGGTTGTTGCTTTGTCTCGCTCGATTAACCAACTTTTTATATGCTGCATGAAGATTTCTCTCGACTATGTCCTGCAGATAGAGATCGGCGACAAGCTCATCTTTGCCCGGACATTGCACCAAATGAAGACATCCAATGGAAAGGCACTTCGAGACGAAGCTGTAGTGCACCTACCGTGAGTCTCGAATAACGCAGCCATTGGATGTCTCCGTTTGGCCCGAAGGGTGAGATATTTTCAGATAATTATCCATTGTCGAGCGTCACAACATGCAAACTGGCCGAAAACCTTAAATTTTAGCATGACACTTCGATTATTCTTCTTTTTTAGCAAATCGCGGAAAAGATCTCATGCAATGTTCGCGGTAGACTTCTGGGTGAACGGCTCTAATTTCTTCAAGCAGACGCTCAGTTTGTCCAAGCGCCTTTCGATACCGCTGAATTCCGGTGTCATTTTGTTTCTCCATAAGTATGTCCTGCCTTTGTTTGCGCAGAATCGACAGGTAATCTCCGTACAGGCTGAGCGTCTGTGCCTCGAATTCAACCCTCAGGGATAAATCCGTCTCATAAATGCATTTTCCGCCGGCGACAACGGCGTACCGAAGTTCGATCGGCGCTTGGTTAAGGACCACCAGATCAATTCTGTCGGTCATCAGAAGCGCCGACATTTTATGGCTTAATTCGCAAATACGATCACGGCCGGGCATTTCGACAAACAGCACCGCAATATCATAATCGCTCAAGGGTCTTTCCCTTCCCGAAACACGCGATCCAAAAGCGTAGACCAAGTGTATCGCCGGGGGGCACTCGATGTGTTTGAAGAACGAGCGTAGTTTGGACACGATATCTTGTTGCATGAAATTGCCGGAGATGCTGACGAATCTGTGCTATTGCGTAGATACAGAGACAGCTTCGCCCGGCCGATTACGGCCGAGGGAAGCTGTAACCAATTCAAATTATTATAATTTTGTTGCAAATGGAGAATTGGGGACGTTCAGTTTTTGAACGTTCAACAATTGAACATAAAAAACCAAGGTGTCAAGAAATAAAATCTTTTCAAGATTTTATGAATATGGGGATGGGAATATGCAGGTACGGGGAAATTAGCCGGAAGGAGTGGAATCCAGAGAGCCGAGTTGGGATATGAGATGTTCGACCTGTTTCTTGACCATCGTTGATGTTTTCGGGGTCTTCTCGGCCGCCAGTCGCTCTTTATCCCAGTACAATTCATAGGGATATGGGTGTCGAAACAGATGTCGAAATGAGCTGAAGTCAACGCTGGGGGTTATCGCCCAAGTTGAACTCGGCATCCAATAGCCGGCATATGCGTCCGGCGCGCTTCTTTCCGATACCTTTGACTTCGGACATGGGTTCTTGAGACGACTGAAAGACATTGCGAAGTGTCCCATAATGCGCCAAAAGCTGTGCAGCCAAAACCGGTCCGATTCCAGAAAACCCCTGTAGAACATACAATTGTCGCGCTTTTAGACGCTTCGGCCTGTACCCATGCCGCATGTTCAGCATGTTGTGGTATCTAATGGACTGATGACCCAGCGTCAGTAAAATATCTTTTGAATGATCGATCCCTTTCGAGTGGAGGATCGGCACATACCAGATCACTTGAACAGACAAGAGGGCACCCCGGATCGACTCGGAACTTATTTCTGACGCAATGCTGAATGGATTCCCCTCGATCAACACCAGAGGACGCTGAGATTTCCTCTTGATTCCGCCTACCTGCTTGAACAGCCGACCGTCAATGATCGAGGCAACGAAATCCTGGGCGGTCTTCCGCTCTACGGTGATTTCATTGTTGATAAGGTAATCCCCTATGTCCAAGTTCGTTATCGAGACAATACACCCATTTTCCGCCAAAAGTTCAGGGAGGCCGGACTGTTTCTCTCGGTGATCAATTTGGATTTCGATCATTCTCTCTCGATTCGCCTACCCCGAACATTGGGTAACACCTGTTCAGCTGTCATTGACACCACGGTTTGGTCTATGTCAGGGGCCGGGTTTGACAGCGGCCGGCCCTGGAAGACCGGCCGCTGATGCATGCTTAACAGCCTCGGATTAATTTCCGATAGTAATCAGGTTCTTGTTTTCTTCCCAGGTTCTTTGACCGATACCCTTGACCAGCACGATATCCTCGGGAGCCTTGAAGGGTCCGTATTGCTCTCGGTATTCGACGATTCTCTGGGCAAAAGAAGGGCCGATGCGTTTGAGTTGGGTCAATTCGTCGATCGTTGCGGTGTTAATGTTGATCAACCCCGTATGATCTTCAGCCAGAACCGGTGCAATCGAGACAAAAAGAAAAGTGACTGCCATCAGACAAGCCAGAAACCAATGTGTTTTCCTCATTTTACTGCTCCTTTCCTTTTCCATGGTTGTCCTTACGCAGAGCCGGACCAACGACTCCACACCAACATGCGAAAACGGTTGCGCAACCGTAGAGACGCCAATAAGAAAAAGGGTTCAAGGGGTCAGGGGTTCAAGGGGTCAAGGGGTCGAGAGTTCGAGTTCCAGAGATGACATCCGCGATTTAAGGGTTTTCCTAAATCCCTTGTTCTCCTGATTAGGCGGGCAAATCCTTAAAAGAAAATCCCACCCGATTAGATTGAATAGTTGTCGTCTCTTCACTCAAAACGACAACTACTTCGGAAATAATTCCTTGCACTTTTTATTGGGGGGAATGATACAGGAGGGTAATGCTAAAGTACTCTTCAAAATCCGTACCATTTTTTGCAACTGAAGCAAAAAATGGATATGATTTTTTTTTACCAAATGAATTTTGATTTGATTTCAGTAAGATGTCCTAAATCCGGACACTTTTATATGTGGGTTGTTCGAATGAATAACCGGCTCACATTAGACGAGCCATCAGCAGAACTGCCCAAGAGGTTATGCATCGCTGCACAGATTCATGTGCAACGATGTCTATTACTTCACGAAATCCTACAAAAAAACGGGCCTATAAACAAAATTGAGGATGCGGATCTTGTCAATTCCGTCACCCCCACCGTCCCTCCCCCATCAAGGGGGAGGACTTTTTTCTCCCTCTACTGTCGCAGATCCCGAGCTTGTCTCGGGGGTGAGAGGGAGGCACAGGGAAGGGGTAAAAATCGGCCGATTCCTTATTTTTCTTTATAGGTCTCAATTTTTTCCCTGTATCTTGAATCGAGCATGGAATATCCAGCTTCCGGTTTTGCGGTTTGCCGGTAATGAAAAGAAGGAGCTCTAATAATGAGTGACACCATTGTAGTACACGCCAACGTGGAGATCAGCACGGCCTCACTTCAAGCCATCGTCGAGACGGTCAAACAGATTGCCGGAAGAAATGACAAGGGCGTCTATCGGGTGGACACGGCCGATGCGGTGAGCAACATGATTTCCAAATTTCTGAGGGAAAATGACTTCGATGGTTATGTGCAGGACGTGAAAAATTACTGATAGGTTTGCCCATTCGCCCGTGGGCCCGTCTGCCCTTGCGCCCGTGGGCCGGTTCGCCCGTGGGCCCTTTAGCCTGTGGCACTCGTCATTTGTCCCGCTTCGCGGAACGTTATCCGTTGTCCTCCGACCTCTGACCCGCCAAAGGCGGGCAAGCCTCCGACCTCTGACCTCCAACCTCCAGCCCGCCAAATGCGGGCAAGCATCCAGTCCCCATCACTTCACCACTCCATTTCTCCAGATAACTTGTATCCTGTATCCTGACACCTGAATCCCTGACACCTGCATCCAGTATCAAGTATCGAGCATCCAGTATCCAGCATCCAGTCGATCACCAGTCGACCGGAATGCGAAGCCTCTCTCCGGCTTTATTCCTGAACAGTAGGTAGCGGTTTTTCAACCCGAGCAGATACAGATCCCGGGTGATCTCCACGTCCATCCGGCAATAATCCAGAATTTCCCGCATCCGCCCTTCCCTCCACCATTTCAGGGCCTGTAATCCGTCCGCGGTTTTTCCCCGGTCGAGTGTTTCTTTTGCCAGATGATCTAGTGAGAGCCGAAACCCCAACTGCCGATGTACGTCTTCCAGAATATCCAGTGTCGGCAGGCGGCCGAGATCCTCATCCGTATAGGGCTCTATGACCTTATAGTCGAACCGTTTGACATTGAAACCGATCACCCGGGGAAGCGACCGCATGTGCCGGATCATATCCGCGACCTGGTTTTCTTGATACTCCAGAAACCGGTCCGATCTGGAATCGTAAAGCACCGCGCAGCTGACCTTCATCCTGTCAGCGCGGTGCCATCCGCCCACCTCTGCCGCAGAGCGCTGGGTCTCTATGTCCAGGACCCCGAAATCCGGATGGTCCGTGGACGGAGTTACCGACCGCCCGGTTTCTTGCCGTGGGCGATCATGGGGTGCTGATACTGATGCGACCTGCGGCGTTGACACATCGGTTTGTGGTTGGGTTTCCAGTTGCTGAAGAATGGCCTTTGCGATCAACAAGGCCGCCTTTTTGTCTATCGGGCGATTTTGATTTCCGCACTGGGGGGAGTGCACACACGCCGGGCAACCTTCTTCGCAGGGGCAGTCGAAAACGGCCGCGGCCGTGAATCGAAACAGGTCGGTCAAGCGATCGAATGCCTGATCGCACAACCCGGCGCCTCCCGGGATGCCGTCGTAAATGAATATGGCGGCGTTTCCCAGTTGCGGGTGGAGCGGCGTGGCAATACCGCCAAGATCGTTCTGGTCCGCCAGCACCAGGAGTGGAAATATACCGATGGCCGCATGTTCCAGCGCATGAATGCCCCCCCAGAAGTCACGGGAGGCGCTTTGGACCGCCCGTTCTATACTGGCAGGCAGATCGAACCAGAGGCCATCTGTTTCAAAGGTCACTGGCGGAAGATCCAGGGACACGATTTCCAGGCGCTCCCCGCTCCGGACATCCCGTGTTTCGTAGGCGGTTACCTGGTCGGTGACCCGGATTCGCCCCTTTTGAAACCGTATGTCGCCATGACGGTGTTCATCTGTGGAACCCACAATCCGGATGTCTTTATCGGCGATAACGCGGGTATAGTAGCCCACCCGGGCGGCCGAAGCGCGCACGACGCGACGGGCGGTGTCGACGGCCTCGACAAGATACGTTTCGCCACGGTGAAGGTACACACCACCGGGGTGGGTTTCCCGAAACACGCGAGAGCTGTCGATCTCTCCGATCCGGTCATCTGTTCCGGCGTCGACAATCATATACTGGGAACCGGCGCTTCTAAGATCCACCGTACGATGGGGCGCTTTTCGAGGGCTGTACAAGCTGCCGCCGTCGGCGCTTCGCAGCAATCGGCCGTCGCTCTCCAGTTGCCGGACCGCGGTCTTGATATTGTCGTCCGCCAACATCGGCTCATTCTCGGTGATGGGCAGCTCCGCAGCGGCACATACCAGATGACGCTCCAGAACCCCGGTATTATAGGGGTTGACCACACACGCCTCCGGGCCCTGGGTCAGCAGTTGGCCGGGATGCCGAAGCCAAAATCGGTCCAGTGCATTATCACCGGCAATAAAGACCAGCGCCGAGTCCTGTCCATTGCAGCCGACCCTTCCGGTACGCTGCCATGTCGTAATGATACTGCCGGGATACCCCACCAGGATACACAGATCCAGATCGCCGATATCGATTCCCAGTTCCAAGGCACTTGTGGATACCACGGCCAGCAGCTCTCCCCCGGCAAGTCGCGCCTCGATCGCTCTGCGTTCATCGGGGAGAAAACCGGCTCGGTAAGCAGCAATGCGATCGGCGTATCGCCCTGTTTGTTGCCGTGCCCAAAGGGCGATCAACTCGGTCATCTTGCGTGACCGGGTAAACACGATGGTCCGAAGTCCCCTGTGCAACGCAGCCTGGAGCAGAAGGATGGCGGTTCGCGCGGGGCTGTCCACGGGGTCCATGAGGACGACAAAGCGCCGACCCGATGGGGCGCCATCGTGAGCGATCGCCGTGGGAGTCCTACCGGTCAACATATTCGCCAACTGGCCCGGGTTGGCCAGGGTGGCCGAACTGAAAACAAAGCTCGGATCACTTCCATAAAAATCGCAAATCCTGCTCAGACGCCGGTATATCTGAGCCACATGGGCGCCGAAAATCCCCCGATAGGTATGTGCCTCATCCAGGACCACGGTTTCAAGAGAGGACAAGACCGGCTCCCATTTGGCGTGATACGCCAGGATGGACAGGTGGAGCATTTCCGGATTGGTCATGACAACGTTGGGTGGCCGGTCGCGGATTTTACGACGATGCCAGGCAGAGGTGTCACCGTCATAAATGGCGGCTTCCGGTGCGCGGGTTCCCAACGGCGACACAAATTGCCGGAATGCGCTCAGCTGATCCTGGGCAAGTGCTTTGAGCGGATAAATGTACAGTGCTCTGGACTCGGGGTTTCTCAATATCCGTTCGACGACCGACAGATTGTAAATCAGGGTTTTCCCGCTGGCGGTGGCGGTGGCAACGGCCACGTCGTGCCCCAGACGGATCTGTTCGACGGATTCGGCCTGATGCCGATACAGCCGCTCAATTCCCATGGCTTCCAGGATTTTTTCCATGGGAGGCGCCATGGGCCGTTCCCCGGGGTCCAGTTCAGGCGGCTTTTCCCGAATGACCGTGGAAAAAGCGACCTGGCCTTTGAGCCGCGGTGCAGCTTTCAGCGCGTGGATATATTCTGCGATTTCGGATTGTTTTCCCAATGGTGTTGCACAGCCTGTTAGACGTCACAGAACGTGTTTTGATCGGTTATTCCGAAAATTACCATAATACCCGGATGTTTTATCTTTTTCAGTCAGCGTCTGAAAGGATCTCATGGCATTTCCGGCATAGATTCCTCCGGCTTTTTCCGGAGGAATCTATTTTACTTGAAAAATTGAAAATTCGCGTTATAATACATAAATAAATTCAATAAATTCAAGAGGAAGTCTCAAAGCTTGGAAGACCCCGCTTCATCAACATATGATCACCGGATCAGTTTTCGTCCTACCGTCATGTCCCTCAGTAAACCGAAGCGCCGCCGAACTTATATTCTGAACGCGCGATCCCTGGCGTTTGGCGTGCCCGGGGTCCCCAACCGGTGGACATGGGGGTGCGACTTTTTGTCATCATGAATGTTGCAACGGATGAGATAATTTTTCTCCTTCTTCTGCTCTTTCTGAGCGGGTTTTTCTCTTCTGCGGAAACGGCGCTGTTTTCAATCAGCAGAACCCGCGCCCGGCACCTTGCCAAGGAGGGCGGGCGAACGGATCGTCTCATTTTCCGGATGAAACAGAATCCCCACCGCCTGCTGACAACCATTCTCATCGGAAACAACATCGTCAACGTCGGTGCCGCGGCACTGGCGACCTCCATTGCTATCGGTGCGTTTCCCAATCATGCGCTTGGGCTGGCCACCGGCGTCATGACCTTTTTGATCGTCGTATTCGGGGAAGTCCTCCCCAAATCGATCGCCACCCGGAACAATGTACTCATTGCCAGGATAATCATTCGTCCCGTTTTTTGGTTGTTGATTCTCTTTTTTCCGCTCATCAAGTTCCTTGACTTCATCCCCCGCATCACCGGGCGCATCAAAAAAACACCGAGCGCCACCGAAGAAGAGCTGATGACGTTCGTGGAGGTCGTCGAGGAAGAAGGGGAAATCAAGGAAGAAGAAAAGCAACTGATCCACAAGATATTCGAATTCGACGACACCAAAGCCTCCGAGATCATGACACCGCGCGGGGATATGTACGTTATCGGAGCAGACCAGGAATTGAAACTTGACGAGATCGTCAGGTCCGGAAACAGCCGGATTCCGGTCATCGAGGGAGACTTCGACCACGTGATCGGCATCCTGAACATCAAGGACCTGTTTTTGTATTATGCCAGCGGCAAGCCGATCGACATCCGGAAAATCATGCGGGAGCCCTATTTTGTTCCGGAAAACAAAAAGCTCGACTCCCTGCTCGGACAGTTTAAAAAACGGAAAACCCACATGGCCATTGTCGTCGATGAATATGGAGGGGTTTCCGGGTTGATCACCCTGGAAGATGCCCTCGAGGAAATCGTCGGTGAAATCCATGACGAAACCGATATCGAAGAGCCGGAAATCATCACGCTCGATCAGGACAAATGGATGGTGCCGGGCAAATCAGACATCGACGATGTCAATGACATGATCGGCATGGATATCCCGGATTCCCCGGAGTACGATACCTTCTCAGGATATATCCTGGATCACATCGGCAGGATACCCAGGGAAAAGGAGCAAATCTCCATTGGGCCCTATGAAATCATCGTGGAATCAATGGAAGGCATGCGCATCCGGGAGTATGTCGTTCACCGCTTGGAAGAGGACTCCAGAGAAGTGGACACGCCGCCGAATGTGGATCACTCGCCGAGGCCCTAACCTGAACTGAAGCTGAAAGCTGAAAGTTGAAAGCTGAAAGGAAAGAAAGCCTGGGACTTCGCCTGACGGCTCCGACCCCACCGGCAAAGCTAAAAGAAATATGAGTTGAAAGCGAAGCGTCTGAAGCTGAAAGTTTAAATAAGGGATAAGGGTTAGGGCTCAGAATGTGTACTCTAGGATTGGATCGAGCGAAGCCAAACCGGCCAACTGGCAAACCGGCTAACCGGCAAACGGGCCAACGGGCGAAAGGGCCAACAGGCAGATTGGATGCTAGATGAGAACTCGGTACTAGGGTTGGAGGTCTTAGGTTGGAGGTTAGAGGCTGGATTAGTAGATGATTGATGATTCACGGAAAGCCGAATACCAAATACCCAATACCGAATACCTGAGGTTAGCAAACCGGCAAACTGGATGGGTACTTGGTACTGGGTATTCGGCATTGGGAACGGATTCAGGAGGAAAAAATTTCTTTCAGAGGTCACAGAGGACACGGAGGAAAAGATTCAAGCTGAAAGCTCAAAGCTGAAAGTTGAAAGATTACAGATCAACAAAACAACGAATGACGTAAGCGCCGTGCCGAACCTATGACGCGCCGTCTCGCGGTAAATGACGTGAACCGCAGGTGCACCGGCTAAACCGGCCAACGGGCAGACGGGCCAACGGGCAGACGGGCGAACAGGAAATGGGCCACCCCCATGACCGAGCAGGATCCAACCAGAGAATCGCCAACACCTACCGGGCTGGATGCCCTCATCCACCATCGCCGGTCGGTCCGGGCGTTTTCTTCACGGCCCGTCTCCCGGGATACCATTCTCTCCCTCTGTGAAGCCGCGCGATGGGCTCCGTCGGCCTGCAACAGCCAGACATGGCGATTTATCGCCGTCACGGAGAAGGAAACCATCCAACGCATCTGTCGAGAGGCCATGCGACCGGTCATCCCGAATAAATGGCTGGTCCAGGCGCCCCTTCTCATGGTGGGATGCAGTCAGCTGGATATAATCGCCAACCGGATCGGCGGTCGTATCACCGGCATCGAATACTACCGGATCGACCTCGGGATCGCCATGGAACATATGGTGCTAAAAGCGGTGGAACTCGGACTTGGTACGTGTTGGATCGGATGGTTTCGAGAAGATCGCATTCGGGAAATTCTAGATATTCCGGAGCGGGTCTGGGTGTCGGCACTTCTGGCGATCGGTTACCCCAAGGACGCGCCGCCCAGAAAGAGAGGGCGGAAACCGCTCGACGCCATTTTACACTCCGAGCGCTGGGGGAAGCGGTTTTTAAGTGGTGAATGAAATCGATAGCCGCCCCGCCAAAGCCATTTTGGGGTATAATCTCGGAATTATCGCAGTTTTTCCCCCTCACCTCGCCTCTCCCACCAGGGGAGAGGAATTCTTAAAACACTCTGCGACACCGGCGACTGGACCTCCTGGAAACTTGAAGAATATCGCCGTTGCGAGCAGGACAAAAAACATCGGAATAACATCGTGAAACGATGTTATTCCTTGACCCGTTCCACATATTGACCGGTACGCGTGTCGATCCGGACCTTTTCGCCTTCCTCGACAAAGGGGGGCACCTGGATCACTGTGCCGGTCTCCAGGGTTGCCGGCTTGGTGCTGCCGGATGCCGTATCCCCCTTGACCCAGGGGTCCGCCTCCGTGATCCGTAAATCCACGAAATTGGGCAGTGTGATCCCGATCGCCTTTCTGTCGAAAAGAAGAACGCTGCAGACGGTGTTTTCCTTAAGGAGCGGTATGGCATCGCCAACCTGATCCGGCGTTAGAAATTCCTGGTCATAGGTTGTGGTATTCATGAAACAGTAGTTTTCACCGTCGTAATACAGGTACTGCATTTCGACTTCCTCGAGATTGGCTTCATTGAATTTTTCCCCGGAGCGGAACGTTCTGTCAAACTGGGCCCCGGTAACCATATTTTTAAGCCGGCATTTGTACAGCGCCTGGCCCTTTCCGGGTTTCACAAATTCAAACTGCACGATGACATAGGGTTCACCGTCGATTTCAAGCTTCAGCCCCTTCCGTAAATTGCCACTTTCCAGCATAATTCCGCTCCTTGTAAAATCGTGGAACGATTTTACCCAGTAAAAATAAAAAAATATGGTTCTTCTCCAAATTAGTTGGAGAAGAGGGTCCAAGGGTTCGAGGATTCAAGGGGTCAAGTGCTATATGTTAAGTGTTTTAGATTGGTTATCTCCTGTAGCTCGCAGCAGGGAACCCATGCGAAATTCTCTAACCTGAGGGCCTGCGACGAGCTCAGCCGTATCGATGAAGCGCGCGCTGTTGAATACCGCCTTCGGCGACCCTTGCAAAGCCTAAATTTAGCAAGACAAGGAGAGGGGATCAAGTGGGCGCTATTCGGCGTCGCTGCCCCGCAGCTTGTTGTAGCTAAGCGGAAATCTCGCACAGCGGGGTTGCGAGAAGATTCATGTAATGCGTTTAGCCTTTCACTCGACCCCTGGAATCCTCGAACCCTTGAATCCTCATTGATCCTTACACCGGATGAAATTACCAGCCAAAATTATTAAAAAACTGCAACCAATTGGGAGATGACCCAAAAAAATTATTCTAAAATTCTCGTGTGCAAAGACAGTTCAGAGTCTACGGTTCGGCGATACATCATCCGAGGGGTATTGATTCAGGTCCCGCTCCGCTCGCCGGACTTCGGCAATCATGTGGCGGACCTTGTCCGGATCTTTCCGAAACCGGATCGGCTTTCCCGACGGATCCACGGCGTTGGTTTGCGTGCAGCTGTCAATGCCTGCCGGCCGTGTGTTCATGACGGCGTCGTAGGCATTGTCCGGGGAAATACCACCGGCCAGAATCACCGGGATCCGGCTTTGAGCCGTTAGTTTCGCGGCAATATCCCAGCTGCAGGGAAGCCCCGTAATCCCCACGAAACCGGCGACCGGCTGCTCCTCCTGGGAAAGGCCATTTCCGTTGTCCACCAGCGTGTCGGTCAGGAAGAAATCGGTAACCGGCTCCAGGGCGCGGGCCACCTCAAGAGTCGGATATTCGGTGGCGGCGCCAGACTCCGGTATGGGTATCGAGCGCATGATACGCACATTCGGAAACCGAGTTCGCAACTGCTCCTGAAGCGACACAAAGGGGTCCAACGCATTGAGATCACGAATACTGCCGATCAGATCGTCGCAGAAATGCAGAATATCCGGCCGGTAATAGTCGACGGTTCGAAAGATCAGATCCGGGTCCCCGTAGAGGGGAATCAGGCTGCTGACGGCCCCCGCCGCCTGGACCTGCCGAACGGTCTCCTCCAGCACCGGATCTTTCCATGTCTCATTCGAAAGAACGACGCTGCCGATATGATCCACGCCCAGTTTAACGAGGCCTTCCGCCTCCCTGGGATCCTGGACTTCATATATCTGAACAATGAGTCGGCTCATAAACGCTATAAGTTTCCCGCCCTAGAAACAAGAGTAAGGAATGCGTTTTATGCCCCCTCCCTTTAAATCCCTCCCACAAGGGGAGGGAAATAAAAGGTCCTCCCCCCTGATGGGGGAGGCACGGTGGGGGAGATAGGCTGTCCACCGTATCCTTAGATTTGGATATATATGCTTAAATCTACCAGACAAGACAATCCGATTGACAATTTTTGCGTGTTTAACATATTCAATGAGGCTGCGCAATTTAATTACGGAAGGGATCCACATGATACTGATTGTTGATTTCGGCTCACAGTACAACCAGTTGATCGCTCGTCGCGTCCGTGAACTGCGGGTCTACTGCCGGATCGAACCACCCGACATCACGGTGGAGAGCATCCGCGAACTCCAACCTGACGGCATCATTCTCTCCGGCGGGCCCGCCAGTATCTATGACAAACACAGTCCACGGGTGGATCCGCAGATTTTCGGCCTGAACATCCCGATTCTGGGTATCTGCTACGGGATGCAGTACATGATGGATGCCTTGGGCGGTACCGTAAAAGGCGCTGGAAAACGGGAGTACGGTCACGCCGAGGTGCTGGTGCGACGCCCCGAGAGCCTGTTCAAAGGAGTCGAAAGCACGACGCCGTGCTGGATGAGCCACGGCGATTCCACCACCAAACTGCCCAAAGGCTTCCGGATCACGGGGTCCACCAAAAACACGCGCATCGCCGCCGTGGAGCATCCCAAAAAGCGGCTTTATGGATTCCAGTTTCACCCCGAGGTGCTGCACACGCCCAAGGGCAAAATCATGCTTCGAAATTTTCTTTTTGACGTCTGTGACTGCCCCAGGAACTGGACGATGTCGTCATTTGCCAGGGAATCCATCCGAAGCATCCGGGAAGAGACCGGAGACAGCAAGATCATTTTGGGGTTGAGTGGCGGAGTGGATTCATCGGTCACCGCCCTGCTGATCCACCAGGCGGTGGGGAAACGCCTGACGTGCATATTCGTGGATAACGGTTTGCTGAGAAAGGACGAAGCCAAAAAGTTAAAAACCGTTTTCCAGCAGCATCTGAAGATCAATATCCGCTTTGTGCGGGCCGGCAAGCGGTTTCTGTCGGCGCTGTCCAAGGTGAGCAATCCGGAAAAAAAGAGGAAGATCATCGGCAAGGTATTCATGGATGTGTTCGAGGCCGAGGCCAAAAAGATCAAGGGCGCCGAATTTTTGGGCCAGGGCACCCTGTACCCGGATGTCATTGAATCCCGGTCGGCATTTGGTGGCCCCTCCGCCGTCATCAAGTCCCATCACAATGTCGGAGGGCTTCCCAAGAAAATGAGATTGAAACTGGTCGAACCTCTCAAATACCTGTTCAAAGACGAGGTCCGTAAACTGGGCAAGACCCTCGGACTTCCGGACGAACTCATATGGCGGCAGCCGTTTCCGGGCCCCGGGCTGGCCATCCGCATTATCGGGGAAATTACGCGGAAGCGTTTGGAGATTTTAAGGGAGGTGGATGCCGTCCTGCTTGAGGAAATCAGAGCAAACGGGTATTATCGGAAGTTATGGCAGTCGTTTGCCGTCCTGCTGCCGCTAAAAAGCGTCGGCATCATGGGGGATCAACGCACCTACGAACATATTGTCGCCATCCGGGCGGTCACCAGCAGGGATGCCATGACCGCCGATTGGGCGAAGCTGCCCCACAGGCTGTTGGGCGCCATAAGCAATCGGATCATCAACGAAGTTCGTGGCGTCAATCGGGTCGTCTACGACATCAGCTCGAAACCGCCCAGCACCATTGAATGGGAATAAGATCGATGAAAAGAAAACACCCTTCCGATTTCGACATTGAACTGAACGGATCCGACGAGAATACGCTGTATGAATCGGAGATCGACGAGCACCGTATTGACAGGCTCGGCCAACGCATGACCCAGGTGGCTGTCATTTTTCTGTGTCTGATCGCAGCCGCCATGGCTGTTGCCTATTTTGATGTGAGAAAAAAGCTTCAACGCTTTGATTCTTCCGGCACCATGCGGGTTCAGAAAATCTCGGAAAATCTCGATTCGAGTTTCTCATCCCTCTCCGTCCAGGTGGCCAAGCTCGAAGAGTCCCTCAACAAGCAGATGACAACCCTTCAGACCCTGAGCGCCGATCTGGATCAAAAAATTAAAAAACTGGAACGCACCGATAAAAGCCTTCGGTCGGTGAAGGTCAGCAAAAATACGCTGACCGGCGAGATCAAAAAGATCGAGGCAACCATGGGCGGACTACGGGGAGAGCTGGCAGCGGCATCCGGCGAGTTACAGCAGTACAAGACGGAACAACAGGCGCAGCTCCAGCGCCTGTCAACGACCCTGGCAGAGACCACGGTCGGCATGGATGCCCTCAAAACGGCCACAGCAGATCTGGGTGCGTTGCGGACCGATATTAAGAATTTCGAATCAACCGTTCGAAATGAGCGGAAAGCGTACCGGACCGCCATCGACAAGGTTGAAACAGACATGCTGGCCAGAATCCTGGCCCTTGAAAAGCGGATTGCCGGCATGGCATCCCGCCCCGCCGCATCGAGCGCAGCCCCCTCTTCGGCCACGCCGCAGGCCGCCCCCTCTTCCCAGCCGCCGTCACAAGCACCGGGCCAGATCGTTGAGCAGGATATTCAATAGTTGAGCGAAGAGCCCAAGAAAACCTCGAGAGATCAAAAGAATGAAATGAATTCCACATGTGTTACTTTTTTTTTACAATTCATTTCTCATCTTAGTTCCATCATTCAAAACTATATTTGATTTCAGATAGATATAAATCGTAAAACAAGGCATGCATATTGCATAAGCACACATGTGAAGGTTTTTTTGATCAATAGCGGATTGCCTTCATCGCCTAGTATGTTGGGTTTGGCTCTATGTCCTTTCAACCGGCATACTGAGAAAAGGAGGTCCAATTTGAAATACCAGAGCACATTAGCCATTAAAAGTCTGCGAAGCTCACGGACTATGCGTGGCGTCATTTCTGTAATAGCTATAACGTTTCTGATAATGCTAAGTGCGCAGGTGGTATCGGCCGATGTGATTATACACACCGACTACGATCTTCTGAGAGGCTCTGTCGGAACGGTCGTGTCGGCTCCGCTTTCCCCTCCGGATTCGTTGCATCTTGACGCCTTTACAGGCTTGCCTACCGGGGGAAGCATCCAGACCACAGTCTACTACAACGATGCCAATTCACTGTTCACTTACGAAATCGTTATGAGACCCGGATTACCCAACCTGACGGAGTGGAACACCGGCTTTAACGAGCCATACGGTTTCAACGGTATTGCCGGACACAGCTATTCAGAGGCTCTTGCCGTGGCCGAACCATCGTACACAGGTGATGGCAGTGACATATTCAAGCTCACCCAGCAAACAGCCAGCGATAATTCTCTTGACTGGAACGTGGACAAAGCAAACGTGGCAGGATTGGATAATTACTGGATTGGCGAATACGTGATAGGCGCGCCCTCTCCGACACCTGTCACCGATCCGGTGACCTTCTTTTTTCAATCCACCCATGGACCGGGTCAGGCCTTGGCAACAACAGTTCAATCCACGGCTGCAGATCCTGCCAAAGGGTTTTTTGGCGGGTCCTACGGTTCAACCCAATTTCCATCCGAGCAAGCGGCTCCGATACCCGTACCTTCTAGTCTGATTATCCTGTTGTCCGGTCTTTTGGGAATTGCATGCGCAAGAAAAAGGATACATTCCTGGTAGTCATGAAAAACCAGGCAAGCATTTTCTCTGCAGTATTTCACTACAAACCGAATCTTTATCTAAATACCGAATCTCATCGACTTCATTAAAAGCCCCATTTTTCACGATCACATTAGAAACCACAGTAAGAAGAGATGCCGGCGCGGTAGTTGCTCATGTTTAGCTCATTATGATTATCAGCTAAAAAAGAGCCGACCCATTGAAAACGTCGGTTATGTTGGGATTCACCAAAATCCACCGCAGAGTTAATCCGTTTAAAGTCAAGTATAGATTTTAACGGTTGTTAATTTTCCGATCACCTGTTTAGTCCGAGTACGGATTAACTCGAGCTGATTTTTTTGTCGTTATTCGTTGTTCTTTGATAAATCGGTAGAACCTGTACCGCCGGCTCCAACCCTGCTATGCTAACGGAGCTGGGACGGGAGTGATGACCCCGCACACTGTGTTTTCAACACATTGGGGCTCCTTTCGTTCCAGTCTTTTTTTGCCTTGCCGGCCTGAGACTGGCGCCTTTGGATCAAATTGCTGAAAGCGACGGCTTTTATCGGTGGTGCGATGGGCTGTGTTGGCCACCGATGATACCCTGGCACGGGCCAGCCGGGTCGCTGTGGCATATATTAGCAGCAGTTTCAGAACCCAGGTCGGCACGCCGTCCTTTCAGAACCTGAGCAAATCCGGATGGGCGGTATACAGCAGCGATTCTAATTGATTGCGTATCTGGCTGGCCTGTTTGTGGAGCATTTCGGATAAAGCCCCACTGCTTTCGTAAACCGGCCCATTGATCGTGCCGCTGATAGTTAACCTTTTCCGGGTGAGCGATCAGGTATTCGGCAATGCTCCAGGCACTGATCTTGTCGGTGGTATTGCGCTTAAGACCGGCCTTTTTGTTGTGGACAACCCCCAGCGGGTTGAGCCGAGCCACAGAGATGTTCAGTGTTTGTTGCAACATACGCAAACTCTGATACCAGTTGTTTTCGCAGCCACCGGTGCTTTCTACCGCAGCACACACGGTGGCCTGTGGATGTTGTTTTAACAGCTGGTCGATGATCTTAAAAAGGAGCCGATGGTCCTTTTGGGTATCATCGAGTTGAAAGTTTTCGACCACCGTTTGTTTGTGGTCATCTAAGATAACAAAATCCGCATCCTTTGCTTACATCCGCGCCTAAGAAAAATGATGTCATCGAAAACCTCTTTATCGGTGTTAAGCGATGCCAGGAATCATCAGCCTCGTAACAATGCGGTGTCCTGCACCAATTTAGTCTCCGACTTAAACCTGGCGGGAGGAAGAAACTCTGCGACGGGCTCGTCGCCCAAGACACAATCCTTCTCCCACGCCAAACATAGAGGTTTTACCGATAAAAGAAACCGTTGAATACGCCATCTGGGACGAAGAGACACATTCCCTCTCGACCTGGATTTTATACATACGAGGGCGCAGGAAACTGCTTCTTCTCGACAACGAACCCGTTCGCCCTTGATCGAACCAAAACATTCTTTTGCATAAGCATAAGACGCATCGCCACGGCGTTCCAGTTCAACAGAAAATCAAGACGGAGCAATCCCGTACGATTGATTTTTTGTCATGGTGTTTAATTCTGATTTGCCAAGGGTAAACGATCACTACCGCAGCTGATATTCAATGAGGCCACTGATCGCCGACATCTCTGAGCCTCCGCTGGACTCAAAAACAATCAACTACGGTTTTCAAAACCCAAGGCGTCATCGGTCTGCCAAACCGCTCTAACCAGGTGATTCTATACTCAGTAGTTTGTTTTGTAAGGACTGTCACATACATTCAAGGTGCCTACCAACGGCGAAGGGACCTAATAAAAAAAGCCCGAACAGCTTTCTGTTCGGGCTTTTTCACTTATAGCGAAGGGCAACACCAGGCGCCCAGTGTACAGATTCATTTACGGTGAACCGGCGGCGACGCCTGCATCTATCCGTATCATGTCGTTTTTATGACGTTATGTTGGGGAAGACCCATCACGCCGTCGTCTTCTAAAAATCCGGCTACCGATTCCCCCCATCACCCCCACGCTCATCAAAACGAGGGTGGCCGGTTCCGGTATTGGGTCAGGTCCCGGCCCGGGCTCTACAGTCGGGGCAAACCCTTTGATACTTGTTCCACCCGCAATATCCGTAAACGGGGAAACGTTGTTATAGGTGATGTTATACCCGCCTGCCGAATAGCCCCACGTGGATTGGAAAAAGAATGTCAAAGGACCGGCCATTGGGTGGATGGATTTCTCAACGTTCCAGTCCAGCGTCCTGAAGGCGGGATCACTCTGGTCGAGCGTGATGCTAATCTCGCTTCCGTCTCCATCCCCACCTAGCGCGACGCCAGCTTGCTTGTAGTCGTATCCTGCCATGTAGTCGATACTTCCGTTCGTGGAGTATTCAACTAACCCATGAACGTTGAATTGGGTGTTGATCTCCGAAAGTACCCCTTCATCCAAGGTCAGGCGGAATGCATAAGTAAATATATCATCTTTCTTGTAAACCTCACTTACTAATTCACCGAAGGCAGTCGAAGGTCTACCAGTATAAGGATTGACAGGTAACAAGCTCTTGACCTTCTTGGTCATGGTCTCTTGCAGATCCCCTTTTTCGATTGTTGCAAAATCAATCGGCGAAACAGACACTGCGCCAACAAGCTGCACATGAAACAGGGCGGCCGTTATCCATACAGTG
Source organism: Olavius algarvensis associated proteobacterium Delta 3 (assembly GCA_903231505.1). GTDB lineage: Bacteria > Desulfobacterota > Desulfobacteria > Desulfobacterales > CAFBRK01 > CAFBRK01. The sequence goes on along the minus strand of CAFBRK010000040.1, from coordinate 4,272 downwards.
ATGCCGATCAGCAACTTCAGAAGAATTCCATTTTTCTTCATTACAGCACCCCCCTTTTATTTTTTCATGCGCCTTCGCACACCGGCCCCCATCATAACCAATCCAGTACTGACGAACAATATGGTTGTCGGCTCAGGGACCGGATTGGGAGGAACAGTCGCTCCATAGTTAGTGGTAAATCCGAAGTGGGAATTCGTGAGTGAATACCAAAACGGATCCCCCGGACCGAATGTAGATTGATACATAAATCTTATGGGATCCGGCACCATATCGGTTTGTGGCCATGAAGCACCATCGGCGATGGACCAGAGCAGAGCACCGTCGGTTCCTTGCTGAGTGATGTCAAAGCCCTGGGCAACCCCGGTCGCGGCAAGGGAATCATCAAAACTATACCCGGCCGATATCAGCCCCGGCACACCGAGGGTTGTTTTGAATTCTGAAATTTCGCGCGTTTCAGTTTCATAGTACACTGGATTGAGAAGGAGTTCGTAGGTAAATGTGTGGTCTAAACTCTCCCAAACACTCACTGTCAGCTCGGCGACTGGTATCATCATACCGGAAACAACATCAAACCCCTCGAAAATGCTGCTATGGACCGGATCCGCAGGATTAGGCTTGAAAACCCCTCCTTGGACAAAAGCCCCACCCAAATCGTAGTCTGTCGGCGTTATCGTAGCTGCTTGCGCGGACGGGACCGTAATTAAGCCGAGTGCAAGAGTTAAGATTAGCATAAAGCCCCACATGCCGTGAGTGTAATTTCCGTTTTTTTGCATTTTTCCCCCCTCGCTTAGTGATCTAATGGTTACCGTAAATTATTCGCACGAGGAACCCCACTGGCACCCCGACCATTAACCAAACCCGTAATAATTTAGTAGTAGGTATAGCAAGATCCATGCTCAATCGCGTTAGAAATATGTAAAATGACAAAAAAAATATTTAATAAAGATAACAATATGTTATTAAAAACAGACCTTGGTTTGGATTTGGATTCACAAGACGATAGGTAAGAAGTTTCATATTTCATTACCTTTTTTCTATAACGATAACTACACATTTTCTGTACCGAGAGGTAAATTACTCCGCATCGCCCTTGTACGGAAGCACCCTTTGGAATCTGAAGATTGTTTTACTCATGGGAGTTACGTGCTGTCAGAAGAAGGAATGATCACCTGATCCAAACCGAGGCAGACTCGAGAGGATAAATAACGACAGATATGGCTTTGTGGGACAGCGGAGAGTAAGTTTAAAAGCTGCCGGCGAGTGGCTTGCTGAAGGACAGATTGCCTCAGAGACTCATCAGACCGGTTTGGGGATGCGGCCGTCCTTGATTATCGTCTCGACTCGGGTGATATCTTCAGGCAGATCGACCTCGGGGGAGTCATGCGCGGAAATCACGACCCGAAGCGGATAGCCGTGTTCGAGAACCCGCAGCTGTTCCAGTTTCTCGATGTGTTCGAGCCGGCCCTCGGGGAGATTGCGGAAGGTTTCGAGAAACCAGCGGGTGTAAGCATAGACTCCCAGATGCTTGTAAGTATCGAAAACGGTCTCGCGATCCCGGGCAAGGGGGATTGGTGACCGTGAAAAATAAAGAGCAAAGCCTTTGCGGTCGAACGTGACCTTCACATCCTTTGGGTTGGTGATCTCCGCTTCGTTTTGGATTCTGTACGCCAGTGTCGTCATTTGAACGTCCGGCTCGTCCAGAAACGGGCGTATTACCTCATCGATACACTCCGGATGGATGAGCGGCTGGTCTCCCTGAACGTTGACCACGATGTCTTCCGGCCGCAATCCCATCGTTTCGACCGCTTCGGCGACCCTGTCCGTACCGGACCGCGCGTCCGAACCGGTGAGAATCGCCTGTCCGCCGAACCCCGAAACGGCCGATACAATCCGCTTGTCATCGGTCGCCACGACGACATTGGCGATATGATCCGCCTGCTCGACCCGGCGATACACCCACTCGATCATGGGGGTTCCTTTTATAAGGGCCAGGGATTTCCCTTCAAAACGTGTCGACCCGTATCGGGACGGTATAATCACAAAACAATCCATTTAAAATCACTCCGTCTGGGTTTTATCATCGCCTGGTTTCTATGATAACAGGTTGGCCGGTTGGCCCGTGGGCCCGTCTGCCCGTTCGCCCGTGGGCCGGTTTGCTAACCTCAGGTATTCGGCTTTCCGTGAATCATCAATCATCTGCTAATCCAGCCTCTAACCTCCAACCTAAGACCTCCAACCCTTGTACCGAGTTCCCATCTCGCATCCAGTCTGCCCTTTGGCCCGTTGGCCTGTTTGCCCGTCTGCCCGTTCGCCCGTGGGCCGGTTTGCTAACCTCAGGTATTCGGTATTGGGTATTTGGTATTCGGCTTTCCGTGAATCATCAATCATCTCAGAATCTGTTCTCAATAACGAATACCCAGTACCCAGTACGCGAGTACCCATCCAGTTTGCCGGTTTGGCCGGTTAACCAGTTTGCCGGTTTGGCCAGTGTGCCCGTCTGCCCGTTGGCCGGTTTGCCCGTTGACCCGTGTGCCCTGAGCCCTAAGCCCTGAACCTTTTCTAAGCTTTCAGCCTCCAACCTCATACCTTCAACCTCATACCTTTAGCCTCCAACCTCCAACCCCCAGCATCCAGAATCCAGCATCCAGAATCCAGCATCCAGAATCCAGAATCCAGCATCCAGTATCGAGTATCCAGAATCAAGCATCCAGAATCCAGCATCCATCCCCTCACCTTCCCCACCCGCCGATGAGATGCAAATGGAGATGAAAAATCACCTGTCCGCCCCCCCTCTCGACGTTGAACAGCAGTTTGTACCCGGATTTGTGAACCCCCTGTTCTCTGGCCATGTCCCTGGCAACCATGGTTACCCGGGACACAATCCCGCCCTCTTCAGGGGTCAGATCATTGATGCTGCGAATGTGTTTTCTGGGCACGATCAGCAAGTGGACCGGTGCATGGGGATGGATGTCCCTGAAAACAACCAGGGTATCATCCTCGTATAAAAACCGGGTATCCGTGTTGCCGGCGATGATATTGCAGAAAATACATTCTTTTTCCATTTTAAATTATTTCCATAGACCCTTACGTGTATTTCTATAAAGTGATACATTAAGTTCTTGAAGAAACCGGTACCGGGGGACTTCACATGCCCCAAACTGCAGCAGGTGGGCCGTGCTGATCTGACAATCCACAAAATCAAACCCCCACCGCGTTATCCGCTGTATGAGCGTGACCAGGGCCACCTTTGAGGCGTTGCTGACCCGTGAGAACATCGATTCACCGAAAAAGGCGCCGCCAAGGGATACGCCATACAGGCCTCCGGCCAGTTCACCCTCCTTCCATGCCTCGACAGAATGGGCATATCCGGCCTCATGAAGGCGGCTGTAGGCCTGGATCATATCCGCTACGATCCATGTTCCTTCCCGATTCCGGGTGCGGGTCTCGGCACACCCGGCAATGACGCTTTCAAAGGCCGTGTCAAAGGTGATGTGGAAAACCGCTTTTCGGATGCTTTTCCCAAGACTTCTCGGGATGTGAAGTTTCTCCGGGTATAGCAGCAGTCGTGGATCCGGGGACCACCAGAGGATGGGTTCGCCGTCCTGGTACCACGGGAAAATGCCTTGTCGGTAAGCTTCCAGGAGGCGATCCGCGCTCAGATCCCCCCCGACGGCCAGGAGCCCGTCGTCTCTGGCCAAGTGGGGCGATGGGAAAACAACCGCTTCCGGGAGCAGGTAGACCGGCATGGAGTCGTCGTGAAGTTGGAATTTTGGGATGGGCACCAAGAACGAAACTTGCTTGCTGAAATTTTAATTTCACCCAAACCCGGAGTATTGGAATACTGGAAACATGACGCGACTCATAACTGGTCTGTTTTTTGTTTCCAGCGTCATTCCGGCGAAGGAGGCTGAGTCGTAATTGCCAATACTGTGCATTTGAAAATTTCATCATTCCGAACTTGATCCCCGCTGAATAAGGGATCTATCACCGGCATCCAGTAAAGTAGATATTTAAAAAGTCCTGGATTCCGGGTCAAGCTCGGAAAAACAAAAGTGTCGATATGCATTATTTTACGGAACCATAAACAAAAGGAATGAAAGATCCCGTTAACCTGGATATTGCACCAAATGGAGACCTTCATGGGCCCCGATGGCGGGATTTCGCTTTGCTCAACAAGGCAGTTCCTGACGGGGTTACACAGGTACTGACGTACCCCTTGCCGTCTATCCGCTACACGGAGCCGGCAAGGCGCCTCGCTTCGCGATTCGCTGC